>JBAXEI010000007.1:0-44244 GCA_037140515.1 Candidatus Berkelbacteria bacterium | reverse complement strand
GGTGATCTGACTGGCTTGAATCTATATAGTGGCGTTGGATTGTCTCATGAAAACGCAGGTCCGCTTACAAACGCTATATTAGCTGTGGCTGATAATTGTGCCGATCCTAAGCTTAGGTTTAGTGTTGACGGCTCAAACAAGTTTAGCTCAATCGGCGGTGCTTACATTCTAACAGGTAAAACATATAGACCAGGTGGCACGGTGGAGTCGATGAGTTGGTTCTATGTTTACGGTACGCTCGATATGGTTACAAACAATTTCGATGGCTCCATGGGTAGTCCAAGCCTCTATACTGGCGGCACTATCAACGCTGGAACTGGTACATTCAATATGTCTGGTTATCATCAGTTCGCAGGGACGTTTAATGGTAACTCCGCGACAATCATTGTTGGCGAGTACAGCTTTCTTGTAGATAGTGGTATCTTTAATTCTACTTCCGGAAATATGACCTTGGACAGCCAAGGAAGCGCCGGCAATTTTTCTATAAATGGTGGTACATTCAATCATAATAACGGACAGGTAACTTTTAGCAATATTGGCACTGGACTCACTTCTGATATTACTTCTCATGGCCAGCATTTCTATGATCTTATTGCCAATTCAGCAAATGGCAACATTGTGACGCTTGATTCACTGTACGTGGATAATACTTTGCGAATTAACGCGGCAAATATTTTGAGCGCCTCTAGCTATGCCTTAGAGATTAAGAATCTTGATCAGTCTGCGGGTAGCCTGGTGGCTCCTTTCGGGACAATGAAGGTTAGCGGTAATTTTCAGCGTTCTGCTGGTAATTTCAATAATAATTCTGGAACAGTCGAGCTAAACGGAGTGGGCGGCACAACACAAATAATTTCTGGTACGAATAGTTTTTACAATTTAACTGCCGCTGCTACAGCTAATCGAACAATTCAAGTTGCTGCTTCTACAACTCAGACAGTTTCAAATACTTTATCTATAAATGGTACTGATGCATCACACAAAATCATACTAGTTTCATCAAATCCTGGTACTCGTTGGAATATTGATCCACAGGGAACAAAATCAGTCTCATGGGTGACAGTCTCTGACTCAACTTCGTCAAATCCGATAAATGCAGCTAACTCAACTGAGGGGACTCCTGGAAGCACAACAAATTGGCTGGCTTCAACTAGCCATACGCTGACTTACTCTGCGGGTGCGAACGGCTCGATCGTTGGCACAACGCCACAAACAGTTGCTGACGGCGGTAATGGTACCCAGGTTGTTGCTACGCCAGCCGCTCATTATCACTTCGTTAGCTGGTCCGACGCATATCCAACGGCCACCAGAACTGATCTAAATGTGACTGGCGATATTACGGTTTCGGCAACGTTTGCTATCGACACTTATACGTTGACCTACTCTGCAAATGCGAATGGCTCGATTGTCGGAACAACTCCTCAGACAGTTAATTACAATGCAAATGGTTCGCAGGTTGTCGCAACTCCTGCGTCTCACTATCACTTCGTTAGCTGGTCCGACGCATATCCAACGGCCGCTAGAACAGACTTAGCTGTAAGTGCAAATATCACAGTTTCGGCGACCTTTGCTATAGACACTTACACATTGACCTATTCTGCAAATGCTAATGGCTCGATTGTCGGAACAACTCCTCAAACGGTTAACTATGGCGCAAATGGTTCGCAGGTAACTGCAACACCAGCCGCTCACTATCACTTCGTTAGCTGGTCGGATGCATACCCGACTGCCGCCAGAACTGACTTAGTTGTTACTGGCAATATCACGGTTTCGGCGACTTTTGCCATCGATACTTATACGTTGACCTACTCTGCAAATGCGAATGGCTCGATTGTCGGAACAACTCCTCAGACAGTTAATTACAATGCAAATGGTTCGCAGGTTGTCGCAACTCCTGCGTCTCACTATCACTTCGTTAGCTGGTCCGACGCATATCCAACGGCCGCTAGAACAGACTTAGCTGTAAGTGCAAATATCACAGTTTCGGCGACCTTTGCTATAGACACTTACACATTGACCTATTCTGCAAATGCTAATGGCTCGATTGTCGGAACAACTCCTCAAACGGTTAACTATGGCGCAAATGGTTCGCAGGTAACTGCAACTCCGGCAGCTCATTATCATTTCGTAAGTTGGTCTGACGCTTATCCGACGGCCGTCAGAACCGATCTAAATGTAGCAGCTAACATTACAGTCTCTGCGACTTTTGCCATCGATACTTATACTTTGACCTACTCTGCAAATGCGAATGGCTCAATCGTGGGGTCTTCGCCTCAAACGGTTAATTACGGGGCGAATGGTTCTCAGGTTGTCGCAACTCCTGCGTCTCACTATCACTTCGTTAGTTGGTCTGATGCATATCCTACAGCGGCCAGAACCGACATGAATGTGATTTCCAATAAATCGGTCACAGCAAGCTTTGCCATTGACACCTTCGATATTATGACTATGGCAGACCAGCACGGCTCAGTTAGTCCGACAGGCACAATTGCTGTAAGCTATGGCGCAAATCAGGATATCGCTTTTTCTGCTGATCCTGGCTATTATGTTTCGACTCTTATACTGGATAATACCCCTATTTCGCCATCAACTTCTTCGCCATATCAATTTATCAGTGTTAGTTCCAATCATACTATTGCTGTAACTACAGCATTTAATAATACTTGTGTTTGGACAGGTCTTGGTGTCGACAGCAAGTGGTCAACTTCTCTCAACTGGTCTGGAAATGCAGTGCCAACTCCTGCCTGTGATGTAATTTTCAACTCAACTTCTACGAAGGAGTCGATATTGGACGCTGGCTTTACCAATCACATCAAGTCGTTATCAATAAACGCCGGCTATACTAGTACAGTAGCTCTCCAACATGAGATGTTGGACGACGGTAGTCTTACTTTGGCCTCTGGCACGTTGAGCCCTTCGAGCTATACCATGAGTATCGGTGGAAGCTGGAATAACACGGGCGGTTCATTTAGCAAGGGCACCTCGACAGTAATCTTTAGTAGCTCGGCTGCAGCTACGGTCGCTAGTAATTCAAATGATTTTTATAATGTGATTTTCTCCGGATCTCCTTCGGTCACGACTCCGAACGTCTGGGTGGCAAACTATAATACTAATAATGTTTCAAAAATTCTCTCGACGGATGGCTCAAAAACTGGTGATTTCCCGACGGGTAGCTACTCTTATGGCTCCGCCGTTGACGCTAGTGGCTTTGTATGGGTTACTAATGGGGGAAATGACACCGTTTCTAAGATAGATGCTTCTACTGGTGCAAAAATAATTGATTATCCGACAGGATCTCTGCCGAAAGGTGTGGCGATTGATGCGAATGGTTTTGTATGGGTAGCGAACTTTAGTAGTGGCACTGTGTCTAAAATAAATCCTTCGACTGGATCTAGAACAAATTATGCTGCTGGGTCTGGTTCTACTGGGGTAGCTGTTGATACTGCTGGTTTTGTGTGGGTGACGAATTATGGTGGCACGGGATCAGTTTCAAAGATTAATGCATCAACTGGTACGAAAGTCGGCGATTACATAGCCGGCCTAAATCCAGCAGGTATCGCAGTCAGTAGTGACGGCTATGTTTGGGTGGCTAACACGCTGAGCAATACAGTTTCAAAAATCAATGCATCTACAGGCATTAAGGCCGCTGACTACTCGACAGGCTTGAGTCCAACTGGTGTTGCCGTTGATTCTAGTGGTTTTGTCTGGATCACGAATACTGGAGCGAACACGGTCTCTAAAATGAGTCCTACAACTGGATCGAAGACAGATTACCCAACAGGCACGAGCCCTGCAGGTGTCTCGGTAGCGGCAGATGGATACATTTGGGTCGCAAATACTACCGCGAATACCATTTCCAGAATAAATCCTTCGTCTGGTACAAAGACTGACCACAATGTTGGCACTTCGCCATATTCTTATGGTGATATGACAGGCTTTGCGCTCAAACAATTTGTATTGGGAGGCAATAATGATCTTGTAAGCAACGGCTTTTATTCTTTATCTTCAAATCTTATCGTAAGCAATGACCTTACGATTGCATCCGGCGTTGTAAGTTCTGCAGCCAATGGTATAGTGGCTGGGACATTTGTACAATCTGGCGGATATTTTATCGCTCCATCGACCTCCTTGGCAGTATCCCAGAATTTTGAGCGAACCGGTGGAGTTTTTGCTCATGGATCTGGCACAGTCAGCCTTGTGGGTTCTGGTGCATCGATACAAGCTGTCTCTGGCTCGACAACATTCAATAATCTTTTCATCACAGCGACTACTGCTAGGACGATTCAATTTGCTGGTAGCTCAACCCAAACTATTTTAGGAACATGGACTGCTACTGGCGCAGCAAATCAATTCTTATCCTTGGGTTTGAAAACAGGTGATAGCGGTGTTTGGAATGTTTATCCAGCTGTCTGGAATATCGACTACGTGGATGTTTCTAATTCAACAAATCTAGCGACCTCGATGATTGCTCCAGCTCACTACACTTCTGTATCTACAACATCAAACAATAAGAACTGGTTTTCTCTTGCTGTCACCGCTCACGTTATCACGTCTTCGGTCGTTGGCGCTAATGGGTCAATCTCTCCAAGCGGCGCGACTTCGGTTGCTGATGGCGCCACCCAGAATTACACAATCTCTCCTGCGACTGGTTATCATATCATGGATATCAAGATTGATGGAGTAAGTCTGATCGGAACGCTAGCGAATACCTATGCTTTTGTGAATGTCACAACAAATCATACTATTTCAGTTTCTTTTGCGGCGAATGACATTTGCATTTGGGACGGTGGCGGCTCAGACGACAGCTGGAGTACAGCCGCAAACTGGTCAAACGATACACTCCCAACAGCCGGATGTGATGTGGTTTTCAACGGCACTTCTAATAAAAATTCTGTAATCGACAACGGTTTTACTAGCAAAATTCGAACATTTACGACGAACACAGGTTACTCTGGGACAATCAGTGCTAACAACGACTTAACTGTGTCAGACAACTTTACTTTAAATTCAGGATCCTTTAATGCTGGAAGCAAAAAGATAAATATTGGCGGCTCACTCTCAATGGCAGCAAATCCTTTTGCTATTTTTGACAAAGGTACTGGCACGATCAATTTCAATCCAACATTAACAGGCAAAACTATTACAACAAATGGCCAACAGCTTGGAAATCTGACTTTCAACGGGGTTGATAGGGATCTGACAGGAATTGTTGTAGCCGCCAATAACAATGTTGCATTGATCAGAAATGGGACCCTCACGGTTGGCTGGACGCTTCAGGACAATCTTAGTGCAGTTTCGATAGCTGCGAATGCAGGCACTCTTGTCGATGCCGGTAAATCCGTCACTGTGGCTGGTAATATATATATCGCATACAAGGTTGGTGTCTTGGCTTCTACTGGGCTATGGACTCAATCTGCTAGTGGCAGAATTGAGAATTACGAGATGCACAATGCATTTGGCGGCCTGACGATCGCTGGTGCCGGTGTGACGACTACCTTTACGAATGGTATTAAAATCGGTTTAAATGACGGCTCGGTTGGTGGGCTAACAATGGGACCAGGCACGATAAACGGAGGTTCATTTTCAACGGTTTTATATATGCCTCGGAATGATGGGTTGACTGTTAATAATCCGATCATCGGCTCGAAGCTCGGCACAATTACGATGTATCCACTGGGAGCTATTTCACAGAAAGCGTTCACTCTGCCAAATAATTTCGCACCGATTCAGATCCAAAAAGGACCATCGTCTAAATACACAGCCACAGGAGACTTCAACTTTGCCAATAATAATCTGACTATAAACAATGACAACATTACGGCGAATACAGGCTACCTTGATATGGGGCCATATACGTTAACTTGTAACAATCTGACAATTGGCTCAGCTTTTGGCAGCGCCAGATATCCAGCATATTATCAGATTGCTGGCGGCCTTAAGCTCAGTACTGGCACGATAAATGTTGCGGGCAATCTTGCAGCTGCAAATCCTCTCAACTTTGGTAATACGCTAAACCTTGGTTCTGGCACTTTGAACGTTGGTGGTAACCTTGATCTTAATTATATTACATTCACTCAAGGTACTTCGACTGTTGACTTGATCGGTACCGGGACGCTATCTGCCCCAAGCAATGCATATTTTTATAATTTGAAGCTAGCACACCAGAGCAAAAATACCAAGATCGTCTCAGATCTTATTCGTGTAAATAACATTTTGTATGCATATTCTGGTGGCACTCTTACTGATAAATTCATATATTTGTACAAATCTGACGGTGATCCGTTTATAGACAGTGGCACAACTCTTCTTAACAATTCATTTTTTTACATGTCCAAACAAAACCTGGAGGTCAGTGGACACAACTTTAACAGCGTGAGCTATCGTGGATATACGAACGATGTGATATTCACATTGACCTCTGATATGAGTGCTAATCTCATGATGGTATACTCTAATACGGATAGTAAAAGCTCGACTCTGAACACTTCTTCAAATAACATCAATGTGAAGAGCATTCTTCTTGGAGGCGTAAGCGCGCCAGATAATTTGGGCTCAAGCGCTACAATTGATTTCGGTACTGGTAGCCATCAAATCGCAAATTCGATTGCGCGAAATCCTGCAAGTACAACTGCTACAGCAACAATGTTGCTGAAAGAGAGCACCGTTTCGATTGGCGGTAATATCGATTTCTCGAATATAGCCGTTATTCCTGGCACTTCTACTGTCGTCATGAATGGTGTTGCAGGCTCTACTCAAACAATCTATGGTAACAATACGTTCAACAACTTGAAGATGACCACATCCGCTGCAAGAACCATTGCTTTTGCGGCCGGTACAACCCAGACTATTTCGGGGATGTGGACTGCGAAAGGACTGCCAAACAATTTGCTTACATTGGCACTCAAAACAGGCGATTCTGGAAGTTGGAGCATAAACCCTGCCACGTGGGATGTCCAGTACGTAAATGTACAAAATTCAATAAATCTAGCTGAAAATAAAATTTATCCTTTAAACTCGGTAGATGGCGGAGGAAATAAAAACTGGTTTAGCCCTGTCGCGGTGATACCAGCTATCACGGATACAGTCGGGACTATTGTTGACAATATTGTAGAAGGAACGAAAAATGTTGTAGGTGTAATCAGCGATTTTGTTCAGAACACATTTGAAGTCGTGGCTAATAGTGTGGTCGGCCAAACGCTTCAAGCTATATTCGAGAACGTTTCAGTGGCCGTAGCAGCAGCTGCTGCTGCTATTACAAACGTCTTATCAAAAATTGGTTTGACTCCTGAGGTTGCCTCCCGTGTGGCCGCAGCGACAGCTGCCGTGGTGACGGCAGTAACAGTTGCAGCGGCACCAGCTGTAGCGACCGGCTCACTGATGAATCTTGGTGAAATTGCTCATTCTGTTTGGCAGCCGGTTGCGAATCTCGTAGCTGGTAGACGACGTCGAAATTGGGGTCGTGTGATAGAGGATGGGACTGGGGCACCTATTCAAAATACTAAGATAAACTTAGTGAAAGTTTATCGTGAAAATCCAGTTGTGATGTATGAAAGCCAAAAAGTTGTTGCGTCGACATACACTGATAAAAACGGTAAGTATGGCTTTATTGCAGAGCCAGGGAAATACAAACTTGAAATAGTTAAAGATAATTATGAAGTCGTCGATACAAATTCTTTCTTAGATTTCTATCATACGAATACTTTATTTGAGGTAAAGGATTACAAGCAAGGTCTAGTAATCAAGGATGTGGCTATCTCTTCTGGCAAAGAAAATCTCTCTAAGATGTTCAAGATTACGCATCTTATGCAGATACTAAGCAAAATCTTGGCTTATGCATCTTTCGGATTCCTCGTATTCGGCACTGTAAGCATCATACCAATTGTTACGGGTCACTTGACTCCACTCAATCTTGGTATAATAGTGCTGTATTCACTTCTTTGGTTCTCAAACAGTAAGAATCTAATCAAGAAGTCTCCTTGGGGCACGATTGTTGATAAAACGAAAAATATAAATCTCCCCTTGGTTTTGGTCCGAATAATTGATAGAAAAACTGGTCAACTCGTAAAAACTGCTGTCTCGAACGAGAAGGGTAGATTTTCCACATTTATTGATAAAGGTGATTATGAGATAAGGGCTTTGAAAGCTGGATACGCTCTTGATAAACCTATTCGTTATCAAGTTGGTAAAGAAAAAGCTACTCTCTCAAAAACAATTGAGATGAAGCCAGTTTAGAAAAGCAGAATGTGAAAGTAAATAAATTGACTTTCGCGCTCATTTTGTATACAATATCAGGGTTAAGAATTTGTATCGGGGATTGGCTCAGTTGGTAGAGCGCTCGCTTTGGGAGCGAGAGGTCGTGAGTTCGAGTCTCGCATCCCCGACCAAAAAATGCCCTCGTGAAACGAGAGCATTTTTTTGTTGGGAGACTCGAATGGGAAAGGGTCGGAAAAGGGGAGTTTTCCGCAAGAGGATGGTACTGGAAACCGTGGGTTTCCAGAAGGTAGCCCGCTATGCCATAGCGGAGTGCGACCTGTGAGATCGTCTCGCATCCCCGACCAAAAAATGTTTTGCACTTGTGCGAGGCATTTTTTGGTTTAGTCAAACTCGTTTATTGCTAAATATGAGATTAGTGGTATGGTGTAGCAAGCGCACATTAATAAACGAATAGGCAAATTTTTGATAAGGAGAACTTAAATGTTCAAATGGCTCGCTCTTGCAGCCGCGACATTGATCGCGACTCTAATTTCAGGCTGTGGTGGATCAGCCAAATCTGATCCTATCACACCGCCGATTCCTGTTGTTCAGCCAATTGTAGCTTCTAAGACAGTGCAAAGTGGTACTGCAGACTATGTTGTTGCTGGTGATGTTTCTGTTGCAATTTCCCCAACGGTCTTTACACAAGCATCTGATCTAAAAGTTGTTGTCGAACCGTCTGTTTCCAAGCCGCCGAATCCAAATGTACAGCTGGTCGGAGATCGAGCTTCTATTACGGTCACATCTTCCTCACCGCTACAGGATAAGGTCAAGATTACTATAAGCAATCTTGGTTCTCGTTTTGACGCTAAGCAAACATACTACGGTATTTTGGATAGTGCCTCAAACGGCTGGAAAGCTACAACAAATTTCGTCGTAGCTACTGGTGATACGGTTGAATTAATCGCCGACAAGACCGCTTTTGCTGTTGTAAATGGAGTAAATACTCTAAAGGGTACGATTGCAAAGTTTAGTTTTGTAGCACCAATTGAGTCTGCTGGATTAGTCGTCATGGCTTCAGACAACGGTGCCTACTATCAAGATAGGGTACTTGTTTTGGTTCCAGGTTTTAATAATTCGGTAAGTGATTTAGCATTGGCCGCAAGGAAATTTAATGAAATGCGTGAGTGGAAGGTCATCTATGGTTATTCATACGATTGGCGAAAAGATGCAGCCACTACAGCGAAGGGTCTGGGTATCGCTTTGGATTCGATTGCAAACATGGGCCGACAGATTGATATCATTGCTCACTCTAGGGGCGGTCTAATCTGTCGAGCTGCAATGGAGAACAATTTCAAGACGCGTAATGTTTTGAATTTTTATTCAATTTGTACTCCTCATGAAGGCGTTCGCTTGGCCAACATCGGCAAGCTTATGGACTATCTGAGGGTTGATTATCTCAACAGTACGGCCGACAATGATCAGCCTTTTGGCCTACTTGCTTTTGATACGGAGGCAGCCAGTGAGCTTTTCCCTGGGTCAAGTTTTCTGAAAAATTTGAATGATCCTCGCAGAATACTTTTGCGAGGTAATGTGAACTATCATATTGTAGGAACGCGTTCTTATAATAATATTGGTGGTGGAGACTATCTTGCTGGCGATAGTACCGGAATGGGAGCGTCGGTTCCGTTTGAGTTGCTCACGGGTGGCGCTGTAAATCGCTATCCTGTCTATGAGGGTAATCATGGGTATTTGCTAAAAAATCCCGATGGTATTGATTATCTCATCGGTAATGTTCTTGATTCTCCAAGACAAGATATCGAATTTACAATAGAGCCGAAGGATGTAAACTATGATTTTGTTTTGGGTTATTGGCTATATAATTTGAAAATTGATAATGGACATGCACGGAAACTAAAGATTATTGATCTTGCTATTGATGCATACAATAAAAATGGCGCCTGGCTTTATTCTCAATGGTATGATCCGAATACACTGGCTGACACTGAGTTTCCAGAGGATTACCATCAATGGAATCAGGAAATGGACATCGGTGAAACCATTAATCTTCCCATTTCTTGTCATGTTGATGTCGACAGATCGGTACCCTATGATCAGGCAAAACCTTTGCAAAAGGCGCAGACAATGGCCTTTACCGTTCGCTATCAACGAGCTGATACGAAGGTATTCCTCTCACAGAGAGTAACGGCAAGGTTGCTTGGACCATACCAATATCCGACGCCGCCAACTCTACGATCTGGGGGTTCGCGAACAGTTTCTCCAACTGCTGGACTGTGTTTCTCAGAGAAAAGATAAGTAAAATCTCGCCCCCTGTTATTCTAGCAGGGGGATTCTTGTCTAAAATGATTAAATATGTTAATATCTGACAGTATTATCAAATGTTTGCGATACATGCGGGTATCGTATAGCGGCTATTATGCGACCCTTCCAAGGTTGAGATGCGGGTTCGACTCCCACTACCCGCTCCAAAAAAAATATGGCGGCCATAGTGAAGTGGTTATCACGGTAGTTTGTGGCACTGCAATCACGGGTTCAATTCCCGTTGGCCGCCCCATTTATAATTTGATTTATGCGTCCATAGCTCAGTTGGATAGAGCGCCTGTCTTCGGAACAGGAGGTCGGGGGTCCGAGTCCCTCTGGGCGTACCAGAATCAGCTCCGCTGATATTTTACAATTTATCATTTTACTATTCATCAATTTATTGACTTATTGTATTAAATTACAAAATATCAAAATTTATAAATAATAAAATATAATATATTGCCCGTGTAGCTCAGTGGATAGAGCGGCTGCCTTCTAAGCAGTAGGTCGAAGGTCCGATTCCTTCCACGGGTACCATGAAAAACGCGTCACGTAAGTGATGCTTTTTTTATGGTAAAGCTTGTGTGGAAGGAATCGGACCGAGAAAGGGGTCGGGAAAACTGGTTTTCCCGTGTAGGAAAGTAATGAAAACCTCGGGTTTTCATGGCGAGCCAGAGATAGCATCTCAGAGCGCGAGCCGTGTCCGCATCCGCACCACGGGTACCATGAAAAACGCGTCACGTAAGTGATGCTTTTTTTATGGTAAAAATATTATCATTTTGGTTAATGTGGTAAAATGATATAAATGCAAATAATTATGGGGGAGTTATGAATAAGATTAAGAAATTTGAAATCTGGAGTGCAGTTTTCACGATCATTGTTGGCTCGCTTTTACACTTTGTTTTTGCTTGGTCGCAAGAGTGGAAGCCATTAGCTATATTTGCTGCAGTAAACGAAAGTACTTGGGAGCACTTGAAGCTGGCTTTCTGGCCAGCGCTTCTCATGACTCTGATTGGCTGGCGAATGTTTGCCAAAGATCATTCCATAATCTCAAAGAACTTTTGTTTTGCGCAAGCAAAGAAGCTATATATGATGCCGATGCTGATCGTCGCGCTATTTTACGGCTGGCGATATTTTTTTGCAGATAATTTTGTATATGATATTTCTATATTTATGGTTGCCGTAATCGCTGGTCACTACACTGCTTATAAACTAGAAACTGGCTCATTCGTTTGGGGAATGAAGAAGTTCGCTTTTGTCGCGATTGTACTGTTGGCCTTAGCTTTTGCGCTTCTGACGTTTTTCCCGCCAAAGTGCTTTCTTTTTCACGATCCGGTCAGTAGTGGCTATGGTATTATTAATAATTAATTAGGAATATATGAAATCAAAATTTTATTGCTTTGCAGCACCACCACTGTTTCTCACAATAATCCAAGATACCAACGCGGTGGTGTGTTTGGTTGTTGCTCTGTTTGCTCTTTTTGTTCTAGCTAGGCTGATAATAAATATTTTTCGCAAGAAAAAGTTATTTGATCAAATCGTAAAAATCGCACTTGTGCTAATCTTTTTTGGCTTTATCTGTTTTGCGAATATCGATATGATCTTTAGCTCATATTCAAATTATTATCTCGGATACTATCTGCTCGCCGTTACCTCTAGTCTGTCAATATTTATTATTTCAAAGCTCGCAAAGAATAAAAAAATTATTTGGTTACTAATATTGCCAATAATTAGCCTAATTTTTGGGGTTGTTACATATTTCGGTATTAAGAACAATGCGGCAGATGCGACTGGCCGAACAAATGAATCGGGTTTTCCCCTCGATACGTCGCCAACAGCATCCGGGACGAGCGATCTTCAACATGTATATTTTGATCTTGGCTGTGGGCAAGCCCGTCTTTTTTAATCAGATTTTTTTCAGCAATTTCTCAATATTTATAATTAAAATTATTATATGCTACAAAAAATTATTACAAAAATTGATCGTATTTCGGCTTGGATATTGTTTGTTGGAATGATTCTGTACTTCATCAGTGGCTATGGCATGACTAAAGGGTTTATCCATCCAGCGTTAGCCACTAAGTTGCATTTAAACTATCTGACTTACTTTGTCATATTTGGATTTATTGTTCATACTTATTACGCAATTCATCTCGCATTCAAGCGCTGGCGAATCTGGAACGGCTATACCAAATTATTACTTCTGTTATTTTATTTATTTTTTCTTTCAGGCTTTGTGTATGTTGACCGTTTTTACTCAGCGGAAAAAGCTGCAGCAGAAGACCAGAGTGAGAACGTCGCCAATGTTACTGAAAAAAATAATGCTACATCTTCTACAACAAATAGCGCTGCCACGTCTCAGCCGACCTCGACAAATAGTACCGCAAAGACATTTACTCTTGCTCAGCTTGCCAAATATAACGGCTTAAACGGTCAGCCGGCTTATGTTGCTGTTGACGGTGATGTTTATGATCTTAGTGCCAAATTTCAGCAAGGTCAGCACTTCTCTCATTATGCTGGCACTGAGCTGACAAATGCTTTCTACAGTTACCATGCTAAGAGATCTCTCGCAAAATACCCAATCGTTGGCACTCTTGCCAAATAAAAAAGTCACCCGACACAAGAACGGGTGACTCGGTTTATTTACTGTGATTTACCAGAGTTACGGTTGACTAAGAGTTCGTACCAGTAGCTTTCTGGATGAAGCCTCTGGTCGCTTTGGAAATTGTCCAGCGGAACTGAGAGAATTTGCTCTCCTCTGATGGATACCATTAGTCCCCACCATTGTTCGGCGAGAACCAGCTCGGCGGCCTTTTGGCCACAACGTATTCCAAGAATGGTATCGCGTGCAGTTTCTTTGCTATGGTGAAAAAAACTAAAACGCGGGTATTCGGTGGCTAATCCAGTGATGGACTTGATCATTTTGCCAACCATGCGTCCGGCTTTACCTTCTTCAAAAACCATTTTTTCAGGCTTGCCATTGTCCAGGTCTGCCTGTGATGACTTGACTGTTTGGTTGGCGATGACAAGTGCCCAGCCACGATGTCGGTGAGCATATTTCACGCGTTCTGCCATCTCGTTTAGGTCGATCAGAACGTCTGGCGCACAGATATAGCAAGCCTTTAGTGCTAGTCCTATCGCGATTGTCGTGATGCTTGAGTCATGATTTGGTATTTCGAGAACGCCAACCAATCGATCGGTTTTCAGCTTCTCAATGTAATCGATAGCACGTTGATACCATGATTCAACGTAACCATCGAACCCGATACAGTAATCCGTGCCACCAACGTCAAGATTCGGGGCATTAGGAATTCCAATAATTGGAATTTCGGCATGCTTGAAATGGAGAGCATTGGTGAGCGTGTTGTGACCGCCGATTGCGATCAGACCGTTGTAGCCGTCTGGACCAAAGTAGTCTTTGTAGCCCTCAATTGATTCAAGCCTGATAATCTTTGTATCAGTTTGATCGTTTGGGATGATGCATTTGCGAGTTTTCACTTTTGTTTTTGCATTGTATAGTTCGACAGGGTTTTTCCATCCAGGGCTTGATGAAAGCCCTCCTGGGAGATAGCAGACATTGTGTTCTGGCAGATTGTAGATAATTTCGTCCACAATCGCATAGTTTCCTGCCTGACAGTTTGGACTCGCAGCCAGCACGACTGTTTTGTAACCATTGTTTATGTTCATGATAATTTATTCCCCCTCATACTACGGCTCGATGTCCGTCATCTATTTTGTAGCAGAGTGTTGACAAAAATACTAGTACCTAGGCTAATAATTTTTATTTTGTAAATATTTTTGATATGCTTCAGTTATCAAATAATGCTAAAAGGAGCTGATATGGGACAGTATGAAGCGAAGACCGTAGATAAAAAATGTATTTTTTGTGAAATTGTGGCAGGACGAATTTCTGCTGACCTTGTTTTTTGGCAAGATGATCAGTTTATGGCATTTCTCTCGATCGATCCAAACACCGAAGGCTTTGCTTGTGTGATTCCAAAAGAGCACTATGGCAGCGATGTGATGAAGATGCCAGACAATACTTTGCAAAAATTTATTTTAGCTGCGAAAAAAGTTTCAGCAATTTTAGAGAAACATTTTGAAGATGTTGGGCGAGTTGGTGTGTTGATGGAAGGACTAGGCATCGACCATGCACATATCAAGCTAATGCCGATGCACGGCACAGAATTTCTGAAAAAAGGTGAGTGGCGTCAGGTCTTGAGTGGTAAAAATTTTTGGTTTACAAAATACGAAGGCTATGTCTGCTCTGGAAGTGGACCGATGGCTGATTTTGGCAAACTATCAACTTTGGCAGGGGAAATTCGCAAATCTGTGTAAATTTTGATACTTCTGTACTTGTCAAAATTCATCGACGCGCATACAATTAGTGGGCACAAAATAAGATGAAAGGACTCTGGATGGCAAAGTTTGAGATAGAGCAACGAGGCAAGCTCTCAAAAGAAAAGTTTCACGAACTCGATAAACTTTTTCGCGAACACGGAAAGTTCGTCGATGTGAAAAAGCGTTTATCCCTGATTTGGTGTACTTCGGTTAAGAGTGCGGCAGAGGTAAAGGATGAGACGATTGATCTGCGCTTGCGCGTAACAAATGGCGAAGGAGAAGTTGTTCTCAAGCATGGCAAGTGGAGTGGAAGCGATTCTCGTAAAGAGTTTAGCTTTCCGGTCAAGGACGCGGATAACTTTTGGGATTACTTAGAATTTGTAAGAATCCTTGGTTATCACAAGTTCTTGGTGACGGATACGATCAAGAATGATTATCATTATAAGGGTATTGAGTTTTCACTTGTTGAAATTCCGAAGTGGGGATACTATTTTGAAGCAGAAATCTTAGTGGACGAAGACGGAATTGCCGCTGCAAACAAGAAGATTGAAGAAACTGTGCACTCTGTTGGTTTGGAGCTTATCGACGAGACAGGCTATCATGAACTTCTTGATAGCATCAACGCTCGACCTGGGTCTCGAATTGACTTAGATACAGTTGATATGGATGATCTGAAGTCGAAATTTGCAGTTTACTTTAATCACAAAGGATAAATATGGCAAAAGACCTAGATTCAGTCCAGTTAAATATCAAAGAATTCTGCGAAAAGCATGATTTGAGCGCTCCGCTTGAGCACCGAGCTCTCGACTTGGTCTCTGAGGTTGGCGAAGTTGCAAAAGAAATCTTGAAAATGTCTGATTACGGCAAGAAGCCAATAGAGATAAACAACGATGTGAGGTCGGAGATAGGGGACGTTCTATTTGTTCTAACGATTATCGCAAATCAGCTTGATGTTTCTCTTGATGAGGCGCTGGCGGAAGTATTACAAAAGTATGAGAAGCGCCTAGCCAAGGGTGGCGCTGGTTCGGAAAACGAATAAACTGTGATTGGATATAAAAAACCTCGTCTTCCTTGACGAGGTTTTGTGTTTTTGAAGCTCTCTGGGGCAGCTTAATGTTTTCGCTGCAGTGGCAGCGGAATCGGATTCAAGTTTTTGCCTGGATCCACGGCTCCATAGCCGTAGCCGGAGTATTCGTCGCCGTGTTCGCGGTATGCGATAACAGTAAGTAAATCGAGGGCTGCTGGCCGATCGGTGTTGGTCAGCCGATGCAAGACGACATCATCGATGCCGGGTGCCATCTCAAGAATATTGAAATCAGTATTGTTGATCTGGCGCATTGCAAGAGTAATATTTGACTTGAAGCTCATGATATTACCTCCGTTAACCATTGTCATATATCTTTGACAAATGATTAATATCGTTATATGCTAATCTAATTGAAAATACAAGTAATTGCACTGTACTTTCTTGAATAATGTGCTATAATAAATTGTGGCGAAAGTACGCCTTTTTTATTTTTTATCCGATACAAACATGAATGATGAAGTAATCCTAAGATTTGACGAAGTTAGCTTCGAATATAAGCATGACAAACCTCTTTTGCACGAGGCCAGCTTTTCTGTGCGCCGTGGCTCGAAAATTACGTTGATGGGCCAAAACGGTGCCGGTAAAAGTACCCTGTTTGCGATGATTATGGGCGAGTTGAAGCCAAAAGAAGGCCGGATTTCTATTGCAAATGATGTAACAATCGCAACTGGTCGCCAAGTGATGGCTCGTGAAGATTTGTCACTCTCGATTATGGATTATTTTGCCAAAGCATTCCCGATCAGATCAAACGACTTGCCAAGCAAGGCACATAAGGTTATGGACGCGGTCAATCTTGATGTTCCAACTGATCGACTAGTCGGTGCGCTATCTGGCGGTCAGCAGGCACGATTGCTCCTAGCGTTTGCCCTAATCCAAGATTCAGATATTCTGCTACTAGATGAGCCAACAAACAATCTTGATCAAGCTGGTATCGATCACCTTATTCAATTTCTGATTTTATACAAGAAAACAGTCATTGTGATCTCTCATGACGCCGACTTCCTAAACTGCTTTACCGAAGGTGTTATTTATCTAAATGTTTTCACACACAAAATCGAAAATTATGTTGGTGACTATTATTCAGTAGTAGAAGAAATTACCAAAAGAGTTGAGCGTGAAGAGCGTAAGAACGCTCAGCTGAAGAAATCTATTCTTGATCGCAAAGAGAAGGTAAACTTCTTTTCAAACAAGGGTGGTAAAATGCGTCAGCTGGCAAAGAAACTAAAAGAAGAAGTCGTTGAGATGGAGGACGAAGTCATTGATGTCCGTCATGAAGACAGAACTATTCGCGAATTCGACATTCCAATGCAAGAAATTGTTGGTGATATTGTCACGATTAGCTTTGTTACAGCCTTCAAAAATCATGAGCCAAAAACACGCGAAATCGAAAAAATAATTCGCAAACGTGATCATCTTATCGTAATTGGCCCAAATGGTATCGGTAAAAGCACGTTTTTGCGTTCGCTCGTTAATGGTGAAAATAAGGGCGCCAAGATTCTTGATGGTGTAAAAATTGGTTACTATAGCCAAGATTTCTCTAATCTTGATTTTGATAAAACTGTTTTTGATTCGCTAGACTCTTCTCGCGCGGAGGGTGTTGATACGCAAGAGATGCGCTCAGTCGCAGCTGGTTTCCTTATCACTGGTGATCTCATGGGCCACAAAGTTAGCGAGCTATCCGAAGGCCAGAAGGGTCTACTTTCGTTCGCTTGTCTGGTTCTTATGAAGCCCGGACTTTTGATCATGGACGAGCCGACAAATCATATAAATTTTCGACATTTACCAATCATTGCAAAAGCGCTTGATGAATACAAAGGCGCGATGATCATGGTGAGCCATATGCCAGACTTCGTGAGTCAGATAAGATTTAATGACGAAATTGATCTCGGTAAAGTGTAAACTTATCTTTTCTATCTAATTTTAAAAAGACCTTTATGCAAGGTCTTTTTTATACTCCTAGATTGACAATTTTCTTAAAAGTTGTATGCTACATGCACGCACATAAAATGTTGGAGGGGAATTTGATGAATAAATCAAAGATTGCTATTGTTGTGCCAGATTTGAACGGCGAGCGCTCGTCCATATATCTTCGTAGTGGTATTGGTATATTTGCTGATATCAAAAGGCTGTATCCGGATGAGCACATCATCCCTGCGCTAAATGGTACTGGAGGAGATTTGTCCGTAATTATGGCTAATTTTAGGACTGGGTTCTTCCCTTTGATTAGTCCGCCGGGACTTGCGAATACGCTGAACAAAGCCTATTCCAAAATTGGTAGTTTCGAAACTGTTGTTCGTCTGGATGTTGATGAACACCCTGTCTGTTATATCGGTGAACTGGCCAAAAGAGCAAAGCAAATTGAAGGCGTGGTAGTCGGCGACCTGGAGCATTCCGAGGAGTTTATGCCAAGAGACAGTTTTGAATATTATTCAAACACTGAAATCACGCCAAAACTTTTCTTAGATGCAACCGACGGTAGATTAGTTCTTTCTGGCGCTCATGGGTTTTGCGCAATTAGCAAAAATGTCTTGCCAGCGCTTAGAGCTCAAGCTTATAGAATTTGGCGAAAGGCGCTCGAAAAGAGCAAAAAAACGGAGTTAGGTTGGGGCTTTGATGCAATGATTTATCTTGCCGCGCTCGGACTGAATATCCCGATAGAGGTAAGGAAAATTCCTGCAACCGAATTTCGATCACGAGATCGAAAAAAAATTATTGAACAGCGTTTTGCTGATGAAATGGCAATAATTGCCGCAAAAACAATTTTTGGTTGGTGAGTTCCGATGATCGTCTTGAATATTTGAGACGATCATTTTTTTGAGGCATGAGGTATTCTATTATGCTGTTCTTTTTGTGATAATGAAACTTATGGATCAGCAAACAGCCCTGAAAATTTTGAAGTCTGGCGTCAACGTTTTTCTCACAGGCGAGCCAGGCAGCGGCAAGACATACACAATAAATCAGTATGTCTCTTATTTGCATTCCCATGAAATCAAGCCAGCAATTACCGCTTCTACTGGTATTGCTGCGACTCATATTGGTGGGATGACGATACACTCATGGTGCGGAATAGGAATCAAGAGCCGACTTGGGCCAGGAGATCTGAAAAATATAGTGGGCAATGATTATATCAAGAAGAGGGTTGGCCCTGCCAAGATTCTTATTATTGATGAGATTTCTATGCTCCCTCCAGAGACACTAGGTATGATCGATGCAGTCTGCCGGACGGTGAAAAATAGTCATCAGCCATTTGGCGGTATGCAAGTTGTACTGGTCGGTGATTTTTTTCAGCTTCCGCCAGTAATGCGGAAGAATTATAGCGAATTTTCTCAGGACAATTTATTCGATGAGGGTCCGATGCGCTTTGCTTACGATGCGCCGGTCTTTCGTGAAGCTGACTTTGCAACATGTTATATTACTGAACAATATCGCCAGGATGATAGCGAGCTTCTTTCCTTGCTATCTAAAATTCGTGAAAATAAATTCGACAATATAGCATTAAACTCAATTACTCAACGTAAAGTCGATGTCGTGAGCGTACCTGAGAATGCGCCAAAACTTTATTCGCACAATGAAAATGTTGATTATGTGAATGATCAGATGCTGGCGAAAATCCAAGCCGAAGCGCAATATTTCCCAATGGTTGTAAAAGGTCATGATGCACTAATAAGTGTAATGAAAAAAGGTTGCCTCTCACCAGAAAACTTGTATTTAAAAGTTGGTGCGGCAGTAATGTTTACTAAAAATAATCAGAAAGCAGGATACGTAAATGGTACCCTCGGAATAGTAGAAGGATTCGAAAAAGATACAGAATTTCCAATCGTGAAAATACGAAGCGGCAAGAGAATCATCGTCGAGTATGCCGACTGGATTGTTGAAGAGGATAGAAAAGTGAAAGGTCGCCTTTCGCAACTTCCGCTTCGACTGGCCTGGGCTATCACCGTGCATAAAAGCCAGGGGATTAGCTTGGATGAAGCTGTTATCGACTTGTCGAGAGTTTTTGAATACGGTCAGGGCTATGTTGCCCTATCGAGAGTTCGTCGTCTTTCTGGTATTTATTTGCTTGGTTGGAACGACAAAGCGTTTCAAGTTGATCCTGAAGTTCTAGAAAGAGATAGAGAACTACATATAGATTCTACAAATGCGGAAAGACTATTTTCCAAAATTTCAGAGACAGAAATTGCACAGCTAGCAATTGACTTCGTTACGAAGTGTGGCGGTTCTATAGATATCGATGATGTGATTTTGCCTTTAAAAAAACAAAAGCTGAAAACTGCTGATGAAACATTAGCATTGTGGAATAAAGGTATGACGATTTCACACATTGCAGAAGTAAGGAAGTTAAGTATCGGGACTGTTTCTGGTCATATCTATGGTCTAGCCAAAATTGGCAAAATAAAAAAATCTGATTCAGCCCGCGTGCTATCCAGAGAAGCACAAAAAGATTTAAAATTAATACAGGCCACATTCAAGAAGCTCAAACCGGAGAGATTAACGCCGATTTACGATCATTTTGATGGCAAGTATTCCTTTGATGATCTGAAATTTGTTAAAATATTTATGAAATAATAAGTCATGATATGGATAAACAATTAAACCATAAATTCATTATTGCACTCATCATCCTAGACCTCGCATGGGCAAGTATAGCTGCAGCTTATGACTGGGAAGTTTTTCGTCAAGTGCCTGTTTGTCTTTGGCCCTTTCTGATCATCTGCCCAGTTTTTCCGGCTCTGCTTTCTCTCGTCTGGGCACAATCTTTGGATTTTGAGCCAAGTAACTGCTTGCTTGCATTTGGGGCGATTCCGAGTCTTATATACTTTTTTGCTGCCCTGATCTATTATCCAACATGGATGGCCTTGAACGGCTTTGACTGGATGACTTTCGGCGCGATATTTTGGGTTCTCCCTTATGGCCTGCAGGCCATATATCTGATTCTGAGGCATCGAGTTAAATTTAGATTTTCAGTCGCCGCAATCATCTTTCTTCTTGTGTCCTTTGGCATTCAATACAAAACCAAAACATACGGCGCACAGGATTTTACTAATTTCTCGGCATCATTATATAATCTTGACTACCTCATAATGTTTTTGGTTGCGCTATCATTCCCTTTTGTTTATCAGCTATACTGGACGACGCGCCATAGATGCAATTTTGCACGAAAGAGTATAGAATAATACTAAATATAAGTAGTAAAATAAGGAGCGGAAATGCCAAAGAACAAGGGAAAAATTAGTTTAGTGCTGATAATTTTACTTCTGCTCGCAGTGATTTCCATCGGGCTTGTCTTTATCAAGATTGGTCTTACGCTTTGGTTTTGGCTGATATTGGTTGTTTGGCTTGTAATCTTCTTGCTGTATCTGTTCGCGGCACTTTTCAAAGCCATTGTGATTTTCTGGTTAATTTCTTTGCTTTGGCTAATATTCTCAACACTTGTAGCGTTTGGCTTATTCTCGAGCGTCACTTCAACTAAATCGAGTGAAGTTATTAATACATCTGGTTTGCCAACAGTAAACGGAATCTCATTGTCTGAGTGCACAAGCACAATGTCGGATATACCGAGAATGCTTGATGGTTGGAAGGACACAATTTACTCTGCTCCGTATATTGGTAAAGGGTCAAACGAAGTTGCGAATGCAAATGATGTTCGTACTTTTTCATACAAAGGATTGGTAGATAAAACGGAGCCAAATTCTATGCATGTCCGTTTTGAGAAGATGGATGGTGGCTATATCACGGGATATGCTACGACTATGGAGGTTTGTAACCAGGATAACAAAGCAAACTACAGCTATGTGACGAAATATCAGTCACCAACAAGCGTTGCTGGGGCAAATACTGTCGCTAGTATTAATTATTTCCATGGCGGCAAGTATGTTTTCGCACCAGGAAATTATCGAATTGATGCATATATAAGGGATACAAGCGGCACTTGGCATCTTGTTGATAGAATGACAGGTATCACTATCACGGACTAGGACACTCTGCATGATATAAAAGAAATACAAATCAGTAAAATCAGAGTTTTTGAAAAAAATTCGCTGGCAGGATTTTTGTTTGTCGATTTTTCGAAATACCTAGTTTTTCCTTTCTCTCACAAGTTCGCATATTTTGTGATAGGCCATACGCCAAATTGGTATCTTATTGCTGCAATCGGCTGGTTTGTTATCGGTGTTCCGGCGATTTATGCGGTCTATAAAGGAAAAAAATGGGGAGCATATGTGCTTCTAGCTTTTTTGCCTGTCAGTTTCGTCACATATCAGTTCTTTTTTCATTTACCGGTTTACTCTGTAATCGCATTTTACATTGGAATAATACTCTTTCTGTACCTACTTTTTCGTCAATGGAAACATCTGAAGTAGCTTTAGGCTCATATATTTGTCAATGATAATTGACATCATCTAGTGTAAGTGTTATAATCCTGCTCATCAAAGAAGTAGGAGGTGGCCAGATGAAGCTGGTACTATGTCTTTTGAGTATAATATCGATTTTCATATCGATGCCTGTTTACGGGCAAGACTTTATTCGTCGGGTGGAGCCGTTCGTCTACAAGGACGTGGCACTTGTCCCGACGCGACAGTTTGCGAAAGAACTGGGCTTTACTGTTCAGGTTGATGGCGACAAAATCGAATTAACATCGAAGCTGAATACTCTCCGGCTGGAAATTGGTTCGAAAAAAGTAGTTATTGGCACTGAGATAGAGTCTGACTTGTCGCTGCCGATTCAGAAGTTTGCAGACTCATCATTCATCCCCGTTCGAGAGATCGCGGCTCTACTGAGCCTTGACTACAAAGTCTCGAAAGACTCAGTCCAAGTTGATAAAGCGCTTTTCAAACTGCATCAGGGTAAAGAAATCTTGATTGTGATCTCAATGCAAAAAATATTTTGCTATGATGATAATCAATTAGTTATGCAGTCCTTGATTAGCTCTGCCAGAAAAGGGCGGCACAATCATCTCGGTATTTTCAAGATAGGGCGAAAAGTTGCGGGTCCTGTCTACGACAAGGCTTATAATTGCTGGCTTAGCTGGATAATGCAGTTTTATGAGCATCATCTTATGCATAGTTGGCCCAGCAAATCGAAAAATATCATTGCTGATCCAGGTCGTAGAATCGGCCACCCAGCTTCAAATGGTTGTATCCGCTTGTACAATAGTTTTGCAAAAAAAGTGTATGAATGGGCGCCGTCAGGAACGACGGTTGAGATTGTCGCTTAGAACTTATAGATGCTTTGTAATATACAAGGCATCTATTTTTTGTCACCTACGTTGTACCTATCATCTTTATGATAAATGTGGTATAGGTAATGCAAGAGGTGAAGCTATGAGAACTGTACAAAAGCAAATTGAAGAGATAGCTGCTAACCAGGTCATCGCGATTCAAGAAGAGTTTAATGTTGAAAACTTTTCGCCGAATTTTATTCTGCAGCTAAATGAGTTGACGCCCTGCTTTATTAAAGAAATTGTGCACCAGAGTTTGCTCTGGTATGTCGCTGCTTGGCAAAATGATTTATTCGCTGCTTATCCAGATGAAGATGCTTCGGATATCGAGCTGGTAGATTTGATCTTGGAAAAGCAGCCAGCTTTGCATAATTCCAGAGGCGTGATTGAGCATGTGATCGCCGCTGCACACTTTCGGGAATACCCATTTCCTGTCGATCAGGATATCGTGGATTCATTGTCTGAGCCAGAAGGGGGCGTCGAAAAGCAAATGAAAGATTCTCCACCGAGACGAAGCGGGATTACCAATCCTGGCACCAAATCTAAGGGACGCAAAAGGCGTTATCCTTAAAATAGTTTATTAAACGTAGAAGCTGAGCAAATACATGCTCAGCTTTTTTCATTATAGATTGTCGTAAACATTTTTTGGCAAGAAAAAGAGAGAGCCCGTATGCTGCGACTCTCCCAAGTAGGTCCAAAAAAAGAAAAATCCTCTTAAAAACCGTACCTAATAATTAGTATGATACTCGGAACAGCTGGAATGTCAATGAGCTCAGCCTCAGTATCGTGATTATATCGCTTCAGTGACCGATAAAGTCATAATTCTAGCGCTGCACTGACTATCAAATTGTGACAGAGATAAGATTAAAATGTGCTACAATATCTTTAGTATATATTAAGGAAGGAATTAAATGGACAGAACGGAAACACTTGAAGTTGAAATAGATAAAATCAAAGCGAGAAATGTGCGAGTGGAAGACGACAAAGCTTGGGAAACAAGTTCTGCTCGCAAGATTATAATCACCATCGTTACCTATTTGCTCGTCGGAGCATATCTTGTTTTTCTCGGCGTGAACAAGCCATGGCTAAATGCACTCGTCCCCACATGTGGCTTTGTCCTATCTACTTTGACGATCTCATTTGTAAAAAAACGTTGGCTTGAGGCTAGAAAAAAGTAGCTGTGTCATTTGTCTTATTATTGTGTTTAAATATACAGAATGAAAGATAAATTATTTCGACAAATTCGCAATCTATATCGTATCAATGCCGATGCTTGGCATATGTTTTTTTCAAGTTTCTCAAAATACAAAAAGTTTGATGGTGACTATCAGGAGATTTGCGAAAGAATTATCAAAGGTTGCTGGAACGGCCGATATTTTCAAACTAGTTCGAGCGGCTTCTCAGAATTTTGGATGCGCGACTTTGCTTACTGCGCTGAGAGCTTAGTGGCTCTAGGGTATTCTAGGGAAGTTCGAGAAACCCTGATCTTTGCGCTCGAGCATTATGAAAAATTTGGGGCAATACGAACCAAAATTTCCAGAAATGGGCAGCCGGTCGATATCTTTGATATTGCTCCTGATTCATTGGCATTGCTAATTCTGTCCTTGATTCGAACCGATAACGGCGACTTAGCAAAGAAACATAAAGTGTTTTTGAACTCGGAGATAAGTAGATACTACGAAAATATTGTTGATGAGAGTGCTGGTCTTGTTCGAGGCGGCTATCTCTCGAGCGTGAAGGACCACAGTGTCCGCCAATCTTCCACATATGATAATTCGATGATCGCATATCTGGCCAAAAATTTGGATGAACTAGGACTCGCTAACCCGTTCAAAAAATTTGATTGGGTTAAGAAAATACGCGAGAAATTTTGGACTGGCTCATATTTCAAAGATAATCTTGAGAGCGACGATGTGACAGGTGACGCAAATATATATCCTTATTGGCTCGGAATATTTGATGATAGGCTGATGATGGAAAAGTCATTTACTTCTATGGAAAGGGCTGGTCTTGCTGATCCTTTTCCGCTAAAATACTCGTCTCATCGAAGAGGCGTATTTGTGAAGCTGATCAATTTCTTCACGCCGAACTATCAGGGTGATACTATCTGGCTGCAAAACGGGTTGATTTATTTACGATTGCTCGAAAAGACAAATCAGAAAAAATTTCAAAAATATTTTGGAATTTATAAAGGTTTGATTGAGCATAATAAAAATTTTATCGAAGTCTTTCATAGCAACGGCCAGACATACAGAACGCCTTTCTACAAGGCTGATGAAGCACTTCTTTGGTGCAGTATGTTTCTTGATCTAGCACGAAAGAAGGATGACCACGAGACCTTGCTGCAGCTGGCTCGGGCGGCGATTGAGTCTAAGCTATCTGGGGAAAAGCTTGATATTTCAGAGTTCAAGCTAACTCCAACTTTGAAGAAGAAGGGCGCTTCTTTTGTTACACTTACCGCAAACGGTAAACTTCGTGGCTGTATGGGCGATCTAGCCGCAAAACAGTCTTTGTATGAAAACGTAATCGAAAATGCTAGAAATGCAGCTTTTGCCGACTCTCGTTTTGCACCATTGCGTGGCGATGAAATCAATAAAATCAAGATTGAAATCTCTGTTTTGAGCAAGCTCACAAAATTAATTTATACTACGCCGAAAGAATTAATTGATATTCTCAAATCGAAACATCCTGGTGTTTTCTTATCAAAAAAATCACATTCTGCAACCTTCTTACCTCAAGTTTGGGAGGAATTGTCTGACCCAGAGAGTTTTCTTAGCGAGCTTTGCCTAAAGGCGGGATTGCCAGCTTCGGAGTGGCAAAAAGATGTCATAATTGAGACTTATACTGTCGAAGAGATCAAATAATTATTTGGATCTATTAGTGCAAATTTTATTATAAGCAGTATAATATAGACAGAGTTATTAAGCGAGAGGACTTTGTGGGCATCAAAAAATCCGGAAGGCCGATGGAAGAGAAGCAGGCCGAGCAAAAGAGACGTCAGTTCAAGGCTGCGCCTTGGCGATATAACGTTAAGGTTCAAAACTTCATCCAGAAACTCTGGCGCAAAGAGCGCTAACACGTTTTTGTGCTTGACTAAGGTCGGCGAATCGTGAAAACGACACGCTTAAATTTATCGATTAGATCATTTGAATATTTAAGGAACTACAAAATGGAAAACGAACAAATTGACAGAAAAGCGATGACACTCAAGGACTTGTTGATGACGATATCGCGTGAAAATATTGAAACTGAAATCAAAAATCATATTACTCCCGAGCTTCTTAATCAAGTCTCTGTGGAGGCCGTTGCTGATTCTATCGTGAAGACTTTGTCAGCCCCAGAAGGTGTCTTTGTAAATAAGACAGTCGAGTTTGACTCGATTCACTCCTTACTCAAAGAACAGATTCCTGCCGATGAAGATGATGAGGCTCCGAAGTTTGAACTAAACACGCTAAAAGGTGACGAAGACTCAAAAATTGTGAACGAGCAAGCTCGTAAAATATTTCAAGATCTAGTCGGGGAAGAGACAGAACATAACTTCTCGGGTAACATCTTGGGCGAAGCATTTGTAAAGAAAAGCACGTTTGATCCTTTGCAGAAGTTGATATTTGTTGAAAATTATAATAATTTGCCGATCGACGTTCGTCAAACTTTGCATTGGCTTGCAGAGAGAGGCGTGAAGCTTGTTATTGCTAGCGATGTAGATGAAAAAAGACCTTTCGATAATTTCTCAGTAAACGGAAATGATTATATCGAGTCTGATTGCTTGAAAAATGGCTTAGAAAACGTTCCTCAGCTTCGTATTTCCGAAAAGCGTATCAAAGAATCTGAAAAAGTTGCCTAATCTGTCTCTACGATTGTAACTTTGGCGATATAAGGCTATAAATAAGAGAGAAATAAAACTACATATGTAGGGGGTATGATCGTGTTTGTTCCATATATTATAGGGGCAGTCTTGCTCTCTATTTTTATTGCAGGAATGCTGGTCAAGAAAAATCTTGAGGAGAAGTCTTACAAGAAAATTCTGAACAAGGTTAAGTATTGTCTTATTGATGATGTGAGATCAAACAAATTCCTAAACTGGAAAGCTTGGCGCCTCAAAGAGGTTCTGCAGCTCTATGGTATGAGTACACATGACACTGGAATTCGCATAGAATGCCAAGTGATCAATTCGAAAGGTGATAAACGGCTTAAGCCAAACGAAATTGGTTTTGAGATCGTTGTCCGAAGAAGCGAGGGTGGTCAGGCCTTGGGCAAACCATATTTTCGGAAGATGAATAATGTTCCGAAGAAAAACGATCCAGTCGTGATTGTCTTTGAGCAAAAAAATCTTAGAGGTCTTGTTAAACATTTAGCAAAAATTCTGAAACCATAGTTTTCATTCCTTGAGCGGGCCAGCGAGCCCGCTTATTTTATATTCGCTTGAATTGCGGTATGTTATACTAAACTGCCAAGAATAATTAATATAAGTTATATGAAAATTGCTTTCGATCTAGACGATGTTTTGACAAACACAACTGAGAAACTGACCGATTATTTTAATCATCTTCATGGTACATCTCATACACTTGTAGACCACGTCACTTTCGGCTTGCATGAAGTATGGTGCAAACCAGAGGAATATTGCCGTACTGTTTGTGATGATTTCTTGAGTTTACATATCCCTGAACTTTCTCCTTACGAAGGTGCGCAAGTATTGCTGGAGCAATTGTCGAGCAATGGCTACGAGATAGTGATAATCTCATCGCGCCCGAGTATTCACTTTGGGGCAACTGAAGCATGGATAGCAAAACATTTTTCTGGTCTAAAAATTGAGTTATATCTCGCAGGACAGAAGCATCTAAATATTCCGGGCAGGACGAAGGCCGAAATTTGCAAATCTATTGGTGCTACCTATATTGTTGATGACGCACCACATCATATTGACGATTGCTCTTCTGAGGGAATTTTGTGCTTCCTCTGGGATCGTCCCTGGAATCAGGACTATAAGGAGACGGACGTTGCTAGAAGAGTAAAAAGTTATGACGAACTGATAAGATTACTGAAAGCATAAGCAAAAGAATAGTTTTGAAATAAAAAAAGTCTCAATCTATTCTCGATAATAGATTGAGACCCAGCGTTTCTCGAGATTTAATGTGCTTGGCCACTCGTGTGCGTAGATGTAAGCGTTTATGCCAGCTAATTTCAGCGTTCTTAGAGCAAATTCTTTTGCTCTTTTTTGATTGACCTCCCAGGCCTTCTGGATTATCCTGTTCGGTTGGGTAAAACCGTATTTTTCGCACCTTCCGTATTTTTCCAGTAGCGGCGGATCTTGTATTACAAGTTCATACTGAACATATGGCAAATTATGTTTGTCCACTTCGTTCTTGTACGTGAAGCTTGCGAAATAAGTTCGTTGATAAATTTCCCCTGGAAACTTACAGGTATTCGGCAAGTGTACTGCAACTGTCATCTCGATCTTTTGCTCGATCATGGTGATCGTCATCTCTATCGCTTCTATCTCGATAGATGTGCGTCTTTCGATAAGTTCCGTTACGAGATCGTGCATCGTGATCTCCTCCTTTGGTAGCGTTGAGACTAAGCTAACATGCAAGATGCTTACTGTCAAATCTGTCCTCATTTTGATCTTAGTCAAATTGGGGTACAATAGCATTAAATCAATATTAAATTAAGGAAATATGGCTAATATCAAATGCCCAAAATGTGGTTATGAATTTGAGCTCAGCGAAGCACTAAAAACCGAGATAGAGTCGTCTCTCGTGGCTGATCTTGATAAGAAGCATCTCGCAGAGATTGAAGAGATCAAGAAAAAGGCTCTTGCGGATGGCGCCTCGAGTAGCGAGTTGAAGCTAAAACAGCTTCAAGAAGAAAAAGAAGAGGATAAAAAGCAGAATAAGGAGCTAAGAGATCAGCTATCTGAGCTCATGAAGCAACTCCGTGAATCGAACAAAGCAAGAGAAAATGCTGAGATTGAGGCGCAGAAGAAGCTTTTTGAAAAAGAAGGTCAAATCGTTGAGGAGGCGAAGAAAAAAGCCGTCGACGAGCAGAGGATGAATCTGGCGGCAAAAGACAAGACAATCACCGATCTGCAAAAGTCACTCGACGAGATGCAGAGGAAAGCTGCTCAGGGCTCTCAGCAGCTACAAGGCGAGGTTATGGAGCTGGACTTTGAGAAATCCTTGGCCGAAGCCTTTCGTGATGATGAGATCGAGCCTGTGGCCAAAGGGGTAAAAGGTGGCGATATTCGTCAAGTTGTTCGTTCGCCTCGCGGAACTCAATGTGGCGCGATTCTTTGGGAGATCAAAAGGACGAAAAACTGGACCGATGGTTGGATCCCGAAGCTGAAGGAAGATTTGCGGACAGCTAAGGCCAATATTCCAATCATTATCACTGAGGCAATGCCAAAAGAGCTGAAAGAAGATATTGGCCAGCTCGAGGGTGTCTGGATCTGTAAACCACAAATGGCTATCGTCCTCGCAACATTGCTCCGCAAAAGTTTGCTTGATGCCGGTTATCAGAAGGCGCTGGCTGAGAACAAAGGCTCGAAGGCGGATTTACTTTATAATTTCGTCACTAGTCATGAATTTGTTCAGCAGATCGAAGGTATGGTTGAGACTTATAAAGAAATGACCGTACAAATAACTAAGGAGAAGACTGCTTTTGAGAAGCTTTGGGCGCAAAGAGAAAAGCAGGCCCAGCGCTTGCTTATGGGCACAGCCAATATTATCGGGAGCATGCAGGGCCACATTGGCCAATCGTCGATGCCAAGAATCAAAGGGTTAGAGTTATCAGATGATGACGATCAAGAGCAACTAGCATTGCGATAATTCGCCATTTTCAAAATTATAAATTGGAGTAGAATAAAATAAACTAAGCTAACAAGGGAGGCAGATGAAATTGTTCAAGAAAATTTTTATCATGATTTCGCTTATCGTGGCCGTTGTTTATCTCTTTATTGCGAGCTCACTCGGCTATATACCTGGGGTCTCAAAATGGCTCGGTACCGATAAGCCAAAAGATTTGGGAATTCGATATACGGATGCCGACAGGGCATCAGCTCGGGCCAAGAGCCAGCTTGTTTATCTTGAGTTACCAGTAAATACGGCGGTTGAGGACAGTATTGTTCGAAAGGGTAGTCGCCCGATCACAACGTCATGGAGCTCTTCTGAAATGACCGCTTTACTCAACGATCGTCCTTGGCGTTATTGGCCAATCAAAGATGTACAACTAAAGATAAATAATGATGGGACGGCTGAACTTTCTGGAATAGTGAACAAGGAGAAATTTGGAAATTATGCTGTCGCCGTTGGAATACCGAGAGAGCTAGCCAAGTCTGCTGCGACTCTCATGCCTGCAAATTCGGCTTTCTACGTCAAAGCCAAGACGTCTTTAGAAAATAATGAGGTGAAAGATTTTGATATACAGTCCGTGACTTATGGTAAGATCATAATTCCCCCAAGTATGTTGCTATCTCTTCGCTCTAACAAATATGTTGACTCTTCGTTTGCTGCCGAGGATCCTCTCGCTGAGGTAACAAAGTTTAGCAGCAAGAAAGATGCTATTATCAACTTTATAAACGGTCGTCTGGCTGGCATTACTGGTTTCTTTGCAAAGTCAGCCTATTTCAAGGACGGTAATCTGTATTTTGATGGAAACCTTTCTGAGAGCGAAGCCACACTTCGATAGGTCTCTCTAAAAAAGAAAATCGGTCATTCTTTTTGAATGACCGACGGGTTTTTTTAGATTATTTCTTCCTCTTGTGCAAGAAAGAATACGTTGCTCCAAACAGCATCGAGTTGATGTTTCTGATGAGCTGGGACAAAGGTGCGCCAGTATTCCCAGCTTTGTTCGATTGATGGCAGTATTTCTGTCATCAGTTTGATTTCGCTGGAATATCGGTAGTTTCTGCCAGATCTCATTATGAGCAGCTCGTCTTCCCAATCCGCGCCGATAATGGGCAATATTCGCCAATCCAACTTGATGTATTCGCGTAGTTTGTCCAGGTAATCTTGTGGCGTTTCTGTCTGTGGGATGAAGCTGCACCGCTCTATGATCTTTGCGGTTTCGTAGTCTGCACTCATCTCGAGCTCTAGGAGCACGACAAGATGAGGCTTCAGTGTATGCCTGATGATTTTGTGACAGAGCATTGCGCTCACAGTTGTGTCGTCGAAGCCAAGTTTTGTAAGTCTGCAAGCGCATCTTACAGCGTGAATGGTCTCAGGTTCGTTCGCGAAGGTTCTCGCACTATATAGGGTCTGAGTCATTAGATCGAACATCGATCCGACTGTGGAATTTGCCCTGATCAGATTCATCGGCAAATTGTCGGGGTCTTCTTTCATGATTGCAGTGCCTGTCTCTACCATTCGAGTTTTTGATTGTGCCTGTGTCATAGTATTTCTCCTTTGTCAAAGTGCAATATTTTGGGGTTTAAAAAAAGTCCCTACTCGGGACTAATTGTAAACGGATGAAACAAAATTTTTGAAAGTGTGTTTTTCTAGATTTCGCTTGATCTTTTTCATATTGAAATTAATTATACGGACGGGTTAAATATTTGTCAAAGCCTGTTAGACACACATACCGATTATTGTCTCTTGGAGATCATAAATTATGTAATGTGGGCTTTTATTAACAAATAATCAAGTGTTTATTTTTCGTGATAAGTAGAGTAGAATTCAGCTAATTAAAGGTCGCAGATATTAATGAAAATTGTAGAAATTAGCAAAGATAAAAGAGTCGATGATTTTTTCATCTCGCATTGGGGTGCTGATTTTATCGTGTCAGGAGAAGAGCGCCTCTATGGCCATGATCTTGATGGTTTTTGTGTAGCCGATGGCAATGAAATTTCTTGTCTGCTAACTTATCATGTGAAAAATGGTGAGTGCGAGATTGTTTCACTTGACTCTATGATGAGAAATCAGGGAATCGGTACGGATCTGATAAACAAAATGATCGAGAAAGCTAAAGATATTGTTGGGCTGAAGCGACTTTGGTTGATGACGACAAATGACAATTTGGACGCAATACGCTTTTACCAAAAAAGAGGCTTTTTTCTTGTAGCAATTCATCCGAACGCAATTGAAGCGAGTCGCAAGCTAGGTCAAAAGATCCCGTTGATTGGTGATTATGGAATTCCTATTCGCGACGAGATAGAGATGGAATATCCGATCGAATCAATAATTTCTAAAAAATGAAAAAAGACAAATATCTAAAAGCTCGAGGTGGCACTGCCCATATGATCGATGTCGGCTGTGCTAAGTGTGGCGCCCTAGTTTTGTATTATCAAAAAGATGGCCCTGGCTGGCTAAAGCGGTGTTATTTGAATCGGATATTTGGTACGGACAAATGGGAAAACTTCAGCATGAGTCAGGTGTAGTCGAAACTTCCGATATGCCAAATCTTGTCTGCGATTGTGGGGAAATTCTCGGCTATCCAATGAAGCACAAGGATGGACGATTGGCATTTCGACTTGAGCGCGGTAAATTCACTAGGAAAAGAAGTAAAATAACTAAATAAAGGCACAATGAGTCCAAAAAACGAAATCAGACAACTCACTAAAATCGATCTTTTTGAATATAAGCAGCTAATTGATAGCTGCTTTGGGAGTAGTCAGGATTTGAAAACTTACGAAAAAATGTTTTCGAATGATAAAAATTATAAAATATTTATTTCTTTTGTCGACGGCCAAATGGTAGGCGCAGTCACCGTTGTAGCTGTGGATCTTTTTACTTTTTCGGACAGGCCTTTCCTTGTGTTGTTCGATGTTTGTGTTCGGGAAAACTATAGAAGAGACGGCGTTGGCCTTGCACTTATGGAGTATGTTAAAGAGTATGGACGGGAAAACGGATACAAGTCTATAAATATGACTTGTCTGGAGAGTGCTCTCCCTGCACATCGTCTATATGAAAAGGCTGGATTCGTCAAAAGGGATAGCCGAAAATATGCTGTCGATTTGATATAGGCATAATAAATTATTTCGGAGATTAATATGGACTACGATAAGTTACTTGAAGTCTCGGTCGATTATTACCAAAATAATGTTCCTAGCTCTCGTGAAAAATTGTCATATTTCGCACATGTCGATGGGGTCAGGAAATACGCTCTAATTTTGGCTGATGAATACTCTGCTGATAAGCAAGTTGTTGAGATTTCAGCTCTGCTCCATGATATTGGTGCCGACCTTGGTAAGATACATGCTGCTAAGAGTGCAGAAATGGCAGAGTCGTTTTTGGTCGAGCTTGAAGTTGAGGCATTATTAAGGGACAAAATTATTTCAGCGATACGGAATCACTCAATGAGCCAAGACGGTGAAGAGTTTGCCGAGAATGTCCCGATAGAAGAAGCCATTATACGTGATGCAGATGCAATTTCATTTTTTGAAAATGGTTATCAGATGTATCTACAAAAGGGTTTGAAAATGCACGGAACTGTCGAGAAAGCGAAAGAGGAGTCAATTCTAAAAATCCAAGGCATGATGAATAAAATCACGACTAAAAGGGGTGTCGAGATCGCCAGTGAATTGCGAGAACGATCCATCGAATATATAAATAATTTTGAACTTTAATTTTTAGAATTTACCGCGCTCTGATATAGCAATTTGGAAAAAAGGAATACTTCTTTTTCCAAAAACCTCGGTGGTCATTGGTTTATTTTCCTGATGAGATTATAATTATATCAAATGAAAAAGAACCATTTTTCTTTGATCGTTAGTGTCATAACGCTACTAGTTTTCGTAGTAACGGTAGTTGTTTTTGCCGATAATTTTAGTTTTCAGATACGAACTGCTAAATTGTTTGACGTAAATCAGGATCTCTTGGTCGGCTGTGCAAGTTTGCTTATGGGCGCTTGTATACTCTTAATAGTAAATTTCGTTTTACGGCTTATTTCAATATCTCGTTTTAAGTCCGAGACGGTAACCCAGTACAAAGTTGGTATGGTAAAATATTTCAAGAATCACTTTCGAACTCACGGATCATATTTTGAAAGCGACTGGTCTCTGCCAAAATCACCATGTTTCAAGCTGTCGCGCTACATAGCCGTTGCGATTGTCATTGCGCCGATTGTGCTTGTCAGCCTTTTGGGTGTTTTCTATTTTGATTTCGCGATATATAGCGTACTATCAATTCTCTTTATTATTTTCTTTACTTTACTGATTTACTTTGTTTGGGATAAAGTTTTGGTTTACAGATATCGGAAAATAGGGGTGAAGCCGATTAAGTTTGAAATAGTTGATGACGGAATAATTCTCTTGCCAAAAAGAAAGCTTATTAAATTCCGAGACGTAGAAAGTATTACTTTCAAAAATTTCGACCATTTCGGACTCGCAACGGATTGTGTCTATAGTTCGTTCGGTATCGATCTAAAAACTGGTGGCAAAGTCTATAGCTTTACAAAGACAGAATCGGTTATGAATCCGTTGTTGCTGACCTATCTTAGAGACTATCTAGCGAATCTTGGTTTTGAGGAAGGCGCTCGTGCCACTGGCAGCGAAGCAGCTCATATCTCAATTCTCAAATATTTATAATACTAAAGTATTCTGATATATTATCATTTTAACAGTAATTTTGGTTTTAATATTTTGGGAAAAGACAGAGAACTGAAGCTTCCAAAAGAAAAAAGAGCTCAGCTAATCGAAGAAGTTAAGCAATTTTTTCTGACTGAAAGAGACGAAGAAATCGGTGACTTGGCTGCAAGTGCAGTGCTTGATTTTATGTTAGAAAAAATCGGAAATGAATTATACAACGAGGGTGTGAAAGATTCATACTCGTATATAAACGATAAAATAATAGACGTTTTAGGTATTCAAAGGTAACGAAGGGAAAATATGGAAGAAATTGAAGTCAAGTTTCTAGATATTGACGCTGATGTGATGGAGAGGAAATTTTTGGAAGTTGGCGCGAAGAAAGCATTTGACCGTATGTATAAAATCAAAGTTTTTGATTATCCAGATCTGCGCTTGGACAAAGACCATTCTTGGGTGCGGCTTCGAGACGAAGGCGACAAGATTACACTTACGTTTAAGAAACGTCTAGGCGCAAAAGACGGCTTAGAAAACGATGATGGTATGCTAGAGCATGAAGTCGTCGTTAGCGACTTTGACCAAACTGCAAAAATTCTAGAAAGTATTGGTCTCGTGCTGAAATTTTATGAAGAGAAGCGCCGAATCAGATATTTTCTTGGTGACATTGAGTTCGATATTGATTATTGTCCAGCGCTAAAGCCGTATCTTGAGATAGAAACTGACGATTGGAAAAAAATTGATAAAGCGATTTCTCTTCTCGGGCTCGATCCGAAAGATAAAAAATTGTACTCAACAATGCAGATTTATGAGCAAAATGGTATTGACGAGCACGATTACATTGAGATGACATTTGATAGGCTCGTTAAGCGAAATCAGTAGAATATTGCTCATTCCTAAATATTGTTGACATAAATATAAAAATAGATCATAATAAGCATGTTATTTGCCTATTTTCCCGATGGCGAAGATGGCTTGGAAGAAAAAAATCCAAACTACCGAGCCCTCAGGAGGTACTGTATGCAAACAAAAGATATGTTTGTGTTCCTATCTGTCTTGGTCATGCTCTTTATCGCAGCAGAAGCTGCATTTGGTGCAGATAAATCCAAGAGCAAACTGCCAACTATGACAGTCGAAGAATTACGATGGTCCGAATCTGCTGAAGATGGCAAGATGAATGTAATTGTGAAGCTGGATAAGCGTTCAGACGAACCCGCTACAGTCTATTATCGGACTGTAGATTTGGAAGCGATAGCGGGTAGCGACTACACTGCCACAACCGGCATGCTCACCATCCCTCCTGGAGAAATGGAGGGGCAAATACTAATCCCGATCATTGACGACAAGATTGCGGAGCCGGATGAGAAATTCATCCTATGTCTCTCCTATGCTAAAGGTGCAAATATCAGTCCAGCTCATGGCAGCTTCTTTATGACTATCACGAACGATGATCCTGTCCCAGATTTCAAAGTTTTTGAATGCAGAAAAGTAAAGGAAGAAGTTTTGCTTGATGGCATCTGCACAGGTGAAAAACCAGATCGGTATCGAGTCGTCGTGTACTTAAAGCGGAAATACCCAGCTGTCGGTTGGAAAGAAGCATTTTCTTATACTCGACTCTTAGAAATCGGAAAAGATGGGAAATGGAGCACACGCGTTCCTGTAAACTTTGATAATGAGATTACGGATGCAGCTGTATTTCTTGTAAATGATGATTTCGTGGGCCCAAAGCACGATGAAGGAAGACTTCCTGATCTGATAAATTATAAAACTATCAACAACGTATATATACGTTGTAAGAAGTATTACGAATGAAAATTCACGCCTTTCGCCTAGAAAACGAGAGGCTTTTTTGTTTGTAAAAATATTAATTCGTGATAAGATGTAGACACAACTTAATTATCAAGAGTGCAGGTAGGGTATTGGCCCGATGATCTGCACGGCAACCCTGAGTAAACCTCGTATGGGTGCCACAGCCAACTCGCTAGCGCGAGGACGATACGCGGATTTTCCGAAGGTCGATTATCTCTTTTGCTAGCGAAGGAGATTTTTTTAATATAAGGAGAAATATGAAAGTAGATTTTATTCAAAAAACAGCAGAAGCAGTTTCAAAAGGTCATCCTGACAAAATTTGTGATCAAATATCCGATGCGATATTAGACGAGTGCCTCAGAGAAGACAAATACAGTCGAGTGGCAGTTGAAACAATGGGTGGTCATGGCGAGGTATCTATTATGGGAGAAGTGACCACGAAAGCAGATCTTGATATTGATAAAATTGTAGAAAATGTTTATCGATCAATCGGATATACAGACAAATTGAAAATAGTTTCTCACTTAGTCGTGCAGAGTCCAGATATTGCGCAAGGCGTTGATACAGGTGGGGCTGGCGATCAGGGAGTTATGGTCGGATATGCTTGTAAGGATAATGAGCAGATGATTCCACATGAGCTATATCTGGCACGTAAAATTCTTATGGATTTGCCAGAGGAATTCGGACCGGACGCAAAATGCCAAGTTACATTAAAAGATCATGGCAAACAAAAATTTGAAATAGAAACGATCGTTTTGTCCGCGCAACATTCAGAAGGTGCAAGCTTCAAAAAACTTCATACTTTGTGTGAGCAATATTCACCCAAAAAAATCATTGTAAATGGCACAGGTAATTTCGTGATTGGTGGTTTCGATGGAGATACAGGGCTAACAGGGCGTAAGATTGTGCAAGATGCATATGGTCCAGAAGTGCCAGTTGGCGGCGGAGCGTTTTCTGGCAAAGATGCCACCAAAGTCGATCGTTCGGCCGCATATATGGCAAGGAAAATTGCGAAAGATTATGTGAAGAAATACAACGCCGATAATGTGCTAGTGAAAATCGCTTATTCTATTGGCGTTGCACAGCCAGTTATGGCAAAGGCTGAAGTTTACAGTGCCGCAGGATTGTTGCAGGAAATTAATATCTTGAAAGATTTTGATTATGATTTACGACCCCAAGCGATTATTTCTCAGCTTAATTTGCTCGCTCCGATTTATTTGAGTACTGCAGAATATGGCCACTTTGGTAATGCTGAATTTTCATGGGAAAAATAGCAGCTAGAAATGCTATTGTTGATTTATTTATTGAATAGGACGAATATTATAATAAATAATATAAGGAGAAACATGGTATTCAACGGAAATTCGTCCGATGTAGAAGCGGAAACTGTAGAATCTGAGGCGCCTGAAAGATTAGATGAAGAAAATTTTCCAGCAATTCTCCTGGAGGCAGGGAAGGAAGAGACGGCAGCACAAATGAAAAGCGCAGGTTTTTCTGAGATTGTTGGCGGAGACCTTGGCGATTCAATGCACCAGTTCGTTGATAGTCTTGGAAATATTGCAATTATGCGTTGTACAAACGAAACAACTGAGATTACAGATGGTACTGAGGCGATGCTTACTCAATCTAAGCCAAAGCCAGAACTGATCTACATAGTCGAATCTTTCCATAAGAATCATTTTGAAAAAGAAGAAAACATTGAGAGTCGAGAATCTCTTGTCGCTTGGGGCTTGAAGCAAAATCCTGACTATCGCGATCAACAAGGCCACGAAGAGTACATTACTCATGAAGGAAATAGGGTAAGAGTCAGCTGGCGTGGGGATAGCGGAGAAGGGCGAGTCGTTGAGTTCTATGATATTTCGAAATCGGTTTTCTAGAGACTGATTGTCAAGACGCTTTGTCGTATTTTGTGAATACCAAAGCGTCTTTTTTGTTGCAAAAGATTATCAATAATTATAGGCATTGCACTGTCGAGTATAAAGTGCAATAATGCGCTCATAAAGGGAGGCACAATTGTGCGCCTCTTTTTTGCAGAAATTCCTGTAGGGGGATAATACAATGCTTAGAAATGATATGCAAAGAACACATCAAGAATTCTTTAATTACGATTATGATGTGATCAAGTCACTCTGCACCGAGAAAGGTGTGGTTCTCGCTGCGCCTGCAGCTGATTACAATCGTGTCTGGATTCGAGATTGTTGCGAAGTTGCTTATTGTATGTTGATTTGCGGAAAATACGAACTTGGGAAGAAGATCCTACGTGGTGTTTTCGGCATACTTCATCGTCATAATGCAAATTCACACAAAATTGACCATATAATCGAGTATGGCAAGCCTCATCCAACCGAAGGCTGGCAACTTTTTCATCCTTTGTATGATAAAGATGGAAATGAAATGTTCCATTTAAACGGTTGGGGATGGTCCCAAAATGATGCGCTCGGATTATTTCTATTCTGCATTGCAAAAGCGGAAGAAATAGATGAGGATTTTCTTACGAAAAAGGATTTGAATTTTATTCAAAAACTGGTTTTGTATCTGATGGTCGTTCGCTACTGGGATTGTGATCACAGCGTTTGGGAGGAGTGCCCAACTGAAAACAGTGCTACTATCACAAGCTGTATTGCTGGTCTGGAGCAAGTAAAAGGTTTGGGTATCTATGTTCCAGAGATCATGTTGCAAATTGGTCGGCGGAAGCAGCTTGAGCTTGGCAATAAGCATTCTCACGCTCACCCCGTAGACCTCGCGCATCTTCAGATGTATTTCCCACTTGGCTTCTCAACTAACAGAGATGTTCTTGCGGGAATACAGGCTGAGCTTGCTTGCGATTATGGTTTCATGCGGTATCCAAATGATTCATATGAGGCAGGAGAAGCCGGCCAACCAGCTCAGTGGCCGCTTGGCACATTATGGGCAGGACTTTCTTGCTACATGGTTGGCGATGTCGAATCGGCGCAAGACTATCTTGCTCATTCCGATCGACTTCGTCTTGAAAACGGTGACATTCCTGAGACATACAGAGCGTGTCTTGAGAATGGCAAAACCGTTTATCGTGCTTGCCCACATACTCCGCTAACTTGGGCACATGACTTTAGCATGGCACTTCGCCATAAACTTGGACTTGCTGAATAAGCATGTCAAAATTGGTCACAGCAGTAAAATGCTGTGACTTTTTAAATTTATCCATTTGGTGGTAATCTATAAATATACAAAATTAATATTGGAGGAATATGACGAAACGAGATCAGATTTTCAAATGTACAGCTTGTGGGAATATTGTTGAGATTGTTGGAGCAGGTGCAGGCACGATGGTTTGTTGTGGCCAGACGATGAAATCGATGAAGGAAAATAACAACGACGCGAGCGTCGAGAAGCATGTCCCGGTTGTTACTATCGACAAAAAGACTTTTATCAAAGTTGGCGAGATTGAGCATCCAATGGAAGAGACTCACTATATTGAATGGATCGAACTAATTGTTGACGATCGGTCAGATAAACAGTTCTTGCACCCAGGCGAAAAGCCTGAGACCGAATTTTGCATTGCTCCGAAGAAATATATCGCCCGAGCATACTGTAGTGTTCATGGACTTTGGAAAAGCGAAAAGTAATAAGATATCCTCATGTGAAGAAAAATCAGCCCGCTCAGGGCTGATTTTTTATAAATGCATTTTGCCGCCTCTTGACGACCAGGATTATCAGGTAGATAATATTTATGAAACACCTATACCCTAGGTACAGGTACAATAACAGGGAGAATATTATTATGAAGCATGAAAAAACGCTGACGAATCTTAAAAAAGCCCGTACCCATATCGATAAAGTGATTAAAATGATCGAGAACGGTGAATATTGCATCAATGTTATGCAGCAAAATCTGGCCGTCATCGGTCTACTCAAATCAGCTCATCAGATGTTGATGGAAGGTCACCTGAACAGCTGCTTCAAGAATGCGATGAAGACAAATAACGAAGTGCGAAAACAGGAAATGATCGACGAGATTTTGAAAGTCTCCAAGCTTGCAAACAAGTGATGTAGCCGTTGATTCGAGATCTAGTATTTCTAAAAGAGAGGAAAAATGAGCTATTTACTAATATTTTTGACTGGCCTGACTACAGGTGGCTTGAGCTGTTTAGCACTTCAGGGTGGACTTTTGGCTTCTGCAATAGTTGAAGCAGACACGACAAAAAGCAGGGCAAAACCGATTGCTTTATTTTTGCTTGCAAAGTTGGTTGCATATACGATACTTGGCTTTTTGCTTGGCTGGCTTGGCGAAACTTTGTCCTTCGGGCCAAAAGTCATCGGAGGCTTATCATTTTTTATTGCGTTTTTCATGCTTGGCGTAGCACTTCAGGCTCTAGAAGTTCATCCAATATTTCGATATTTCATAATTCAACCACCAAAATTTTTGAGAGAGAGAATCTACAAAAAATCACAGGAGAAAAGTAGCTTTGCCGCAATTTTGCTTGGCGTTTTTACAGTTTTGATTCCATGTGGAACGACGCAGGCAATGATGGCATTGGCCGTTGGCTCCGGACGTCCGATAAACGGCGCTCTGACATTATTTTTCTTTGTTCTCGGCACAATCCCAATATTTTTTGTACTGGCATACTTTGCAACTAAGCTCGGAGAAAAACATCAAAAACTATTTTCTCGAATTATTGCTATAATGTTGATAGGGCTTTCGATCTTTACTATCATAAACGGTCTTCGATTATTCGGCGTAAATCTTGGCACTCATTCTTCCGCGCCGATCTCGCAAACGCTGGTTAGCGAAGCCGCATCTATTCAGAGAGTTGAGATCAAAATCAGTGATAACAACGGCTACTCGCCGAGTAAAATACGATTAAAAAAGGGAGTCCCTGCTGAAATAACTTTGACAAATGATGGCGCTCGCGGCTGTATTCGTTCGTTTGTCGTTCCAGATTTGAACAAGAAAGCTATCGTACCTGCTAGTGGTAGCACAACGATTACATTCACGCCAAACAAAGTCGGCAAGATCAACTTTACCTGTTCCATGGGTATGTATAACGGTCAATTTATAGTGGAGGAATAATGAAAAGTACTAAGCTGAAAATTTCTGGTATGCATTGTACGAGCTGTGCAATGAATATTGAGCACTATCTATCGAGTAAAAAAGGCATTGGCACTGTCAACGTAAGCTACGCGACTGAGAAAGCACTGATTATGTATGACGAAACGATTTTGAATAGCGCTGAAATCATCGGTTTGATCGCAAACGCTGGATATATCGCTGCCGAGGAGTCCTCAAAAATATCTGCCAGTAAAGAGAACAGTTCCGTGAGTGAGGCTGACCAACTACGCAAAAGATTTCTTATTGCAATGTTTCTTTCTCTGCCGATGTTGTACTTCATGCTGCTAGATTTCTTCAGATGGTTGCCTGGTGGCGGCATCATGCCATACACCGGCATCATCTCTTTACTGCTCACAATTCCAATTCAATTTTACATCGGCTCATCATTTTATCGAGGCGCATGGTCAAGCATCAAAATCAGGACTTTCAGTATGGACTCCCTGATTGCTATTGGTACTTCAGTGGCATTTTTCTACAGTGTCACAAACTTCATACTTTATATGATTTATGATCATTCTGTTATTGGTCTCGATGGATTAGAAATACCTGAACTTTATTTTGAAACTGCGGCATTTTTGGTTACCTTTGTTGTACTGGGGAAATGGCTTGAGGCAAAAGCAAAAGGCAAAACTAGTGATGCAATTCGAAGGCTTGTCGATCTTCAGGCCAAGACTGCCAGAGCGATCCGTGGTGGAAAGACTGTTGATATCTCGATTGGAGAAGTAGTTCGTGGGGATATTTTGCTAGTTCGTCCAGGCGAAAGAGTTCCCGTGGACGGTGTAATTACAAAGGGCTCGTCTACGCTCGATGAGTCGATGGTCACAGGCGAAAGTTTGCCCGTCGAAAAGTCAGTCGGCTCCTCTGTGATTGGCGCCACGATAAACAAAAATGGCAGCTTTGAATTTCGCGCAGAGAAAGTTGGCTCCGAAACAGTGCTTTCTCAAATAATCCGACTTATCGAAGAAGCGCAGGGTTCTAAAGCACCAATTCAGGCGTTTGCGGATAAAATATCTTCTTGGTTCGTGCCAACGGTTATCGGTTTAGCCATTATCGCATTGATTGCTTGGCTTTTGCTTGGTAGCAGTATTTCATTTGCTCTGATGGCATTTACCGCTGTCATTGTCATCGCCTGCCCATGTGCACTTGGCCTTGCAACCCCGACAGCAATCATGGTCGGCACAGGCAAAGGTGCTGAGTATGGAATACTGATCAAAGGTGGCGAACCGCTCGAGGCTGCTGAAAAAATTAATACAATTATTTTTGACAAGACTGGAACGCTTACAAAAGGCAAGCCAGAAGTCCAAAAAATAATTGTGAATCCACAATACTCTTTTGATATAGAAAAGATACTCAAAATCGCATCTCGCGCAGCCGCTAATTCAAGCCATCCTCTTTCAGAGGCTGTTGTTGCCTATGCTCAATCAAAGAAGTTAAAAATTGAGCGTTTCAAAAACTTTGAGGAGATTTCTGGCAAAGGCATTATCGCAAAATGCGAAGAGCATAATAAGAAAATAGCGCTTGGCAATATCAAGTTGCTGGAACATGTGGGCGCAGAAACAAAGTGGGCAAAAAGTATGATAAATGATGACGAAGTAGGTATCGGCACATTGCTATTTGTTGTTCATGACAAAGAGGTGGCGGGCGCTATCGTTCTTGCTGACGAGGTAAGGGAGGAATCGAAGGAAGTTGTCTCGAAATTGAAAGCCATGAGTATCGAGGTTTGGATGGTCAGCGGTGATAATCAGAAAACGGCTGATGCGATCGCTCGGCAAGTTGGGATAGAAAATGTCTTGGCAGAAGTCTTGCCAAGCCAAAAGTCAGAAGTGGTAAAATATTTTCAGAATCCTGAAAATAGCAGTTTGGAAATTGAAGAATTAATTGCCAAATCTCAAAATAATAAAATTAATAAATCAATTCGTAGAATTGTTGCCATGGTCGGCGACGGAATAAATGACTCTCCGGCACTTGCGCAAGCCGATCTTGGCATCGCAATGGGCTCAGGGACAGATGTGGCCATAGAAGCCGGTGGCATCGTCATTATAAAGAACAATCTGCGCGATGTAATAAACGCGATTGATCTATCTCGTGAGACTATGGGAAAAGTTCGCCAAAATATGTTTTTTGCCCTTTTTTATAATGCGATTGGCATTCCGATCGCCGCCAGAGTATTTATTGGTTTTGGCTTGGTCTTGAAGCCTGAGCTTGCAGGGCTCGCGATGGCGCTTAGCTCAATCTCAGTGATCTTAAACTCAATTTTGCTGGGTAGCTATAAGCCAAATCACAAAAATTACCTTAGTAAATTTGCACCTTTACTTATGATTATTATTTTTTCTTTCCTATTTTTCGAATTTTCAAGGATAAGTTTAGGCATGAAATAAAATAGCTACTTTAATCTTGCCATTATCGCCATTTTTTGATATCATATCTGAAGTTCATTGATTACTTCTTTTCTATATAATTATTTAGAAGTTTAGTGGGCCCGTAGCTCAATGGTAGAGCAGTGGCCTCTTAAGCCATTGGTTGTGGGTCCGATTCCCACCGGACCCACCAACTTCTAAACAATTCACAAAAGTTAGAATAATCAAAAATACTTAGGTATGGCCTCATCGTCTAGTGGTTAGGACACCACGCTTTCAATGTGGTAAGAGGGGTTCGATTCCCCTTGAGGCTACCAA
>JBAXEI010000006.1:0-44760 GCA_037140515.1 Candidatus Berkelbacteria bacterium | reverse complement strand
ATACTGATCCTGAGGGCGATCTTTGTGATTTTGTAACCGATGAAGATCTTTCTAACATTGAGAAACAGACTAAGCACATATTTATCTATCAGAGTAAGAACGATGAGATAGTTCCCTTTGAGGATTGCCAGAAGTACATCAAGCTACTCCCAGAAGCAACACTTCGCGTCTTCGAAAACTATGGCCACTTCAAACTCGCAGAATTTCCAGAAATTGTCGAGGATATCAGAGCCTTAAGATAGGCGAGTAACAAGCACCAAACTTTTTGACAGCTAATTCCAAAAATTAAAATATTGTGTTATAGTATTGTCTGTAACAATAAAATTAGAAGAAGAAGGATAAAAAATGGCAAAAGATAAAGGCGCAAAAAAAGAAACCAAGAAGCCGAAGCAAAACAAAAAGGTTAAGGGTCTTGGACCTCTCACAAGCAAGAAATAGTCTTGCAAAATAGCAAATTATGAAAAGTACTGGCCGATAAGGTCAGTACTTTTGTAAATGTGATTTAATCATATTCGACTAAATCTGTTTGCTGTTTGCCACGATGGACAAACTTACTAATCATAGCTCCGAGCTCAACAACCGATAGAACAGCTGACCAAAATCCAATCTGAGCAGCTTCCCAAAGTGCCTGACTTACAGTCAAATCGCTCTCTGAGATAGACCTAATATTCTTCATCTCGCACCCCCGAAACAATCTCTGCTGTAATTATCTCAGTTTTAGCATATTAATTCAAACAATCATAATTTGTCATATCTTGTTGACAAACTTCACAAAATAGCGTAAAAATAAGCTACCGAAACTTTTGGATCGGAATTTTGTTCCAAGGAGAATTGTATGATTATTTGTAATCTGACAAGTCTCGGTACTGATTTGCGCAAGTGTGCAAATACCTTGGCGGGAATACTAGGCAAGATCGTTTCCTCTTGCTGGTTCTACATCCTGCCATTGATTTTCTCCCTTATCAGCTGGGCTATCGCTGATATGACTGGAAACAGCCTAAATGGGGCCTTGTCCTTTGTAGCGGTCTTCATTTACTTTGCGGTAAGTGTGAATCCTTACGGAGGCAAAAAGAATCCCTTGTCCCCACTAATACTTTTTCTGTGTTTGGCTGTATCGAATACACTTTATCTCGAACACCTTGCAGACAAAGTGATTTTCACGGAAAATCGGATAATTGGAATAGCTCCACTCGAGCTCTACAATCCGCTTCCCAGCAAAATCATACGAACAGTGGACAAAGACCAAAAGGTCAAAATCGACGTGTACGGCAAAACCGCCGATGGACAAACTGCAAAGGTGACATTGGTTGCCGATCTCACTTTAGGACTTGATGAAAAATCACTTATGATCATCAAGGCAAGGGACGATTGGGAAACATTTGCCAACCTGCAGGTGAAGTCAGACTTCACAAAAAGTACTCTCGAGTACTTAGCCAGAACAAAAGCAGCGTCACTATCTGACATCGAAGCTTCAAAAGCGGTGATGGCAGGTGTAGATGCCGAGAAAATACATAATCTCGGGTTTGCTTGGGACGGGAGCATGAAGGCGACCGTAATTACAACGAAATAAGCACAGGGCGTCATAACATGAAGTTGTGACGCCCTATTTATTTAGCCTCGAAAGACAATGAACCAGAGTACAACAAGCGTGATAAGGACGACGGCAGCCACCGGGATGTATAACGAAAGATTGCCCTTCATCGGGCCGAGATCTTTATCTGGAATATGCACAGTTTTGAAAATCTTTTTGAAAAGGGCAAAACCAAAGACCAGCACGCCCAAGATTGCGATCCATGGCAACTCAGAATATATAGCAAATGCGAATATCACGATACCCAGAGTAAGCTGATACCACGTTGTTTTGCGGACATCGATTTTCTCCATAGTTGAAATGATTACTGATATATTTCTATTCTAATATAATTTATCGCAAATAACTACATTTGAGGTAAAATGTTTTGTCACAAAGCATTGTCAAAATATCGATATTATGGTAATATGAGCGTGACTTTATGTCGAAATCCAAAATTTGGGGGGAATATGAAGAATTACTCTACAGCCAAGCCCCGTGCCTCTACCGAAATACGAGAACCGGCAGAGCACAAGGAGGCGCCCGAGACCATCATCGTTAGCGACACTTTACCAAGAGTGTTGGAAAAGTTGCGAAAGCGCTGGAATATTTCTACTGATCAAAAAAGTGATGGAGAGATATTTGCCTGCTGGATGACGAAGAAACTGGAGACCTGCCGAGGCGAGCAAGCCAAAGCATTACAGTGCATCACTTTGGATGAAATTGTCGCAAATATTTCACCATACTGTGAAAACAAAGGCCTTATCCTGAAAAAAAGCGCAGCGAAAGTTGCATTCGAAATCTTGGTTAGTGCGCATGGCAAAGCTGACAATATCAGAGACATTTCTGAGTGCACTGTCGGGTTGCTTAGTCACGACTATTGCCTGGAAGCAGCCGAAGAAATCATCCTTGATAAGACTTTCGTCCAGCAAATCAAACTTTTTCGGAAGAAATTCGGAGATCGCTATGCAAAATTTAGCGATACTGAACTTCTCATCTGCTGGATGACGGCAGTGCTCAAAAGCACGAAAGACAAAAGAGCCAAAGTGCTTATGACTGTACCGATCGCCGAGCTTAGAGAAAACATCTTCTGGAGCAAAGGAATGTCTGAGATTCACCTTTTTGGCATCTCGGCACTAATGCTTCAGATCATCGTAAGCGATCACTATGAGTACGCGATGAGCGACTACGACTTTTCTCAATACGCTGCTTGGCTATTTGAGGAAAATTTCCGACTTCACTCTAATCCTGAAACCGATTAGAGATACCCAATCCGAGAGGACTGTGCAGAAATGCATGGTCCTTTTTTTGTCATAAGCCAAAATAGCTGTATAATTAATTTAGTTATTAGTGAACATGAGGTGACTTTTATGAACGAATTTGGGACATTTGATCCGACAATTAGCGAAAAAACTGACGAAACACCAGAAATTGAAGAAAAAGAGGGTGCCGTCGAGGCTTTTGGCCGACGACTGATCGATGATGCAAAAATTTGTCAGGAACTGGCGGAGTACGTCAAACAAAATCAAAACACAGAAATTGGGCGCGTTTCTTCTACTCCTGAGCTAAAAAAGATCGTGGTCAGACATTCAAACGAAAAAAATTTCTATAGTACTCTCGGCCGGACGCAGGAGGCACTTGAGAAGATCAACACCGCGAGAGAGGCTATCAAAGACAGGATTATCGAAGCGAAGGAAAAATCAGAAACATCTGGTGAGCCATGGGAAAATATTCTAGTCAAGAAATTTTTTGGCCTTGAGAAAATCGAAGGCGAAATTGAGATAATTGACTCTGATTTCTACATTACTTTTGTCACAAACACATTCGCAGACTTCGCCTCGATGCACTCTGGCGGCGCTGAGGCCGCAGCCGACGCGGCAGGATATTCCTTCACTTTTGGTGACATGCCATATACCGTTGTAAACAAAATAGAGGACAATGAAGTGCTTGAAGGCATCCACTCACACGAAGAGCAGCATATCCTAAATTCATTGGTTTTAGAGCGTGCAGAGAGTGAATTGCACTATCGTTACTCGGATTTTCAAAAGCTTCTGGACAAAAAGGCTATCCCATCTCGTGATGAATTGGAGCAGGCTGTTGCAAATACCTATATCGACGCTTTCGCCGTGCGTACAAAAGATGAAATTTTGGCATATTATCGGGACAGTCAGCCTAACGAAGCACTCGCCGATGCTCTGACCGACCTCAATCTGCTCAGTTACTATGAAATTGGCATGGACAACGACAAGGCACTTTTCGAACTCGAAATCCAAAAAGAAGGTTTACTCAGCAGAGGAACAATGACAAATGACGAGCATTTGCACGCAATAATGGAGCTAACTGAAGCAGCCTACGAGCAAGCTAGGCCAACTATTGAAAGCTGGGTACAAGATGCCGAGAAAATCATCAAGACTCTAGAGAAAACCGAAAAACGCCAAGACATCATCTTCATGCTCGGCCTTGTCCCGATCAAAAAGTGGAGCAGAATAGCAAAAGTGTTTGAGAAAATCGAGCAAAACAGACATGTAAAGACCGAAACTAACAAAGACGATTTTCGCGGCGATGAGAACGATCTTTCGCTAGAGATGATCAAGAGCGAAGTTTTGATAAGAGAAACTCTTAACAGCTAACATATATAATTACTATGCAAAATGAATTTGACCACAACCCAGCGGACTACGAACAAAGCGAATTGGAGAAAACAGTTCACGCTTTCTTAACGTTGCCAAGCAAGCGAGATTACGATAATCCAAATGTCAATTTGCCAGATGAGCTTGGCCAATTTCTTGTCGACAAGAAATACATTACGGCCGTGGAGGAGAACGATAATTGGTGGTACAAATATGAAGACGGTGAGATTTCATGTGGCAGAACGCCCATGAACCGAGCGCAGTATGATGCATATATTGTCCAGCTTGGGGTCAGACCAGACACAGGCGAACCAATATGGCCAACGACAAACAATGATCTAGCTAAATACCGTTTTTTACATGAGACTGGCCATGCTTATCAAGAATATCTTTCTAACGAAGAAAGCGGGGGGAATATCCCTCGATGGCTCGGCGCTGCTTCGGAACACAAAGTTGATTCAAACTATGGAATACTTTTTGATTCCTGCTACCAGCGTCGCAACATGGATAAAAGTATCGGCTTATCAACTTGGGGAAACGTAAGCAACTATGCCGAAGACCCCGAGACGGAAGTGGTAGCAAGGGCGCTAGAAGATGCGAATGAACTTGTCACGATGTACCTGTGGAATCCTGGCTATCTTAAAATATTTCTTCAATACCTTTGCGGCGAGCTTGATGACTATGGCGATGACGATTTACGCAAAGACAGACTGCGAAAAATCACGCCGGAGGAAAAAGATGCCTTTTTTGAACTCGTTGAAAATTATGTCGACGAAATAAAAGACGATGTAAAAAGACGCTGATAAATATATATTACAATAAGGAGCCAGACATCTGGCTCCTTATTTTTTGCTTACTATAGCGAGATTCTTTCCGCTACATAGTCAACGTCCTTATCTCCACGACCAGAGAGGTTTACGATTATCACTTTGTCCTTCGCCAGAGTCGGCGCCAGCTTCATCGCATAGGCGAGCGCGTGAAAGCTCTCAAGCGCAGGAATGATTCCTTCGACTTTTGACAGCTCCAAGAAGGCATTCAGCGCTTCCTCGTCATTTGAGGTCTCATATTTCACCCTTCCTGTATGTTTCAAATACGAATGCTCTGGACCAACACCAGGGTAGTCGAGCCCCGAAGCGATTGAGTGAACTGCGGTCGGCTCACCCTTTTCGTCCTGAAGCAGGTAAGTGAACATGCCATGAAGCACGCCAGGCTTACCAAGCGTCAAGGTCGCTGCATGTTCGCCAACTCTGAAGCTCTTACCGGCTGGCTCAACGCCGACTAACTTCACATCTCTTTTCAAGAAACCTTGAAATATACCCGTTGCATTCGATCCGCCTCCAACGCAGGCGATTACGTAGTCTGGCAGGCTGTTTTCTTGCTCTAGGATTTGTTTGTGCGCCTCTCGGCCGACGATTGCTTGAAAATACTTCACTATCTTCGGATATGGGTATGGACCAACCACGGAGCCAATAGCGAAAAATGTATCTTTGTAGCTCTGCATATATGCGCCGAAAGCACTATCGACCGCATCTTTCAAACACCTTCCGCCAGTTTCAACGGCGACAACTTTTGCCCCAAGTAGCTTCATCCGCACAACATTTTCATGTTGCTTTTCGATGTCGATCGCACCCATGTGAACCTCACACTCGAGACCAAGAAGTGCTGCAGCAGTTGCAAGTGCCACTCCGTGCTGGCCTGCGCCCGTCTCGGCGAGCAACTTCTTCTTGCCCATTCTCTTTGCGAGAAGCGCTTCACCAATCGTGTGATTTATCTTGTGCGCGCCTGTATGATTCAGATCTTCACGCTTGAGATAGATCTTCGCTCCACCAAGTTTTTCTGATAAACGCTTAGCAAAATATAGGGGAGAGGGTCGCCCCACATAGTTTTTCATCAAATCTAGATATTCTTCTACAAAAGATTTATCGAGTATTGCGCTCTCAAACGCTTCCTCGACTTCTTTTAACGCTGGTTTTAATTCATCTGGCACGAACTGTCCACCAAATTTTCCAAAATACTCTTTATTATTCATTTTCATATAGATCCTTATAATTTATTTTATTCACCAAATCGAGACCATTTTAAGGTCGCCAGAGGAGATTTGCTCTATTTTTGAATTGATATTTTTTCATACAAAAAATGCCCGGTTTCGGGCAGTGATATTTTTAAAGTCTATAGATATTACACGAAAATTACTGCCCGAGAGTTTGGACAGACCACCAATTTAAGCTTGTAATATTTATGATCATGACCGAATAATATCACGATATTTACTAATCTGCAACTATTGTACACAAAAGTGGCTTGATTAATTTTCACATTTGTGGGATAGTCACTATCGATAATCAAACATCATATAGGGGGTATATTATGGTTGTAGCACCTGAAAACCACATCAAGATTTTGTCAGCAGATTGCTTCTTCAAGGCAATCGAAAAAATGCTTTGCTTGCCTCTAGCAAGAGTTTCCGTGCTTTGTGGAATTTCGGCCAGAAAGCTTGAATACTGGGAAGACGGTAACTTCTTGAAGATTCCAGTGGGTTGGACTCATTTTGAGCCTGCCACTTGCGATTGCAAGAATTTTCATTTAAGCGATGTAAAATTTGCCTTCGCGGTCGAATCACACATCAAAAAAATGATGCCTGTGAACGAAGCTAAATCGAGGGTTCTCGGTGAAGCAAACACTCTTCTTGCTTGGAACAAATATTATGAAGAAGCGTGGCAAGCTACATTTCGTTCTCAATATTTTCTTCGTTTCGGCGAAGCAGTGAAGGGAATCAACCAATTCTCGCCAAATCTGATAACTTTGTACTATCTAAACGAATGGGTCAGAGAAGGACACATCAAAAAGATTGTAACTCGAACAAGAAACGAAGCGCTTGAGATGATCGACATTTATCAACTCTACGCTGTCTATGTAGTTGCAATGGCCTGCCAAACATACTCGCAAACCAGATCATGGAACAGCACAGCGGCAAAATATATCGATCTGGCAAATGAACTGGCCAGAAAACAGTATGATATTGATTGCAACACAGAAAAAAATTATCTGGTAGATTATTCGCCTGTGCTTATCTATCCACCTGCGAAGGGTAATTTGGCATTAGAAAAGATCGGTCCCCCCGTTTTGGAACCGACGAAGCCATCGATAACCGCAGCGAAAAATACGCTGCATGATTTTCTACATGCGAAATTTCCAGACTATCTGACAATCGAGAATATCCAATTTCAAACTCATATGGATGAGGACGAGCTTCTCGACCTTATCGATGAAATGAGCGAAAAAGGACTCCTCGAAAAACGCTGGTCCAAACCAGAAAATGCATTTGCATTCCGCACTGCCTTGGACAAAATGAATAAATGAATTACCTTATCCGGCCAGCAAAAAACTGGTCGGATTTTTTATTATTGAAAAGAAATTTTGATTTATCTGCGATTTCCTGTTACTTTGTCGAGAGGGGGAGGGAATGATTATGCAAAAAACAATCATTGTCTGCGGACCATCTGGAGTTGGAAAAGGTACAATAATCAAAAAGGTATTAGAGAATACCGAGCTGAATCTTTCTCTATCCAAAAGTATTACCACACGGCCACAAAGGCTTGGCGATGATCTTGAGGGGAGATACATCTTCGTTTCAGAAGAAGTATTTATGATTATGGTGAATTCTTCTGACATCGTCGAGTGGAACGAATACCAAGGTTACCACTATGGGACATCTCGATCTGAGATCGAGATAATACACAGCCTTGGTCTCCATGCGATCAAAGATGTCGACGTAAACGGTCACCGAAACTTAAGAAACAAGCTCGAGAATATCCTTTCGATCTTCATCGCAGCACCAATCAGCGAGATTGAGAAACGTCTGCACCAACGAGGAGCAAATACACTCCCAGAAATAAGAGCTCGTCTTCAAATTGCTGAATCAGAAATGCTCTGCAGCCGCGAATTTAACTTCGTGGTCCAAAACCGTGAAGACAGGCTGATAGACGCTATCAAAGAAGTCACTCGAATCATTCGAGAAAATACCTAATTAGTTTTCAAATCTCAGCCTGGTCTACAAAAGATCAGGCTTTTTAAATAACAATGTCTAATTATAAAAAAAGACTGCTAGCTTGGTGCTAACAGCCTTCCGGCTATTCTTACTTTTTGTCAAAAGCGACTATAAGCAAAGAACTCCAATCTATAACCTTATCAAGAGATGCTGTAACTTCTGCGTCGGTTTTTGCATTTTTGAATATAGACTTTGCAGACTCAAGCATCGTGGTAAGGCCTTTGGGGATCCCCATCTGCTTTGATGAAGCAATCATCTCATCGAAATTTTTCAATATTTCAGCTTTCTTCGACGCACTTAGCTCAGCTAACTTTTCAGCTCCAAGCGTCATCATCAAGGTAGAATCTGTCATGCCAAGACTCAGCGCTTGGTTAGGGAGAGCGGAGCGATAAGAGGCCGCACCTTGCCAGGCAATCATCAGATACTTGACAATAAGATCTCCTGCTGACTTCCTGTCCGAAACAGTGTTGGTCGCTGGATCCAATTTGAGATTAAGCTTCTTCGCCAACAAATTAAGCCGAGTCTCGTTGTATTCATGACTCTCTTTCATTTTCGCATTTCCGCAAGAATTTGCCCAAAGAAACATGATTCCAGGGAATGCGAAATACAAACCTGCAATGCGACGCGTTTTGTCTTTCTGAAAATTCTCTTGTGGAGTTGCAGACCAGACAGGTGTACTAACAGAAATGAATAGTACGGCAAGGGCGATCAAGGTCGCCAAGGGTGATTTTTTCATTTTAATCTCCTCTCGTGCTCGCCAGCAAGCTCCATGGCTTCGGCGGCGGTGTTGATCTAGACAGGATTGCCAAGATCAAGCCACAGCCGAATTTTGCACGCGAGACATTAAAATGAATCAATACTATATAACAATTTGTACTATTTTGCAATATTATTTTACCGATTGATTTTCGATCGTAATCTTGCTACGATTTGTCGAGAGATGACACTCGATCTATTATTATTTAGAAATTGGAGAAATATATGGCAAAAGATATGTACCAAACACCACGTGGCACTAAGGACATCCTTCCTTCAGAGCAACCATATTGGATGACGGTACGCGACACAGCAGAAAAAGTCTTTCTAGGACTTGGTTTTTCGCGTATAGATATCCCTCATTTCGAAAATAGTGAAATCTATGCCAAAGGTATTGGCGGCACGACCGATATCGTCCAAAAAGAGATGTTTACTCTCCAGTCTCACAGTGAGGATGAAGCGATCACTTTTGCGCTCAGACCTGAGGGCACGGCTGGTGTTGTCCGATCATATTTGCAAAACGGCATGGCAAGCTGGTCTCAGCCTGTCCGACTTTTCTATATGGGTGCTATGTTTCGACATGAAAGACCTCAAAAAGGCCGCTTCAGAGAATTTTATCAAACTGGCATGGAAATCATCGGCGATGGCTCTCCGAAATCAGACTATTTGGCTATCATGTCTGCTTGGGAAATATTAAACAGACTAGGACTGAAGAATTTGATCGTTTACACCAATTCGATCGGCTGTCCAAAGTGCCGACCAAAGTATCTAGCTAAGCTCAAAAAGTTTTATGGCGACTCTAAGAAAGAGCTTTGCGCTGACTGCAACAACCGCATCGAAACCAATCCACTGAGATTGCTTGATTGCAAAAACGAAAATTGCCAGAAGCTGGGCAAAGACGCACCAGTCATGCTTGATTCACTTTGCCCTGAGTGCAAGGAACACTTTCAGCAGACCCTTGAATATCTTGACTATTTCAATATCAAATACGATCTTGACCCGAAGCTAGTTCGCGGATTGGATTATTACACTCAGACTGTCTTCGAGATCGTCGAAAAAGATGACAAGGGCCGTCAGAGCACAATCGTAGGGGGAGGACGCTACAACGGCCTTGTAGAGCTTCTTGGAGGCATGAAGACGCCTGCAGTTGGCTTCAGCTTTGGCATGGAGCGAGTAATCTCTCTGATGAAAGAACAAAAGATCGAGGTCAAGAAGCCTCGTGGCGTCGAAATATGCATCGTTCAGCTCGGTGACAAGGCCAAGGAAGTCTCAAAAGCGATATATGACGCGCTCACAAAAAATGATATCAATGTATATTTTGTCCCGTCCAATGACTCGCTCCGCCAGCAGATCAAGACTGCCGTGAAACTTGAAGCTAAGTACGCCGTCATCATCGGCCAGCAAGAGGCAGTCAAAGACGAAATCATACTTCGTGATCTAGATGCTTCATCTCAGGAAGTTTTCCCAGCGAAAGACCTCATCGAGGAGCTCAAGAAGCGAATGCTTTCATGCCCATGCGCTATCGAGCCTGCCGCAGAAGATGAAAAAGTTGCCTAAGATATATCTTATTCTCGATAATATTCGTTCGATGGAAAACGTCGGCTCTATTTTTCGAACCTGCGATGCAGCAGGCGTAAGCAAACTGATCTTGACTGGCATCACGCCCCGTCCACCTCGCAAGGAGATAGACAAGACCGCCCTCGGTGCTGTCGATACTGTCGAGTGGGAGAGTGAGGACAATTTACAATTTTTAATTTCTGATTTAAAAAAAGAAGGTTTCAAAATCGTTGCACTCGAGCAGGATTCACGCTCAATCCCTTATACAGAATTTCTTGCAAATGATCAGCCAGTTGCTCTCATAATCGGAAGCGAAACAGAGGGAGTACAAAAAGAAATTCTTGATGCTTGTGACGAGATTATTGAGATCCCAATGCATGGCGAGAAAAATTCACTAAATGTTTCTGTCGCCGCAGGCATCGCGCTCTACAAAATCATAGAATGAAGTTCGCGTAACATATAGAAATAATCAGGCTCAGGCTTGATTATTTTGTGTTTTTGGACTATATTTTGCACATTGATTTTGCGCCGTAAGGAGGTGGATTATGGCAATCAACATCACAGAAGAAAAAGCGTTGATCCCTGCTCATCAGTTTTTTGAAAAAATTCAAAATCTGGCTTGTTTCTCCAAATCCCAGCTTGCGCACCTGTGTGGTGTAAATAGGACAAAAATCCAGTATTGGGAAGATACTGGCCTCATCGTCGAGCCGCCTGAGTGGGATTGGCTCGGAAAAAGCACTGAGAGCTGCACAGATTATAGCCTCAAAAGGGCAAAATTTATCTTTGCGATGACCTGCCATTATTTGGGGAAAATGCAACCTCGTGAAGCGAGAGAAGCGGTCCTGAAAAATGGAAATTCTGCAGATAAATGGCGCAAAAACTATGAAAATGAGTGGCAAAGCGCATTTCGTTCAGGCTTTTTACTGCGTTTTGCTGACGCGATCGAAATTATGAATTTGATCGTTCCTATCAGGATCACTGATTACTATCTTGAAGATTGGGTCAGCGAAAGGTACCTTGAAGAATTCATTCCGAGACCACGGGACAACAAGCTCGATCTGATAGATCTTTATCAGATGCACGCCGTCTATATCGTAGCGACCAAAGCGAGACAAGACTCACTTGGGCCGAAACAAAGGATCGGCGACTATGCTGCAAATCATTTCGCGTACGCGAATCGAAACATGCAGCAACAATTTTGCATCGATAACAAGATCGAGTCCGACATGCTAATCGAGTCGGATTTCAAGAGAAAATTGTTTCCAAAGCCTCTTGAAGAAGAATCTATCGAGACAATTGCCGACAAGATTGTTAAATGTCTGAGTGCTTCATTCCCGGAGTGTTTATCCGCGGAATCGATTATTGAGGCAATGGAGCTCGAAGATCTGGCTCTTGATATCATCGATGCACTGCTCGAGAGTCGTGCAATCGAGAAAATTAAATGCCATGTCGGCTTTGGCTATCGAGTCCTGCCAGAATATTTAAAGAAGTAAATTTCCCGATCCGTCGCTTCAAAAAAGTGGCGGATTTTTCATTTAATAGCATAATATCGAAAAATCTGCTAAGTTAATAAAGCATTTAAATACAAATTTATTATTTTATAGAAAAAAACATGAAACTCACAATCGAAAAATTAGTCTTTGAGGGCAAGGGCCTTAGCCGAAGTAACAACGGCCAAGTCATTTTTACCAAGAAATCAGTCCCAGGCGATGAGCTCGAAATTACCCCTGTAAACGAGAAAAAATCATTTTCAGACGGCAAAATCGACAAGATCGTGACTGCATCTCCCTTTCGTATCAAGCCAAAGTGCCCACATTTTGAAGTCTGTGGCGGCTGCGATCACCAAAACATCGCGCTAAAGGACCAGCTCCGCTTCAAAGATGATATTTTTCACGAAGTGCTCTCAAGGGCAAAAGTCGAGACAAAAATCCTGCCGATCATCGCTGGCAGCGAGACTGAATTTGGCTATCGCAATACGATGAGATTTTTCCTCACACTCAATAAAGAGGGGAAGCTGACGCTTGCGATGCACGACGCGACTGATTACCGAAGACTAATCGAGATTGATCACTGCGATCTTATCTCCGAAAAAGCCAATTTGGTTTTGAACTCACTAGTCGATTTCCTAAACGAAAATGTTGAAAATACGAGCTCATTCTCTCAGATCAAGATCAGAGAAGGCATCAACACTGATTCTGTCATGCTCGAGCTCTTCACCAGCTCAGAATTTCTGCCTAGCAAAGACAAGATCATCGACTTCGTTGGCACTCTTCCTGATATCAAATCCTTCTATCACTCAACCATTCGAAACGACAATATCGATCAAGCACGCCGAAAGCTTCTCGGTGGTTCAGCCATCATCTTTGAGAAAACTGGCAAATATACCTTTCAAATCTCGCCAGAATCATTTTTCCAGACAAATTCGTTTGCAATGGAAAATCTGTATGACGTAATCAAGGAGATGGCCGAGATCAAAATGGGGGAGAGCGTCCTTGATCTCTTCTGCGGCGCTGGCACTATTGGCATTTATCTTTCCACCTTTGCGAAGAAGACGACTGGAATCGATATCGTCCAAAGCGCGATCAACGATGCTTCTGCAAATGCAAAGATCAACAAAGTGATCAATTGTGAATTTATCTGTGATAGCGCAGACCACTTCTTACTACGAAACAAGGCCGAGTACGATAAGATCATCGTCGATCCACCTCGAACTGGACTCACCAGCTACGCTGTAGAGATGATCTCAAAAATGAAATTCCGAAAACTCATCTATATCTCCTGCAATCCAGCCACTTTTGCTAGAGACGTAAAACTCTTCGAAACATTTGGTCTCAAATTAAAAAAAGTCCAACCAGTGGACATGTTTCCGCAGACTTACCACATCGAGTGTGTCGGCGTAATCGAAAAAATATAGAACAAAATTTGCTTATAGAAATGAGTAAGGACACGCGTCTTGCGTGTCCTTAGTTTTTTGAGGCGGAGAGCCTCACAGGATTGGGTTCTGGCCGGCAGGCATTGCGCCATCTGTCGTTTGGTGCCTCTTCCATTCGACTGATAGCACAGATACATTAACTTATATAACACTTTTTGTCAAGACCAAGACACTTGCAATTAATATAAATATAGAAAATAAAAAAACAGAACCTGACAAAGTGTAGTCAGGTTCTGGATAAATAGTACAGTGGTTGCAGAGGCATGCGTATTCAATTGTAGAATGTTGTTACAAATTACTTTTCGAGCAATTGCCCGGGTCTGACGATATATCGTCGTTTTTGGTTTATTGAAATAAAATGTTCGTTTGCGGCAGAATTTGCTTATCTTTTGCATCGGTAAATGCAGATTTGCATATCATTTGCTATTTTCGTTTGTGACGCCAACAGAGTTGGCCTTTCATAATGAAAATTTCATTTCGCTAATTCCAATTTGGCCTAGCTATAACAACTTTTGAGGCTCATTTTCTACAACCACTTGTTGTGTAATCTACTCCTCTCCAAAATCTTTGTCAATAGTTGGCTACAAAAGTGCATAATTTCTTTATCCACAAGAAGATGTTTGACTTTTGTTCGGGTAAAACCGATAATAAATACAACGAACAAAAGTTGAACAAAGGAGACAAATGGAGCCACTGACGAAGAAACAAAGAGACATCTTGGAGTACATCCGCAATTTTATTGATGACAACGGCTATTCGCCGAGCTACAGAGAGATTGCGCACTATTTTGAGCTATCTTCTACCGGCACAGTCTCCGAATATGTCAGCATCTTGGAAGAAAAAGGCTACCTGACTAAGGACGCGATGGAAGCAAGAGCGATTCAGCTTACTCCTTCCTACGATCCTGGTGTCGAGCTCCACTCTATTCAGCTTCTTGGTGTCATTGACGCCGGACGTCCAATCGAAGCAATTCGCACAAACGAAACTATCGATATACCTAGAGATATGATGGGGAAGAAGACTTTTGCACTACGCGTGCGAGGCGAATCGATGATCGAGGACGGCATACTTGAAGGCGATTTTGTCATCATTGAGCAGACCAATTCTCCTCGAAATGGTGATATCGTCGTCGCACTAATCGACAATGCAAACGCCACACTTAAGCGATATTATGATGAGAAGACAAATATTCGCCTGCAACCAGCCAACAAGACCATGAAGCCGATGTTTTTTGTCAAAAATCGTGTCACGATTCAAGGCAAAGTCAGAGGAGTGATAAGAAAATTCTAATCACAATATTGACTAGTATGATACGATACCTTTAGGACAAATCGTTGAAAGGGAAAAGACTTGCTCGCAAAGTCAATAATTTGATAAAATCAGAATCTGATGAGAAGCAATTCTCGTTATTCTGTTGTTCTGAATATAATACTTTTGTAAAGAATGATTAAAATTTCGTACATAAAATCCGATGAACGCCAATACAACGTCGAACGTTGCCTAGCTTTGATCAAATCTGAGATCACCCAGCAGATCAAGCTGGCAAAAAGGGTTGTAATAAAGATTGACGCTTCCAGAGACAACAATCCTGGTGCTGTGACGAATTCCAGTACGCTTGACTCGATTTTGAAGTGCATTACACCTTTTGTAACTGGGCAAATCACGCTTGTTGAAGGTGTAAAAAACGGAGACACTCTTACTGCATTTAAAAACTACAACTATCTTTCGCTACAGTCGCGTTACGATCTTGCGATTGTTGATTTGAATACTGATGACTACCTTCCGATCATGCTCACAGACAAAGACGGCCGAACCTTTGATGCGAAAGTATCGAAGACTCTCCTTGAATCAGATTATCTAATTTCCGTCTCACTCCCAAAAACGCATAGCAAGATCCTCTACACTGGCGCAATTCACAATATCGCAGGCAGCGCTGTAGTTGCCGAGCGATCCTCGTGGCTCAGGAGGCTCTTGTCAAATGTTGATGATGGTAGCGGAATCGTCTACCAAGACCAAGCTATCGCTACAAAAAACATTATAAAACTTTATGAAAAATTGACACCGAAGCTCTCTATCATCGACTGTTTCGAAACTGTCCAAGGGGACGGTGATATCAGAGGCGACAATGTCCATACCCATTTTGCCATCGCTAGCACCAACGCTGTAGCGGCGGACTATCTTGCTGCCAAAAGCTTAGGATTCGAGGTGGATGATATCGGCTATCTCTCTACACTTTCACTGGAAACAAACGATATCTTTGTCATAGGAGACGACTACGAGAAACATAAATATTCAATCAAAATGCCTTCAAATTATAAAAAATTAGACAACATAAATAGTTCTAGTATATAATGAATTAAAGGAAGTTTAGATAATGCTATAAGGCAAAAGTGAGGGAATAAATGGGCATCTCGGACGATATCAGACCTAGAAAGTCTATGCGTGCGCAAGAAACGCATTCTTTTGTGCACGAAACAAAGCCCGAGCCAGCGCCTGAGGAAGAAATTGATGATACGATCGAAGAAGAAAACGATGAGGAAGACACAGAAGAAATCAAGGTAAAAAGCCTTGATCGTGAAGAGATTAAGAATAGCTTTTTCCAAAATATTCCCATAAAAGAAAACAAAAAAGAAACGACAATATCGAAAGACATATCAGAAGGAGGCAAATCAGAAGAAGTTGTCAGCGAGACAGAAGTTAAGAAATTTGATCATCTGCTCAACCTTTTTCTTTGGATCGTCTGTGGATTACTTTTCGCAACTCTTATCTACATCAATTTTGATGAAATCAAAAGTGTTTTTGTAAGAGAAGAAACAAAAAATTCCGATACCGCAAAGGTCACTATCAACAAGCCAAATCTTGAGGTCTACACAGGTACAGTTGCTACTGGTACGGCAGCTACGACAGGCACAACAGGGATTACAGCCGCTACAGGGTCAACAGCTACAACCGGAGTAACAACCGAACCGATTGCCACAACTATCGACAAAAAAGCCATCAAAATGAACGTTCTAAATGGTAACGGCATCTCGAATTCTGCCGTTCTCGTCAAAAACATCTTAGTAAAAGCCGGCTTCACAGTTTCTTCTGTTACAAACGCGAAAAAATTTACTTATCCGACCACAATTGTTTATTATAAAACAGGCAAAGAAGCTGAGGCCGAGCTAGTGAAAGATGCTCTCTCAACACGAAGCGTTACTACTGAACTATATGACGGAATAGGCTCACTAGACGTACAAGTTGTAGTAGGTAAAAAATAGTTCTTAAGCTGCATACACATCAATGGCCTTTCTAGATTCAATATTTACATTTTACGATCATTTCATACTCAGTTTTCCCGTACTCGCTCAATTTTTTATTTCGCTTTTAATCCTGATAATCATTATTTTAGCGATATACTATCTGCTCCATCACAACCATTGGATCTTTTTGGTATTGCTGGTACTGTTTATTCCTGGTGCTTGGCCAGCAACCAAAACAATTGGTAATATTATCTGGATGGTAGTAAAGTTTCTGATTGTTAGGGTTCAGATGAATTTTCCTTCGTAGAGTTGATCGTGAGGGAATAATGAGCTAAAATAATCATAGATTAGGGAGATTTTATAAAATGTATGATGTAATTATTATTGGCGGCGGTCCAGCAGGACTGACTGCTGCAATTTATGCTTCGAGAAGAGGAATGAAAACGCTCGTCCTCTCAAGCGATATCGGCGGACAGATCACAAAAACTGACGCTATCGAAAACTATCCAGGGCTGGACCTTATTTCTGGCGTAGAAATGAGTAAGAAATTCTTCGCACAAGCCAAAAAATTTGGCGCCACTTTTATGTTTGAAGAGGTCAAGGAAATCAAGCCGCTGAAAACCAAATTTTCTGTGAAGACCACTTCAAATGAATATGATGCGAAGACCGTCATCCTTGCCTTCGGCAAGAAACCGCGCGAGCTTGGTGTTCCAGGAGAAGCAGAGTTTAAAGGCAAAGGCGTCTCATACTGTGCTACCTGTGACGCTCCTTTTTTCAAGAATAAGCATGTAGCAATCGTTGGTGGTGGCAATTCTGCACTCTCTGCCGCTGTTGTTTGCTCTTCTTTTGCCGAGAAAACTTATTTGGTTTATCGTGGCACGGATTTACGAGGAGAAGATATCCTTCTAGAAAAAGTAAAAGGACTGAAAAATGTTGAGATCTTACTCAATACAGAAATTACAAAAATCGCTGGTGAAGGAAAAGTTACCTCGGTCGAGCTAAATTCTGGCAAAAACCTACCGTTAGATGGAGTAATAGTCGAAATTGGCTTTGTTATCGATCGAGCCGTTTTGGATGACCTAGTCAAGCTAGACAAGGCAAATCAGGTCATTATCGATTCGAAACAGCTGACCTCAGAACCTGGTATTTTTGCGGCTGGTGATCTCACTGACACCCCATTCAAACAAATTGTCGTAGCTTCAGCTGAAGGCGCAAAAGCTGCACTTTCTGCATTCGATTATTTACAAAAGCTTGAAGGCAAAAAAGGCATTATGGCCGACTGGCACTAGAAATATATAAATATAAGGAATAAATATGGACGAAGAGAAAGAAGACAAAGAAACCGAAAAAGCGGAAGATAACATATCAGTTGATGACAAAGATGTAGAAGCTGAAGAAAATATAGATGAGAAAAAGTCGAAAGACGATCCCAAAACAGATGAAGAAATAAAGTCTGAAAAAAACGAATCAGAAGAAAAGCAAAAAGACCAGAGTGATTCTGAGGAGATCGTTATCGAAGAGAAGCATAAGGAAAATAAACTTATGATTTTGATGAAGCAGCCAAAATTTCGACTGTACTTCTTCTCAGGGATCGGGCTTCTTATCATTATTTTCCTAGTTGTAGGTTTTCTTTTGCTTCGTCGTGAGGACAAAGCAAGCACTACAACTGATAATACTGAAAAGATTACGGAGCAAGCAGAAGTGACTTCTGGCGCCACTATCGCAAATGTACTCACAGGCGTAGCCACGGATCAAGCGTCAGCTATTCGCCATCCGCTTGCTATTACTGTCGAAAATGATCCAAGCGCCAGACCACAGAGCGGACTCGATAAGGCAGACATTGTCTATGAAACTGTCTACGACCCAGCCGAAACTACTCGGTTTCTTGCCATATACAGCTCAAAAGAAGCCGAGAAGATAGGGCCAATCAGATCCGCTCGCACCTTCTTCGTCGACTGGGCACATGGCTACAACGCCTATCTCGGTCACTGGGGAGGTAATATCGATGCTCTCGATAAGATTAAAGCTGAAAAAATATTAGATCTTGATGAATTTGCTTACTCCAACGCTTTTTGGCGAGAAGAATCCTCAGGACTCGCACTTGAGCACACCGGCTACACCTCAACTGAGAAACTTCGCGCACAAGCCACAAAAAACAATTATCCAACAACCAATTCATTTGCCGTCTACAAGTTCAAAGATGATGCTGAGCTTACTACTCGTCCTGAAGCCGAAAAGATTACTGTCGACTTCTCTGGTGCCAATTACAAAGTAGTTTACAATTATGACAAAACAACTAATCTCTACAAGCGCTCAATTGCCGGCAAGCCTCATCTCGACAAAATCACAAAAGATCAAATCGCACCAAAGAATCTAATCGTCATGGTCGTCGCTCGAAAACCAGTTACAACTCGCATAAACGAGGATGGCTACGCGATGACAACTGTTGGTTCTGGTGCCGCTAGATTTTTTATCGACGGCAAAGAAACCATTGGTACATGGAAGAAAGCATCAGCAGCTGAACGCGAAATTTTCTACGATGCTGCTGGTCAAGAAATAGTATTTGATCGTGGCCAATCATGGATCAGCATAGTTGCTGATGGTACAAAAGTTACTGCTGAATAATTTTAATATATAGACTCTGAGGAGGGGATATGGCAATAATCAAAGATTTACGAGGGCGAGAAATACTCGACTCTCGTGGCAATCCAACCGTTGCATGTGAGGTTATTCTTGACGATGGAACATATGCTGTTGGTTATTCACCTTCAGGTGTGACAGTGGGCGCCGGCGAAGCGCTCGAGCTCCGCGACAAGGATCCACTAAGATACGAGGGAATGGGCGTCCTGAAAGCAGTCGGAAATATCAATTCCACAATCAGAACAGCCTTACTTGGCATGGATATCGGCGATCTGGCTAGAATCGATCAAAAAATGATTTTCATCGATGCCACTCCAAACAAAGCACGCCTTGGCGCAAATGCGACTCTCGCAGTGTCTCTGGCCTGCGCAAAAGCCGGTGCAAAGACAAAAAGAATTCCACTATACAAATATTTATCAGAAATAATGGGCAAAAATGCGGATACGCTCACAATGCCTATTCCTTTTATGAATATTCTGAACGGTGGCAAACACGCTGTAGGCTCAACTGACTTTCAGGAATTTATGATCGTACCAGTAAATTTTCAGAATGTACGAGAGGCACTCAGAGCAGGCTCTGAGATATTTCACGCACTGGGCAAAATTCTGAAAGAACGAAATTATCAGCCTCTCGTCGGTGACGAAGGTGGCTTTGCACCATCACTCTTTTCGAACGAACAGGCGCTGGAACTTCTCATGATGGCAATCTCTGAAGCCGATTACGAAGCGGGCAAGGATGTCTTTATTGCCCTAGACCCAGCCGCAAGTCGCTTTTACTCAGAAGAGGGATTTTATGAGCTATATCGAGAAAACAAGACACTGACAAACACACAGCTCGTCGACTATTACCTCATGATTTGCGAAAAATACCCAATCATTTCGATCGAAGATCCGCTTGCGCACAATGACTGGCATGGCTGGCGAGATCTAACGCAAAAACTTGGAGACAAAATCGAAATTATCGGCGACGATATTTACTCGACAAACTTCGAGCTATTGAAAAAAGGTATCGCTGAAAAGTCCTCAACAGGAATTCTTATAAAACCAAACCAAATCGGCACTCTCACTGAAACCTTCAACACAATCAAAACTGCTGAAGCTGCCGGCTTCAAAGTCATGATTTCGCACAGATCTGGCGAAACTGAGGACAGCTTTATCGCCGACTTAGCCATTGCTTGTGGCTGTGGCTGTATCAAAGCGGGAGCTCCATGCCGCTCAGAAAGAACGGCAAAGTATAATCGCTTGCTTGAGATTGAAGATAAAAATTTGAACCACTCAACGTTTGCAAAATGGGACACGGCAAACAACGGTGGCGTAACCCAACTATAAAATTTACTACAAAAAAGAGCTAGATTACTCTAGCTCTTTTTTAGAATTACATTCCGAAGCTTTGAGCAAGGCTCATCACTTTGGTGTAATATCGAGTTGACGGGTTATATCCCCATAACGCACTTTTTACGTCAGGGTAACCACAGGCCACAAGATATTTAGCGGCAGAGAAGATTGCATCTTCTACATTCGCAATATCCTTGATGCCGTCGCCGTTACCATCCACGCCATAGGCACGGAAAGTAGAAGGCAAGAACTGCATCGGACCAGTTGCGCCAGACGCGTTACTTCTAGTTGTAGAACCAGAAGCACCAGTTTCTACCGTATGAATTGCTTTCAAAAGCATTGGATTCACACCATAGGCGTCAGAAGCACGTTGGTATATTTCGTCAAAATTTGTTGGGTCAGTATAGACTCTTCGTTCACGGGTAACCGTATCACGACTAGTCGTAGAAATCGCGAGCGCGTTGGCCTTGGCCGCAGCGGCTCTCTGAGCTTTTATCTCAGACTGATTCTTAGACTCACCAGGAGTGATGACAGAAACACTTGGTTTCAAAGTCAAAACTTTTGGCGAAGTCGTATCAAGAACCAAAACAGAGTTGGTCTTAGCTGTTTCGACAACGACAGAGTCATTGTCGGCTTTTGTCGTGATTGGTGAAATCGTCACGATAAAAGAAGCAGCTGTTAAGACTAAAGCTAATATTGATTTCTTTATAATGTATTTGTTCCACTCAGCCCTCCTGAATCTACGTTTGGTCTCTCGAATGAGAGGCATATTTTTCATACAGATTTCGACTACGTCGATCACATTCAATCTTCGTCTGTAATCCTTTGTTTTTAAAATAAAAAGCTAAGAGCGACCTCTTAGCAATACTGATACATTGTAACATAAAGTATCTAATTTGTCAATACTTTTGGCTACATTCAGCACTTTATCTGATCTCAGGAGTCTTGTCAAGCTTTTGGGCTCAGAAGTAATAAAAATCGGTACCGTCTAGCACTTGGCTAAATTTGGTACCGATAAACGGTTTTAGGATCAGCGAGATTGATAATACCGTTTCAACGGTTTTGGGTGAGGGGAAGCTAATTTTGCACCTGCGTTGCTCTTTTCTTGTTTCTGCGCAAGAGCTGCTTCGGTGAGCTCTCCGGTTTTGGGGTTATAAATGCCACACTCAGTGCATTTCTCGCAACGTTCGCATTTTGGCATGATTCATGCTCCTTTTTTCAGATCTGATATATTTATACCACAAACTGATGCATTGTCAAGCTTGATTTAACGAATTCATGCTCATTATACGATCAATGCACCTTTTTAATCCTTGATTTGTTAGCAAGATTCCTAGATAATCAGATCTGAATTAACAAGAGGCAAGAAGCATGGCGAGAGACGATATTTGGCTCACAAACAAGCTCGAGGAAATTTGGACGAGCTCGTTTTCAGACGTTCCGAGAGAAAACACAGTCAAAATCAGATTTGGCCAATTTTCACGCCGTCGCCTCGGCAGCATCAAACAAGATTCGCCGATCGATAAGCTCTCCTGCACTCGAATCACTATCACGGGCTATTTCAAAGACGAGAGTATCCCTGAGCACATCATTACTTCAACGATTGCTCATGAGCTCTGTCACTACGCCCACGGCTTCGGCTCACCACTACCAAAAGTGGCATCGCACCCTCACCGAGGGAGACTAGTCGATCGCGAGCTCACGCGAAGAGGATTTGCGCTCGATATCATGAAACAAAATGCTTGGCTAAAAAGCTCATGGCAGGGCGTAGTCGGCCAAAGCGCTCCACGCAGAAGGCGAGCTCGCAAACCAAAGGACCCAATTATTACTTTCTTACGCAAATTTTTGATCTCATAGCACCTCTAATCATAGTTCGAATCTAACCTTGCCAAGCGAGCAATTTTGTTATATATAATATGAATCCGCTAGTGAGCTCACTCACTAAATTTGGATTATGGTGGTGTACAATGATAATTGAGATCAACAGTGGTCCATTCCTAAGTCTCGCTGATCTTGCCGAAAGAAGCATAAGACGAAAAATGGAGATCCAAGGCCTCCCCGAGGGGATGACCTCGAAAGAGGTCTATGCAAAAATGCGCATCATGCACGAAGTCATCCTCGAACAATCGCCAATAAACTATGAATGGCTTGATAAAAGATCTGGCTTCTCAAAAATAAAACTGGCCGATGGTACCTCTTCCACAATCTTTACTCTTGACAGAGGAAGTAAAGTTTCAGGAATTACGCTGGCTATCAGACCAGCAGGACTGGAATTGCTCGAGCATATCATCCTTGGAGTTTGCTGCCACCACTTAGGTTGCAAAGATGTCAGATTTAACACCAGAATCTACGACGCTTCAACTGACGCGATTCCTCCCGCCTTTGTCGGCTTGGGCGGAATTGGCTGGATTAGATGGAGCAAAAAGGCGTCAATCGAAAGCTACCGGGTGGACGAGCGGCACGGAATATGTAGATGTCCAAGATGCCACGCTACATTTTCCGACATAGTCTTCACGAAGACAATAAACGGCAAAAAACTGGCCTTTGGCCTTGAAGGCAGAGAATAAGACTCACAAGAGACAGACGCACACCGCGCCTGTCTCGTTTTTTTCTGAGAGCGATTTGCTCTCACTTGTCAAATTTATCTATTTACGCTATAGTAAAGGCATATTAGAAAGATTTTTAGTCCGACGCACGGAAGGTGGTGATTTACTTGTTGGAAGTTAAACGTAAAGGTGAGGAGAGATTAGATATCCTCGTTCGAAGATTCAACCGCGAAGTTCAGCAGAGCGGTATTTTGACTGTAGCTAAGGCTCGCAGATTCTTTGATCGCGGCATCACTCGTGACGCTAGACGCAAAGGTGCTATTCGCAGAACCGAAATCAATAAAATGAAACGTGGTTGGTAATGACACTCATTGAAAAAATCAATCAGGATTTTCTCATCGCATACAAAGGCAAGGAAATTGAGCTTGTCTCTGTTTTGCGTATGCTGAAAAGCGCTATCACAAACAAGCAAATTGCCGATAAGAAAGAGCTAAACGATGAAGACGTCGTTGCAGTGATCAAACGTGAGATCAAACAACGCAAAGATTCGGCTGCTGAGTACGAAAAACACGGCAGAACCGACCTCTTTGACAAAGAAATGTCTGAAGTTCTCTTACTCGAAAAATATTTACCTACACAGCTTAGTGACGAAGAGCTAGAGACTATCGTCGCACAGAAGATTACAGAAACAGGTGCTGTAGGCATGAAAGACATGGGCAAAGTGATTAGCTCTGTCATGGCCGTCACCAAGGGAACTGCCGACGGCGCCAAAATTTCAGAAATCACAAAGAAATTGTTACTCTCATAATTTTTGTCGAAATCAAAATATAACTCTAAAAACTAATTGCAATCAACGCTTTTAGCTATAAATCATGAATAACATTGTTATTGAGAACAAAACGAACCGTACTATCGACGAAGCGAAGCTACGAGAGACAATTCTGAGTGCCGCCGATGTTTTCGAGCTCAAAAATACGATTATCGAGATTTTGATCGTCGAAAAAGAGGAAATTGCCGAGCTCAATCAGGCACACAGATCCATAGATAAGCCAACTGATGTCTTATCATTTCCTCAGATAGAAGTTGCGGCAGCCAAGGTAAAAATCCTCGGCAGCATTGTAATTTGCCCAGAAGTCGTCGATAATAAAGAGGAAGATTTTTTTGAAGTAGCGAAGCACGGACTCATTCATTTGCTTGGCTATGATCATGAGACAGATCTGCATCAATGGGAATTGGCCGCAAAAAAAATTAACTGTATTTTTTAGGAGAAATCATGGAAGGCAGAGAGATAGAATCGGAGCGCCGCGTCACTCCAGATCAGGAGATCGCATACAGTCGTTTTAGCCTCAAAAAACTATCACGAAGCTTTGACCACGCTGTTCGTGGTGTCGTATATTTGCTCAAATCAGAGCAAAACGCTCGAGTTCACTCCGTGATTACCATACTTGTCGGCGTACTTGCATATATTTTTCAAGTCACACGCTTAGAAGCTGCTGTACTATTTATTGCAGTTATACTCGTCTTCGCAATCGAAATCATCAATACTGCGATAGAAAAAGTTTTTGATGTTTGCCACCCAGAGAGTCACAACGTCATCCGAGGTGCAAAAGATGCTATGGCCGGCGCAGTATTGATCAGTGCGATTATCGCCATAGTAGTGGCTGTTCTTATCTTCTTGCCACATATCAGGAACCTTGGGTAGACAGCTTGCAAGAAGCTCAATAATTTACTAAAATGTATACATAAGCGTTATCTTGGAGGGAATGTGCGAGAACCGAATATTTCAGTTGGTATCGATATTGGCAGCACAAAAATTATTACTTGTGTTGGCAAATTTGATGAAGGTGGTGTCGATATCATCGGCCTATCCAAAAGCGAAAATCAGGGCATCCGCAAGGGTGTGATCGTTGATGTCGAAGAAACTGTCTCTGCAATCTCACGCGCTCTTGAAGAAGCTGAAAAAATGGCAGGCCTAAGTATTACCAGCGCCATTATTGGCGTTACTGGTCCATTTATCGAATGTGAACAGAGCCACGGAGTAATCGCGATTCCAAGACCCGACGGCGAGATCACCGAAGAAGATGCGATCAGGGTTATCGAAATGGCCAAGTCAGTACCTTCGCGACCAAATCGCGTAAATATTCATACTTTGCCTCAAAACTTTATTATTGATGGCACTGAGATTATCAAGGATCCAGTCGGTATGACCGGAATTCGTCTTGAGGTCGCAACAAATATCATTTCTGCCTCATCGAACGCAATCAAATCTCTAAACAAGGCAGCTGAGCAAGCTGGTCTTTCTGGTACAGAGATTGTCTTTTCGCCACTTGCGACTGCCAAAATTTTACTCTCCAAAAGGCAGATGGATATTGGCGTGCTTCTAATCGATATTGGTGCCGGCTCAAGCTCATACATTGTTTTTGAAGAGGGCGAAATGGTCACCTGTGGCGTTGTTCCCGTTGGCTCGATGCATATAACAAATGATATCGCGATTGGTCTTCGAACCAATATTGACCTCGCAGATAAGATTAAGCTCAAATTTGGCTTTGCAACGCCAGACAAGATTACTGATAAAGAGGAAATTGATCTAAGTAAGCTTGATGAGAACGAAACAGGCAAAGCCGAGCTAAAGTATGTATCCGAAATTATCGAAGCAAGACTCACCGAAATATATTTGATGATAAAAGATAATTTGATCAAGGCAAATTGCAACGAGGCATTGCCTGCAGGCGTAGTCCTCACTGGTGGCGGCGCAAAGATCGGAGACATCATCGAGATGACAAAAGACAACATGAGATTACCTGTTCAGATGGGAAAACCAAATATTGAGATCAGCGGACTTATTGACAAGTTGGAAGATCCAATATATTCTACAAGCATAGGATTGATGTTGTGGGGAAGAGATAAGATTTCTTCCAATAATTCTTTTGGTCTAGAATTGCCAGGAATTGGCAACGTGGTAAGCAAAGTCAAATCATTGTTCAAACACATCATCCCTTAAGCGTAATAAATATTCATACCATAAGGACCCTCATGATTGAAAAAAACACTGACTTGGCGAATTTTGCTAACATCAAAGTTGTTGGTGTTGGCGGCTCTGGAGGGAGCGCAGTCACTAGAATGATAAATTCTAAGCTGCGAGGTATCGAGTTTATTGCGATTAACACGGACTCACAGGCGCTAGCTTTCAACGAGGCGCCGATCAAGATTCAAATCGGAAAGGAAACGACCCGCGGTCTTGGCGCTGGCGCTGATCCTGAAGTTGGACGCAAATCTATCGAAGAAAACAAGGAAGAAGTCTATGAAGCGCTCAAGGGCGCCGATATGGTTTTTGTCACTTGTGGAATGGGTGGCGGCACAGGTACGGGTGCTGCTCCTTTTGTAGCTGATATTGCGAAAGAGCTTGGTGCTCTAACAGTCGGTGTTGTTACTAAGCCATTTACCTTCGAAGGCATGCGACGCAAGAAGATTGCGGAGCTTGGCATCGCCGAAATGAAAGAAAAAGTTGATACTCTTATCACTATTCCAAACGATAGACTCCTTCAAGTTATTGATAAGAAAACCTCACTTTTCGACGCTTTTGGCATAGTTGACGATGTACTCCGACAGGGTGTTCAGGGCATCGCCGATCTTATCATCTACCACGGTCTTATCAACGTAGACTTTGCTGATGTAAAAGCGATCATGTCTGATGCAGGCTCAGCGCTTATGGGCATTGGTCATGGTACAGGCGATAATCGCGCAATCGAAGCTGCTCGTGCTGCAATCGACTCACCACTTCTTGAGCTCTCTATCGATGGTGCAAAAGGCATTCTCTTCAACATTACTGGCGGTCCAGACCTTGGTATGTATGAGATTGATGAAGCAGCGAAGGCAATCACGGAAGCCGCTGATCCAGATGCAAACATTATCTTTGGTGCCATTATTGACGAAGCCATGCAAGGCGAGGTGAAGATTACAGTCATCGCTACGGGCTTCGAATCAGAATCAAATAGAACACAGAAGAAAATATTCCAACCAAGCGAGAGACGCGTCTCTGACATTCCGTCATCACAGATTCTGAGACGTGACGAACAACGCTACTCAAGCTACGTTGAGCCAGAGCCACAAAAGGCCGAGATCAAGGATAGTGAAGATGAAGATGAGCTAGAAGTGCCAGCTTTCATCCGCCGCAAACTAAAGTAAAGCAAATGAGCTCGAATATACAAAAACCGCCTATATGGCGGTTTTTGCGTTGATATAGCTTATTATCATCTCTGCGACTGTATAATTTTATTATATTTATCCGAAATTTATCTATATATCCTTGACACAGTAGCGCCAAAGTGCTATTATGTTTGAGCAATTCCAAATGAGATTCGCGTGCTTGTGTCATAGAACACTTTGTCGGCAACGCCGGCGTCAGCACTCAATTTCATTTGGATTGCATTTAGATACAGTACATTACTAGAAGAATTTAATCGTTCTTCGCTCCTACAGCAATGTATTGTCATATAGCTCGGCAGAAACGTTAACTCATGGAAACTTAATATCTTCCATTTAACGATATGCCACTCGGCCCGTCTGGTTGCGAAGAGTGACGCGAACATCGTGCAATTCCTGCGCACAGTTCTCGTCAGGAGCATAATGCCAGATTTGAAGGGGAGGCGATCTCTTGCAAGCACCGCTAATAGCAGCTACGCAAAGTTCTAATCGGACCTAGTAGCACACGCCAGCATCAGCTTGCCTGCATATCGCCCCCAATGGGGCATCCGTGAGATGCCCCAGAGCCCAACAGCCGCTAGACGGCTGATCCAACCCTCTCATCGCGAGAGGCACTACCCACATTCAAATAGAATGTGGGTTTTGTTTTATCTGTGTATATCTTAGTATTGACTACTATATCTTGTGCTTATATACTGATTAGGTACTACATATTGATTTTTTAAATTATAAATTGCCTGCCGTCCGTAGCTTTGTGCGAAGGATGGTAAATTTTAAATTTTGGCGGTGCCACATGCTATGTCCCGAATGTAAAAAATCAGATACTAAGGTTCTCGACTCACGTGATGACATGAGAGTGATTCGACGTCGACGTGAATGCATCAAGTGCGAATATCGTTTCACCACATATGAACGCGTCGAATCGCCACGAATCAATATTTTGAAGAGAAACGGAGTATCTGAGGAGTACAAACGCGAAAAAATAGCTCGTGGGGTAAATTTAGCGCTTGAGAAAAGACCATTTTCTTGTACACAAATCGAATCCATAATTGACACCATCGAGCATGAAATAGTAAAATTGAAGACCAAGCAGATTACTAGTAAGCAAGTAGGTAATATCGTAATCGAAACTCTGAAAAATATTGACGAGGTAGCTTACTTGAGATTTCTCTCAGTTTACAAAAGCTTTGGCTCAGCATCCAAATTTCAAAAAGAAGCAGAAAAACTTAGAAAAGATAAATAAAAAAATTAAATATATTGGAGGTAAAATGACAGACAAAAAAGAAATTATCAAACATCCAAGCACGAACGAGGAGTTTGAGAAAATCATTGCAAGCGGCAAACCAGTACTAGTAGACTATTTCGCAACTTGGTGTGGTCCTTGCCAGATGATGGGTCCGATCTTGGACGATATGGCAGAAAATTACAAAAATATCGACAAAGTTGAGATCATCAAAGTCGATATTGATGAGCTACGCAAACCAGCCGAAAAATACAATATTATGAGTGTCCCAACTTTTATGTTGTTCAAAGACGGTAAAGATGTGGAGACTATGGTCGGCATGCGATCGCAGGATGACCTTGAGGCCAAGCTCGATAAGCTAATCTAGATTGTAGCTTAGCGCAGTATTGACAAATTAAAGACATTGTGCTATAATGAAGAAGTTGGATGTAGCTATGCAAATAGCTCAATCAAAGTTCTTTGATGAATTCCTCACCTCTGGTGGGGAACCATTAGAGAATAGACCGGCCTTGTGTCGGTCTTTTTTGTTTCACAAAACTCGCAAAGCTGTTAGAATGATCTCATGCAAAACACAAAAAACACTCAAAATGAAGAAAACCAGATTCTCAAGGGACTAAATCCCGCTCAGTTAGAGGCTGCGACCTATCATGACGGACCGCTACTCATCATCGCCGGCGCCGGAACAGGGAAAACTACAGTGCTTACCAAGAGAATCGCCTACCTGATTGAACAGGGAATTGCGAAGCCATCTGAAATTCTAGCACTAACCTTTACCGATAAAGCTGCAGGAGAAATGGAAGAACGAATAGACTCGATAGTCCCAGGAGGCTGCGGCGATATGTGGATCTCGACGTTTAACGCTTTTGGCGACCGCTTGCTAAGGGATTTCTCTCTTGAGCTAGGTCTCCCTGCTAACTTCACTGTGCTCAGCGCGACCGAGCAAGCTATCTTTTTCAGACAAAATATTTACGCTTTCGAGCTCAATCACTATCGACCTATTGCAAACCCCCTGACACATATTAGCGCTATGCTTTCGCACTTTTCTCGCCTCAAAGATGAGCTAATCAGTCCAAAAAGCTATCTCGAATTTGCTTCAAAAAAAGCCAAGGAAGCCAAAGGTGAAGATGAGACAATCCAAGCAGAACAGACTCTTGAGCTCGCTCGCACATATGAAATTTATCAGACTTTAATGATCGAATCTGGCAATATGGACTTCAATGATCAAATCTTTCTCGCACACAAGCTCCTAAGCGAGAATAAACGTGTGCTCACAGAGTGCCAAAATCGCTTCAAATTTATCCTGGTCGACGAGTTTCAAGACACAAACTATGCTCAAAACGAGATTGTGAAACTACTAGCAGGAAGAGACAAGAATATCACCGTTGTCGGAGACGATGATCAATCAATTTACAGATTCCGCGGTGCATCAATCTCCAATATCATGCAATTTATGGAGACATACCAAGGCGCGAAGCAAATCGTTTTAAACAACAATTACCGCTCAACCCAAGAAATTCTTGACGCTTCATACAAACTCATACAAAACAACAATCCTGATCGTCTGGAAATCAAAAATGCGATTGATAAACGCCTCATTTCTCCTAAAACAGGCCCGAAGCCAGAGCTGATTTTTTGCGATAGCTCCTCTTGCGAAGCTGATCAAGTTGTCGACACAATCAAACAGCTGAAAAATGATATGAATCTGTCATACAAGGACTTCGCAATTTTGGTACGAGCGAATAATCACGCTGAGGCTTTCATGCAATCTCTAAATGTTGCAGGGGTTCCCTTCGCTTTTTCTGGCGTCTCAGGACTTTTCTCCTTGTCGGAAGTAAAAATGTTGGTAGCATTTCTCAAATGCCTTGCCTACACCGATGACACTTTGTCTTTCTATCAGCTTGCTACAAGCGAAATCTACGACATTTCTCATGATGCGCTCACCGAATACTATACGAAGGCGAAAAGATACAATCGAACACTTATTGAGCTACTTTCATACAGCAAACAAACAATGTTTGATTTTGAGGATCAGCCGATCAAGCAAGTCGATAACAATAAGGATCTGAAAAAATTGAACGAGCTCGTCAAAGATATCAAGAAATATACAGAACGAAAAAACGATCCTTGTGGTGAGGTTTTGTACGACTTCTTGACCGAAAAAGGCTATCTTGCAACTCTAACTGAAGGCTCAAACGTCGAGAATCAGGTAAAAGTTTACAACATTGCCAAATTCTTTGATCGAATCGCCCAGTTCAATCATACAAGCAACGATACAAGTGTGCTTGGTTTCCTACAAAGCCTTGAGCTAATCTTGGAAATCGGTGATGGCCCCTCAATCTCCGATATAGACAAAGATCTCGATGCAATCAACATTCTCACGGCTCACGCCTCAAAAGGGCTAGAATGGCCCGTTGTGTTCGTTGTGAACTGCGTTGCAGATCGGTTCCCAGGTAGTAATCGCAAGGATGCGCTTCCAATCCCTGATGAGCTCATTCGCGAGCGCTTGCCAGAGGGCGATTTTCACACCCAAGAGGAGCGACGTCTTTTCTACGTTGCCGTCACTCGGGCAAAAGAACGTCTGTTCGTTACTGCCGCCGAGGATTACGGCGGAAAAAGAAGTAAGAAAATTTCAAAATTTGTTTATGATCTCTTGGATGAGGTTGACACTTCAAAGCGAAAGAATAGGCTTGAGCCGATAGAAAAAATTAAACGTTTTGCAAAAATAGAGATGCCACTCGCAAAGCTGCCAAACAAATTCACGGGAGAAATATTGAAATTATCGAGACAGCATATCGACGATTACGATATCTGCCCAAAGAAATTTTATTATTCTCACGTTATTAAAATCCCAATTCCAAGAAGCCAAAATATGATGTATGGTACTGCGATACATGCGGCGCTTGATCACTATTTCAATAGAAAGCTTAGCGGCCTTGTCCCAACGCTGGAGCAGCTTATTTCTGACTACAAAACAGCTTTCAAAAACAGTGGCTTCCTCTCGAGAGAACAGGAGCAGGAGCGCTATAAACAAGGTATTATGACGCTGACTAGATTCTATCGCGAAGACCAGCTCGAACCGACAATTCCTAGTAAAATTGAAGAGGCCTTTGAGTTTGCCGAGAATAAAATGAAAATTAATGGCCGATATGACCTAGTCTGCGGAGAAGGGAAGACGGCCGAAATTCGCGACTTCAAAACAGCAGATGTGAAAGATCAGAAAAAGGCAGATGCGAAGATCAAAGAATCAACTCAGATGAAAATCTATGCCTTAGCTTGGTTTGAGAAATACGGCGTAATCCCAAAAACCACGCTTGTCTTCATCGAATCAGGGCTAAAGGGCGAGATAATTTACAAAGAAAAAGACTTGGACAAAACGCGAGAGATGATCTTGCGAGTTGCGGATGGAATCAGAAGCCAAAATCTCACCCCTACACCAGATCAACGTCAATGCCAATATTGCGATTACCATACTATCTGCAAGGAAAGCGAAGCTTAGGAGAACTATTTAACAAATCCCTTGATCAATAGACAAGTCGATCCTTTTGTGTTAGAGTCCAGCATATCAAACTATTGGGGGTAAAAGTATGAATCCGATATTTGTGCCGGACACCCACGGGTGTTTGCGTCAGGCCGAAACTCTGGTAGATTTTCTAACGTTAGAAGGCTATCTACAAGATCACGTAATCGGCTGGGCTGGCGATTATACCGACCGCGGACCACGTTGTCGAGAGCATCTGCAATTCATGATGTATCGAAAAAAAGAAAAGGGTGATATTCCGATCTGCGGCAATCACGAATATGTCGATGAAAGAGCACTTAACGCGAAACACTGGGCAAAAACGTGGTTCGACGGCTACGAAGACCAGATGCTCGAGAGCTTCGGCCTATGCCGGTACGACTATGAGGGTATAGAGGGTGGCGAAGAAAAAGCCGCTGCAGATCTGCGAAGCGCAATGACTGCAGATGAGATCGATTTTATCTCCAACCTACCACTGTATTATGAGGATGAAAAATTTATTCTCATACACTCGACTGTGCTGGAATACGTCAGCTGGGAAACTCAGAGACAGGAACTAAACGATTGGAAACGCACAAACGCCGAAATTCCATTGCAACTAAGGCAACGCACCCTATCTTTGCCAGCTGGTATCGGAAAATGTGTAGTCAGTGGACATGACCCAAGAAGAAAAGTGCTGATCACACCCACTCGAGCGTCCCTCGACTTGGCAGTCTTCCAATCTGGCAAATTACCCGCGTGGATTCCCGATCTAAACCTTCTTGTAACCGTTAGCAACTCGGGTATAAGAGTTGAAACCGCGATTCCTCCAAAGTGACATTGGGGGAGTTTTTTATTTATATTATTGGTATAATAAGCGAAGATTAATCAAGGATTTTATGGAACTGAGTTTAAATGAACTAAAGAAGTTTCTCTATGAGGCAAATGCTCACGGCTATGCTGGCGATGATCAGAATATCCTGCCGCAGCGATCTGGCTTCCACGAACTGGAATATGGCAAACCTGATTGGTATTTTCGCGATTCATACTCTGGACATTACTTCGCCCCTGGTCAAGAGGTAGTTTACTATAAAAATATTCCAGTTTGGGCGATGGCCTACTCTGGGGGGATGAAGGAAAAATATCATAAAGAGTATGACGATTTTGTCCGCGAAACTTTTGCTTTCTTGAAGGAAGCGTTACTCGAAATGGACAAGGAAAAGCCCTATCGCGGGCCAAACAGCTACAAGCATGATAGTTGGCACTATCTTTCAAGCGTAAAAGGAGATATAAAAGACTTTATCGGCAACGAGAAAATATTTCATAACAATGAGCTTGTTTTTGAACAAAATTTTATCGGTGGCGTCATCAAATAATTGGAAGGAATTTATGAAAATTGAAATGTTGAAACGTGACCAAATTGCAAAGCATAGAGAACAGATTCTAGATTTCTACGACTCAGTTTATGGGACTGATCGGGAATATATTGGACACGCACTAGACAATACTTTGCTTGCATTTGTTCTTCTTGATGAAGACAATAGTGTACATGGGGGGTGTAGGGTGCTTACAGACCTCACGAAACATGCTCACATAGTTGATTTCATTATTGATCCGAAGCTAAGAGGCCAAGGGTGGGGGAGCAAGATTCTAAGCACTGCCGCAGAGGAGTGCGAAAAAATGGGCTGTATGTTTATCGGCCTCACTTGCGTGAAGGAACTTTTTGGGTTTTATGAAAAAGTGAATTTTCGACCTAATGAAGGTTTTAATTATTTGAAATATAAAGGATGATAATGGCAATTTCGCTCTCAACAGGATCTCTTTACAATATGGGTTTGCATCGGATATTTTCCATCGCCAAACGTTCTGGATTCAAGGAGCTAGAGCTCATGATGAGAAGCTTTAGCGACAATGCATTTGCGGACACTTTTGATCTTAAATACTTGAAAGAGCTACAAATAGAATTTGATTTGAAGATCACATCTCTTCATACTCCGATAGATTTTGAGGCCAACGCAGCCGAGTACTATTCTGCTGTCAAGAAACTTGCCAAGGAGCTCAAGGTCAAACACATCATTTTTCACATTCCAAGAGAAAAAGATGATCAGAAGGAATACAAAAAATGGTTCAAAAAGGTATATTTGAAAGAGATGAATGATCAAAAGATACCATTCATCACGGAAAATATGGGAAAGAAATCTATTCTAAACGGCGCTGATGAATTTAACAAATTTCCAGGATTTTGTTTTGATACCGCCCACGAGCTACGTGATTTCGGTAAAAAAACAGTCGCAACGATTTTGCAAATGAAAAATATCAAGCAATTTCATCTCTCAAATTACGATGGGCGATGTCACAAAGACATTTTGAAAAACAAAGCATTTTTCAAGGAAATTATTACCGCTCATCCAGAAGCCAATCGTTGCATTGAGCTCTCGCCAAACGCTTTTGTCGATGACATCGATGAAAATAAAATAATCAAACAACTTATCGAAACAAGAAAATTTCTTGAAACGATCTAATACTAAACTTGATTAATCTCATAGCTCTGATATAACTTCATTACGGCCTGCCGCCGAAAAGGAGGACCTTCATGACGGAACCTTTTGCAGTTGGACCTATAGTTGTCGACCTCACAAATTTCACAGGCATGTATGAGCTAGGAGTAATTGCACAACGGAAACGTTGTGAAGTTAGAACTCTAATTATCGAAGCGATTATCGTTTTCAATCTCGTACACAAAGGCGAAAATGTCCCGCCAATTCCAATTTCACAAATGCCAGCTTGCGACCCTGATAATCTGGATGTGATTTGGACGAAGTCTGGGTATCTCAGCTTGCCATCACACTATGCAGAGATGATTACTAACTGGTCAACTAAGCGCTATGGCATTCCAGACGGTCTGGAGACAGCATTGGTGCGTGAAGCAATTTCCTACTTCCTGGAGATTGTTTATGATGACGATGAGCTGGAAGAATTTGAAGTAGAGCCCGATTTGGCTCTAAAACCAGATGAATTTCTTCTCACCGAGGAAGCGTATATCATGCTGGTGACGCTGGCAGATGACGAAGAACATCTTGCCGAAGCACTGGCAACCTGGATATTTGAAATGTATTCAGAGATCGAAGTCGAAGCTCAGATTATCAAGTCTGAGACTGATGATATTGCGGTAGATCACTATTTAGTTGTCGTCAGTGAACGATACAGAATAATGCTCGAAGCCATTGCTGCTGAGACTGGAATCTCTCGAAGTCTGGCACTCATAATCGTCATTGAGTGTGTCTGGGATGAGTCAGAATATGGCGAATCCGTCCTAATTTTTATCCCGAAATGAACTGAAGGCAGCCCTCACCAATAGGCTGCCTTTTACTTTTCAACACTAATAATTTATAGTTATACTCAATCGAATTATTATATGGAGGCAATATGACAGAACAGCAGATAAATATTAAAGCAGACGACCAAACAGCCAAGGGGAGCTATTCAAATAACTTGGTTGTCCAGCACACCGCAGAGGAGTTTGTCCTTGATTTTCTAAACATATTTCCGCCGCAGGGGACTCTCGTCTCTCGAGTAATCACAAGTCCGGGACATATGAAAAGAATCGGAAGGGCTATAGAAGAAAATATCAGAGCCTATGAGAAAACATTTGGCACTATCAAAGAAGCCGATGGACCAAAAAATTCAATCGGATTCAAGGCATAAAGGGAAATTTAAAAAGCTGCCAGATTATCTGGCAGCTTTTTAATAAAATCTTCTAGATTCTATTGTGGTACAACCGTTGTACCACTGCTTGCGGCTGATTCGTCCTCGCTTACAGCTTTTTCAATTTTGTTGAAAATTGCTCCAAAACCCTCTTTTTCAATCTCACTATCACTTGGAACTGTGACAATGAAGTCTTTATTGATATCTGAAACATTTACGTTCGTCACACTGCTGACCGTTGTGCCTTCAATCGTTCCGCTCGTCGTCATCGTCAATTTGCGCATATAGTGATCCTTCTGACCGATCCAAACGTCTGCCTCAGCAGTGTATCCAGTCAAGCTGTCATACATACCAGTCTGATTCTCATCCAAAAGACTAATAAGAGCTGCGAAATCGATCACAAAATGATATTTGTTGACCTTGGCTCCATCAATCTCTTCTACACCAGTTTTTTCACCTGATTTGATCACCTTGGAGTATTTATCGAAGTCAGAAGCAATATTTGAAACATTTACACTTTCTGTCGAGGCCATCGAGTCTATATCGCTCTTGTCAAACATAACCCATTTATTACCTTCGCTTCCGATTATCAAGCTAAGAATTGGTATTCGAATATAGTACTTTTCATCAACTGTTTTCTCATTGATCGCGATAGTGTTGTCTGCGCCACCAACAATTCCATACATTGAGAGAGCGCTAGAAAGTAAGCTAGATTCAATAGAAACTTGAGTCGTATTTTTGGCCAAACTTGCTTGACTATCAACTTTCAATTTGACCGAAAAATTGTCAAAAGTGGACTGGCTTGGGTAATCCTCAGAGATCATACTACTATTATCGGTAGGACTTTCGATATCACCACCCGTGGCAACGTTTGGATTGGCTGCGTTATCAGCCGCAAACTTGGCGCCATTAGTCTGAAGGTAGCTGTGTAGAGCTGAGTTATCGCCAGTTTTTACGTTTATTGTAGTATCTGCGACAATATGTGACTGGTTGATCTTCGCCATTTGCGTGGCCGAGATCAGCAATGCGCCACGACTATCAAAAGGAAGGCCTTTCCACATTTTCTGTAGGCCCATTTGTGAATAATATTTATCAAGCTGCCAATTGATCATGCCTGTCTCTGTCGCCCCCACCAGGCCCGCAAAAACGAACAAAACCCCGAAGATTGAGCCAAGGGTTATCCAAAGCCATTTTAGACCAGCACTTTTCTTCACTGGGACAAAAGTTGTTGAGGCACTTTGTGGCGAAGAAGCGATATAATCATAATGCTCGCTAAGGGGGACGTGATTTACGATAGTATTTGCACCTTGCGTTTGAGATGAGTTAGGAATTACTTCCGCAGAGATCTTTTCCGCCTCAGGCAATTCATTATTTGGAGCTTCAGCAATAGCCGGCATCGCCAAACTCGAAGGACTCAAAGTTGATTCGGCCTCATTTGTAAGCATCGGATCAGGAGTAGTAACAACAGGAGTCGCATGCTCTTGTGAGTCAGCTTGCTCAATATGCATTGAGGAATTGGTTTCATTCTTCGTTGTTGGGATAGGCATACTTGGGTTTGGCTTGTCCTCTTCAATAGCATAATTCTGAGTATTTACAAAAGTAGTCAATATTTCACCCTCAGGATCCTTAACAGGAGAATAAGGAGCTGCCTTGCTCTCCACTGCAGGCAAAATCAGTTCAGCATCTTCTGACTTATCAGATTTTACCTGAGGCTCATCGATTTTCGGCATAGCAGCTTCAGGAGGCGAAAAAGCGGGCATAGAAGGAGTAGAATCGAAACGATTACTACCATTTTCAATCCCCAGCGAGGCTGGCTTTTCATCTCTAGTATCTTCTGAGTCTAGTTTCATTTCGTTTGTGATAGGCGGCTCCGAGAGACTTACATTGTCATCATGATCCTGAGTCTTCTGGCTATTGTCAAATGTAATTCCATTGTCGACAGGGCTGCCCGAGATACCATCAGACCGGCCAGCAGAAGATGCTGTCACTTTGTCGCTAGTATTATCGTCACTATCTGCTGGACTTGAATTGCCAGAAGAATCGGCTTGATTTAGATCCATCTTTTCCCTCCATAAATATTTCTTAGATATATTTTATAACAAAATGTTGATTAATGCTAGTAAATTTCTAATCAATAATTGCTGTCTACGACCTTTCGCTATTTGATAAAATCTGCTATACTAAATGAGATAAAACAGCATATTTTAAGATTGAAAATGGAAAATATCTCTATCATCATTATAACTTGTCTTTCAGTCATTGTTGGCACTATTTTGGCGAATTTAATATTACGTAAAAAGTTTGACACCACAAGCCTTGAGGATAAATTTGCTCGTGTCTCTAGCGAAGCGCTCAGAAATAATACTGATCAATTTTTTAAATATGCCAACGAGACCTTCAATGCTCAGAAAAGTGAAATTCATGTTGATCTAGAGGGTAAGAAATCTGCTATCGCTGAGCTAATACAGGAAATTCGAAGAGATATTCAAAAAAACGAACAAAGAATCGAAAAGAGTGACGAAGATCGCGTTCGTACTTTCTCGAGCTTGCAAAATGAGCTAAAGAGCTACAAGGATATCACTAGCGACCTGAAGATGAGCACCGACAAGCTTCGCAACCTTTTATCGAATAATCAACTTCGTGGTGCATTCGGCGAACAGATTGCCGAAGATTTGCTCAAAATGGCGGGCTTTGTCGAAGGCACTTCATACACCAAGAACGAAGCACAGCAAACACAAAGCACAAGACCTGATTTCACCATACTTTTGCCAGACAAAACCAAGATTAATGTCGACGTAAAATTTCCTTATTCAGCGCTAGTCAAAACTATTGAGTCAGAAAATGAAACTGACAAGAAGAGATACTTTCAAACTTTCAAATCGGATGTTAAAGAGAAGATCAAACAGGTCTGCACTCGTGAGTATATCAATCCGGAAGAAAACACTGTTGATTTTGTCATTTTATTTATTCCGAATGAAATGATTTTTAGCTACATTTATGATCAGATGAATGATGTTTGGGAAGATGCCATGAGAAAAAAAGTCATACTCTGCGGACCATTTAGCTTCACAGCGATTCTCCGCATGGTCAAGCAAGCATATACGAACTTTCGCTACCAAGAGAATATGCAGCAGATTATTGGGCTAATTCAGAAGTTCGATACAGAGTATCAAAAATACTCTGATGAAGTGACCAAACTTGGTGAAAAGATCAATTCCACGAGCAAACAGTTTGAAATAGTATCGAGCACTCGCAACAAACAGCTCACTTCAGTTGTAGATAAAATTAAAAGCCAAAATGTACTTGAAATTAAATCTATAGATAAAATAATCGAGTAATGAGAAACATCAATCCAAAATTCATCCTTGCAGCAACAATCGGCGTATTCATTATCTGCTTATTTTTTATGCTATTCACGATTAATAAAATATACGATCAAAAAGAAAATCGAACGCACTTCGGACGGCTTCTGCACAATGAACTCTTCACACCAGCTCCTTCAACGCTTTCGAAAGTAATTTCAGCTGATCTTATGTCCGAACCAGTAGAAACAAAAAAACCTGAAGTTCCTGTGGCAGCAGGTACTATTGCAACCGCCAAAACTGACGTCCAAGTCATACAAAAAAACAAAACCATTCCAATCCTCATGTACCATCATATCCGGACCTTCAACGATCCCGCTGATACTATCGGCACTAATTTATCTGTAGACCCCTCAGCATTTGCTTCTCAACTTGATTATATCAAGGCACAAGGCTATACCGCGATAACATTTTACGATTTGTCTCAGGGCTCGCTACCAGACAAACCAGTCATCTTAACGTTTGATGATGGCTATGAAAACTTCTATGAAAACGCGTACCCCGAACTGAAATCACGCGGCATGAAAGCTGTTTCCTTCATCATCACAGGCTCAATGTCTGGCGACTACATGACCGAGGCACAGATCAAAGAACTGTCCGACAATGGCTTTGAAATCGGTGCACATTCTATTTCACATCCTGATCTGTCAACTGCTACTTTAGATCGGTCAACTCGAGAAATAACTATAAGCAAATCCACTCTCGAGACAATTATTGGCAAGAAAGTCATCAGCTTCTGCTACCCTTCAGGAAAATATAACGACGCCGTAGAGAAAGAAGTTAAAGATGCTGGATACATCTATGCTACAACGACTAAGGGAGGAATCGCCAACTTTTCGGGCGACAACCTAGCCCTATCACGCTATAGAGTAAATCATGATACTAATATTGAAAGCTTTTTTAAATGAAAACAGAAATTACCGTTTTAGCCGAGGACGAAGGGGCAGGGGACAGAATCGATCAATATCTAGCAAAGAAATATCCAGACTACTCTAGATCATATTTTAATGAATTGATTAAAAACAAGAGAGTTTTAGTGAATAACAAAGAGCTAAAATCGAGCACTAAAGTAAAGCTAGGCGACAAGATTGCTGTCGACTTTGTGGAAACCAAGAAACCCGACGATCGGCTAATCCCTGAAGACATACCACTAAATATAATCTATGAAGATAGCGATGTTTTGGTCATAAACAAACAGCCAGGCTTAGTCGTGCATCCTGCAGCCGGTAATACACAAGGAACACTTGTGAACGCACTAATAAATTATTTTCCAAAGATCCAAGACGCGGTTATCGAGAAGGGGAATGCAATGTCAGAATCACGTCCTGGACTAGTCCATCGCCTCGACAAAGATACTTCTGGTGTTATCATCATTGCCAAAAACCCAAGATCAATGCACTCGCTATCACAGCATATTCAACATAGAAATGTAAAAAAATATTATTTTGCACTTTGCTATAACTGGCCAAAAAATTCTAGTGGCCACCTTGTCAATTACCTTGGGCGCAACCCAAAAGATCGAAAGACCGTAGCAGAAGTCAGTCAGCAAAAGGGGAAAGAAGCGATTTCCGACTATGAAGTTGTTGAGTATTACAAGGCGAAGTCAGGCGAAAATGTATCGCTGATCAAGTTTGATATCAAGACTGGCCGGACACACCAGATCAGGGTGCAAGCACAACGTATCAATTGTCCAGTCCTCGGCGATTCAGTCTACGGCAACAAAGAGAGCATGAAACTTTCTGAATCCCTCCATATTGAGAGGCAGATGCTCCATGCATATCAACTCTGCATCCCGTTAATCGGAGAGACAGAAAAAAGGTGCTTCACTGCTGATATTCCAAAGGATTTTACTGATGCAGAAGATAATTTGATTAAAGTTGTTTCTCATATTAGATAAATTTGTATAATTCATATAAAGTATGCAAATAATTTGACTATATTTTTTGATGTATGATAAATTGTGAGTATCTAATAATTCAACTCACAAAACCATATGGACAGAGAAAGAATCACAATCTCGATCAAAAAGCGCGTTTTAGATAAAATCGACGCGGTAATTGATGGCTCAAATATCAGAAATCGCTCCCATGCGATTGAAACCTTGGCACTTAGAGGCTTGGGCGAAGAAAAATCAAAAAATGCAGTATTTATTCTCGGTGGCGAAAATGCCCTCGACAACGTTCCCGCAACCAAACATTACCTCAAAATGATTAGCGAAGCAGGATTTGAAAAAGCCATTATTGCCGTCGGCTTTTTGGGCGATAAAGTAAAAAAAGAATTGGGTGATGGGTCTGACTATGGTCTCTCTCTCCAATATTCAAACAAGGGCGAAGGCTCAGGAGGCGCTCTTCTTTCACTCAGAAAATATCTGAACAGCTCCTTCGCGGTATTCAGCACTAGCGAAATTTATGATGTAGAAATTGATAACTTATTCCGATTTCACCAATCGCATCAGTCAACAGCAACAATAGTCACAAACGATATTAAAGACATTAGTGGTATCTATATTTTTGAACCAGAAATTTTCTCGCATATACCAACCGGATTCTCGACAATCGAAGAAAACCTCCTACCAAAACTTGCTAAGGAGCTGAAGCTAATCGCTTGGCCGATAATCAACTAAAAAGGGTCACGATTCGATTGACTAAACCTAGCCAGATATATTATGATGTTCTAAGGAGATTAATCACATGAAAACTAGACTTTGGGTTCTATTAGGTTTTATTATTATTGTTATCACTTTTGGTGTTTTCATCGACATTCCCAAAAGTCCACTTGCTGGAGAAAAAATCAAAGCCTCTCTCGGTCTTGATCTTGTTGGCGGCACACAGCTGACCTACCAAGCAGATCTGAAAGACTCGAAGGACAAGATTAAGGATCTAGACGGTCTAAAAAGTGTCTTTGAGCGCCGCATCAATGAACTTGGCGTTGCTGAGCCTAGCCTTCAGACTAGCGGAGGAGACAAAATCATTATTGAATTGCCTGGCGTTAAAGACATAGACCAAGCAATCAAAAAAATCGGCGATACGTATGAGCTCGTTTTCATGTCCGAGGGAACAGCTGAGACAGGCAAACAGCTTGGCGACTACTACGAGCAATCATATATATATCCTGGCTACTGGGTCGCTACAGACTTAACTGGAAAAAATCTTACAAAAGCTGATGCAACTTTTCAAGGCGGAACAAAGGGCATGGTTCAATCCGAGCCAGTTGTTACGATTAACTTCGACAACGTTGGCAAGGAAAAATTCCGTGAACTTACAAAAAACAATATTAACAAAAAAATTGCTATCGTCTTAGATAGCAAAATCGTCTCAGCACCAACTGTTCAGGTGGAAATCAGTGATGGCAGCGCAATCATAACTGGGTCAAAGGATATCAAGGAAGCTCAAGATCTTGCTAGACGCCTTAATGAAGGTATGCTACCAGTTCCAACTAAGCTTATCGCTCAACAGAACATCGGCGCAACCCTTGGTAAGGATTCGCTCAAACAATCTATCGTCGGTGGCTTAATAGGTCTATTTCTAGTCATGATTTTCATGCTAGTCTTCTACCGATTGCCTGGCCTCATCGCGACAGTTGCTCTACTAATCTATGCTCTCATTACGCTAGCTCTGTATAAGCTAATTCCTGTCACTCTTACGCTTGCAGGCATTGCCGGCTTTGTGCTTTCTATTGGTATGGCGATTGATGCCAACGTCCTAATTTTCGAAAGAATGAAGGAAGAGCTAAAGGCGGGAAAAGAGCTAAATTTATCGATTTCAGATGGCTTCAAGCGGTCATGGAACTCGATACGTGACTCAAACGTATCCTCAATAATTACTTGTTTAATTCTTTACTTTGTTACTGGTTCTGGTCCAGTCAGAGGCTTCGCTCTCACACTTATGCTTGGTATTATTATCAGCTTATTCACCGCAATTACAGTCACCAGAACAATATTACTACTTCTCTCAACTAGCCCAATTAAGAGGTATCTCCATGTTTAAAGTCATAAAAAATTCACGCATTTGGTTTACCGTTTCAATAATTTTGGCAGTTGCTTCAATCGTTTCGTTGTCTGTATTTGGTCTTAAGCTAGGAATCGATTATAAGGGTGGGGCTGAGATTCAGTTCAAATCCGCGAATTCTAGCAGACTAAACATTGCGAAAACTACGCTAGACAGCTTGTCTTACAACGGCTACCAAATCAAGGAAAGTGGACCAGACCAAGCTATCATACGTCTTCAGTATCTAACCAATGAGGAACACGCAAAATTTGTTGAGGCAATAAAGATTGGATTACCAGACTACGCAGAAACTCAATATGATACCGTCGGTCCAGTCATCGGTGCAGAGCTAATGCAAAAATCTATCTGGGCGGTTATCCTTGCGGCTTTGGGAATTATTATCTTTGTCGCCTTTGCCTTTCGCAAAGTACCAAAACCACTCTCTTCTTGGAAATTTGGTGTTTGCGCTGTCGTGGCACTTCTCCATGACCTTCTCATCGTTACAGGATTTGTTTCAATAATGGGCCATTTCTTCGTCTGGATGCAAGCTGACGCACTCTTTGTGACTGCGCTACTTACTATTATGGGTTTCTCAGTCCATGACACAATCGTCGTCTATGACAGACTTCGCGAAAACTCGATAAAGCGCCCACATGATGATATTGCCAAAATTGCTGAAGACAGCATTACTCAGACGATGGTTAGATCTATCAACACATCCATGACTACTGTTATCGTGCTTCTCTCTCTTTTGATCTTTGGTAGCGAATCAATCAGGCATTTTATCGCAATCCTAGTCTTCGGTATCATTATCGGAACATACTCATCTATTTTCAACGCAGCACCACTCTTGGTAGTTTGGCAAAAGAGAAGTATGAGAAAAACAGCCTAGACGATACGAGGGGAGTGTCTCGCCTTTCAGTGATCTATCCAAAATTCTATTCTGCAACGTTGGCTAATCGATTCTACTAGATGCAATTTCAGCCAGGAGCAGCAAATATAAACAAAAATGTAATTGACGTTAAATCGCAGTAAATCTACTATACTAAAAAAAATTAATTTGTAGGAGGGGATATGTACCTAATTGTTTTCAGTCTTACGATAGGACTAATAATCGGCGCCTTTCTGCAATTCAATATCCCTGCCGAATACGCCAGATACACAGCAGTTGCAATCGTTGGTATCTTTGACTCCTTATTTGGCGCTCTACGAGCTTCTGTTGATAACAAATATAATACATTGATCTTCCTAACTGGTCTTGCATTTAATATGGCCATCGCAGTATTAATCACATTCTTTGGTGACAAACTAAATCTTGATCTATACTTGGCCATACTTGTTGCTTTCATGATTAGGATTCTAGCAAACATTGGTGTCATCAAAACAGCAGCTATTAGCACTATCCAAAAACGGGTTTTCAACAAATAATTTCGTTCTATTTGAGATCGAAACGTGTAATACATTGATCTTCCTAACTGGTCTTGCATTTAATATGGCCATCGCAGTATTA
>JBAXEI010000005.1:0-49252 GCA_037140515.1 Candidatus Berkelbacteria bacterium | reverse complement strand
TATCATATTTGATAAGCCGGCAAGGATAGTTACCTAAGGTAATCACACATCAGAAATTGAGATGATTTGTTGCCATCTAATTGAACAGAAGGCCGAATATTCTTTCGAGATGGACTCATACTTCTCATGACTTCACGAGTGATAGCATCAGTCCCGACCTGAAATGGTGCATTGGAAGGCACCCGTGCTTTTTCTTGATCAGGATCAGACTTCATTCCACGGATAACCGCGGCGGCAATAGGACAATGGGCAGCTGTCTCGCCATTTTTTGAAGTAAGCATCGGCCTACCTCCTTTGCAATATTTGGTAGCCTTGCCACCATTGCAAAATAACATAACACAGCGATGATTTTCTGACAATAAAGGGGAGTTTTGTCGATTCAGCACATAAGCTTTGTCATCCTGAACTTGTTTCAGGATCCCGTTGTCATTTAGACTATTGCGAGATCCTGAAACAAGTTCAGGATGACAAAATTTGGAATGACAAAAAGAACAATAAAAAAAACCCGATGAAACTATTTCTAGTCGCACCGGGTAGGGTTTTTCGAGCGCTCAGCCTCGGTTACCAGCTTCCTCAACAATTTCTTTCTTTGTCATGCCATGGTCGAGGACTTCGTCATTCTTCGCTTCCTCGATCTCTTCGAGATCATATACCGGATCTCCGTCAGCATAGTCGATGTCCGGATCGTTGATCATTTCCATCCATGCATAAGCAGCTGGATTATTTATCGCTAACACGGTGACAATCCCAGAAAACTTGTCTGACGCTGCGTTTTCTTCAGGATCTTCACCAAGGCCAACAAAGATTGGCCAAAGAATATCGTCAATGACTGAACCTTCGTTTTCTGGACCGCAGTAGAGTATCACGCCACCGCCACGATATTCCGAAAGCAAATTATTCACTTGCTCAGTCTTATCGCCTTCGACTTCTTCTTCGCACAAGATGTTCAAACCATCGATGAAGGCACACATTGTCGCAAGTGTTTCGTCTTGCTCAGTCGGCTCACCCCAGAGCACCAGGGCTTGCTTTGGCAGGCGAAGAAGCTCGGAGAGAGTAGCGATTCGCGCATACTTCGCAACGACTTCGTCGGTCAAGCCATTTTGCCGGAAAACTTCCTTGCTCTGCTCCTGCCAATCTCCATCGCGAAGACGCCAGCTATCATTGTCGATCACATCTGCAATCATCAAACCGTTTTCGGCACCCCAAGCGAATTCAATTTTGAAATCGATCAAAGTATGATGGAGAACCTCCCAAGCTTTTTCAAGTAAGAGAAATGCTTGCTTTGTCATATCTCTCATAATCTTGATCTCTTCGGAGGTACAAACGACAAGATCAGCCTGAACAAAACCGAGAATGGTTTCTGCAGATATCGGCATCTTCGGATGATGAAGCACCCAAGTCTCATCGCCAGGATTGGCAATGATTGGGTCTTCTTCGCCCTTCAGCGGATCAAGATGCAGATCGTGAACTTCGCCATGCCGGTCGGTAAATTTTCCGTCTTTAGTCTTCAGGAAAAATTCAACCCGCACATTTGTAAAGCGATAAGGAATATCACCTTCTCTCGCCAACTCCGGATCACGCTTTAGCATTGAGCCAACAGCATGGCGCCGGGCAACGACTTCGAGAGGGATCATTTCACCCTTATTTGCCACAAACTGAGTTGGGCCAACTTGCTCAACGAAAGCAACGTTCATACTACAATCTTTGAGAAACTTGAACACATTGACTGTAGTCGCAGTTGCTGACGCAGCTTTGCTGTCGAACGTTCTGGTAAACTGCGCGTTATCATGCGCAGTAATAGCGTCCTTATTCGTGATCATCACGAGATCTGGCTGATCGACGATAGCGCTGATCGTCTTGGTCTTGCCTTCGGCGATTACCTCGCCGACATCGTACACAATTTTTTTCGATTCTCCAGGTTTTTTTGGGGTAAGCATTGGCTTTCCCTCCTCGTCAAAATTCGAAATGTAGCCTTGCTACAATTCGTGCGATACTGTACCACAAAAAATTGATTGAGGCAAGATTGATCTCCGCAACTTTACATCCTGTCATGCTGAATTCATTTCAGCATCCCGTCACCATTTAGACAGCATCGTCATCCTGAATCCACCCTTCGCCAAGGCTACGGAAGTGGCACGGCAAGTTCAGGATGACGATGCTGTGTTCAGGATGAAAAATAATGAAGTCCTAAACCCTAGCCCCACTGTCAAGCCAAAAAACAAAAATAGCCTCGAATTGTTTCGAGACTATGTGCTAGTGATCAGAACTATTAACACCAAAAAATCCAATATGATTTCCCTCCATTTGGATGTTTTGGGTTGGGCAAAAAATGATTTGCAGACTAATCGAGATATAGTTTTTAAATATTACCTCGGCTGCTTCATCTTATGCCCTCATTGAGAGGTATGGACTTTGGGATCCCCTACCTGATTTACATCGAGTAAGAGAAAGAGTCACAACCTCTCATGTCTTTTGTCGGATTAGATTCAACATTATAGCTTATAGAGTCTATTGTTTATTTATTTTAAACTCTGCTTTGTTGTATGTTCATCCTTTTTGTTTTTTACCTTCAAACAATTTACATTGTTCGAAAGTGGCTTCTTGCTTGTTTTTAATTTAGCAAGAATGAGCTGGGGAGGAGAAGTCTTGTACCAATTCACATGGCGTTGACTTTGTACAAGATTATAACCAGATATTTTATCAGTTATTGATCTCCTCTCTTGAAAGGCCGGTAAAACCCTCCAGTAATCCCATCTCATTCTAGCTAAAAAAAGCATTCCACGGAGGAATGCATAATTTGCTGCTTTGTCCCTCCAGACGCTCTTTCTATTGAATTTTCAATGTACTAAATTAAGCAATTATATCAACTACAACACGACTTGTCAACACTTATAGAGGGAGAACAGTTGTATAATATGTAAATATATAGTCCCTGATTATATTATTTCATATTTTTACAATAAAAAAAAGCGGACATCCGTGTCCGCCTTGTGGCTTAGGGTTACTCTTTATACTTTTGTATAATGAGAAAAGATTCTGCGAATTCTGCTTCTTCAGAAGTGTATTTCGGAATCAAGTAAGAAAGTTTGTTGAAGTCTTTTCCGGCTCGAAATACTGTCACCAGTATGTCGAAGAGATAGTCGGCTGGTGGGCCGGTATTCTCCGGATTAGACAAAAGTGTTTCGCGGCAAATATTTTTGACCGCGATGATTTTCTCTTCAGATAATTCTTCCGGAGAAATTTCCAGCTTCACAGCGTGAAACAGGCAAAGCTTCTTCAAGCTTTCAACTATAAACCCAAGTGGGTTCTTTACTGCATCAGCAAACATGACCATAGCGCACCTCCACTTATCGACACAGAATATATTTGTAGATGTCGATACAGCCTGAGGATACCACTTTTTCCAAATTTGTCAAGAAACACAAACAAATACCCTGCAATTTTCATGCAGGGTATTTGTTTTATTCGGCCTAGTAAGCGTTCATCTGTCATTCCCGCGAAGGCGGGAATCTTGTAGCGAATATACCAGCTCAAGATCCCGTATCTCAAGCTTACAGTACGGGATGACAGCGCAGGGAGATCCTTCGCTGACGCTCAGGATGACAAAAGTATTCTGGACTAGTCTTTCTTTTCGTATTTGTCGTAAGAAAATTTCTTTGGAAGTAGCGTTGCCTCAACTTTGAACTTGCGATCGGCAAATTCATCAGTTTTCGACTCTTCGTAGTACTCCATGAGCTCAGCTGAAAGAATCTCTTTGGTAGTGTTTATCTCTTCCTGATTTTCCTTGATAGTAGCAAGAATTTGTTGGTTTGGACCTCGAGCAAGAATCTCATCCTTGATCTGTTTTCTCTTCTGAGTTACAGCCTTTGCCTCATCGGATGCTTCGACAAATTCTGGCTCATTTTCAAGCTCACCCTTGAGCATCTCTCTCGAAATCTTGACTTCCTCTTGCAACTTCTCGAGCTGCTCGATTCTCTTCTGTACTGTTGATAAATCCATATGCCTCCATAATAATATAAAAATTAATTGTCACTCCCGCACCTCTTTTGTCATTCCCGCGAAGGCGGGAATCTTGTATCTAATACAATCGCTCAAGATCCCCGGGCACCATTCTCGAGGGCATCACTGGTCCCGAGGATGACAAAGAAGATTGATTCAAGCTAAATATCTATTCCCTAGCTGGCTTTACGAAAAATAAAAGCATTCTTGAGAACGTCCACCATTTCCTTCTCTACGAAATCCTTCGTGATGTCCGAGATTGGATAGTATCCATGCGAGCCGACGGAGCCACCCTGCCCAGGCATCATCGTCGAAACCATTACGCCCACCTTCTGTGCATATCGGTCAGCCACAAAAGAGATGTACGGCGTACTCTCAGGCTTATGAAGTGCTTCAGGAAGGATTGCGGGATAAATGTTTAGTGTGATGCTGCCAGCGTGAAAAACTGCCGTGGCGTCGAGATACTCTGTCTGTTCAGAAACATGATAATCGTGACCATATTGATTTAGCTGATTGCCTACATCGACAATGACAGGCCAAATAATTTCGGTTTTTATGGCCTCGAATTGCTTTGCAAACTCGTCCTGAGCTGCCTTCTCCGCCTGCTTCTTTGACATCATCCCTTGTAGATCAGTCTCATAGCTATTCATCAGATTTTCTAGCTGATTCTTGTTTTCCTCAAGCATATTTCTCCTTGTTAGAGCTTACCAAGTTATTATAGGAGAAACTTGCCCAAAACTGCAAGCGAAATTTTACTGTTTCCCTGCAAGCTGACCGCAGGCAGCGGAAATTTCGTCTCCAAGACTAACTCGGATCGTAACTTCTAGTCCATTTTTCTCTAATATCGCGCGGAACTCATTTGCTTTTTCTCTTGAGCTTGAGCGGAAAGTAGAGCCATCTATCGGATTAAATGTGATCAGATTGATAAATGCGAGACGTCCGCGGAAAAGCTTTACGAGCTCAAGAGCTTCTTTCTCACTATCGTTGATACCATCAAGCAGCAAATATTCATAGCTAACACGTTTCTTGTTTTTGCGCACAAAATCGTCGAGCACTTTGATAAGCTGATCGAGCGGATGAGCCTTAGCAACGGGCATCAGCTTTTCTCGAAGTGCTTGATTTGGCGCATGGAGACTTATTGCTAGCGTCGTGCCAGTATCAGCTTCGATAAACTTCTTCAAATTTTCGATCACGCCGCAAGTCGAGACGGTCATATGACGACGGCCGAGATTGAAATATGCTGGATCATTTAGCTCTTTGATCGCTTGCAATACATTACCTAGGTTTAATAATGGCTCGCCCATGCCCATGAAGACTACATTTGTCAGCTTCTTGCCTTTTTCCTTCAGCTTTCGAGCCGCGAAAAGGACTTGTGAGACAATCTCCCATGCGCTTAAGTTGCGCTTGAAGCCAAGCTGACCAGTCGCACAAAAAAGACAGCCAGAGGCGCAGCCGACCTGAGAAGAGATGCAGACCGTGTTGCGACCGTCACGAAACTCGAGCAGAACAGTCTCGATCACGCTGCCACCCTCACAGACAAAGGCCCACTTCGTCGAGCCATCTTTTGACACTTGCTCATCCCGAACTTCGAAAGGCACAAGCTTCAACTCGCTTGCGATTTTTTCGCGTTCAAACTTGGAGAGAGTCGTAATATTTTCAACCTTATCGATGAGATTCACGAAAACCGCCGCCTTCATTTGTTTCTGGCGGAGAGGAGTCATAGTCTCGAGATATTGATAAAAATCGTTCATAGTCATATGACTATAGCAAAAAAGTCCTGTTTTGACCACTACAAGCTGTCATTATTCGTTTTTTTGTCATCCTTGGGGAGGACGAGCTATCACATATTAAATCTAATAGAAAAGCGAGCCATAACCCGAGGATCCAGAATACAATTCGGAAAAAGTCTTCCTGGATTCCGGATCGAGTCCGGAATGACAGAATATAATCATCGTTCAATGCCTCTCTTGACATCTATTCTCCTCAGTATCATAATAAATTTGTTACATGTTGCACAATGAAATATTGAAGAAGTTCGCTGACCCAATTAGCCAATAAACTTACTGGGAGCGAGCTTTATTTTTTGCGTATTAATCGTTAAAATATTCTTATGAATCAAGCACAAAAAGATGAAATCCTCAACAAAGCGAAAGAGCAAGTCGCTCGAGTTTGCGATGTCCTAGAAAAGAAGCAGGATCTTGTCGAGATTCAAATCGAGAAGAGCAAGGAAACCTTCAAAAAGAAGGACAGCGAAGGCAAAATGTTCCAAAACGAGATTACGAAACAAAATCTCAAACGCTTCTCCGAGCTCGAGTATCTGAAAAATTCACCATTTTTTATCCGTTGCGAAGTCACAAATATCCAGACAAAGGAAAAAAGTGTCTTGAAGTTTGGCAAATTTGGCAGCAGCGAAGATGGTATATACTCTTGGGTAACGCCAGCTGCCGAGATCAGATTTGACGATCCAGGCCCAGTCTCATACTTGCGCCCAGACGGCGAGATGGAATATCTCGATCTCGAAGAAAAGGACCAATACCTAATCTCAAATAAGGAGATCAAGTTCCTCTCGACTGAGAGCATAGGTTCTCCTCGTGAGCTAATATATCAGGAATACTTTTCTGATCGAAAGTCTGGCTTCATGCTGCCAGAGATTGTTGCTGAGATGGAAAAAAGCCAGGACGTCGTAATCCGTGCCAATCACTTAGGGCCTTTCTTGATCTCAGGACCAGCTGGAAGTGGCAAGACCACGCTTGCTCTGCACCGCATCGCCTTTCTTCTCCAATCTCCCGACCTCATCGACACATATAGCAGCGAGAAAATAATTGTATTTGTCCAAGATACTGGCACAAAAGAATATTTCTCGAGCCTCCTGCCCTCACTTGGTATCGACGACGTCCTGATCACAACTTATTCTGACTGGGCTTTCTCTATCCTTGAGCTCAGGGGGAGCTTTTCGGCGAGAATTGGACACTCTGAGATCGAAAAAGATCATTATGAATATGCGAAGATCGAGGCCTTGCGGGAAATCAAGAGTGAATTACCGGCAAAATCTGGCTTTGAACTTCTAGAATTGATCTACTCTCCTTTTTTGAATCACTATCAAAAGAAGATTTTTCAGGATCAAAAAAAGAATAATATCTATGATCGGATTGATCTCACTATCTTGTTGATGGCGAAGAAACAGCAAGACGGCATCTTGCAGATTGTCCAAGATTACTACATCGAGCAGAAAAACGGTCAGTATAAGAAGAAACGTGGACCGATTGCTCTCAAATACTCTCTGATTCTAGTCGATGAATTTCAAAACTATCTGCCAGAACAGCTGAAGCTCATGAAATTTTGCCTAAACCAGCAACTGAAGTCGATGATCTATGTCGGTGATCTCGCTCAGCAGGTACGAATTGGCACACTACGCGACTTTGCTGATATCAACGAAAACATCTCTGCTGAGCGCAAAGTCATTATGCACAAAGTTTATAGAAATACCCAAAATATATTACATTTTATCGAAAATCTCGACTACAAGATCACAATTCCCAAGGAAATTGCTGTCGGTGAGCCAGTCTCTGAAGTTGGCGATCTCGACACATTTCTTGAGTTCAAATATATTCGAAATTTGATAGCTACAAAGCACTTCGGCACGATGGGTGTCCTGCTCAAGGATGACGAGAAGTTAGCTCTGTTTGATGAAGAGTTTGAAGATGATGAAAAAGTGCATGTAATGACCATCAGAGAGGCGCAGGGGGTAGAGTTTGACATCGTTGTCCTCGCCGATGTTTCTCGCAAAGATTATGCAGATACTGATAGTGATGATCTGCCAGCAGGGCTTGTAGAAGAAAATATTAAAATAAACAAAGATCTGATCTATGTCGCCCTCACTCGCGCAATCAAAGAGCTGCATGTGATAGGTAGAGATAAGCTGTCTGAGATTTTGAAATAGAAAAAGGACCGCTGAAATGAATCAGACGGTCCTAGATGTGCTTAGAAGCTTTTTATAACTGACAAGCATGGTTTGTCAGGGAAAGCAACAAAGCGGATAACGTACCCATCGAGCTTATACTCGACTTTTGGGCCGGTGCCGTTGAATTTGTCGTCAACGACACCGAGGGTGACTTTTGGGCTGATTTGGTAATTAAGAACTGTCTTGTTGAAATTACCTGACCCGCCACTCTCTTGGCAGTGGACTAAACTGAATTGGCCTGAGGATAGAATGGCTGTTCCGCCGATTCTTCCACTGTTGCCTGGAACTGATTCTAATCCGTACCCCAGTTCCAGCCAGATGTGCTGGTTTGGGCTATAGGTTGCGCCTGCGTATGCCTGTGAATAGAATTTGCTAATCACGGCGAAACCGAAAGTCCCGAACCCATTCTTATTCGGCGGTGTCGCCTGATAGAAACGGATTGTTTCGCCACCATTGGCGAGTCCAGCTTCAACTTCGACGGTGCCGAAAGCTGATGCGGTGAATGCTGCGATGAGAAGCGCAGCGGCTAAAATTAATGTTCTCATTTCGATCTCCTAAGGACCTCGTCTTTGCTCCGCACTATTGCGAAGCAAGGAAAGGTGGATCAAACCTCATGTTTGATCCAGAGTTTTCTTATTTTACGGTGAGACGGTAGAGGATCGTCTCACACAGCATGTTGCCAATTTTGTCTATTTCCATAGCCTGGCGAGAAATTACCTCGATGTTATAACCCCATCTTTTGGCTTCGCCAAAGATGATGTCGTGCCGAGACGGAGTCCCAGCACCGAGCAGAATTTCGCCATCAGCATTTAAGTGCTCTTTCCCTTCACGAATGAAGGTGCAAAGCCCTTTGTACTGTTGGTCGAGCCCCGCTCGTAATTGCCAGACACGTTCTGGAGTGACTTCAATACCTTTTTCAATCAAGGTGTCTTCTACAGACTTATCCTGTGCATTCCAAGGGAAATTCCAAAACATACAATCAAATTTCTGTCCTGCCGTAAGCGCCGAATAAACGTCGCTTTCGATCACTCGAAAGTTTGGCTCACTGAGCTCATAACGAACTGCATTTGCTTGCGCATTTGCGACAGCTAATGGACTGATATCTGTCACTGTGACATGTGACGGCTGCCCATGAAGAGCAACATATACACCACAGATTCCGGTTCCAGTGCCAATCTCAAGAAATGATTTCCCCTGCAGCCGAGCTGCGATGGTTTTGGGATGAGCCATAGCCACATTTACATGTGGTGGGCTATAGACGAATTTTTTAACTATGAAGCCAGGCAAGCCCGGCAAATCAACAACGATTTCGCCTGTTGCATCAAAGCAAGAATCGTCCTCTTGGCCTTTGTACATCGCGATGACATAGTTGAGAAATTCTTTGTTCTCATCATTCATTGGTCTATAAGTATTCATTTGTTGTCTCCAAGGTCGGTACCATTTTGTACCTGCACCTCATCTTCACTTTGAGTCGCCTTATCGGTCTCTCATCGTGACTAGCCATTGTAACACTTCCTACCTATTTTGTCAATACTACCGACAGTAGCATTGTCCTTGCTTGCTATACGAAAAGAGTTATATTTGAGATCAAAATATGCATATGTATTGACTTTTTGTACAATATTTTATATGATGTGTCGGTAATGGCGACTACACTAAACAACGAAAATTTATCCTTGGCCCTCCAGAGCCTTGGCCTCACAAACAATGAGGTGAAGGTCTATTTGGCAAACCTAGAACTAGGTGCCACGTCTATCTGGGATATAAGCCAAAAGAGCGGCATCAAACGGCCGACTTGTTATGATATTCTCGAAGTTCTCTCAATCAGAGGATTCGCCTCGAGCTCAAACGATGGCAAACGCATCATTTATTCAGTCGCTTCCCCGAAACAGCTTATGCAGATCGAAGAGCGCCGACATAAGAAGGTGGTTGGCACGTTCAACGAGCTCGAAGCGCTGGCAAATTCTGAGGTGAGCAAGCCTTCTGTCCGTCAATTCATAGGCAAAAAGGGTATAGAAGAAGCGCTCAATCTAGTATTTCTAGAGCCAAAAGGCACCGAGATCTTGGTTTATGGCAGCACGATCTTCTTCGCAGACCCGATTTTCTACCAAGAGTTCACTGAGAAAAGAAAAAAACATAATATACATATACGTTTACTATATAGCGACACGCCTGAGCATCGAAAAATCTTGGCGCGCGATAACGCCGACGAGATCAGAGACATCCGTTTCTTGCCCGAGACTGATTATCAGGACATTCACTCAGAAACGTGCATTTTCGGCAATATCCTCACCTTTACTGCTCCTGGCGAGAGTGAGCCGTATGCACTCTTGATCGAATCACGCGCATTTGCACTCGCTGAGAGGCAGCGCTTCGAGATGCTCTGGCAGATCGCAAACAAGTGAATACAAAAATCCCCCACCAAATTAATAGTGAGGGACGATGAGCTCAAATTTTTCGAAGGCCAGTTATCGCGTAGCTAACTCCGTTGCGAACGAAATACACAGAATTGTCTCCGCAATTTACGCTCTCAGCTTTATAAGTAGTCAATTCGCCCATGTTTATAGGCGACCAGCCTTTGTCTGGGCCTCCGGCGTATTGCCAGTCGATAAGTCGAACTTCATTGCCGATGATCTCAACTTTTTCGCCTGAATGTTTGGGGGCGACTCTCTGCGGTCCCGCCATGTCAGACCATTCCATTCTACAACCATGTTCGGTTCTATATGTAATGGTGATGATGTTTTCGTTAGTCATTTCTGACTCCTTAGGCCGGCATCAATTTATGCCTGCACCTTATTGGTAATCTCGAAATTACCTGTGGATCTGCTTCCATGGCTCACCTTACGGGTGACACGGCTCGTTTTTCTTTAGGTCAAGCGCCTATATTAAATTTTCTCAACGCTCTAGCCATCAATTTTGTAATTAATGACTCGAGGTTGCCCCGCTCATTCTTGAGCGGGGGTTTGATTATGTTTTACTACTCTGATTAAGGCTGGTTGAATCCCTTCACACACTATGCTCATCTCTTTGTCAGTAACCATTCTGGCATATGAACTAAGCGCAACATGCTGCTGCTCCTCCATCAGCCTTGCCCAGTAGAACCCACCTAGCGTTGTGCTAGGATTGCCCCAGATTTCTATGACTCCTTCTCTCCTTGCCTTTAAAAGGCCATAGATTCTCATCAATAGCTTTGCAACATCTTTGCAGTATTCCTGATCGCTAGGATCAGTCGCTTTTGAAGCTGCTTGCTCAAAAATGAGTGTGAAGAAATTGATTGCTTCCTGCTTTTCTTCACTTATTATTTCGATTTCTTCGATAACAATCTCTTCCTGAACGACGATTTTGTTTTCTTTGACGCCAAGGACCTTTTTCAGCCAATTAATCATTTCTTTCTCCTGAGGCCGGTACCATTCTGTACCTGCACCTCATTGCGTTTTTCAACGCTCTAGTCATCAATTTGTAATTAATGACTCGAGGTTGCCTCGCACTTTTTAGGGTGCGAGGGTGAATGCTCATTATCGAGCAAAATTTGCGTTCCTATACCAAGGCGTACCATGCCTGAAGTCTGACCACTCGAGAGTCTCTCTCGATCCCAGTGCTCGGTAATTTGCGCTACGCTCTTCTTCTGTAGCATAGGTTTCGGACAAGACTAATTCGTGTCCTAAGCGCCTAGCCAGTTCCTTAGCCGCATCCAATCTAATCACGTCGAGCTTGCCCTTCCTATCACTTCCAGCGGGCATGAGACGCACTATTGCGCACAAATCGAGGTCGTCGATTTCTTTTGTTGGGATAATTTGCCAAAAGTCATACTCAGTATCAACGATGGAAACGATATTCTTGTATACTTCTGGTTTTTTTCCCTGTATTTTGATTGTCTCTATCTTTGCCATTTCTTTCTCCTGAGGTCGATGCCATTTTGCATCTGCACCTCGTCTTCACTGTAAGTCGCCTTATCGGTCTCTCACTGTGACAAGCATATTCTAACACGTCGCGACCAAAACGTCAACAATTATGACAATGTTTTTACGTAAATTTTGTGCGTTTCTTTGCATTTTTGATCTCAGATTTGACAATTATCTAAATGTGCGATATATTACTGTCAATAATTATGACTACACAAAACGATGAAATCTTGAGGGCTTTGGAGAGTATGGGGCTCTCCGAAAACCAAGCAGCTGTCTACCTAGCCAACCTGGAGCTAGGGGCTTCTTCGATTTGGGATATAAGCAAAAAGAGCGGTGTGAAGCGGCCAACCTGCTATGTTCTCCTCGAAGAGCTAATGTGGCGTGGCCTTGCTTCGAGCACAAATGACGGCAAACGTGTGCTCTACACCGTCGCTTCCACGAAGCAGCTGATGCAATATGAGGAGCGCAGACACAAGCGTGCTCTGCAAGTTGCCACTGAACTCGAAGCTATAGCGAGCAAATCGACCGAGAAGCCAAATATACGCCAGTATTCTGGCGTTGAAGGGGTAAAAGAGGCCTGCAATCTTGTCTTGCTTCAACCGAGAGGAACTGAGCTCAAGGTCTATGCGAGTTTGATTATGGAAAAAGAATATGAGGAATTTCTAAACGAATTTGCCGCGAATAGAGTCAAGCATGGTATTCCAACTCGGCTTCTCTACCCAGACACACCGGAATGTCGTGATTTTCTGAACCGCGAGCTGTCAAAGCAGAGTATTACCACAAAGTTTTTACCACAAGACAAATACGAGTTCGCAGCACATGAAATGATGATATTTGGCGATATGATAGTCTACCTTGCTCACTCTGTGAAAGAGCCATTCGCCACCGTCATCGAGAGCTCAACCCTCGCAAATGGTGAAAAACAGCTCTTCGAGATGCTCTGGGAGCTTGCCAAAGACTAACATTTATCTGCAATATCTATAATAAAAAACCGCCGAAGTGTCGAAACACTAGGGCGGTCGGACTATTGTCATGGTTTTCTGCGCTTGCCTCTGTCTTCTTTGTCTTGATTACAGGCCATGTCTGCAAAGTGTGTCAGCTCTCTGGCCGTAATGGTGTCCACTGTCTCCCTTGAGACATCGGCATACCCGATGCCAGCGGTCACGAGATAGCTTTCGGTTTTTGTGATGCCATCTGTGGGATCAACATAACTGAAGGTCATCTTGAAGCCCTGATGAACATTCCGTTCAAGTCGTTCATAGGCCAGATCAAGAATATCTGGTGACAGAGCCTTGATCAGTGCTCTAAATTCATCTCCGCCCTTGGTCTCTCTGGTTACCAAATCCGCGCCCCTTAGAGAGTTTCGGATCCCCTCCGCCAATGTCTTGAGGGCAAGGTCACCGACTGCATGGCCATACTTGTTGTTTAAATAACTAAGGCCATCCATGTCAAAGAAAATGAGCCGTGCACAGGTCGGGTCATTTGGCTTTTGCGGCCGCTTGAGCCGAAAATCTCGATATAGCAACTCAAGCGCTCTCGACATAACCTTGCTTGTACCGACTCCAGTCAGCAAGTCGGTAAACACCTCAATGGTGTGAACCTCAATCTTTTCAGCATATCTCCGCATAAGCAGATACGCTTGTTCCTCATTGATCAGCTCACCTCTGAATGAATCATGAATGAGCTTGGAGTCGACTTTCCCATCGCCTGTTCTTAGGCGAAGTTCGATTTGGTTGAAAGTCGAATGCCTGTTTTTGGCCTTATCAGACCGACTGGACTTCGTTCTCGCGACACTTGTGCCGCCCTTTTCTTCTGCCGCTACTCTTTCCTCCTCCGATAATCTGCGATATTCATACCAAAAAAGACCCGTTTATGCAACGGAGAAGAACGGATTTTGAGGTCAAATTAAATATCAGTTAGTGGCGTTATTCGCCGCTGTCGTGCTTTACATGGTTTTTGTCGAGATCAGTGAAGCGCATCTGTGCAGGATTGAAAAAGAGCTCAACGTTGCCGATAGCGCCGTTTCTATGTTTGCGAATGAGAACTTCGGTAATGCCTTTGCGATCTGTGTCTGGATGGTAGTACTCATCTCGATATAGGAACATTACAATATCAGCATCTTGCTCGATAGAGCCAGATTCACGAAGGTCAGAGAGCTGAGGTCTCTTATCGTCCCTGTGCTCAACCGCACGAGAGAGCTGGGAAAGCGCAATCACAGGTACATCAAGCTCACGTGCTAATCCCTTGAGGCCACGAGAAATTTCTGAGATCTCCTGAACACGATTGCCCTCACTATTTCGAGAGTGGCCAGACATCAGCTGCAAGTAGTCGATGATGATCATCGAGAGGCCATGCTCCATCTGAAGTCGTCTAGCCTTGGCTCTGATCTCCATAATATTGCCAGAAGCAGAATCGTCAATAAATATCGGCGCTTCTGAGAGCACACCCATCGCATAGCCGATCTTCGGAAAATCCTCATCTGTCAGGTTTCCTGTACGAAATTTCCACGAATCAACGCCAGCCTGAGAAGCAAGAAGTCTATCAACGAGCTGATCCTTGCTCATCTCGAGGGAGAAAACAGCAATTGGCAGCTTCTCATTGATAGCAGCATTCTCTGCCAAATTGAGCGCAAATGAGGTCTTACCCATCGAAGGACGAGCAGCGAGAATGATCAAGTCAGATTTATTGAAGCCGGCCGTCATCGTATCAAGATCACGAAAGCCACTTGGCACACCACGAATCGCGCCCTTGTCCTTATCCTTGTGAATCTTATCAATACGATCAAAAGCTTCTGTGAGCACATCTTTGATCGGAGCAAACTTATTTTTCAATGATTTCTGAGAGACAGCAAAAAGTGCCTGCTCGGCTCGATCGAGAGTTTCGGAGACTTCGCCATCTTCGTCGTAGCTACACTCAGAAATATCTGCACCGGCCGAAGCCAAACGGCGAAGAATCGCCTTATCTCGAACGATTTGGGCGTAGTAAACGATATTGGCAGCTGACGGGGTGCTATTTACGAGCTCAGCCAAGTAGCCTGAGCCGCCAACCTCTTTGATCTGGCCCGCACTCTCCAAAATCTCGGATAATGTAACGATATCAATCGGCATACGTTTTTCAAATAAGTTGGCTATAGCCGCGTAAATCATACCGTGACGGTTGTCGTAAAAGTCCTCTGCAGTCACAATATCTGCCATCTTGATGATCGCATCCTTGTCCAGCAAAATTGCGCCAAGAATACTTCTCTCGGCATCTATGTTTTGAGGAGGCATCCGCAAACCGAAAGGGCTTGGCGCTCTCTCCGGTTTATCGTTCTTAAATTTTTCTGTTTGTCGTGCCATAGTGTTAAACCTCAAATACCTCTGTTACTGCTTTTTCGAGATCGCCTGCTGGTGCGGTAGAAAGGGCTGGCTTCTTCTCGCTATCAATCTCGCAACCGATCGTATAGGTACAGCCTGTCACATCACAGACAATTTTTTCTAAAATTGCCGTATTTTGTGCTTCTGATATCTTATCTTTGTGAAATTTGAACTTAACTCCTAAAGTCAGGCGATTCTTCGTCACCTGTGCTGGGCGCGCGTCTCGAAGGAGTGCAGCAAGCGTAGAATTCTCACGCTTGGTCGTATCGACAATCTGCTGCCAGATGTCCTTGGTCATCTCAAGCACAGGCACAGGAACGTCATCAGTCTCCTCTGCAGCTTTGACCGCTGCCTTTTCAGTAACCTTAGCTGGCGCGATTTCAACCTCTTCGTCAAGAACTATATCATCAATCGATATTTCTTCATTTTTGATCTCCGGGACAGGCTTCTGCGCTATCATCGGCTCAGTTTTCACCTCAACAATCTTCTCAGGGGCGCTAGCAGGCTTCTCTACAGGAGCAACTTTAACCTCTGGTACTTTGTTGGTTTCAGGCGAAATCGTGCCACCTAGGGCCTTGCAGGCCTTTACAACGGCTATTTCGATAGGTAGCAAAGGATTATTTGTCTCCTTCATGAGCGACAGCGAACCAATGAAGATCATTAGGACCTCAAGAGCCTCTGTCTGTGAAACGGATTTGCTGAGCTCCTTGATCTTGTTTATATTTTCAGCCGTATCCTCAATAAACATTTCTCCTGAAACTTGCATCAGGATCACCTGTCTTGTCTTTTCGATAATGCTTTTCAAGAATTCGCCAAGATCATAGCCCTTGTCGAACAGCTCGTGGGCGATTTTTAATCCCTCCTCCGGAAAGTTATTAAAAATCGCCCCCACAAACTTGTAAACTTCGACCGACTCAGCGATTCCAAGAATTTTCTTGGTAATATCTATGGTGATCTTGTTTTCGACGGATGAAACCTGCTCCAAAAGGCCGACGGCATCTCGATGTCCGCCATTTGCCGCGACGGCAATAAGCTCAAGCGACTCAGCGTCAATATCAATTTTCTCGCTCTTTACAATATTGGCTAGGTTCGCAATCACGTCCTTCTTCTCAGCACGCTTGAAATCAAAACGCTGAGCTCGAGAGAGGATGGTGGCAGGAATCTTGTGCACTTCAGTCGTCGCCATAATGAAGACTACATGGGCTGGTGGCTCTTCAAGCGTTTTTAGCAATGCGTTGAAAGCGCTTTTCGAGAGCATATGAACCTCATCGATGATGTAGACTTTCTTCGCACTCTTGGTCGGCGCCATTCTCGCTTTCTCAATCAGATCACGAATATCCTCAACGCCAGTGTGTGATGCAGCATCGATCTCCAAAACATCGATAGATCGCCCGCTTGCAATCTCTAAGCATGAGTCACACGTGTTGCATGGCTCGCCAGTGGTGTCTTTGCCGGCCTTCATATCAGCAGCGATGGTTTCACAGTTGATCGCCTTCGCAAGTAATCTCGCTGTCGAAGTCTTGCCGATACCACGAGGCCCTGTCAGCAAATATGCATGAACGAGCTTGTCCGCCTTGATGCTCTGCAAAATAGTCCCGATCACATGCTCCTGACCGATCATCTCGCTGAAGTTCTTTGCTCTATATTTTTGATAAAAAGCCATAAAATTTATACTCTTTGTGTTTAGCTAATACCGAGAAGGAAACTTTCGGCCTAACCATTATAATTCGTTTACAGGAAGATAAGCCATGGCTCGAAAAGTGGAGTACTTTTTATAAGTACCAGAGACAACTCTTTCTGAATCGACTGATCTTATCCCCAGACAGTCCACAGGGATGTGAACAACTGAGAATATATTATTTAAAATATTTTTAAGGAAATGCTTATATTTCCGCTTTTTTCGGTTGATTTGTCGAAACCAGTAGTTTATAATTTATTTATAAAAGGAGTGGGTATGAATAGAAACGATTTGGCAAAAGCGCTTGCAAAGCAGGCAAAGCTGAGCTTAGACGATGCAGAAAAACTGATAGTCTCTTTTGGCGATACGATTGCCGAAGTTCTACAAAAAAAAGAAAAAGTTATTTATTCCAACTTTGGAACATTTTATACTGTTCACTACCCTTCCAAAGTCATATATCACCCTGTTCTCGGCAAGAAGAAGCAAATGGTCATGCTGCCAACTGATGCTGTGAAGTGGATGCCCTCTGGCAATATCAAAGAGCTTGTTCAGACTAGCCAAGAAGTCGAAAGTGCGACTGCTTTTGGCGCGACCAAGAAGCACAAAGAGGAAAATCGCAAAGCAGGAATTGCTGAGATCAAAGCCAGAGAGCTGACTGATGACGAAGTTTCTGTACAGGAAGAAATGAAGAAGCAACAGGCAGAAATTGAAGATGAGGAATACACAATTCCGATCAAAATTGTGCGGACGCAAATTGTTCAAGAGCAAGCGCCAACTGAGATTCTTGATTTTGAAAATGTTGAAGCGAACTCAGTGGATCGCATCGAGGGTGAAGATATACAAAACAGCTCTCTGAGCTTAGAAAATTTATTTCGCGAGATCACCCAGTCGGGTAAAAAAGATATTTCTTATATAGATCTTGAGGGAATTGAAATACCGGAAGAATCGTTTTCGTTGCTTCCAAAAGAGATAATCCGGAATTTTCGAGTACTGCCACTAAGCGTTGAGCCTGATCATATCGTCGTCGCCATGACTCACCCAGATGACCAAGATACGATCAAACTTATCGAGGGGTTCCTGAAAAAGAAAATCTTGCCAAAGCTTAGTTCTACTAGTGATATTGAAAAATATTTGAAGAAATTTGAGCCGACTGAAGATCAGCAGTTGCCAGAGATTCAGATTCCAGCGGATCAATCACCTACCACTGCCTTTCTCACGCTGTCTAACTCTAGCTCACCTATAATCAGGCTCGTAAACATGATAATTACCAGAGCGATACGAGAAGAAGCCTCAGAAATCCATTTCGAACCACAAGGGTCAGAAGTTGCGATGATATACCGTCTTGACCACGCTCTAAAAAACATTACAGTTTTTCCAAAAGATATTGCAACAGAAATTATTGGGGCGATCAAAAATATCGGTCAGATGGACCCAAATATCAAAAGTCTGCCTCAAACAGGCTATTTCAAGCAGAAATATAATGGATATACGCTCAGATTCAATATTTCGACTCTGCCTATCTCAGACGGTGAAAAAATTGTAATCAAAATTACCAATAAACTACTCGAACTAAAGAAGCTTGAGGAGCTAGGCTTGCTCGGAAATGACTTACAAACAGCCACCACGGCTTGTCAAAAACTTCACGGCTTGATCCTGCTCACTGGACCAGAAAATTCTGGCAAGTCGACTACATTTTACTCGATACTAGATGCTACATATTTTGAGGGAATAAACATTACCAGCCTTGAAGACCCGATTGAGTGCAAAATCAAAAGAATCGATCAAAGCGAGATTGACGATGTACTCGGATATGATTTCAACACTGGAATCGATTCCGTTTTACGCCAAGACCCTGATGTACTTGCTGTAAGCGAGATCACAACCAAAAAAATCGCCGGCAAGCTACTCAAAGCTAGCACAAACGGACGAATGGTCGTCGCGACTATGAAGTCAGGGAGTCTTGACGAAGCGCTTTCGTTTCTTCTCTCAAATGATCTCGACCCGACTCTCGTATTTTCCGCGATAAATCTGATTATAAACCAAAGATTAGTAAAGAAACTTTGTAATCACTGCAAAGAGGAAATTGAGCTTACAGAACAAGAAAAGAAATTGGTCAGAGCCGAGATCGAGAAGATGCCATCAGTTGAGAAAGAAATTCTTAGAAAAAATGGCCTAAGATTTTATCATGGCAAAGGCTGCTCTCGCTGTCATCATACTGGATATAAAGGGCTGATGGGACTCTTTGAGCTATACAAACTTCCGAAAACCACAAAAAAGGATGCTTTTGCAAAGCTCGATAGAGCAAAGTTAAAAAGCCTAGTTTATGCTCACACGATGGACTTGCTCCAAGACGGCATTCTGAAAGCAAGCCTTGGACTGACGACTATTGATGAGGTCTTAAACTCCACAAATAAGTAGCATGCCAATAAACATATTAAAAAAATCAGTTAAGAGATTCGGCCTAGAAATTACAGAGAACTGTCTACGTCTAGTCGAGGCATCTTTCGAAGCCAACGGGGTAGCTCTAGTCGGTGCAATTGAGTTGCCGTTTTCTGATCCAATCATTCGTCAAGGTAAGCTAAAAAATATTGCAGGTATTGCGAATCACATCACTGAAGCTCGACTGAAAGCAGAACCAAGTCAGATCTCTGCAACTTCATTTAGCATTTCTTTTCCTGACAAAATATTGGATGTTGGCCATGTTTCCATACCGATCGTATCAAAAAATGAGATAAAAGCGGTTGCATCTTCTGCTTTTGCAAAATTAAAAAAGCTTAACGAGGATGATTACTATATCGACACCCAGCTTACGGTCGAGCACAAAAACATTGGCTTTGAGGTGATGGCGGCGGCTGCGAGTATCGAAAATGTTCAGGAGATTATCAAGCTTTCGAGACTGCTAAATATTACGCCAATAGCGATCGAGCCAGCAGCGGTCGCCAATGGACGGGTTCGCCTCAGCTATCCCCTACAAAATGCTCTAACAATTTCGATCTGTATCGACCACAGCAATACTTTTGTGGCGCTGTGGGACAAAGGCCAGCTTATCGCACTTGACGATCTTCGAAATCTTGGACTAAACGACATCCTAGATAAAAATAATATTGGCAGTCAAATGCTTAGCTATGAAGAAATTAGCAAGCTGAACCTAGAGACGGAGAAGTTTATGGATTCTATACGGAAGATTGTTGATAGTGTAGTTTGCATACTAGCAAAGCCAAGGTCAGCAGAGTCAGAGAAGCTACCAATTAGCAAAATATTTCTTTCTGGCCCAGGCGCATATTTGCCAAAAATTGATCGGATTTTTGAGAAAGAATTTAGGATTCCTACTATCATTAAAACCGTAAAATTCACAAACAACTACAAAATTGGGCCAGAATTCATCACTGCCTATGGTCTCGCCCTCAGAAACGAAGCTTAAAAAACACTTATGATAAATCTATTGCCACAAAAACATAAAGAGGAGAGACGTTTCGTACTATTCGTGAACGAAATATTTGTCGGTGTATTTGCGATATTTATTTTCATTATAATCGCTGAGATTCTTTTTTATACCTACAACACGACTTTGACAAAAAAGGTAAATGACGCTTCCAACGAGATCACCAAACTAACGACGGAAATCTCTAAGTTCAGCCAGATACAGAAAGATCTCACAAGAGTTCAAACCAAATCTTCAGAAATGGTCAGTCTCAAAAATAATCCTGCACCGCAGAGTCAGATACTGGCTGTCATCAATCACGCTGTTTCAGACTCGATCCAGATACAATCCATAAGCTCCGATACCATAAATGATCAGCTGACGATTTCTGGGGTCGCCAAATCGACAGATAGCCTGAGCTTGATGCAGTCGGCCTTACAAACCGATGAGATGGTTAAGGAAGTGAGCCTCAAAATAGATGAGTCAAGCACAAGTGAACGATACATTTTTACAACCATAGTGACACTGAGTAACAAATGAAGCATTATACAAAAAATCTAATCATGTTGCTCTCTATCATTGCGTTAACCTACTGCGCTCTCATCTTTTTTGTTGTTTCTCCAACAATCACAGGGATTCACGATAGCCAGAAGAAATTGGAAAATGGCTATTCAAACATTTCACAGCTTCAGGGCGTGAAGACAGAGCTAGAGAAATGGGAAAAAAACAAAAATATTCTTGATGTCATGGTTGCAAATGTTGATCATCTTTGGCCGGCAGAGAGTAGCACGGATATATTTTCGGTCAAGCTGAAGAGTGCGGCCAAGAGTAATGGCATCAGCATTTCTAGCTTTAGCTTCTCTGTACCGACTGAAGGCAAAGCAGAATATAGCCTCGAAGGAACTGGCAGTTATAGCGATATTTTTAATTTTGTAGAATCAATAGAAAAAATAGATCGGTTCAACACGATTCCGCTACTAACTATAGCGAACAACGAAAATCAAAAATTAAGCTTCAAGATATTGGGAGAGATTTACTATGGAGAATAAGCCAAAAATCAATCCTGTCGAAGTTTTCTTCATCATCTTGATCGTAATTGAGATATTTTGGGCCGGAATTGTCTTTTTTCAAGCAATCGCTAACGAGCCTTCTCGAAGCTCTATCAGCTCAGCTGACCAAGATAAGCTTCTCGACCAAAATAATTACTACGAGATAGTGAATCCGAGTCTCTCTGCTACAAACAACGCAACCACAACAAACACTATAAAAAGCCCATTTGAGTTACTAAAATAAGACATCATCTCGATGCCTTATTTTATATAGAATGTACTACAAATTGTTATTTCTTTGCTTCAGCGAGGCTTTCTTCAATCGTTTTCACAATGTCGGCTGGAACTACTTCGCTTTTTACCAAATAATGGTCAGCTGGCTTCATCATATCTTTCAGCTTGTTGATCTCTTGAACAAGTGCTGTCAACAGGATGATTGGAATATCAGCAGTTGCAGAATCCTCCCGTAATTTTTTCATTACATCGATACCATTTAGCTTTGGCATCATAATGTCGAGTAAGATAAGGTCTGGCTTGCCAGCAGCTACTTTCTCTAGTGCCTCTTCGCCATCAAATGCATCGACTATCGTGTATCCCTCAGCATGTAGTCTCTCAGAATACATTCCGTGAAGAGTTGTGTCGTCGTCAGCAAGTAAAATTGTTGCAGGTGTTGCCATCATCGCCTCCTAAAAATATTATTATTTTGCTTTATAAATAACGTAGTCATACAAATCATACAAAGAACCAGATTGGCGGTCAATGTTTGCCTCGATCGTCCGATAAACACCTTTATAATACCCGACAGAGGAAACGATGGTATAGGGACCCGGGATAACTGTTTTGGAGTCGTAATGACATGTACTGCTACTAGACACGGAACAATCTGTCGAAACAATACCGATTTTAGTGTCATAGTAAGACGGTTTCAAAGTCAATGTAACTTTAGAATTTGAGTTGACGTTTGGAAAACCGTCTCTAGCCCTCCAAGTTGCGAGAAGATTATTGATCCCCCAGCCGTAATCTTTTGGTAGAGACTGAACAAGATTTATCTGCGTTGCCGGAATCACACTATCGCTGCATGAGCTGATTCGCACTGGGCTCAAAATTGCGCAGGTAGCTGTCGGATTCTTTGATATGATCGTCTTGTATTCCTTTACTGTTGAGCCAGTGCCATCGATATCTATCACTAGCTTGGCCTGAAAAAAAGATTTAGCATCACTAGCGGAGTCAAGCGTAGTGCCAACAAACTTTGTATACAGATTTATATCCTTGTCTGTAGCAGACAACATGTTTGATAGGTCAATTTTGTATGAATCATCCCGCAGAATAGTCAAGCTAGCGTCTCCGACTCCATAATTTTGGTCAGCAATATCAAGGGCGTTTAAATTTGTGTCTGAATTCATGTCCTGGCCAAAAAAAGGTAGCTTGTTCGCAGTCCCGGCATAGCCCATGCGCAGATAGTACACCTGATCGCCACCAGCAGGTGGAGTGTCTGTTGTCTTATCAACACCTGCTCCGATAGGTATCGTTGGAGTGGTAATATTAACTCGATTGTATCGTGTCCTGTTTACACTATCCATCTTCCAGTTTACAAACGGCACCTCAGCATTTCTAGAGTAACGATAACGCAAGAAACCCTCTTCGATACCTGACTCTGCAGCATAGTACGCAACTATGCTGCTTTCGTGTAGCTTGGCGTTGATATACTCAGATAGGAAAACACGTCCAAAAGAAAATCCCACAGCGCCGACCGCTGAGATTAAAAGGATTGCAATAATTAGGGCAGTACCCCTCTGCTTTTTCATCATATTTGGAAATATTTAGATTGATTCAATTATAGTTTAATTATTTGTCATTTGCAAAAACAAATATTCTGTCATTCCCACGAAGCCGGGAATCTATATATCAGCCTGGATCCCCAGGTTATGGCTCGCCTTTCTATTAGATTCAATATTTAGCAGCTCGTCCTCCCGGAGGATGACAAAAAATACATTTTCAATATTCAAAAGCCATGTTATAATATAGCTAATGAACAAAATTGACCTGAAAAAATTTCATCTTCTAGAAACGATCATCTGGATCGGCGTAATCATAATTATGATATTTGCCTACTTTTTTCTTCCCCGCTCTGTCCTCTCTGACGCCATCAAAATCATCGCACTGATCGCACTTTTCTTCTGTGCATGTGGCTACTTTGTCTATCGGAATCTATTTCAATCACAGACCGAATTTGTTGAGACTATTCTCACAGAAAACATTAAGGCTGAGGACAACACTTCCATACTGCAAGACCTGTTTGAACACTCGAAAGATGGCTTAGTTTTGCTTGATGCAGATCATAAAATTGCATTAATTTCCGACAGTCTTTCGGAAGATCTTGGATATATGAACAAAGAACTAATTGGCCTTAGCTTCGAACACACCGTCGCCCTAGAATTTGACGGCAAAATGACCCTCGCAAAAGCCATATTAGAAGCACCATCCGAAGCTTTGCCTTGCAAGCTGAAAGCCAAATCAGACAAACAAATTGCTAGGGACATAATTGTTAATAAATTTACAAAAAACAAAAACGGCTATAGCGCACTGCTTTTTATCAAAAAGAGTAAGTAAATTTCTACAAAAAAAACTACAACCTGAGTTGTAGTTTTTTTATGGTAGCGTCATGGGGAATCGAACCCCAATTACCGCCGTGAGAGGGCGGCGTACTAACCGTTATACGATGACGCCATAGAAAGCACAGATATAGTAACAAAAAAATTGATTTTAGACAAGCCGACAGGATTAGGATTAAAAAAAATCCGATCAGACATATTTCTATATCGAATCGGATTCTGGATTTAGGCAAAGCCATGATACTGTTTGCACAGTTGATTACAGATTATGTTTGTTCTCATGTTTTGGCGAAGAGGTTCAGACATCAAGAATACATCGTTGATCTGCCAAAAACCGTACATCCCAACAGCCTCATCTTCTTCAACCAAAGGGAGACCAGAAACGGCGATAATCAGACCATTTGCACCATATGGCGCTGTGCGGAAAGCTCCGCCGAATTCTTCAAGAGAAGAATTCATACTCTCCCGACCAAACATGTGATCAGGGTGCTGGCCAAGACACCAAACTTTTTTGCCAGCCAGACGATGGTACTTTTCCCACTTTTCTACAGGTGGAAGCAACAATGGAAAAGTAACAAGAACTAAACCTTTTTCGTTGCCGATCGAACAAAATGCCCCAGTCCTTAATGGATCGCTACAAATCGGAATGATTCTGCGCAAGGACTCCTCAAACTCAGAGTGATATCTATCAATCTCTGTATAATCGAAATGCATGCTATTCTCCTTTTGCTGAAAATTCAGCCATGTTTTCGCTGTGAAATTTATATCACATTACGCCATTTACGTCAATGTTTTCATGTCTAGCGTAATCCTTTGAGAATTGCATCTGCGATGGCTTGGCCAAATTGATGGGCCACTGTCGGACCCTCAGCAGTGATAATCTTGCCGTCAGTTACGACATCTTGTTCCAAGTATTCGACGCCTGCATCGATCAGATCTTGCTTTGCGCCCTCCCAACATGTTGCCTTCTTACCCGCACCCAAAACACCTGCCTTCACCAAAACGACTGGTGCCCAACAAATTGCAGCTACTATTTTTTCTGATTTATAAAAGTCTGAAGCCAAGTCAAGCGCTTCTTGATTGTGGAATAGCTCTTCAACTCCAGACCCACCCACAAAAACAATTCCGTCATAAAGGTGCTGATCAACCGCCTCTAAGCTAAGGCTCACAGCTGCTGTTTTGCCATGTGTGCTCACGCAATACCCCGCACGGGTTGAAGCGGTATCAGCATTTATACCGATGTTTGCCAGACTCACCTTAGTATCAAAGTACTCATGATCCTGAAAGTCACGGGGTGCAATCACCATCAAAACTCTTTTTTCGTTTGACATAGGTCTCCTTATTTATCCAACATTAATTTTTCTTCAAGCATCTCCCAGCTCTCTTCGCCCTTGAACAAACCGTATTTTTGCCATACTTTCTCTCTTTCACGATATTTATTATCATAAATTGAGTAGTTTTCCGCAAATTTCTCTGGGGTCAGGTTAAACATGAGCGCGTTTGCTCCCGCAAGAAGCCCTTTGTGCCGGCCATTTTCTGGATCAAGGGTTTCGAGCGCCGTCGTGACTGGAATCTTCACGTCTGGCATCATAAATCTCGCCACGGCGACAAACTTAAGCATCAGCTCTAGCTGTGTTTTAGCATTATTGTGCATAACATTTGAGCTTGCTAGCGGCGTTCCTTCTGCGGCTAGCCATGGTCCGGCCGAGATCATCGGCACACCCAAACTCTTAATCGTGAGAAGATCGTCAGCCAAATCTTCAAGAGACTGCCCGGGAAGGCCGACCATACTGCCCGAAGCGACGTAATACCCCATTTTTATCATGGCTTTGACGAGCTTGATCCGATCTTTAAGAAGCTTATTTGGTCGTAATTTTGTATACAATTCTGAATTTGATGTTTCGAAGCGAATCAGTGAGCCAGTCGCCCCAGCTTCATAGGCCTCTTGATAAAATTTCTCAGATCTCTCGCCAACAGAAATAAATACAAAAACCTTCATTTTCTGCTTGATTTTCACGATCAGATCGATCAGATCTGCGTCAGAATATGAATCATCTTCGCCACTCTGTAATACGAGCAATTTGTAGCCCTCATTTTCGACTGCGTCAAACGCCGTATCTATAATCTCCTCGCTATTTAATCGATAACGAGGAACCTTGTTTTCCTTACGAATTCCGCAATAGAGACAGCTATTTTTGCAATAATTTGAAAATTCAATAATGCCATGAATGCAGATAAAGTCCTTAATTCTTTCTTTCCTGAGAGTGTTTGCCTCAGCAAAAAGTGTTTCGAGGTTGTTCTGACCCTTCAGACTCAATAAATACAAAATTTCATCTTTAGTGAGATTGGAATTGCCACTTCTGACTTTAAAAATTATTTTCTTAAATTTGAGAGGTAATTTACTCACATCGACGGGGTGATACTTGTCTTCTAGCAAAGAGATAATCTCTTTCGCATCTTCCTCCGAAATGACCTTCACAGCCCTGTTTGTTGCATACAATATCCAATCGCCCACCTGCGCCTGAAAAACAAGGGACAAGTCAATCTGAGCCCTTTCACGGGCGGATATTACAGTGGCGATGCCCTTGTCTATTGATTCAATTTTACCGGGAATGGTTAAACACATGGTAATTAATTTACAATTTATAATTTATAATTTAAAAAACTTTAAAATAGTAAAAATGAAAAGCCGAACAAATACATTGTAGCTCATTCTCAACAATATTGTCATCCTGAACTTGCCGTGCCACTTCCGTAGCCTTGGCGAAGGGTGGTTTCAGGATCTTGTAACCGTTTAAATAGCGACGGGATACTGAAACAAGTTCAGGATGACGGAGCGCACTATATTGACACAATAGTTGATTGGTGATATAGTATTATGTTTTGGTAACTCACATGTGAGAAATTCAAACCAAAACGTTTCTGGAGGGCAACATGCAGAAATTTCTTATCCTAATTGCAGTTGTAATCACACTCAGTTTGTCCACCTTTGCTGCAGACGCAGCTGTCGCTGTTACCGTTGATGCCGTAAAAACGACACCATCTGTACAAGCAACCAGGTCTGACAGCTCGATCGAATATCGAGCACGCAACGCTGTAAATTATCAGTTAAAAGGCTTGATCAAAGCGTTAATTGGTAAAAAACAGTATGCCGAAGCACTATTTGTCGGCCAAACATATGGCCTGAATGTGATCAGTCTCGGCATGACTACGACTCAAATCCGAGAAGGCCTTGATGTGCTGGAGCTTGAATGGCGACCACTTGACCGGGCTGATATGGCAAAATTTCGGCTAATGAAGTCAGGCAATGCAGAAGAGCGGCAAAAAGCGCTCGATGCTGGATTCCAGATTCTGAATCGAATGGCGATGAGAAATCAGATTGCAGCGATGCTACCTGATGATGAATTGCCGCCGGCGATAATCGTCAAGAAAAAAACCAAATAACCCAAATGGACGTTTTCAACTATAAAAGTTGTCAACGTCCTATTTTTTTGCTCAAAACGCCTCTAGCCTACGACTTGAGAAATTCCAATGAAAATGTTATTATCACTTTTGTATTCCGAGATCGTCTAGTGGCAGGACAGCAGATTCTGGATCTGCTTACCTAGGTTCGAATCCTAGTCTCGGAACCATAAAAAGAAGACCATTATTTTTGGTCTTTTTTTTATGGTTTGTGGATTCGAACGGGGAAGGGGTCGGGAAACGGAAGTTTCCCGTAGAGGAAAGTAATGAAAACCTTGGGTTGTCATAAGGGAGGGTTGCGACCGCTCGAGATCCTAGTCTCGGAACCATAATAAAAACACCTTTTCTCGAGGTGTTTTTATTATTATTGAAATCAGAAATTGTTATTTAAGATTCGTCCGAATGATGTGCCAAGCACGATCAACTATCGCACCACGAAACGATGCATCGTATTCAACTCTAGGTTCCCAGACAAATTTATTCTGCAAATTCTTGATAGAGATCCACTCACCCACTTTTGATCCGACTTCAGTAGGCACTTCTTTTGGCATAGAATCTGACTTTGGCCAGAGTATAGACCACTCTGCTTGCGAAGGAACTCTGTTCGGTCCGACAGAGTTTTGTAATTCGACAATTTTCGCCGTGTTTCCGTCATGTTTCCACATGTCCACCAAAGCATCCTCAATCCTCGGGATCTTAATGCCATGATAAACTGGCTCGGTAAGCTTAGACACTGGATCACTCATATCTGGTGTGAAAAGCGTAGCCTTCATTTTGTCGATCTCCTCAGGCGTTGTTCTAAAAAAATCAACATTATTCTGAATCTCGTTGAGCTTCTTTTCGTCGGCAATCGCTGCATCAATCTGCTTTTGTTCAAAAGCTGAAGCTGTTGAAGGTTTGCCTATGTGCTCTTCGGCCCCGGATGGTTGTAATATGACTTCCTCGTGACGAATAGTTGATCTACCGCCATCTAGAATCGAGTCATCTGGCATCGGCTTTCGCGCGGCCGCCGCTATCTCTTCTGCAGTCGGTTTGCTACTCTCTGGCGTCTCATAGCTATCTGGGCCTGTCTCCTTAACAGCATGAGGAAGTTCAACACCCTTTGCCATAGGAACCTCGTCAGGCAATTTGGAATGATCGAATTTATTCAAAATGATTTCGTTTGCTTTTGCAATATGATTTAGGAAAGATTTATCATGCTCAATTCGTGGCTCCCAATTTAGCTTACCACGGAAAATAAATCCAGGACGGTGACCGATCCACTCTCCGTTGATCTCACCTTCTTTGGCAGGCATCACATCAGGAGCGGTCTTAGGATCTGGTAAAAGCCACTTCCACTCAGTTTCACGAGGGATTGAGCGCCAGAATCCTCCATCATGAACGTGCTCAGACAGATGCCTGAGTTTATCAACATCACCACGCTCCGCGATTTGATACAAATGGCTACCTATCGCTTTTTCATCTGGGCCAAGCTCAGAAATGAAGCTCATGGTCGGAATACTTTCTACATGTGGGGCAACGACCTCATTGTGAATATTTGGCGCGTCAACAGCTATATGAGAGTCTGGCGAGCTTGGCACACCTATTCCGCCGTCAACTGTACGAACGTCTGTATCGTCATAATTATCATGATCGCCGCTCTCAAATTTATTTTCTGCATGATCAACAAGAGCGCTCGGATTATGGGCAATTACTCCCTCAGCACCTTCTACTTTTGGTGTACCAATACCGGATTCTGTGGTTGGGGAGTCCATCTCATTCTTTAGCAAATGAGCCCTAGGATCATAGTCAGGTTCTCCTTTTTTGACTTCTGGCCCCACGACTTCAGTACTATTAGTTTGGTCTGTAGCATGGTGAATTTCTGGAGTTTGTGCTCTCGCTAACAGAGCAGCTTCATGCCCTTCAGCAGGGCCATTTATCTCATGGATAAGCTCTTTTACAGGTACCGCGAGTGAACCATCTGACTTGAAGAGACCTCTCTTTTCCCAATCAGCTGCCAAATGATCCTGTGCCTTCTCTAGTTGTTCTGGGCTAAGCTTAGAATCTGTCGCCTTAAGAACTTCTTTCGCTAGATTGTGCGCAGCACCAGGCCCTTCATGATAAAGATGGTCCTGATTTTTGAGATGTAATGTTGGTTCTCCCTGTTCTGAAGCAGGCGTAGCAGGCGGTGTAGCAAGATGATGCTCTGCACTCACTGGAGCGTGAGGCATCGAAGCATGATCAACACCCTGCGCAATGAGAGGTTTGTCTTCTTCTCCTGGCACGATGCTCGGAGCGTTGTTATGCGAAGCGTCTAAAGTATGGCCGCTAGTCAATGTTTGAGGCTGATCTCCATCTTTGTCGGAAATAAAACCTGGCGCATGTTTATCAGCTTGATGCAGCATGCCGCTCTTAGTAACACCATAAAGCAGTGCTGAAACGCCTCCACCAATTGCTGCTCCGCCGACCAGCCACTTCTTTCTGCCAGCCTCAACTTTGTCGCTGCTTTTATCCATTTCCAAACGAAGCTGCTCTGCAGTAATCTCACCTTTTCCAGCTCTGTTCAATATTTCTTCCTCGACAGCCTTCAAAACTCCTGTGTTTTCATAGGCTGTCTGAGCATACATTCTTTTCGTACCGAGAAAACCTAAGCCATAGCTCACTGCCGCGCCAGCAACCGCAAAAGCTCCGCCAGCAAACCCGAGAGATGCTGCGGCCAGTGGCAAACCGATTTTCATATACCAAGGCATTTTTGCAAACCACTCTCTCATGGCCTCAATGTTTTTCTTTACCGCGTTTTTGCTCTCATCTTCTTTTATCTTCGCGATCATCGCCTCATCAGCCTTGAGCGCTTCAAGGTCAACCTTTAGACCTTTCAGCGTTGCTATTTGCGATAAGCCACCCAAGAGCTCAGCGAGCTCCTCTGGAGTCAATTTGCTAAGGGCCCCTTCATTTACTTCAATCTTGCCGGCGCTGTCTTTTGTCGTAAATTTATTCAAAAATGAATTTTCTGTTTTGTTTAGATACATCGCCTCACCTGAAGTACCGCCACCAACAGCAGCTAAAGCGGTTCGTGCGAGCTGAAATGGCAAACTAGCTCCTGGAATTCCGTTCGAGACGACGGCGAGAGCAATTCCGGTGACCATCCTCGCAGACGAGTTGCGGCGGAATTTATCAAATAACCCTGGCAATCCTTCGGCTCTTTTCTCAATTTTTTCGCGATCGCGTTCAGTACGATCACGAGTATAGCTAAGAACCTCATCTCGTCTTTTTTCTGCCTCGCTTTTATCTTTATCAGCTTCATATTCAGACGTTTTTAGAGTTGGGTCAGCTTCATAAGTACTACCTTCATATCCAGATGATTCATATTTTGAATCTTCTGAAGCGACTTCTGCTTCGTAAGAAGAAGATGGGTCGACATAACCACTGCTTTTTTCAGTACTCATTGCTACTCTTTCTGCTTTTGGTCGCCTGAAAACTTAATAATCAACTCTTCTCGCAACTTCTTAGCCTCTTCTTCATATATTGTAGGAAAATTTGGAGCATTTTCGAGCAAAAAATCCTCGAGTTTCGTTGGATCATCAGTTTTTATTACCTCAGCAAGACTTTCAATCTGAGCATCCGTAAGTCCTTCTACTGTCCTCTGCAATGCCCGAGTTTGAATCGACTCAAGAAGATCTGCTAGAACGGCACCTTTTTCAATGTCGCTAAGGTCTCCCATTCCGATCTCTTCAAAAAGGTTACCCGCTACAGTGTTTTTCGTCTCATCTGATTGATTTATATCTGTCATCTTCCCTCCAAAATAGTTTTTATATATTTAATCGATTATTAGTCAAATGCTATCTCAATTTTGGCTCTCTTTTTGATCTCTTTTTTCAGGTCGACAAGAAAGCTTGGCTTAATACGGCGAAAAAACTCGCTAGCCTCGGCCTCAATCTTACAGTCAAAATAATTAGCGGAAACACGCTCGAGAAGACGAACTAGCGCTTCTTCATCGTTAAAATTCAATCCTCGTATTTCGTTAAAATTATCGCTAAAGGCGATCTCTTTTTGGATTATCAACTCTTTGTTTGTCTCATTATCCTTATAAACCTCGACGCCGTCTGGACCAATCTTGACTAAAATTTTTTTCATTTCAGAAACCCTACCCTATTAACCTTAAATAAATATTTTCAATTTTTTCTACAATTTTTGTAATGTCAAAGTCAGCAATCCTCTTCTCGCCACCTCTCTTTAGCTCTGCCGCAAGTGCAGGATGATCTAGGATTTTCTCCATTGCCTTGCAGAGCGCAATCGAATCCTTGCTCTCAACGAGTATTCCGTTTTTACCATTGTCGATTATATCTGGCACACCGCCAACCTTGGTAGCAACTACAGGAAGACCAAGCGCCATGGCTTCTAATATAACTATACCAAATGTTTCAGATACTGAAGGTAAAACAAACATATCCCACTTTGAAATAATAGGAGCTACGTCCTTCTGTACGCCAAGAAAACTGACATTTTTGTTTAGTAACATTCCTGTGGCAAGCTCCTGCAAGCTCGTCTTCTCTGGACCGTCACCAACTATCTCAAGCCGAGCAAGTGGGTATTTCTTCGTAAACTGTGCAAATGCTTGAATCAGGTATTTCTGGCCTTTCGGAACTACCAAAGACCCAACCGTGCCAATAACTGGATGACGATTTACAGTCTCGATCTTGTGCTTTTTCTTGAGATCAAGCCAATGAGTCAGATCAATACCGTTTGGCATAACAACCACCTCATCGTTTTCGGCAAAACGATGACCTACTAAATATTTTTTTACTGCTTCAGACACTGCAATAATCAGATCGTATCTGCGACATACTGCCCTCAAAATCTGCTTCTGAATAAAATTATTTATTGGATTTTTTAGCTGATAGGTGTCGTCAAAGTTGTGCTCGGTATAGATTTTCCGTACATATTTTCTAGCAGCAAAAGCTGTAAAAAGACCGGCTCTTTGGCCATGAGCGTGAACAATCATCGGACCAAAGGGATTTCCCTCTGATTGGATCTTTGCAATCGTCTCGCGAAGCTGCAAAAAGGAGATCAGGTCAAACTTTGAGTGCATTGAGATATTGTAAACCTCAACATCACGGAGCGCTTTAGCTGTCTTAGATAAATATCCTGCGGGGCAGATCAGGTGAGTCTCAAATTTGTCCTTATCAACGTTTTTCAGCAAACTCAAAACGTGGCTTGTGCCTCCGCCCAATCCCGAATCTGCAATCACTAAAACTAGCTTATTTCGTGCATTTTTCATCTCCAATATTTTAGCATTAAATTATCTGATAAGAAAAGAGGGCAGCCTATTGAAGCGGACAAAGGACAGTACAAATCAGTAATAGTTTATGGTAATATTTATCTATGAAAAAATATCTAAAAATTTTGCTACACCTCAACAACCTTCGAAAATCATTCGGACATCTTATGATCTCAGCGGCTATCAAGTCTGAGATCAAGCTCGAGATATTGAAGGATGCCCCCTTGGGAAGTTATTTAGTACTCTCGCCACATCCTGATGATGATATCTTTGGTTGCGGGGGCATAATCTCTAAGGCGGCTAAAAACTCACAAAATGTCACGACCTTACATCTGACTAACGGGAAAAACATTACGAGAAAACATGAGGCAGAACAGGCCTCAAAGATTTTGGGTTCTAGTATCACAAACTTTCTTGATTATAGCGACGGAAATCTAGTTGCAGAATCAAAATCAATCTCTATCATCAAAGAAATAATTGAAAAAACTCAACCAAATATTATCTTTGTACCCTCACTCTCCGACCCTCATCCTGACCACAATGCTACATGCGAGATTCTGGCCAAAGCTTTGGAATCAATCGATTATCGTGGCGAGATTTGGCAATACGAAGTTTGGCAGCCACTCTATGCGAATCGCTTAGTCACGATTGATGATGCAGTCACACAAAAGTCTACAGCCATAGCTGCACACAAATCTCAGCTCGAAGATCGCTCCTACCTTGAAGCAATTCTTGGGCTAAATAAGTATCGAGCTGGCATGTACGATGCAGGAAAATATGCTGAGGGCTTTTTTACCGCCAACAAAGAACTATATTTGAAACTCTACGAGATTTCGCAGAAGTGATTAGGACTAGATCGCGATCTGTTTGACTTTTTCGAGAGCAGTTTCGATTCTTTTTATCGATTCATTTTTGCCAAGTGCAAGCAAGAGCTCTACAGGAGACGGCGACTTCTCCGCGCCAGATAGAGCGACTCTTACTGGCCAGAAGACGTCACCATTTGTGAGCGCGTTATCCGCAACAACCGAGCTCAGCGCTTCTTGTAAAGTATCTGTTTCCCATTTATCTATTTTGGATAATTTGTCTAGTGACGCAGTGAGTCCCGTCAATGTCTTGTCTTTGTCGGATTTTTTGAAGACTAGGATTGAACTGTCATATTCTGGTGTCTTTCTAAGTTTTAGGATGTAGTCTGCAGCTTCTTTCAGCGTTGTGTGTCCACCACGACCGATCAAGTCTAGCTCTGTATCAGAGATTGTATCCAAACTATATTCTTTTAGGAGCTCCACCATTTCAGCAGGTGCTTCTTTAACCTTTTCAACAATATAATGCTCGTTAAACGAGTTCAATTTGTTTATGTCAAATATCGCCGGTGCTTTATTTAGATTTACGATCTTAAATTCCTCTACAAGCTCATCCAGCGTGAATAATTCACGCTCAGTCTTCGGATTCCAACCGAGCAGTGCAGTAAAATTTATAATCGCTTCCTTCAAGTAGCCAAGACGACGAAATTCTTCAATGCTAACTGCACCATGACGTTTTGAAAGCTTGCTATGATCAGTCGCGAGAATCATCGAAAAGTGACCAAACTTTGGTGGTTTCCAGCCGAAAGCCTCGTACAAAACGAGATGTTTTGGCGTCGATGAGAGCCACTCCTCAGCTCGAAGGACATATGTGATTTCCATCTCGTGATCATCGATGATTGAGCACAAATGATATGTTGGATAGCCATCAGATTTGAATAATATTTGATCGTCAAATAAGGATAAATCGAACTCAACATCCCCTCGAACAAGATCATTTACCACAACTTTGCCATTTTCTGGCATTTTCAAGCGAATTACAAAGGTTCCTTCTTCTTGTTTCTCTGGATCAAGGCCAAGCTCACGGCAGTGGCCATCATAACGAGGTAATTTGCCTGCTGCCTCCTGAGTGGCGCGAGCCTCAGTCAAATGCTCCTTTGTGCAGGTGCAAACATAAGCTTTGCCTGCTTTCACGAGATCAAAAGCATGTTTTTTGTATATTGGGAGTCGCTTTGACTGGAAAACGATATTGTCTCTGTTTTCGATAGCGAAACCGAGCCAATCAAGAGATTCGATAACACGAAACTCAGAGCCTTCAACATAGCGTGTGCGGTCAGTATCTTCGATACGAAGATAAAATTTCCCGCCAGTATTCTTGGCAGCCAAATAAGCAAAAAGAGCCGTACGGGCACTTCCGATATGAAGCTCGCCAGTTGGACTTGGTGCAAAACGTGTGATGATTGGTTCTTGTGTATTCATGATTATAAATTAGCACAAATCCAGAAAGATCTCAAATGCGCCTTGTCATCCTGAACTTGTTTCAGGATCCCGTCGATATTTAAACGGTTACAAGATCCTGAAACAAGTTCAGGATGACAGAAAAATTACCCTTCTACCGCGCTCTCAATGTGTTCTATTTTTGGCTCACTTCCACTAAAATCGATTGCAATAACGTCGATACGAATCGTCTTTCCTGGATATTGCTGCTCGACCGCCCGCGCAAGCATTCTCAGCTTATTTTGCTTTGCAAAACGAACTAAGTCCTGTGCAAGACCAAAGCCAGATCCACGCACAGTCTTGACCTCTACAATCACGATCGATCTGTCCTTCTCCGCCAAAATATCGATCTCGCCAAACGCAAAAAACAGATTTCTTGCAAGAATCTTATAGCCTTTGCTGATCAAGAAATCGGTAGCAGTGTCTTCGCCAAGATTCCCTGTCTGCTTATTTTTTGATTTATCAAACATAATTTAAAAAAATATTAATTCCTGTCTAATAATATCGCTATTATCGTTGGATGACAAACGATTTTATACGGCTGCTAGATTGACTTATTTATTCGTAAGTGGTATAATACTAGTCAGAGGTTAAGAAGATGCCTATAATTAATGCCGCGGGATTGAGCCTGCAACAAGTTATCGTAATTGACGACGAGGAGTGTATCTTACGGCTTGCTAAGAAATTGTTGAATAGAGACTGCACAGATTGTGACATAACACTATTTAACACTGCCGAAGCTGCAGTAAATGAACTCCAAGAGCGCTCAAGGAATGAAACGCTAGTCCCAACCATCGTAATAATCGATGGCAACCTAAGTCTTGATAGTGGTTTTTATCGCTTAGGCCATGAAGTCGTCCGCCACCTGCGGAGCATGGAATTTGGAGACAAACTCCATATTATCGCTCACAGTGGCGAAACAGAGAGCAACAAAAAGATGCTTCAAGCAGGCGCAAATGTGTCTGTAATCAAGAATGAAATTCTGACACTGCCAGAAGTAGTGTCCGCTGCCTTTGGCAGAAATTAAATAATTTGGAAGTTTGCAATAGCAAACTTCCATTTTTTATAACAAAAATGCCCATTATCTTTCGACTGAGCATTTTTGGGAGCACTATGTATAACTTGGTAAGTTATTATTCTTTTTTGTCGTCGACGATTCGGTCACCTGCAACTGCTTCAACTTTTGCATTAATCTCAGCTTCTTCTGCGGCCTTCTCTTCTGCAGCAGCTTCAGCGGCAGCAGCTGTTTCAGCAGCAATTTTCTCTAGCTCTTCTTCGGCGCCTTTTTCTTCCCAAACAGCATGATCACGATTTACGTCTTTGAGACGAGCATTTTTGCCATGAAGTTCACGCATGTAGTAAAGTTTGCTTCTTCGAACTTTTGACTGCTTGATGCGCTCAATCTTTACAACTCGAGGTGAGTGCAAAGGAAATACACGCTCTACGCCGATGCCAAAAGATTCTTTTCGAACAGTAAATGTGCCATCAAGGCCTTTGCCATGTTTGACTGCAATTACTAGGCCTTCAAAGATCTGTACACGCTCTTTGACACCTTCCTTGACGATGATGTGTACCTTGACTGTGTCACCGCTTCGAACGTCTGGAACGTTTTTCTTGAAGTATTTTTCTAATAGTTTTAACATTGTTTTCCTAGTCTATTCTTACTTATTTCAGAGCATCTACAACGTGAACAAAAGTTCGCTTTGCTTTGTTTCCGTTAAAAGCGACTACGCGCTTCTGTTGAAACTTAACAACGCCATCTTTTGCAGCGTAGATTGTATAGTCATCGCCGATACCAACGTTTTCACCTGGGTGAAACTTTGTACCAGTTTGACGAATGATGATGTTGCCAGAGATTGCCTTGGCGCCACCAAAAATTTTCACTCCAAGTCTCTTGGATTGTGAATCTCGACCTAACCGGGTACTACCGGCAGCTTTTTTATGTGCCATAACGATTCCTTCGGAATAATTTTAAATTTAACAGTTCTCAATTTTCAGCTCATTTTCAGCCTTTTAGCTGAGAAATAGTTGGCAATCGAGAAGTGAAAAACGATTTATAATTTATGAATTGAACGACAATAAAACGATCTCTCGTTTTACAACTTGATAATCACGCCCATAAATAAGGGGTGACTGAAGGAGAGTATAACCAATTTTTCCAATTTCGTCAACACTATCATTGTATAAACTGAATTGTCCCTTGTCTACTGTTTCCACAAGCGGAAAAACTAGGCAAATAACTGGCTTGATTTTCTCTAATTTTGCAATATTCTCTAGGAATTTCAGGTAAATTTCTTTGACTTTTCGATATTCTCCGCGCACAGCGTTGGAATTTGGGGTATATTTCTTCGGTTCACCCAAATAAGGCTCGGCCACGATTAAAATTTGGTTATAATCATCGATCTTGAGCTTGGAATTTTCAATTAACGTAGCAAAATCAGCTGTTGTGGCATCAGCTTCGATAATCTCGAAGGTTGGCTTCATATCACTTTTTGATCTGGCCGCAAGCCACTCGATATTATCAATCGAGTCTTGGACTGCGCGAGGCGATAAATCACTGCCCAAAAAGTCGATACCGAGATCGTAAGCCTCCATCAACATATTGCCTGAGCCGCAAAAAGGATCAATAACCAAGGTTTTAATTTCAGAAGAGGGTCTGTCGAGGGCCAGATTTAGCATGATTCTGGCGAGTTTTGGTGGAAGCATTCCAGAAACCTTATCTCCAGCGGGCTTCTCGAAATCGCGCTCAGCCCAACCTCGTGGATTTGTTGAAGCAATCATCTTGCCGACAACGACAACTCCGCGTGGCTGCCAAAAAAGACCGATCTCAAGCGAATTGCCCTTCATTAACTGCCCAGAAGAAATAATTGTAGGGACCTCTGATTCATTTTTCAGCTCATTATAACGAGCAGAAATGCCAGACTTTTTCAGATCCTTCTTGATAGAAAAGCCAGTTTGGTTTGTCTTCAAAGTGCTGATTTTTCGATCATAGGAAGAAATGCCAAAGTCGATTCGGGAACTTTCTTTGTTTTTACGATCGTTATAAGCAATATCACGAATGTAAATGAGTGTATCTTTCTGGAATTTATCATAAGTTGTGTCGAAAAGAAGCTCATAAATCTTCGTTGTTCCGCCAAGAAGTGGCATAAGGCCGGCAATTTCGGAAACGGAATTTTTAGAGTTGAAGAAAAGCAAATTGTCCGATAGAGTATAGTTATCAAAATCAAAACAAAACCGCTTCATAGTTGCTAGAAACTCGTTGAAACATAGTTCTATCTCGCGACCAAGGACAACAACATATTGCCCTTCGGTGATCGCCAATTTATTTTGATTTGTATTCACGTTTTCCATTTTTTTATCATAACACAATCAGCTCACTAAGTCACTATGCCAGAAAAAGAATTTCCACAATTCGTCCATCTACACGTTCACTCACACTATTCTATGCTCGACGGCATGGGCAAAGTTCCTGATCTTATAAAAAAGGCCAAGAGCGACGGAATGACAGCACTCGCCCTCACGGACCATGGCGCAATGTACGGCATTATCGAATTTTACGAAACTTGCCTGAAAGAGGGAATCAAACCGATTCTAGGCGTTGAAGCATACGTTTCGCCTCGAAAAATGACTGACAAACAGCCCTCGATTGATCAAAAAGCCTACCATTTAATCTTGCTAGCCAAAAACGAGGTTGGCTACAGAAACCTACTTCAGCTAGTAACAAAGGCAAATCTCGAGGGATATTATTATAAACCAAGAATTGACAAAGAATTATTGAAAAAACATTCTGAGGGCTTGATCGCCTCGACCGCTTGTATCCAAGGAGAAGTAACTCGCAAGTCGCTTGAGAGCTACGAGTCTGGAAGAGCGGCTTTGATGGAGTATTTGGAAATTTTCCCAAAAGAAGATTTCTATCTTGAAGTCCAACATCATCCAAATACCGTGCCAGAACAGAAAATTGCGAATGAAAATATTTTCAAACTTGCAAAAGAATTTGATCTCAAGGTTATTGCCACCAACGACCCACATTATGTAAATACCGATGACGCTATTGCACAAGATGCGCTTCTCTGCCTGCAGATCGGCAAACAGGTCTCTGATACGAACCGAATGGGCATGATGGGCGACGACTATTCTCTTCTCACTCGAGAACAAATGTTCAATAATTTTCCAGATCATCCAGAGGTGATGGCCAATACACTGGAAATTGCCGAAAAATGCAACGTAAAGATCGAGCTTGGCGGAATTCTGATTCCTGATTTTGAGGTACCAGAGGGCTATAATCTCGAAAGCTGGTTTCGAACAAAGTGTTATCTTGGCCTGAACAACCGCTATGGTACCCAAAAAATTACTATCGACGATATTACAAAAGGCAAAGAACCTACACCCGAGGAACTCTATCTCACCCCTGAGCTTTGGGAACGCTACAAATATGAATTTAGCGTGATCGAAAAAATGGGCTATCAGGGCTATCTTCTAATCGTGGCTGACTATGTACAGTGGGCAAAAGATCAGGGAATCGCGGTAGGACCTGGTCGTGGCTCAGGAGCCGGCTCAATCATCTGCTATGCATTTAATATTACTGAGCTCGATCCGCTCCCCTTTGGCCTCCTTTTCGAACGTTTCTTGAATCCAGATCGTATTTCAATGCCTGATATTGATATGGACTTCGCTGACTCTCGTAGAAGTGAGGTAATTCAATACGTGACGGAGAAATACGGCAAGGATCGCGTTGCTCAGATTATTACCTTTGGTACGATGGCAGCTAGAATGGCTGTTCGGGACGTCGGTCGTGTTCTTGGACTTACATATTCTGAAGTGGATACGATCGCGAAACTAATTCCTCAGGGCATGGGCCTGCAGGAGTCGCTTGATAATATTGCTGAGCTCAAATCGCTCTACGATTCTGATGCAAACGTGAAGCAGTGTATCGACATCGCAAAGAAGCTTGAAGGCGTTGTTCGCCACGCTTCAACACACGCGGCTGGTGTCGTGATCTCCAAAGAACCAATAGTTCAATACTGTCCCGTACAAGAAGCACAAAAAGGCGATATTTCGACTGTGACGCAGTATTCAATGAATCCTATCGAGCACCTCGGCCTATTGAAAATGGACTTTCTGGGGCTTTCAAACTTAACCATTATTCAGAACGCCCTATCAATTATCAAGAAAACACGCGGAATTGATATTGATATTGCCAAGATCCCAATGGACGACAAGCCTTCATATCAGCTTCTAACAAAAGGCTTCACAACTGGCATCTTTCAGTTGGAAAGTGATGGCATGCGACGATATCTAAAAGAGCTCAAACCAACTGTATTTGAAGACATTATCGCGATGGTAGCCCTCTATCGTCCAGGTCCTATGCAATGGATAGATTCTTTTGTTGCCAGAAAACACGGTCGCGAAGCAGTAACTTTTGCCCACCCGAAGATGGAAGCCGCTCTCGGCAATACATATGGTATTATTGTCTATCAGGAGCAGGTTATGCAAATGAGTAAGGATATGGCGGGTTTCACAGGAGGCCAAGCTGATACTCTGCGTAAGGCAATGGGTAAGAAGATCAAAGAGCTCATGGAGAAGATGGGGCGCGAGTTTGTCGAAGGCTGTATCAAAAATGGCGTTAGTCAGAAAATCGCCGAGGATCTCTACAGCGCAATGCAAGATTTCGCACAATACGCTTTCAATAAATCACATGCTGCCTGCTACGCACTTATCGCTTATCAAACTGCCTACCTTAAGGCGCATTACCCATCTGAGTTTATGGCCGCGCTTATGACTTCGAACAAAGATGATTTGGACAAGCTCGCAATCGAGATTGATGAGTGTAATCGTATGAAAATCGAGGTTATGGCCCCGTCGATCAATGAATCATTTGTCGACTTCGGTGTAGTGAAAGAGACTGGGAATATTCGCTTTGGCCTTTCTGCTATTAAAAATGTGGGTACGGCGGTCGCAGAAGAGATCGTCGAGGATCGGAAAATAAATGGACCGTTCAAGGATTTCCGTGATTTTCTACTTCGTTTATCTAGCAAAGTCATCAATAAAAAGGCACTCGAGTCCCTCGCAATGGCTGGCGCTCTTTCTGACTTCGTCGAGCGGAACGCAGTAATATTTAACAGTGAAAAAATACTAAATTTTGCTAGCACGATGCACAAGATGCTACAAAATAATCAGGATTCGCTTTTTGGCGACGATAATACAATTGAACATGCGACAATCACACTCGATGAAGTGAAGCCCGCCGATAAAAAGCAAATTCTCTCGTGGGAGCGCGAGCTTCTCGGTATGTACATCTCTGAGCATCCTTTGGCTGATATTGGCAATTTGCTTGAGAAATATCGTTCAATCAAGATAAATGAAATCCATACTGAGCATGAAAACCAATATATTCGTGTCGCTGGTGTTATTACTACTTTGCAAAAAATTATGACAAAAGCGAATCAAAATATGGTTTTCGCCAAGATTGAAGACCTTCAGGGCAAAGCCGAGGTACTCGTTTTTCCGAAAATACTTGAAAACTGTACTTGGCTCGCTCCTGACAAGATCATTTGCGTAGATGGCTTCGTCAGCTACAAAGATGGCGCACTCAAGATCGTCTCTGAGGCACTATATGAGATCACTGATACCGCTGAGATACCGGCCTTCGTCGCGAAGGACAAGCGCCGCGCTAACCGATTTGGTGGCTGGGGCAACAAGAATGGGCAGTCAGGTGGAAATAATGGCGGAAATGGCAGCGGAGCGTCTTCTGGCGCGACATCAAACGCTAACAATGTGCCTGTTTATAACGTTGGACCGAAAACTTTGAGAATCACTATTCCTGCCGGCTGGAGCAAGGAGCATTTAGTCGATCTCAAAGATATACTCGTCGAGCACCCTGGCGAATCGTCAGTCGTGCTTCTTATTGGAACCGACCCCACTTCGCCCGATGGGCTTCGCGGGACTAAAGAGATCAAAATCAAGAACAAAGTGAATATTGACCCAGTGCTAATTCATAAAACAAAAGACCTCGTAGGTAAAGACAAAGTTGAGAGCAACTAGTGATTATGACCGCTTACATAGCAAAGGGATTCTGAAACCACCCTTCGCCAAGGCTACGGAAGTGGCACAGCAAGTTCAGGATGACAAGTTCTATGTAACGATTTCTTCTTGTATTTGAGGGCGCATGGAGCTTATTTTGTCCTGAATATATTGTGGGTCTGGAATATTCTCAACGATAATATCGCCCTTTTCCTTCGCGCCGGCGGTACGAATGATCAGATCACCATAACAAAGCATCGTCTTGAAAAAACCGTGCATCTCGCTAGAAATGTCAATAATATTGCGAATATCAGTTTCAACTGTCTTCTTCGCGAAAAAGCCCTTTTGTGTTATCGCAACCAATCGTTGATTTGTCACAATAAAAAGCGATTCTTTGAAAGAATAGTAAGCATTTATAAAATAAAGTACAGCAAAAACGGTAATCGCAATTGCGAGTGTGACTGACCACGTAGCAATGTGTGGCGGAAATAAAAGCAAGCCAACCGCGGCAACAAGCATCAGCATCATTCTGAACCCCGCTGGATAAACCACATATGGGTGGCTATTCACGACTTCTATTACCTTTTCATCGGTGTGCTGCCCTTTGAACGTAAATTCTTTTTCCATGTTGATATTATATGTTATTAGTCAAAGTTTGGTGTTTTTCTTGTATTTCGAAACTAAATTTAGAACCAGAATCAAAATCAAAAGCGAAATTATTAAGACGATCGAGGCAATCATCTTGTCATAGGTAGTTGATCTAAGGGCAACCCAGCCAAAAAGAGCTGCAATAAGATAAATCGAGAGGACAGCTTGGCGAGGAGAGAAGCCAGCCAGAAGGAACCGATGATGAAGATGCGTCTTGTCCGGCGTGGTAATAGGATTCTTGCCTCGAAGTAGCCGGCTAAGAGCAACAAAGATGCCATCAACAATAGGAAAACCAAGTACCAAAAAACTGGTTGCGAGCTTGCCGCCTGAAAGTAACGGCAAAATACCAAGCATAAGGCCCAAGAACATACTACCGGAATCGCCCATAAATATTTTTGCTGGAGGGAAGTTCCATATCAGGAAGCCAAGTGCAGAGCCACAAAGGATAATCGAGATCATGGCAGTGGCTGGCTGATTTACGAGAAGTGTGATTGAGAGTAGAAATATTACGAAAGCAGCGATACTAGATAAGCCACCAGCAAGACCGTCAACGCCGTCCACAAAATTGATCACGTTCATCATCATGACAAGCCAGAGAAGAGTTAGGAGATCGGACCAAAGGGAGAAGTGATAAACAATCCCGTGAAGTGTAAAAATCGGAACATAAACTGAATTTAGATCAAGAGCGTTGCCAAAAGGATTTGCGAGGTGATCGATCCCGATCCCAGATGCGATCACAACCAAGGAAATTATTATCTGAATTACCAGCTTCTTATAGGACTTCAGTCCAACTATGTCATCGTAAAGCATTGTTGCCGAGATCAGCAAACCACCAAGCAGAATACCAGAAAGATGACGATCTATTCCGAAGATCTTCAGCCCTGTAAAATGTAAATTTGGATAAATAAAAGAAAAAACGATAATCGTAACAAAGATAAATGAGCTCGCTATCGCAACACCCCCGATACGCGGAATCGCCTCCTTGTGGATATCACGTGCTCTAGGACGACTGACGATTCCTTTTTTCAAGCCGATTTGTCGCAAAAAGCCTGTCAGAACAGCTGAGATAGCTAAAGCGCTTAGGAAAGGTAGAATATAATTCATTGTTCTATTATACCGAAAAATTGAGTTATTGAAAATCAGCTCCCTTCTGGAAGCTGATTTGCATATTTCTAATCTAAACAATTTAGTACATTGCAGAATGATCTGAACGAGCATAGTCGTCGAAGATTTCCTCTTCGGCAAACCAATGAGCGATCTCGTTTTTGGCTTCTTCGACAGTTTCTGAAGCATGCATAATGTTCTTAATTGCGCGCATTTGGGTATTGGCAGCTGCCGGTGAGTCAACGGAGAAATCGCCTCTTACAGTGCCAATTTCAGCCTTGCTAGGAAGAGTGTGACCAGCGATCTTGCGGACCATGTCACGGGCGTGGAATCCTTCGACTACCATAGCAACAACTGGTGCCTCTACCATGTAGCTTACAAGCCAACCACGAACCATCTTACCAGCCTCTAAATTATTATCCGTTCCCATCACTTCCATTGGATCTAAGCCAAGTTCTTTGAATACATTGAAACCCTTGTCGCCTAGACGTGCGATCCAAGCTTCATCAGTTGGATAATGCTTGTCGATGTGCTCGAGAGTAGGCTTGACCATTTTCATCGCAATAATCTTCAACCCTCTCTGCTCTATTCGGGAAATTACTTGACCAATGATACCACGCTCAACGCCGTCTGGCTTGACCATGACGAATGTTCTTTCAAGCGCAGGATTTACCTTTTTGTCCATATTTCTCCTATATCTTAAATACTTTATTTAGCATTTTTTTATCAATTTTTGGCCCTACGAAGCTAAGCGCCATTCTCTCGTCGATTAAATATTTCTTGGCGACTTGCATCACATCAGCAATAGTAATCTTTTCGTATATTTCAGTAATTTGCTTGATGGTCATAATCTTGCCTGTAAGGAGCTCGTTCATCGCATACATGCTTGCAAGCTCACTTGAATCTTCACTACCAATCAGCATTCGTCCAAATATAATTTCCTTGGCTCTCGTAAGCTCATTTTCTGTCACGTCAAGCTTGACTCGGCTATATTCGTTGATAATCGCGGCGATTGCTTCTTCAACACGAGCATGTGGAACACCAGCATAAGTATCGAGCACGCCCGTGTCCTGATAATTTGAGCTCGAAGTATGGACAGAATATGCGAGACCCCGTTTTTCACGTATCTCAGTAAACATACGCGAGCTCATCGATCCGCCTAAGATTAAAGCAAGGACACGTAATTTGTGTCTATCAGCATCATCATATGAAACGCCACGGAAGCCGATTAGCAAGTGGGACTGTTCAGTCGGTTTTTCGACAACACTCGAAGCTTTTTTGAGAGTGAGCTTCACTAGTGGATATTCGGATTTTTTACCTTCTTTGATGTCAAATGATTTCTCGACGAGATCAACTATTTCTTTTTCGGTCATTTTATTAAAATTTCCAGCCAAAACTATGACTGTGTTTGAGCCTGAATAGTATTTGCCACGATAGTTTACCAAGTCTTCTCTTTTGACATCTTGGATGCTCTTTTTTGTGCCAATTACATCTCGGCCGAGAGCATTATCGCCAAAAAGTGCCTTTTCGAGATTGCTAGCAGCGACCTCCATCGGCAAATCTTCATACATATCGACTTCCTGGAGGATTACGTTCTTCTCTCGCTCAAGCTCAGCAGCTGGAAAAAGGGGATTTGAAACAAGATCAGAGAGAAAATCAATCGCTTTTTTAACGTGTTTGTAGGCAACTTTTGTATAATATCCAGTGTATTCTTTACTAGTAAAAGCATTGTGCTCACCGCCAATATTTTCGATAAACTCTGAAACGTCTAAGGCTGTAGGGCGCTTCTGCGATCCTTTGTAAAACATGTGCTCGAGAACATGAGAAATACCTGCATATTCCTCTTCTTCGTAGCGACTGCCAACACCAAAAAGAATCATACTTGTCACAACCTGCTTGGCGCTGTCGGGCACCAAAATAAGCCGAATGTTGTTTTCCAAGATGATTTTTTTGAATTCTATGTCTCGCATGTGTATATAAAAATTATAATAATTCAAATGGTACCCCTTAGAGGGATCGGACCTCTGGCCTCACGGACCGCAACCGTGCGCTCTATCCACTGAGCTAAAGGGGCAAAATATAATTCGAATTATATACTAAAATTTAATCAACCTGTTGATGATGTCTACAAGATCTTCACCTTTGTCTTCTTCTTCGGGCAAGTGCTCGGTAAGAAATTGGCCAACCACAGTCAGATCATGCTCAGATACTGGCATTGTGACCTGCCCTGCGAATCGTCCTACCAACTGCAGCTTGATCTTAGGGATATCCCCATATGCAGTCCAAAATGATTTGAACTCTTCATACGCATAAACTTTACCATCTACAACTACGCCCTCATCATAAAGCGCGCACGTGACGTTTTTTGGCTTCTGACGTCCTGTGAAAACAATGTAGACCAATGCAAAAAGCACAAGAGCAAGACCCGTCCATATCTGCTGAACATACATAAATCCTGAGATCAGAAGTGCGCCACCAACGATAATCACATAAGACTTGGCGCTTCGTGGATGAAGCACAAAATCAGGTGATTCCCAAGATAAAGTAGGTGCAGTATTTTGGATATCAGGAATGACTATTCTCTTTTTAAGGTTCAGTTTTTCACTCATTTTCCCCACCTTTCATGTTTCATTACGAACGTTGATTATTCTAAATCGAACGATGCAAATACTTTTTGTGTTGGCGGGACGCTGAGCGTCCCTTTTGTCACGCTAAGCGTGGCGGAAGGTGAGGGATCTTGAGCGGTCGCAACCCTCTCGCTTATCTCAACCCACGGTTTTCATTACTTTCCTCCGCGGGAAACTACCGTTTCCCAACCCCATCCCTGTTCGAATCCCGACTTAATTTTTGCTTTGCGCAATATTTAACCTGAGATTCATGCAATGTCGTTTGGCGGAAGGTGAGGGATTCGAACCCTCGTGGCGGCTTTTAGACCACCGGCGGTTTAGCAAACCGCTCCCGTAAGCCACTTGGGTAACCTTCCATGACTAAATCACACAACAAAATTTAAATGATATGGGCTTCCATATCTCTCTCAAGTGAACATCGATATTTTAACATAATATTTTGTCAAATTCTAGACGGCAGAAAATACTGTTGCGTTATCCCAGCGCAGGCTGGGATCCAGGCGAATATAATTTGGAAAAAACTTCCTAGATCCCACCTCTCAAGCTCACAGGCTGGGACGACAGCATATCGGTTGATAATTGGAAAAAAAACAGTAATAATATAATTAATTAAACTATGAGGTTTCAGAATTTATGAGAAATAAATCCTATTTTTATGGACTTTTACTTATCGTTACTCTCCTTGCTATTGCTGCGCCTGTGAAGGCCTATGCGATTTGCCAAGTGGTCTGTCCAATCGTAGTTGCTGGCACACTCACGCTTATGGAGAGGTTCGGCATCGACAATGTCATTTCTGGCCTTTGGATTGGTGGAGCACTAGTGCTCTGCTCGATCATGACTATCGACTGGCTTCGAAAATGGAAATACCACTGGGCAATCAATGTCGGAGTTTTCGCGCTTTTCTATGTTGGCACATTTCTTCCCCTCTACTATCAGCATATTGTCGGAAATCCGCTCAAAGAAATCTGGGGTATGGATAAGACTCTTGTCGGTGTTGTGATCGGCAGTATTTTCTTCTATCTCGGAGACTGGTGGTACCGGATTATCAAAGAAAAAAATGGCGGACATGCTTGGTTTCCATTTCAAAAAGCCCTTTGGCCAATCCTGCCCATCGCAATACTTTCATTAATTTTTTACTACATTACGATCAATGATATTCATTAAAAAAGGTTTTATATGGCTATAGACAACATCGATAAGTTTATCCAAAAAGTAAACGATTCAAAGAAGGACAATAAGCTCGATTTATCCTCAGACGAAGATCTATCGATCGCGATCATGAATCTTGTCTCAATCGAAGAACATTTCTTCTTCACCGCGCAGAAAACTGGCGACGACAAATATTTCGACCTGCTCAAAGAAGTTCGCGACATGCGCAAAGATTTGCTCAAGAAAATTATCAAAGAATATGAAGGCGAAGTTTGGTGTATTTCTAAGCATTTGCTGGCATCGTCAATGCGACTAATGGAGGTCGGTACGAAGGCGCTAGGCCGTGGGAAAAAAGAGGACGCAAAGGAAATGTTTGAAAAAGCATATAATCTCTACTCACTCTTTTGGGGAATCAATTTAAAAGTTGTAGACATGGGCGCGGTGAAAAAAATTGATGAAGACAAAATGGACATCAAAGATACCGAGAAGAAAGGAATTTTTGGCAAACTTGGTAAGCTCGTAAAGAAAGCCATAGATTGCTGCATAGAGTAAGTTGTCGACAACCTGTCGCTTGACCAAGCGACAGGTTTTTTAGTTTAATATAATCTGACGCGTTCGGCGCGTCATCCCAGCGAAAGCTGGGATCCAATTCATTATATTTAATTTAATGTGAGGGAATATTGATGAGCGATTTACTTAGTACCAAAGAAGCTGGCGAAATACTTGGCGTCAGCATCCGGACAATTCAACGATATATAAAAACTGATCAAATAAAGGCAAAAGAAGTGAACGGTAAGAGCCTAATCAAGAAAGACGTAATTTATAAGCTCAAAGGCGTTGATCCTGTTGAGGAAGAGGCCAGAGTGAAAGCAGTTGAGCAAACCGCGAAACAAAATGCAAAACCAGCCAGCTACATTCCAGATGGCTACATCATGATCGACAAAGAAACCCTTGATAGCCTACGTGGGCAAATAACCACGCTCACAAGCAGTGTTGGAGATATGCAATCGACTCAGAAGCTCCTGATTGAAAAAGGCTTGAATCTAAAAGAGGAACTGAACAATCAGGCACGTATTTCGGCACCAACAGAAGATGTGGTTACGATAAATCACATCGCGCCTATCCAGGTGGAAGAAAAAGTGCCTGAGCGTCCGATCGAGGAGCTGGCCAAAGTTCATGAGGATTTTTTTGGAAAGAAAGAAAGCAACAAATCTTTGACAACTGTAATCGTGGTGCTAGTTTTTCTTGTTGTGGTTATTGCAACTGTTTTATTTCTGAATAATGCAGCTAAGTAGATAGGGCCTATTTCTTCCCTAAAGTCCAGAGATGAGAGAGTCAAATTCGCCATTTAATTTTTGGCACAGAGTCATCACTTGTCGTAGTTGCTTCGAGCTTACGAATTGACATAGAGCGTACTTGATCTAGTTTGATTCCACGACCATCTTCAAGCAAAACTTTGCCGCTCTTGTGATCGGAGAATTTACCCTCGATTATTGAACCGTCTTTGAGAATTATGTGTAACGGTGTCCCCTTCGAATAGCTTGTATGCATTCCTCTGCCCATCTCTGACCTCCGTTTATTGATAAAGCGCTTCTTTTCTGATATTATATCTCTGTTCGGAGAGGTCGCATAGTGGTCGAGTGCAGCTGTCTTGAAAACAGCCAGGCCGAAAGGTCTCGTGGGTTCGAATCCCACTCTCTCCGCCAA
>JBAXEI010000004.1:0-81371 GCA_037140515.1 Candidatus Berkelbacteria bacterium | reverse complement strand
GCAAATCGCAAATCGCAAATCGCAAATCGCAAATCGCAAATCGCAAATCGCAAATTAATTTGGTAGTATAGAATTGTCTTAAAAATATTACGAGCAATAATTCTCATTAACTATCGAAAAGGGAGCGATATGTCTGACGAGCCGAACACAACTTCATCAAATTCGCCTGTGAGTGATCCTGATGATTTTAGTCAATTTGAAATGTCGATGCCAAGTGCATTTCCAGACGCAGATGACATTCCTGTAGTCAGCGCAACGGCAGAGCAGTACGTTTCGAGTGTTTATGACGAGAAAGATCTAATGAAGATGTTGGGGCTCGATAGGAGTTATAAAAATTTCTCACCCGATGAAAGAGGGAAATTTCTTATAACACCTGAAAGAATGAGAGCTTTTGATGGTATTTCAACTACGACTAATCCCAAGAGAGAAAAGGCTGCACAGAAAAAGGGGATTGTCTCGGAAATATTGTATGGCAATCTCGTTCTTGCCGATGTCCTGAAAAAATATCCTACTTTGTACTTGGGCTCCGGGACAGACATCGAGTATCCTCTAGCTCTTGGTTCGAGAGAAATCATTATGGTTGATTACATATTTATAGACAGGGAAGCAGTTGATCAAATTATCGAAAAGGTTAAAGACATAACTGGGCATGAACCTGAGATAAAAGATGATGAAATTAGATTTATTTTCGATTTTGGTGAAGGCGAGGAGGAAGTAATCGTCAAACTTATTGCTAAGAACTATTCGCCTGATCAGCAAGCGCCCGAAGCATTTACCTCACCAGAAAAGATAGGTATGATTCTTACTTTTGTGCCGCTAGGTCCGATGGGTATGATTGTCACTGGCGATGATCTCAAATCCAAGGTCGTCCCTGGTGGAGTAATACTTGAAGATGGTTATTTAACGGCCTTTGACGGTCAAGCTCATGGACAAGAAAGAAAACTTCTCGGCGAGAAAATATTGGATTAGAGAGATGTCTCTTCAGAGGGAATCGTTTGTTACATGAATTAAAATCGCCCCCATGTGAGGGCGATTTTAAATTTAGATCAGCTCGGCCAAATGCAAGAACCAGAGGAATATGCCCACGCAAACGAGTCCTGGTGCCCAAGCAAGCGTCAGCCCGACAGGCGAACCCCATTCATCCCAGTGTGCTCTTCGCCACATTGGGTATGGTGCTTCCAGCGTTTGCTTCATCATAGCTTCTTCCATGGCTTTACCGTACTCTTTTTTGTCCATAGTGCTCCCATGAAGTTAGACTGATAGACTATTCATTTCGACCATTCGACATGCTCATGGCAAGCCACATCTGAATAGTTGGGGCCCTTGATTTGAGATCGGACTACTTATTTTGTACCCCAAGGGCAGGACAGTAGTATATGTACCAATCGATGAAATAGTATCAGTCTTCGACGAACAGGGCAAGAGATGATCTAGTTGCGAGAGCGCGATCAAATATTAGCTTATCGCGAATCACGAGCTTGTGGCAGAACCGTCCCTAAATCAGAACCGTCCCTAAATCACTAAATCAGTCCCCAAATCACTAATTATTTTAAAAATAAACATTTGTTGCTGCTACCATTTAGCTCAATATTTTGAGATAAATGGGGCAGGGATATGCTGATGCGATATCCCAGTATGTTTACCCTCCGGTGGCTACTCTCCTTATATTGTTTCGAGCAAAAGAGCGTATGCCAGCCCACAAGCTTCGAGCTTGGCTTTGCCCGTAATCTTATATTCTTTGATTACCTCCGCCAGATCGATTTCCTTCTTCGTTTTGAGAAACGAAGCAATTGTGACCACATACGAATGGAAGCGCTTATGGCCTAATAGATTTTTCTCTTCTTTATGCAGAAGAGTAAGAACATTTCCCTTGGAAGGAGAAAATGAGGATAGCTCAGCAAATGCAATATCATAGCATTCCTTAAATAATACTTCACTGAAAGGGATGTTTTTGCCTTTGCAGTAATCTTTGGCCTCAGGTAGCTCCTTGATTTTGCTAAGAACTCGTTCGTTAATCAGCTTTGCAGAGAGGATGGTCGAACAAGCGCTCCTCAGCAACTGCTCATTAAGTATGATGCGGTGTTCTTCGTCTCCTGGAAGTTTAAGCTTCAAAAGATATTCCCCATCTTTTGGCGATTTATGTTTCAAAAGATTTTCCCCCTGATCGAAATTTACACCAATTGGTGCACGAATATTAAATCACAATTTTTAAAAAAAAGCTAGTGCCGGACGATATTAAATACTTTTGAGCATGCTGTGGTTAATTTTTTGACAAGATATTTTAAAAAAACTAGCTCGATACTAGTTGTTTTCACAAATACGAATCTATTATGTTCAAGCCGTTATTCTCAAATTATGTCTTTTTGGAATGCTGTTCTGGAGAAATGCGAATCACAATTACTCGGATAATCACCAAGACAAGAACTATCAACAAAAGTGTAACGATATTGATAAGGGCTGGATTTGAAAACCAATTTGAGATCAGCTCGTTTATCATAATTATGATTGCAGTGTCAACAATATATGTAACTCTGACTCGTCCGTCTCTCAGATAACTAAAAACTGTTTTGAGAATTTCAACTAGTGCCAGTAACGAAATGAGATCAATGATCAAGTATCTTATAGCGATGCTAGTGGTGGTAGAAATTAAAAACCGCAAATCCAAAAAGGATTTAATCAAGCCTCCAACGAATCCCATAATTATCAGAAACGTAGCAACTTCTAATAAGATAATAACAACTTTGTTAAAGAATTCTGAAGTGAGCTTTGTTTTGGATTTTCGCTCAAGCTTTAGCATACTATTAAATAGTACCATATATTATTAATAAAAAAAACAAAATTGCTGCAAAGTTTCAAGCTATTTCGTTACAGAACATTTGATCTACACCTATCCCCAGAGAGTTCTTTGCATTCCATCAGTTCCAAATTCAAATCAAAATCATCAGGATAAAGAAAAGATCGCCCTTTGCTGATATATATGGATTGACGGTGTGAACTTGGGGACGCTCCCGGATTGAATACGGTTTTTGCAATAAGTAAATACTCTAACTCAAATCCCATGGTTCTCGTCCAGTTCTGAACATCGCCATAATAAAAGCACCAATTGCTTGGTGTTTTTATTATGGCTCCCCGAACTGGACTCGAACCAGTAACATCATCGTTACACTTATTCACTATTTTCATAGTGGCGTGGACTATATCTTCTCCGGTATTTCTACTGCGGAGTCTCGGTATCTAGTCTCTACGGCGCTCCAGCCGAAGCTGGTTCCCACGGTATTAGCATGCCTTACGGTTTAGCTTTCACCGTTATCCCAAGAAGTTTCAGTCAAGGTTTCCCTTGAAAGCTGCGTGATTCCTCTTGCAAGGAATATAATCTTTCACAGCGATGCGCTCTGCCAATTGAGCTATCGGGGATCACTAAGTTTTTTCAAGAACTCTCGTCCGCAGCCTGATTTATAGTATTTTTCCTGGCTGCGAGCCTCAATTCTTGAAGCACACAATTTCTTAAAGATTATTTTGTAAGGTCTAAAAGATTTTGTTGAATTTGTCATTCCTGAATTATGCTGGATAAGCCTATTCTCAGGATTTTCAGACATTCCGATATAGAGTTCTCCGTTAGCTTCAGATTTAAGGGCATAAACGTACCACATATCGTTTTGGATTAATTTTATGCGCTCCCTGCCTGCCGGCAGGCAGGTGCCAATTGAGCTATCGGGGATCATCTACTATATAGTGTCATTCGACTTCTCTAATTCCACAATTAAAAAAGTCGTTTGACAAGAGAATATTAGCAAAAAAAACAGAAACTGTCAAAGGAAAGGGGTTATTTTTTCGTGAAACAAAAGATATAATATATACATATGATTTCAATCGCAATTTTTGTGTTAATGATAATCTTACTACTAGCTGGCCTCATTGGCGTGACTTTGCGGATTTTGCCTGGTGCTTCTTTTATGTTTGTAACGACACTCATATACGCTTTCATTAATCATTTTCAGCGTCTCTCCATTACAGACATCGTAATTCTTGGCGTTATTGCCCTTGCGGCGGAGCTGATTGATTATTTCTCTGGTGTATATGGAGCGAAAATATTTGGCGCCTCGAAAGCGGGGATAATAGGTGGGATGATCGGCTCGATGATAGGGCTTTTCCTTTTGCCGCCATTTGGCTTATTTATAGGACTTGTGGGTGGTGTCGCTCTTGTCGAGCTCGTAATCAAGAAGAAAACTGTGCGCCACTCGACTAGAGCTGCAGCAGGTGCCCTGATCGGCTCTCTCGCAGGTCTCGTTATCAATCTGATCCTTGCAATCACATTTATCGTTATTTTTTCTATTAAATATTGGAAATAAATATGAACAAAGAGCCGGAAAATCTACACTCGCAATTTCCGCTAATCATTTCTGGCGTGGCCGGCTCCGGCAAGAGCTCTGTGGTTTCGAAGCTGAAGGATTTCCCGGATAAGTTTGCACTTTCTGTTTCCTATACAACAAGGCGACCAAGAGCAGGAGAGACAAACGGCGTTGACTATAATTATATTTCGAATGAAGAGTTTGAGGCAGCGATTCAGCGGGGTGAGTTTCTTGAATGGGAAAATGTTCATACAGACAAATACGGGACGAAAAAAGCTGATTTTGAAAAGATTATGCATGATGGCAAAGTTCCAGTTTTGACGATTGATGTGAAGGGTGCAGAAAATATTAAGAAAATGTATAAGAACGCGTTGCTCGTATTTATCATGCCGCCAACGCTCGAAGAAGCGCTAAAAAGAGTGCAAAAAAGGGGAGCAGAGACGGCAGAAGAAGTGGCTGTCCGTGTTGCCCGTTTCAATTTAGAGACTAGCTATAAAGATAAATATGATTATACGATAGTAAATGATGTTTTGGAAACAGCTCAAAACAGACTAATCGAGATAGTTTCTCTTGAGGAAGAGAAGCGAAAAGGCCATCATCTTAGCAAGACGACAAAAGCAATTTTGATCTCGGTAATTTCGCTTATTTTCTTGAGTGCAGGGCTAGCCCAAGCTTATCTTTATCAACAAAATCAGCAAAGGGCGAAAGACTTAGCATTACAAAGTTCGGAGACGATTACAGGCGAGATTGATCTTGAAACATCTGGTACTACAGCGGTGCAGACCGGCTCGGTGGCGACCACTGGTGCTGTAGTAGCTACGACCGGACAAGCAGCAAAGGCGCCTGCGCCAGCTAAGGTCAAAGTTGCCCCACCTACACCAGCGGCTAAAGCAGCCGTTATCGCCGAGCCACCAAAACACGAGACACCGGCCGCCGCACCGATAGTTGAGGCGACGAAGACAAATACCGATGGCTCGACCACCACCGTCATCGCAACCGCTGAAGGCGCGAAAGCATCCGATATCAAGACGGTGACTGATGCCGCACCTGCAACAATAAATACACCGTACGACATTGTCTATAGTGATGAAACTGGTCTCTATCCGGATCTTGAAAAAACACTAAAAGATTATTTAAATGGAGTTCTCAAGTGGCGAAATGAAATCTCAAGTATGAAAAAGATTACCGTTCGTGATGCGGGTGACACAGGCTGGACTGGTCAATACTTAGGCGGCTATACGATGGCTGCTGACGGCAAAGACATCACTGCCGCTTCTGGGACAATTATTCTAAATACTTACTATTACAAAGACTCACCATATTTTAGCGATTACATGAAGCTGGTGCTTTCTCACGAATATGGCCACCACTACACGCTCTATCACAAATGGGTAGATTGGGACCTGACGATTTCTGACAGATTTCCAGATAGCTACTACACCGTGCGTCCACTTTCGAAGGCTACAACAGCCACGGATTATTCACTAGGTTGGGAAAATTGCGAAGCTGAGATTATTGCCGAGGATTATTCTTATCTTTACTCTGGCTATGGCTGGCATGGTATGAAGGACACCTATGGCTATCCATCCGCAGGTACAAAAGTCTGGCTGGACAAGATTGGGGATCCGAGCTTACTCACGTCAAACATTGCACCAATTGTTGACACGGAGAAGCCGGTCGTCACGGTCGTCTCGCCGACAACAAATCCTTATACATTAGAGAATGACAATCTGGTGATTGATGTGACAGCGACTGACAACATTGCTGTCAAGAAAATCGAGATTTATTTGGATGACCAGTTACGAAATACATATACTGGAGGGAGACTGCGGCTGACGGCAGATTTCACAGGCTATGGGACTTATAATTTGAAATTCAGAGCGTATGATGATGCGGGGAATTCTGCGGATGCAATACTTACAATCCTTCGAAGTGCGCCTGTTGTAACTCCACCGAGTAGTGGCGCAGCACTTTCTGGCACTGCAGTTGGAAGTGGCGAGGTGACGAGCGGCACGACTACCCCTTAAATCAATATCTCACTCTCAATACCACGAAGGTCTCTATACTATATCATGCATCCAGAAATTTTATTTTCTTAATGTTTGCCTTTTGTTCGTCTCAGAGCCAATAAATAGAGTTGTTGATAAGTTAAATCTCAAACATACTACATGTAGTATTTATCACTAGGTGAATACCACTACATGTAGTATTTTTTATAGTTAGAACTATTGACCCGACAAAAGGGAGGTAGTAAAATTGTAACTACCGGTGAAAAGAGGGGGAAATAAATACTAATTTTGGAGGGATCATGTTTACAAAAGTACGCAAACGAAATGGCAAACTTGTCAAATTCGATATGGACAAAGTAGCTCTTGCCATCAGCAAGGCTGGCAAAGCAACTGGTGAATTTGGTGATGACGTAGCCAAAAAAATGGCACAAAAGGTAGCAAAAGAGGCCGAGGAAACAATTCGGCACAAAGTTCCAACAGTAGAAGAAATTCAGGATTTGGTTGAAGATGTTTTGCTTAAGTCTGCATACAAGAAAACGGCTCGCGCTTACATTATATATAGACAAAAACATGCAGAACTTCGTGAGCTAACAGAAGCACAAAATGTGAATTTGATGGATCAATATATCAGCAACGCTGACTGGCAGGTCAAAGAGAACGCCAACATGGCTTATTCTCTTCAGGGTTTGAACAATTACGTTTCTTCAGAAATTTCAAAAAGCTACTGGCTTCACAAGGTCTACACTCCTGAGATTGCTCGCGCAAATTCTAGCGGTGATATGCATATCCATGATTTGGATAAGGTTTCGACTTACTGTGTCGGCTGGGATTTGCAGGATTTGCTTCGCGAAGGTTTCCGCGGCGCTGTCGGTAAAATCGAGTGCAAACCACCAAAGCATTTGAAAACTGCTCTTGGCCAATTGGTAAACTTTTTCTACACTCTTCAGGGCGAAGCAGCTGGTGCTGAGGCAGTATCAAATTTTGACACACTAATGGCTCCATATATTCGCTATGACAAATTGGGCATCGAAGAAGTGCGCCAAGCGATGCAAGAGTTTATGTTCAACATGAACGTGCCAACTCGTGTCGGCTTTCAGACACCATTTACGAACGTCACTCTTGATCTTGCTTGTCCTTCAACTTTGGCAGATGAGCCAGTTGTTATCGGCGGCAAAAATATGAAAGAGACATACAAAGAGTTTCAAAAAGAGATGGACATGTTCAATCAAGCTTTTGCCGAAGTTATCTCTGAAGGCGACGCAAAAGGCCGAGTTTTCACTTTCCCAATTCCTACGTACAACATTACCGCTGACTTTGACTGGAGCAACAAAAATCTCGATGCTGTTTGGAAGATGACGGCAAAGTACGGTATTCCATATTTCTCAAACTTTGTGAATTCTGACATGAATCCTGAAGATGCTCGTAGCATGTGCTGCCGGCTTCGTTTGGACAATCGTGAGCTTCGCAAACGTGGTGGTGGTCTATTTGGTGCGAATCCACTCACTGGCTCGATCGGTGTAGTTACGATCAATCTGCCAAGACTTGGATTCCGTTCACGAGATAGAAGAGAGTTTTTCTACAACTTGGCCTATGTCATGGACTTGGCTAAGGAGAGTCTTGAGATGAAACGCAAAATTCTTGAAGGCATGACAGAAAACGGTCTCTATCCTTATGCAAAGTTTTATCTTCGAAATATTTTCAAACGTGACAAGAGATATTGGGGAAATCATTTCTCAACAATCGGCTTGGTCGGTACAAACGAAGCAGCGTTAAATCTGCTCGGTCGTGATATCACAACGGCTGAAGGCCAAAGCTTCGCTCAGGAAGTTCTCGACTTCATGCGAGACAAGATGTTCAAATACCAAGAAGAGACTGGCAATATGTACAATCTTGAGGCGACTCCAGCTGAAGGCACATCTTATCGTTTGGCGCTCAAGGATAAGGAAATGTATCCAGAGATCATGGTTGCAAATGAAGACGCATATCAGGAGAATCAAGCTGCACCTTACTATACAAACTCTTCGCATATCCCAGTTGACTATACAGACGATGTCTTCGAACTGCTCGATCTTCAGGACAATCTTCAGGCCAAGTACACTGGCGGCACAGTAATCCACCTTTTCGTCGGCGAAGAAGTTACCGATATTGAATCAGTGAAGGCTTTGGTCAAAACAGTTTGTTCAAACTACAAACTTCCATATTTCACACTTACTCCTACTTTTTCGATCTGTCCAAATGATGGCTATATCGCTGGCAAAGTCGAGACTTGCGCAAAATGTGGCGCAGAGAACGAAGTTTACTCAAGAATCGTTGGCTACATTCGCCCAGTCAAACAGTGGAACAACGGCAAGAAGGCTGAGTGGCATGATCGTAACACTTATAGCCTCAAATCCTTCTCAGGTAAATGTGATGACGGCTGCATGGACATCATCGAGGAGCTGCCAAAAGCAGAAAGCTTGTTTCCGGAGGAAGAGCTAAACAAGTCCAAGAAATCTAAGGCAAAAGTCGAGGTAAATCCCGCGGATCATCAGACAGCAATGGTGTAAAATAGATATCAAACAGGGCCTCTCGAGTACAAATGGGAGGCCCCTTTGATTTTTATAAGGAAAATATGCAGATAGCCGGAATTCAAAAAATTACTTTAGTCGATTTCCCTGGTCATGTGGCCGCGACCATTTTTACTCGTGGCTGCTCCTTTCGTTGTCCTTTTTGCCACAATCCAGAGCTGGTCTTGCCAGAGAAATACAGCGCACTTCTTGACGAGCAACAAGTTTTTGATTTTCTAGAAACTCGCTATGGCAAGCTGACGGGGATTTGTATCACGGGTGGCGAGCCTCTGATGCAGCCAGACATCGACACATTCATTTCTCATCTAAAAGCACTAAGTTTTGATGTTAAATTGGATACAAATGGTTCTTACCCAGACATGCTTGAGAAGATCATCAAAGACGGCGATGTGGACTATATCGCGATGGATATCAAAGCTTCGCCAGATAAATATGCTACCGCCGCAGGGACGAAGATCAAAATCGCCGACGTTAAAAAATCCATCAAGCTAGTGATGGAGTCGGGGATTGATTACGAATTTCGAACGACTGTTTGCAAGCCGATACATGAAGTTGCGGATTTCGAAGAGCTAGGGAAGATGATCAAAGGGGCCAAACGCTATTTTCTACAAAATTTTGTCCAGTCCAAACATGTAAACTCAACTAAAGAATATTTGCCACTTTCGAAAGATGATCTGCTCGAAGCCAAGAAGATCATGGAGGGTTACGTCGGAGAAGTCGGTATAAGATAAGAACTTTTTGGCGACAAATCTTTTTGTCATCCTCAGGATCCGCAATGTGGCTCTGAGAGTGATGCCTGGGGATCCAAGTCATTATATAGATTCCCGCCTTCGCGAGAATGACAAAACATTTTGTAAAAACAGCGCAGAGACTATCTATTTGCGCTGTTTTGTGTTATTCATAGTTGATACCGCTACAAAACGGAGGAGAAGAATATGACAAACATTTCTTCGCTTTACCTGCATGCTGGCGGTCAAACGCCAGTAGTCGCTAGAACACTTCTTTTGCTTCAGGATGAACATCCTTTTGCGAAGATCAGTGCTTTGAAAGTTGAAATTGGCGCTTGCAAAATTTCAGCTGAGCCAAACAAGTCGTTTGGTGATCCAATTCATGATTACAGGCCAGTCATCACTCTGCTTGCCAGAGATAGTGATTGGGCAATCGAGAAAAAACATGATTCGTCTTTAGTCGCATACAATTCGTTTGCGCAAAATCATTTTGGTTGTTCGATGAGCGATATCTCGCATCCGCTGTTTATAGCATTTATCACCGCTCATCACTGGTGCAACTTGCTTCAGCTTGAAGGCGAGCGAAACGTCGTGAAAAGACGTGTTATTACACCGGTTGATAGTTTCAACGAGAAGTTGATGCGTGCTCATAACGCTGAGATTATTCGCTTAGCGAATATCGAAGCAAATGCTTGGGCTTATGATTTTATCCGACAATTTTGGGATAAAATTTCAACTCCAGATAAGATGGATTATCTTATCAAAACATTCCGTAAGGAAGCTTGACAGTGACAGTCGGCTTCCTTTTTTTATGCAGATAAATATTTTTCGGGTATAATTAGCTCTATGACTTACAAAACACATTTATCTACCGGCATGCTTTTCTCAGCGACATTCTTTTTGCTAATTATGTCCGCTCGTTGTGGCGCAAATGGAGAATCATGTCTTCTGTTTTCGCCTGCGTTGATTTTGACTTTAGTTCTCTCTACATGGCTCGGGGCGAGTGCGCCGGATCTCGATACACCGACTGGGGAGCTTTGGCACAAGATTCCCGCTGGCTCCTTCATCGGTCGCTTGATTCACCCTGCTTTTCTCGGCGGCCATAGGCACTTGTCTCATTCAATTCTTGGCATGGCGATATTCACTTTTCTCTTCTATCTGTTAGCTAAATTAATCTTTGGCTTCTATCCATCTCTCGATATGCACAACGCGATTCTCGCCTTTGTGATCGGCTACTTTTCGCATTTATTCGCTGACTCCTTGACTGAGGCTGGCGTTCCAATCCTTTTTCCGATTGGCTACCACTTTGGTATTCCGCCAGACCCTTTCGAGAAGATGCGAATCAAGACAGGAAAATGGTTTGAAAACCTGCTTCTTTATCCACTTGTCAATATTTTACTGGTATATGTGATTTATCAGTCTGTGAAAATATATCCTCAAATTTTTGTCCATCTTTTCTAACAATAAATGATGATATTTCCAAAAGTATATGGATTTTTTTTCTAAATTCCTCTATCATTTGATTAAGCTATAGGTCGAGAGCTGAATCAATTAGAAGTTTAACGAGGTTAGATTTAGATTAGAGTGCTAGCGTTAATTCAGCTGATTTGTGAATTTAGGGTTTTTGACTACTAATTAAATCTAAATAAGTACAATGGACAATGTTACAGACAGGGATGAAACCCCTGCAGAGCCAAATCAAAAACTTTTTATTGGCGGATTAGCTTGGGCTGCTACTGATGAGGACCTTCAAACTGCTTTCGGAGCATTTGGTGAGGTCGTTTCTGCATCAGTTGTTAAATACCCAGACACCGGCCGATCAAAGGGCTTCGCTTTCGTCGAATTTGCGACCGTCGAAGAAGCAACAGCAGCAAAAGAAGGCATGGACGGCAAAGAAATTGCTGGCCGCGCAATCAAAGTTGACTTTGCAAGACCAAAAAAAGATAGAGACGCAGAATAATATTCTCGAAACTATAAAAAATACCTTCGTAGCAATGCGGAGGTATTTTTTTGATTGCAAGCGGCCAATCTTTCTATTATAATGTGAACGTAAACAAATAATTATTTGAGGAGTATTATGGGCGAAAAAGATGAAGAGAAAAGCACTAAGAAAATTGTAGTTGATCACAATGTTTGCATTGGTTGCGGAACTTGTGAGGGTGTTGCACCTGATTATTTTCAGCTTGAAGACGGCCTTGCCAATGCAATCGCACCATACAAGGAAGAAGATGCTGACCTAATAGACGAAGCCGTTGCAAGCTGCCCGGTTGCTGCAATTTCTGTTCTAGATTCAAACAAAGACGACAAACCAGAAGAAGAATAATATCGCAAAAAAGTTATGACTGAGGGGAAAGACTTAAGCCTAATGTTTATAAGTTGGTGGTATGGCGAAATGCTTACTGCCACTTTTAGCTATTTTAAACATCTGCTTGCATATCTTTATGATTTTTTTTCTGTGAAGATTTGTCTGACTACCTTGTTTTCTGTTTGGCGACGGGACACGGTCACTTACGATGGACCTGGCTTCAATATCAAAGCGATGTTTGAGTCGATGGTTCTGAATTTGGCGTCTGTTATTGTTGGCTTTTGTGTCAAGCTTGGCACACTTCTGACCTATCTGATCATGATAGCAATATTCTTTGTTCTTATGTCTGCATACATAATATTTTGGATATTTTTTCCGCTAATAATTGTTGCCTTGATTTACTTCGGACTTAAATATAGTTTAGGACTCTTCTAATGCAAACTGAAATCACCATTAGGCCTGCGGGGACAACTATTCACAAAGCTGTTGTTTTGACGAAATATTTCTCCAATTTTATCTTCCGCATTATTTTCTTTGCAGTTTGGTTGTTGGGTGTTTGCTCGATCTTGGTATTGGGAAGCTCGTTTCTATACCATTTTGATCTTAGAATTATCGGTCTTTGCCTGCTTTTGCTTGCAGTTTTCTTGGTATATCTAGCTTTTAGAAAATTTTTTATTGCTAAAGTCAGAAGGCCTAGGATATCTTTGTCCGAGGCAAAAAAGCGCATTGCAGAGGGTAAAATCGTCAATCTCTACGCTCTTTTTTCTTATGATTTTGCTGCCTCAACGGAAAAAATGTATGGCAGCAAAGATGCTGTTTCTGAAACAATGCAGAACCTTGCACTTGCGGTCATGGATACGCGTGAAATAAACTTCATCCTTTTGCGTCTTGGCTTGGGTAAAGAAGACATTATAAATATTATTACCAGCAACTATCCTTCTTCGACATCAACTACCAATCTCATAGCGCACGCTCTGGATTTGGCCATCATTGCAAATCGAAAAGAAATATCCGCCGTGGACGTTTTTTGGGCTTTCTGTGATTCCGACGCTTTTTTCCAAGGAATCTTAAAAAACTTAAGGTTAAACGCAGATGACATCGCAAATATTGTTCATTGGCAGGCGACCCTAGATGATAAGGTCGACGAAAATGAGGGAGTGTTCAATTATCGTCGTTTCAAAATGACAGGTGGCATAGGCCGAGATTGGGTTTTTGGTTATACTAACTTTCTTAGAATGTATTCTATGGATCTTACAGAATCGATTCGCGAATACGGTCTAAGTCTTGAAGTGATTGCTAGAGAAAAGGAGATTCGTGAGATCGAAGAAGCACTTTTGAGCCAGGCAAACGGCAACGTGATCATGGTTGGCGATGCGGGGATTGGCAAGCGCACAATAATCTTAGGCTTTGTCAAGAATTTGGTTAATGGAAACCTCAATCCGACTCTTAATAAACGACATATATTTCAGCTCGATATAGAATCGTTACTTTCTGGTGAAGCCGATCCGGGTGCCCTGATGGAGAAGGTCGGCAGAGTTTTTAGTGAGACTGCCAGCGCTGGAAATGTCATTCTATATATTGAAAACATTGATAATCTTTTCTCCGGTGACACTGTCGGCAAAGCGAATTTGTCAGAAGTAATTTTGCCATATCTAGATAGCAATGAAATTCACATTGTTGGCTCTTGCGACGTTGCTGGCTACAATAACACAATATTGCCAAATGGAGCTCTAGCAAAACGTTTTGTGAAAGTTACCGTGCGAGAGCCAGATGACAAGGCAATGGTTTCTGTTCTTGAAGACACTATACCTACTATTGAATATCAAACAAAAGCTATCGTTTCATATGAAGCGATTAAAGCTGCGATCAAAGCGGCTAGCAAATATATCTTGAATCAGCCAAATCCTGAGAAATCTATAGGCCTTATTGACGGTGCGGTGACGAGAGCAGTGGCGGCTAGAGGCGAAACAATTATCCTCCCAGCAGACATCGAAAGCTATATTGCTGAGAAGTATGATTTACCTACTGGCGATGTCGCAGCAAAGGAACAGGAGATTCTACTAAATCTTGAACAAAAAATGCACGCACTTGTAATCGGACAAGCAATGGCTGTTGATTCTATCGCGAATGCTCTCCGTCGTGCTCGAGCGAAGGTCACTGATACACACAAACCTATCGGCTCATTTCTTTTTCTTGGCCCAACAGGTGTCGGCAAGACTGCTACTGCAAAGGCGCTAGCAAACGTTTATTTTGGAGGGGAAGCCAAAATGATTAGATATGACATGAGCGAGTATCAAAATAAAGATGACATATATCGCTTGATAGGTAGCCGTACAGAGCAGGGGAATCTCACGACTGCAGTTCGGGAAAATCCTTTTTCGCTTTTACTTTTTGATGAAATTGAGAAAGCAGAGCCTGATATCCTAAACTTATTCTTACAAATTCTTGATGAGGGACTTCTGACCGATGGTGAAGGCAAAAAAGTTTCCTTCGCTAATACAATTATCATTGCTACCTCAAATGCTGGTTCCGAGCTTATTTATCAGTCGATCAAAGAGGGTATCGATTTCAGTAAGGTGTCCGCAAAATTGACTAGCTATATTGTTGATCAGCATTTATTTCGTGCTGAGCTACTAAATCGTTTTAGCGCGGTTATTGCTTTTGCTCCGCTCAGTCAAGCAGAGATTGTACAAATCGCGAAGTTGATGATCGACACGCTCAAGAAAACTATTCAGGAAACACAAGGCATTGAGATCACTGTAGCCGAGGACGCCATCGCTTATCTGTCCGAGCTAGGCTTTGACCCAGAAATGGGCGCTCGTCCGATGCAGCGGGTTATAGAGGAGAAGCTAGAGAACCTTCTTGCCGATAAAGTTCTAAGAGGCGAGCTGAAGGAAGGCGACAAATATCAGATTACGCTTGAAATGATTAAATAATTTATTCTTCGACTCCGTGAAGCTAGCGGGTTGAGAAGTAAAAATAATAGTTTTTCACCTGCTGCATAGACTTGAACAATAAATACGTATATTAAAAAGTGACCCGAGGTTCGGATCACTTTTTTTGTGTATATGTACTTGTTGATTACTTGTGGATATAGACTGGTGTGCCGATCTCGGTCCAGTTGTAAACCTGTTCAGCTTCACCGATACCAAGGCGAACGCAACCATGTGAGACAGGCGTACCAAGATGTGCCTGACCTTCTTTGTAGCCATTTGGCCACTCTGGGAGTTCGTGAAGACCATAGCCACCGTCAGCGAATTGTTCCCACCATGGCATCCAAAGGCTTGAGGCGTTTGACCATCTTCTTGGATCCTTGTTTTGTATTGCGAAGGTTCCTATTGGTGTTGGTGTTGAAGCTTTGCCTGAAGAAATAACATGGCATGCAACGACAGCGTTTCCGTCAACTTGGCACAGCTTCTGATTCGTCAGATCGACATCGATATATTTACCAGTAAATTTGCCAGGCACAATTCCCTCAGCAGGGATGATCTTGATTTCTACAGGATCTTCGGTTGTAACGGTCATGGCAACGTCGACAGTTTGTCCACCAATTGCGCCAAGCAAGGTTTTGACGGTTTGGTCTTTGTCGAGATATACGCCCTGTTTGCCTTCGGTGATAACTTCGTTTGTCAGAGAATTGATCTTGCGATCGACTTTCTTCACCTCGAAGTTTACCGCGATTTTGTTCAAGTATGCTTTGATGTTGCCCTCATTCAAACTAACATCGTAGCTGTCTTTTGCTGCAGCGAAGTCAAGCCAAGCGCCAATCTCGCTTTTGGATGGTGCATATGTCTTATCGGTATAAGTAAATGTAATCTTTTTGTCCAAATATGCTTGAGCCTTGCTTTGTGCTGGCGCAAAATCAGCGTTTTCAACAGTTGGATAAGCTAATACTGTTTTTAATTCAATTGTGCTCGTGTTGTCATTAATCGTTGCAATTATCTCATCAATCAAGCTCGCAGTGTCGACAGTTTGTCCAATTTTGCTAGCCGTAGTTTGAATCTCACCTTTTTCAATTTTCAATGTTGCGTCCTCAGGCTTTGTGTTCAGCTGATCAACAACAATTTGTACAAAGGTGTTGTACTTCGTTTGATTAAGATATGGCGTGACCTCAACCTGATTTGTTTGGTAGAAAGTCTTTGTCGAGGAAATGATATTCTGGAAGAAGTCCGGTTCTCTGCCGATATCATATCCTTGATTAATTATTTTGCTGAAGTCAAAAGTTAGCCCTGTATCGGCAAGCTTCGCTTTTGCTTCTAGGCCGTTTGCAGTGAGGGTAATTTCCTTATCGAGAGTGCTTTGAAATTTATTTTCAAGAATCGTCTGTGCTTCTTGCTTGGTCTTACCTGATAAATCTACGCCACCGAATGATACATTTGGATAAATTTTGCCTGCATAAGCTTTTTGGTAGGTGAAGAGCACCGCTGCTGCAATCAAGATCAAGATGAGAATAGAAATAATGGACCAGAGCACAAGCTTTTTGTTTTTTGTCATAGATTCTTTGTTATTTTTTATATATGTAATTATACATTATAGCGATTGGCCTTGGCAAATAAAAAATACTCATATCGCTGAGTATTTTTATAGTGGTGGGCCCGGCAGGGTTCGAACCTGCGACCAAGCGGTTATGAGCCGCCTGCTCTAACCACTGAGCTACGAGCCCTCATATTGGTCTAGATCTAATCTATCAAAATGACTGTGATTAATCAATGAGCGGGCTATTAGGGCTTTGTAATTTTAATATTCAAGCGAAGGCTGGGATCGGGGCTAAGTATAGATTTCGTACTTCGCGGGAACAACAAACTGATAATTTACGATCAAATACATATTAAAACACAAAATATATCGATTCTGCTATTGACAAAGTATGTTGTAAATGATATACTTATTCAATTTAAAAAAACAAGTATGAACAAATCACACCAAAAACCAAATATGCAGTCTACAAAAAAGAAATTAGCCATCTTGTTTTTTGCTTGTGTTTTATCTTTGTCGAGTGCTACACCAATTTTTGCTTCTGACATTACTACTGAGAATATCTCATATCTGGTAAATCAAAAACGTATCGAAAATGGCTTACAGCCTCTGAACGTTGACTTAAATTTAAATGCTGCTGCGACTAGCAAGTCGTCTGACATGCTTACAAAAAACTATTTTGAACATTTCGCTTTTGGTATGACACCATGGGATTTTATTAACAAATCTGGCTACAAATACCTCTATGCTGGTGAAAATCTTGCAATGGATTTTGATACAGCCGAGGGCACGGTGAACGGTTGGATGAACTCTCCAAAGCATCGTGAAAATATTTTGAATCCTGACTATGAGGATATGGGTATTGGCGTCTCTGAAGGCACCTATGTCGAAAACAATGTAGCCCACGAAACAATTCTCGTTACCAACATGTTTGGTCGTAAGAAACCTGCTATTGTTGAGGCTTTCGACAACTTAATAAATAATATTGCTGGATTTTTCAACATAAATTAATACTATTTATGTAGCTTCGCTGTGGATAAGTTCTAATTGTTGGCTCTAGGAAAGAGCTTATTTTTTTGTTGACAGTAATCACTCTTGCTATATACTAATATCACGTTAGATCGATTTACCTATGGCAATGTATGACGAAGTATGAAAGTTATGGGTTACACAATTTTTCTAACAAAAAAACAAAGACATTTTCTTAAGCTCTTATAGTTTGGGAAGCTCAAAAAACACAAAAATCGTTTAGTTTGTATCTAAAATGTACTTATTGCTTTGGGCAATTCTATATTTTCGTGCTGTGTATCTGAGAAATTGGGAGGGAATAATCATTTCTAAAGTCAATTCTGCCTTACTATAATAAGGTCAGTTTGATTGATGTTAGAAATGAGTGTTTTCAACTTATAAATAATTTTAATTTAGGAGAGGTTTATGAAACTATTTTTTCGCAAGTTTCTAGTCTACCTGATCACCGCAGTTCTGGTGGTCCCGTCATGGCTAGTTACAAGCTACTTAACAGCCGAAACGGCAATGGCGGCGCCATTTGTTCCGACTAGTATTGCGTCGAACATTGGCAATATTGCCGCTGAGACAACCTGGGTTTGCACCGACTGTACTCAACAAACTGCTGCTAGCAACGACTATATAGTCATGACTAAGGCAACATCATCGTTGATTTCACCGCCGATGAACTTTTTACCGACAGACAGTGAAAAATTGGTTTTTAGCGCTCGGACTTACGGGACAATTCAGGCACCACGGAACGCTATAGACATTTCTGTATCGACGGACAACGGTGGGACTTGGTCGCTAATAAAGACTGTTACTCCTTTAGATAATGTTCTGACTCTTCAAGATCCGATTGACCTTTCTCTTTACAACGGCCAAAAAGTTTTGATCAAGTTTGAGACAAAAAATGCAGTGTCTGGCGATGGAGTTGGAATAGATGACATTAAAATTGAAGGCGCAGTTCTCTCTGACATAGAATCTCCAACTGCAACGGCTACCTTGGACGAGACCACTAAAACCATTACTTATACATTTAGTGAGCCAGTTCAGCTGATTGATCAAAATAACGGTGCAGTCACAGCGTTAACATCTTCTTTGCTTGGAATCTATGATTATGATAAGAGTACCGGTGATTATACGAATGTTAAGGTCAATCAAATCAATACTGCAGTATTGAACGGTAACGTCCTAACTATAGTTTATAATTCGGATTTACTAAGTGGTGACTATCTTGTTGACGCCTGGGGCTATAGCATCATGGATATGGCAGGCAATCGTATTGTCAAAGCTGCATCTCAGATATTTACAGTTGATAAAATTGCCCCGACAGCAACACTTTCTAGCAGCTATCCAGTTGCAACAAGTGAGAATCCGCTGAAACTCACACTAAAGTGCAGCGAGGCAGTTGCTGGCTTGGATATTTCAAAGCTAAAGATTACAAATGGTACAGCTTCGAATCTTGGAACTGCAGATCATAAAGATTTCACATTTGATGTGGTTCCTACTGCTGAAGGAAGCGTAGTTGTTGAATTAACATCAGGAACCATATCTGATGATGCTGGAAATTCAAATGCTGACTCAGTCTCGACAACAATCGTATACGATAAAACTTCTCCTGTGATTATATTGGCAGGAGATGCTATCCAAACTGTTAATTTTGGCTCGACATATACTGACGCGGGCGCTACAGTCACAGATAATCTTGACGCAACTGTCCAAGTTGTTGCTTCGGGAACAGTCGACACAACGAAAGAAGGGGATTATACAATCTCTTACGATGCGATCGACCTTGCTTCAAATAAAGCTGTTACCGTTGTACGAACTGTAAAAGTCCTTGCTGCGAAACCTACACAGGCTGTTGCGACTTCGGGAATGACAGTGACTACACCAACTGAAATCGTAGTGCCAAAAGGTTATGCGGAAAATATGGATATTAAGGTTACAACTGGTGGCACGACGCTAAATTTGGCCCCTTCTCTTCAGGATGGCAAGGACGCAGCGGGCGTTGCAAACAAATCTGCGAAGATGGAAGGTGCAACAAAAATCAGTGCAGAAATTTCATCTGGTAACACTATTGTAGTCAATGTTGCAAGCGGAACAACGGTTACTGGCCCTGCGACTTGGGATGGCGTTGTGAAACTTCCAGAGGTTACGGTAAATCCAACTTCAGTAACAGTAAATTCTGGGAATTATCCAACAAATGTCGCTTCGATCGAAATCGGTATGCCAGATGTTAAGCTAATATTTGATAAGGCAGTTAGAATTTTGATTCCTGGTGGCGCCGGTAGATCAGTCGGCTATACCAGATCAGATGTTTTCACACCAATCAATGCAGTTTGTGCTGCTGATACTCAGGCTGCTGGCGATGCACTATTAGCCGAAGGTGACTGTAAGATTGATGCAGGTGCTGACCTTGTAATCTGGACAAAACATTTCACCAAGTTTGTGACTTACACTCAGACTTTGGTTACCGTTCCAGTATTTACAGCTACGGTTGTAAGCAAAGATAGCGCTAAGTATCTCGATATTAATTGGAAGGGGACGGGCGCGGATTCATACTTGATAAAGGTAAATGACGTACTTATCTCCACGATTACGGGGAACGCAAATGACACAAATCTTTCATATAATTCAAGTCTAAAAGTTCTTGAAGGAATAAAATATGTTGTGTCGGTAATCGCAGTGAAAAATAATGTTCAGTCTATTAATAATATTGCTACGACAGTAAGCGTGCCAGCTACAGTAGTCGTACCACAGCCTGAAGTTATCACGACTCCAGCTGTTAGTGCTCCAGCACCAACCACATCAGTTGCTCCGGCCAAGGCAAAAGCCGCTGCTCCAGAGGAGAAAAAAGTTGAAACACCGAAAGATGACGACGCTGGTATTGTTAAAGGTGAGGAGTCAAACACTGACGATGCAAATAATTGGACGCCTTGGATTATTCTTTTCGTCCTAATACTATTGGCAGGCGCTGCGACCGGTGGATATTTCTACTGGTTCTCGGACAAGCCAGAAGTTGCAGTAACGGTAAAGGATAAGGCGAAGGGAAAGACAGTAGAACCAGCAAAAATAGTTGAGAAACAAAAGGAAACTGTAAAGCAGGTTGTTCAGCCAGAGAAGAAGGTACAAGTTGCAAAGCCTGTTCAGATGGCGAGCAAGAAAAACCATAAGAAAACAAAAAGATGGTAATCAGATACTAGATAAAAAAATCCCCCGTTTCAAAATGGGGGATTTTTTTGTATGATGTGAATATGCTAAAGAAAATTAAAGAAGGAATTGAGAGAATTATCCCCATGAGCCTCACAAGCTTGTTTCTTTTTGCTGTTGTTGTCTACATGATGATTATCGTTGGGAAAACGGTTCTCGCAAATTATGCTGCCAACGGTGAGACGGACAAAGAAGAGGCCAAGCTTGCTCAAATGGAAGCGGACATAGCATATATGGAAGATCAAAATAATTATTACCAGACTCAGTCATATAAGGAAAAAGAGGCTAGGGCTAAGCTTGGGTATAAGGCAACGGGCGAGAGTGTCTTGAGTCTACCTATCGACACTCCTGAAGAAAAAATTTCAGACAGCGGTGTTGTCGAGCAGAAGATCACAGTGCCAAACTATCGCCTGTGGTGGGAATACTTTACGAAGAAATAGGAACAGCGATGGTTAGTGAAAAGGTTTTACAGAATTTAGCAAAACAATTTGAGTCAAAAGGAGTCTTCTGGATATTGTCCGGAAGTACTTCTTTGTATTTGCAAGGAGTAGCAATTGCGCCAAATGATATAGACATTTTGACAGATATTGATTCTGCTGTTCTGATTGACGAGCTACTTCAGAATTATCAAATTAAAAAATCTGAGTATTCTGAAACAGAAAAATACAGATCATATTTCGGAGTCTATGAGATAGGCGGTGTAAAAGTCGAAGTAATGGCAAATTTTCAATATCGCTTACAGAATGGGGAATGGTCCGAAATAAATCATTATCATCCTACGAAATTTATTAATCTTGGCTCTAGCAGAATTCCTGTCCTCTCCTTGGAGCAAGAGCTGAAAGAGTATAGAAATCTTGGAAGGACGGAAACAGCAAAGAAGATTGAAAAAGTGATAAATGAAAAAGTTGCGTAAAAGGCAGTTTTATCTTGAATAAAGTCGAGTTCTGTGGTAACATACATTATGTATTGCGGGGTAGAGCAGTCCGGTAGCTCGTCTGGCTCATAACCAGAAGGTCGTTGGTTCAAATCCAACCCCCGCTACCAAAAGTTTTTAATTCAATTTCAAAACTTCTGGTAGCGTTGCAATCTCTTGGCAGGGTAGCTCAGCTCCGACGCTATCGGTCGGAGAGCCGACAGAATCGTCGGCTTTGGTTGTTTTAACAATATGGCAGGGTAGCTCAGTTGGTTAGAGCACAGGACTCATAAGCCTGGGGTCGAGAGTTCGAATCTCTCTCCTGCTACCATCCTTCGCCCTTCGGGACTACGGATGGCAGGCCACTCAATGCATTGATATCGTTTAGCGAATAAATTATATAAGATGAAATATTTTTACAAAATAGAAAAGAAATAAATCGAGCGTGAGGGCTCGTTTTTTGTTATAATATGCCAAAACATACACAAAAATCTATTGTCGGTAAGGTACTGAAAACTATTCGTGAGAATCACCTGATTGAAGACGGTGATAAAATCATGGTAGCACTGAGCGGAGGAGCGGACTCTATCTGTCTGACGAAAATCTTGCTTGAAATTCGTGATAAATATCACTGTACTATTTTGGCTTGTCACTACAACCATCGACTAAGAGGGGAGGCAAGTAATGCCGATGCAGAATTTGTCAGAAATTTTTGTAAGCAAGAGGGGATCGAGCACGTCTACAGCGAACCATTGCGTGATTCGTCCTTTAAAAATGAGGAAGAAGCCAGGGCAGCGAGGTACAAGTTCTTCCAAAGTATAATTGAAGAGGGGACGGCCGACAAAATTGCAATCGCCCACAATTTAAATGATTTTGCCGAGACTCTTCTCATGCGCCTGATCCGCGGCGCTGGTCTTCGCGGACTTTCTTCCATTCCCCTGTCTCGTGAAAGTTTCATTCGTCCACTTTTAGAAATTTCTCGATCTGAGATTGAAGAATATTTATCATTGGAAAATCAAGACTATCGGACAGATGAGTCAAACTCCGATCTCGCCTATACTCGCAACAAGATTCGTCACACTGTTTTGCCGTTACTTGCAGAGATCAATCCAAATATTGTTGGTACTCTTGCAAATACAGCAAATCAGCTAAAGGAAGACTACGATTTCCTTCACTCTGATCTTCGTGACATTTATCAAAAAGTATTGGTCGCCGAATCGGAGAGTAAGATTGTGCTCGACGCGAAACTATTTCGAAAATTACATTTTCCTCAGCAAAAGATGATTTTGCGATTAGCGATCGAAAAGCTAGACAGCCTGATCGACATCGATTCTACTCATATTAAAGAAGTACTCACGCTAATCGAAAAAAATGAATCAAAAAAATATAAGACTCTCCCCCACTCATTGCGGATTGAGCTTGATGCTGGTAAAATTATCCTATCGAATATAAATAAACAAAGGTAATGATGAAACCAAACCAAAGCAAAACAGCGATTTACATTATTTTGATCGTTCTTGGACTTTTTCTTGTATCAAGCTATTTTAACAAATCTACTCAGAAGATCGAGATGACGAACATTTCTCAGATCTCGTCCGATGTCGAGAAGGGTAGTGTCAAAAAGATTGAGATCAAGGATAATCAAGTCAAGGCCACCCTCAAGGATGGTAAAATTGAGCAGGCTAGCAAGGAAGCCGGTATCGGCTTGAAGGACTACGGTATTACACCCGACAAAGTTGAGATTGACGTCAAAGACACTTCCGGATCAGCTTCTTGGGTTGCGATTCTATCCATTGTTTTGCCAATACTCCTCATTGGCGCATTTATTTTCTTCATGATGAGATCTGCACAAGGGGCAAACTCGAAGGCAATGAGCTTCGGTAAATCCACAGCAAAGCTTTTCACTGGGGACAAAAAAGTTACTTTTAACGATGTTGCCGGCGCCGAAGAGGCCAAGCAGGAGCTCTTTGAAGTTGTCGATTTCTTGAAAAATCCAAAAAAATATCAGGAACTTGGTGCTGAGATTCCAAAAGGCGTTTTGCTTGTAGGCTCACCCGGAACCGGTAAAACTCTGATGGCTAAGGCAGTCGCTGGCGAAGCTGGTGTACCTTTTTTCTCAATCTCAGCTTCAGAATTTGTCGAAATGTTTGTCGGTGTTGGTGCATCTCGAGTTCGAGATCTTTTCCAAAAAGCAAAGCGCAATTCGCCTGCAATTATCTTTGTAGATGAGCTTGACGCAATCGGACGACAACGTGGCTCTGGTCTTGGCGGTTCTCATGATGAACGCGAGCAAACTCTAAATCAAATTTTGGTTGAGATGGACGGTTTTGAAACTTCGGACAATGTCATTGTTGTAGCGGCAACAAATAGACCAGACGTCCTCGACCCTGCTCTACTTCGTCCGGGTCGTTTTGATCGTCAAGTTTACATCGATCTTCCTGATCGAAAAGAACGTCTTGCAATCTTGAAAGTTCACACAAAGAGTAAGCCTATAGAAAACGGTGTTGATCTAGAAAAGATTGCTGCCTCGACTCCAGGATTCTCTGGTGCCGATCTTCGTAATCTTACAAACGAAGCTGCAATTTCCGCTGCTCGAAATAGTCAGAAGACTGTTTCACAGGAAAACATGACTGACTCTATCGAAAAGGTTATGATGGGGCCAGAGAAAAAATCTCGAGCAATGTCCGAGAAGGAACGAAAAATTACCGCTATTCATGAGGCTGGTCACGCTGTCGTCAGCCATATCTTGCCAAACGCAGACCCAGTTCACAAAATATCGATCATTTCTCGACGTATGGCGCTTGGCTATACATGGAATATGCCAACTGAGGAGAGAAGGCTTGAGTCCAAGGCACATTTCTTGGATGAGATTGCAACGCTGATGGGTGGACGAGTTGCTGAAGAAGAATTCTTCGGGTATGACAATGTCACAACTGGCGCTTCTAACGACTTGAAAAGAGCAACAGAAATCGCTCGTCGTATGGTTACTGATTATGGCATGAGTACGAAGCTTGGCGCTCAGATTTATGGTCATAGAGAAGAAATGCCTTTCTTGGGTAAAAGCTACAACGAACAGAGAAACTATAGTGAAGACGTCGCTAGATTGATAGACGAAGAGGTTGCGGCTCTTATCAAAAGTGGTAAGAAAACAGCTGACGAAATTATCAAAACTCACAAAAAAGTTATCGATCAAATTGCTGAAGATTTGCTCAAGCAGGAAACATTAAATGCAACTGAATTTGAGCATTATTTTGCCAAAACAAAGACAGAATCAAAGGAAGAAGCCAAAGAGAAGAAATAAATGAAGAAATTTTTTGTCAAACTATCTGCCGAAAATTCGGTACGTGCCGCTAGTATTGTTCTGATTGTGACTCTCGCAATCAGCAATCTTCTTGGCCTACTTCGTGACAGATATCTCACAAAAAATATTGCTACCTCCGACCTGGATGTTTATTATGCCGCCTTCCGAATTCCTGACCTCATCTTCAATCTTCTTATTCTCGGTGCGATCACTTCAGCTTTTATCCCTGTCTTCGCCGACTTTATTGCGAAAAAAAAGGAGAAAGAGGGCTTTCGAGTTGCAAATATCCTCGTGAATATTTCTCTTCTTTTTATGGTCGTCTCTGCTATCATTTTATTCTTCACAATGCCATATTTGATGAAGCTGATTGTACCAAGCTTTGATATGGCGAGAATGGCAGACGCCGTCAAATACTCTCGTATCCTAATGCTGACGCCGATATTTTTCTCTCTTTCCTACATTACTGGTGGAATATTAAATTGTTACAAGAGATTCTTGGCATATTCGTTGGCACCTCTTTTCTACAACCTAGCCATTATCATCGGGGCTGCCGTCTTGGCACCGCGATACGGTTTATCTGGGGTTATCTATATGGTAGTTGCTGGTTCTGTTCTCCATCTTCTCGTCCAGATCATTCCGGCAATGAGGCTTGGTTATCGCTGGGCGCCTGTAATCTCGTTCTCCGACATTACTATCAAGAAGATTATCAAGCTGATGATTCCTCGCACGATCAGCATGGGCTCGAGCCAGGTAATGCTTATTGTATATACCGCACTTGCTTCAGCCATGGCAGCCGGATCAATCACAGCTTTCAATCTCTCCAACAACATTCAGACTGTACCGATTGTTGTCCTTGGCACCTCCTTCGCCACAGCGATTTTCCCGACCCTCGCCTCCAAAATTGCCGAGGGTAAAGACAAAGAATTTTCGGCGTATTTGAATAAAGCTTTGCGTGCGATTGGCTTTTTGTTAATTCCATCCACAGTTATCATTTTTCTTTTACGTGCTCATATTGTCCGCCTAATCCTTGGATCTGGTAAATTTAGCTGGGATGATACGACGATGACGGCACTTACTCTTGGGGCATTTTCTTTGTCTATTTTGGCTCAAGGTTTGATTCCTTTACTTTCTCGAGCCTTTTACGCTCTCAAAGACACCAAGACGCCGATGTACGTTTCTATTGCGACGGTCATAGTCAGTATCGTTATTGCCTTACCTCTTGCGAGAACTACTATCGTGATAGGCGATACGCGAGTCGCACTTTCGGTTGCCGGCCTTGCTCTTGCGTTTTCTATTGGCAGTTTTTTCAATGTCGGTGCGCTAATCTACTATCTTCGAAAGCAGTATAAGGGACTCCTTGATCATGATCTTTTGATTTCATATCTAAAGATCATGATGATTTCGTTACTTATGGGCGTCGTTATCCGTCAATCGAATCAAATCTTCGCAGGCTATTTCGATATGACACGTTTTTGGGGAATTCTTTCGCAAGCCTCCATATCTCTTCTCCTCGGATTAATAGTATTTTTCCTACTTGGCTTCTTATTTGACATCAAGGAGATGAGGTGGGCATTAACAAGGAAAATAAATGACCAGAAATAGCGATCAGAATTCGCAGATTGTTGCCGGCCCTAAGAAGACAATCTCAGTCGGAGCGGTGCTTGGATATATGGCTTTTTTATTCCTAATTTTTGTTACTTTCATGATCTGGTTTCGCTATAGCAATTTCTCACCTTTGGCTGATTGGTATGAAATAGGTATCAAGGTCCAAAAGGTTGATCTGCGCTCAATGTTCAACGATAAGGCAAACTCTGATTCTGCTAGCAACAAAGTTGAGATGAAAGTTACAGAAGAGCAGCTTGCTGAGGCCGCTGCTGTAACAAAATCATCTTTCCCGCTAAAAAAGGCTAGTTTGAAAATAGTTCCCGCTGGTGTTGAAGTCGAAGGTAAAATGACCGACAAGATATGGGATTTCATGACTGTCAAAATCACTTTGAAACCAATAATAAAGGACGATGCCGTCTCCTTCGATATTATAAAAATTGAAGCGTCTGGTGTACAAGCGCCACCAAAGGTGACTGACCTGATTACTCCAAAAATTGATTATATTTTTGCAAACTTATTGCCAAAAAATGCTCATCTCAAACTGACTAATGTTTACTCTATGCAAGGTTTTCTGCGTATCGAAGGTGAAAAAGTCGCAGCAGAAGTACCGGTAAATTAAGAATAATTTTGGAGACAATACATGAAAGCCTTTGTATTTTCTGATCTCCATACGAACTACAAACAGCTCGCAAATATGGAAGATTATATTCATGATCATCCAGAAATTGGTGCAATTATCTTTGCTGGTGATCTTTTAAATATGGGTGAGCCCGTTGGCTTCGCACAGCAATTTCTTGGTGTGCTTGATCGCCTAAATGTTGCGCTTTTGTGGGTGCCAGGGAATAACGATTTCGGCATGGGCTTTTTTCGTCTAAAAGCAAAATTTCCTTCTCTAGAAGGGAAGATTGTTGATTTCGAAGGCCAGAAGTTTACAGGCGTTGGTGGCTCGCCTGCTTCGTGGGCTGGTCAATACAGTGGAGAAACGATGATCGATCGAAAGAAGATCGCTGGTACAATATTTGTTTCTCATGTGCCACCACCAGGAGCGCATAATTATCAAAAATTTGATAATTATTCACCAACCAGCAAGAAGCTCTCAGACGTACCAAAAGTGCATATTTGTGGGCATATTCATCACACTTGGGGTGTAGCTTATCTTGGCACGACTAAGATCGTGAAGCTTGCTCCTCTAGAAAGCGGTTTCTATGCTATAATGGATTTAGAAAATTTGAGTGTAGAATTTGGTCAGTTCCGTGAACCAAGTAAAATTAAGGAGATAGAATGAAAATAGGCGTCATCGGAAGCATGCAATTGACCGAAAAAATGATAGATCTTCGCGATCAACTTCTAGCTCTTGGCCACGATGCATTCGTCACGAGCTTGGCAGCTCCTTTCGTCGGTAAATCTGACGAAGAGAAGGAAGTTATCAAAATAATGCAAAAAAATGATCAGGATGCGATTCGTGAATTTTGGCGCGCGATGCAGGGAGCTGACGCTGTCTTGGTTGCAAATTATGATCGAAAGAATATAAAAAATTATATTGGCGGCAATACTTTTTTGGAGATCGGTTTTGCCCACGTGCTTGATCAGAAAATTTTTCTCATCAATCCAATCCCTGAAATTGACTACTATAAGTCAGAGATTGAAGCGATGAAGCCTACAATAATCAACGGTGATTTATCAAAGATAAGTTAATAATATTAGACTTAAGGAAGCCATGAAAAACGAGCGTTATGATTATCAAACTATTGTTGCTGTAAAAATTTTAGTTTATAAAAATGACAAGCTCTTGCTTCTCAGAGAGCCGGCTACAAACGAGTGGATGCCCAATAGATTGAGCCTGCCAGGCGGAAAATTGTTTCTTAACGAGACAATCGAAGAAGGGTTGAAAAGAAAAATTCAGACCGAAATCGGGCTAGAAGTAGAGCTGAAGGGATTGGTAAAAGTTCTTGATATCTTGATGCCAGAGAAGAATGTTTTTCATCTAGTATTCTTGGCAGAGCATAGCGGTGATGGAAAAATTGATGAAGAAACCGAAGCCTCAGAATTTCATTGGATGGGTGCTGAGGAAGCGGAATCTTTGACTGTAGATGACTTTGCTGAGTATTATTATCCCCAGCTGTTTGGTGAATATTTCGATAAAAAACTGACAGCAAGTCCAATGAATATTATTCAACCGCAAGACAATCGAGTGGGTAATGTCGCGGCGTGGATGAAGAAGGGAAACTAATGAAAATTGGCGCACATATTTCGACTGCAAAACCATTTTCTGACGCGATCACGCGTGCAGAGAGTATTGGCTGTGAGTGTATGCAGATTTTTGCAAATGCTCCGCAACGTTGGAATCCGACCGAAATCCCAGAAAGTGAGATCAAGAGATATTTGGAGCTAAATGAAAAAGCGAAAATCTCGCCGGTGATTATTCATAGTATTTATTTGGTTAATCTTGCGAGCGAAAACCCGTTTTTCTATGAACAGTCAATCAAATCTCTGATCGACGATATGAACAAAGCCACAAAGCTCGGCGCGCTTGGTGCCAATATGCATCTTGGCTCGACAAAGGGCAAGGAGATGAGCGAGGTTCTCGTGAAAGTTGCTGAAGCAGTGAAGCAAGTGCTTGCCGCTACAGACGAGAAAACACTATTTATCATCGAAAACTCCGCAGGCGCTGGCAATATTATAGGAGATACACTCGAAGAAATTTTATTAGTTATGAAAGCGGTTGATTCACCTCGAGTTCGAGTTCTCATCGATACAGCTCATGCCTTTGAATCCGGCTACGATCTTCGCACAGAGAAACAGGTAGATGAATTTGTGGAGAAATTTGATCAACTGATTGGGATCGATAAGCTTGTTGGCTTCCATCTAAATGATTCGAAAACAGTCCTAGACTCGAAGCGTGATCGGCATGCAGATCTGGGCAAAGGGGAGATTGGCCTTGAAACATTTCGCTTCATAATCAATCATCCAAAACTGCAACACTGCTTTGGCATTCTCGAAACTCCACAGGAATCATCGACTTGGGCAGAGGAGATCAAGCTTTTGAAAAGTATGGAGGTAAAATGAAAATCGGTCTAGCCCTCTCTGGTGGTGGAGTACTCGGTGTAGCTCATATTGGTGTACTAAAGATGATCGAGAAAGAGAAAATTCCGATCAAATATATCTCAGGGACTTCTGCTGGGGCGATCATCGGTGCACTTTTTGCGGCTGGCGGCGTCGCCCGAATTGAAGCATTTCTTGCCGATCTTGAGAAACAAGGCGTGTTTTCTCGTGCCAATCTGATCTTCGGCGGTCTTCCTGATAAAACTTTTGAAACTATTCGCACAACACTACAAAAACATTTGCCTGAAAAATTTTATGATCTAAATATCAATTTTGTTTGTGTAGCAACGCACTTTGCTGAAGGCAATCCTGTTTACCTAGAAAGTGGTGACCTTGTCAGCGCTCTTATGGCTTCCTCTGCTTTTCCTGGTGCATTTCCTGCTCAAGATATTGACGGTAAAAGCTTGATTGACGGGGGTATTAGTCGTAATCTTCCTGCGGGAATACTGCGCAAAAAGGGCATGGATTTCATTATCGGTTCGTCTCTCTATAACATTGAAGTGATGGATAAATTTGATGTGGAGGGTAAAGAGCCAGGACGACTGCTCTCAACGCTTCGCTCGATCGATATAATGCAAAAAGAACTTGCGCGTTATGAGATGAAGAAATGTGATTACGTTTTCACACCACCTGTCGAAACATTTAGCTGGTTTCATTTTACAAAAATGGTAGAGATACGAGCGATTGGTGAAGACTATGCCGAGGCTCACGCCGCAGAATTTTTGAAAGCTCTGAAGCGTCATCATAAGGAAAATGGTTTTCTCTCTGCACTTTTTGGAAGGAAGTAGAGCCCTTCCCTCTGTCATTCCCGACCCGATCGGGAATCCAGGAAGCCTTATTCTGAATTGTATTCTGGATCCTCGGGTTATGGCTCGCTTTTCTGTTAAATTAAATATGTAGCAGCTCGTCCTCCCCAAGGATGACATATTAAGGAGAGTAGTTTTTTGCTCTCGGATCTGGTATATTGCTCTTGATGGAAAATCATATAAACACAATCAGAAATTTTTGTATTATCGCTCATATCGATCACGGTAAGTCGACTTTGGCTGACCGAATGCTTGAGATCACTGGTACTGTCGAAAAAAGGCTTATGAAAGAGCAGCTTTTGGACACAATGGATCTTGAGCGTGAGCGTGGTATTACGATCAAATTGGCCCCAGTACGGATGGACTGGAAGGGTCAAGTTTTGAATTTGATTGACACTCCTGGCCATGTCGATTTTCAGTACGAAGTCTCGCGTTCTCTAGCCGCTGTCGAGGGTGCTATTTTGCTCGTGGATGCCTCTCAGGGCATCGAGGCGCAGACACTCTCCGTCTTATATTCTGCTATCGAAAACAACCTTGCAATCATTCCTGTGGTCAACAAGATCGATCTCCCTGCCGCCCGACCAGAGGAAGTATCCGAAGAAATTATGAAAGTCGTTGGCTGCAAACGCGAGGACATTCTTTTTGCCTCTGGCAAGACAGGGGAGGGCGTCGCTGAAATCCTAGATGCTATAATCGAAAAAGTTCCATGTCCGCAAGGGGGGACCGACAATCGTTTGAAGGCCCTCATCTTTGACTCTGTTTATGACCCATATCGTGGCGTCGTTGCTTTTGTCCGTATCGTCGATGGGCAGGTCCAGAAAAATGAAAAGTTTTTTCTAATGCAAACAAAAAGCGATGGCGAAATCATCGAAACTGGCTACTTCAAGCCAAAATATTTTCCTCATACTCCCCTTCTTACTGGCGAAATTGGCTACATCATTACAGGTTTTCGCAGTGTTGCTGAGGCTCGCGTTGGTGATACTATCACCTCAAAATCACAACCAGCCGAGTCCCCTTTGCCTGGCTACAAACAAATCGCTCCATCTGTTTTTGCCTCTATATACTGTACAGACGGCGATGACTATCCAGAGCTAAAAGAGGCGATTGAAAAGTTGAAAATGAATGACGCTTCTCTCGCCTTTGAGCCTGAGCGCTCTGACGCGCTTGGCTTCGGCTTTCGTTGTGGCTTTCTTGGACTTCTGCACTTAGATATCGTCCGTGAGCGACTAGAGCGTGAGTACAATCTTTCGCTTGTTATCTCTAGTCCATCCGTGCGTTACAAAGTCGTTAAGCTTGGCGGCGAAGTTGTCGAGATCGAGAAACCAGGGGACCTGCCTGAGCCTGGCACCTATCGTGAAGTTTCTGAGCCTTGGGTTTCGCTCGAAATATTTACGCCAAAAGATTATGTCGGCTCATGTATGGAAGCGGTCCAGAAGAAAAGAGCTGAGTACAAAAATATTGAATACTTAGATGAATCTCGAGCAATTATTCGTTACGATATCCCTCTTGCTGAGGTTATTATTGATCTATACGATCAGCTAAAAAGTGTTTCCAAGGGATATGCTTCGATGAGCTATGAGCCAACTGGATATCGCTCTTCAGACTTGGAAAAAGTTGATATTCTTATCAACCTAGACAAGGTTGATGCGCTTAGCTTCATTACTCATAAATCCAAGACTATGACCGAGGGCCGCCGCATCACCGAAAGATTGAAGGAACTAATCCCAAGACAAAATTTTGAGATCAAGATTCAGGCAGCGATCGGGGCAAAAGTAGTCGCATCAGAGAAGATCTCCCCATATCGCAAAGACGTGATTGTTGGTCTGTATGGCGGTGATATCACACGAAAAAATAAACTCTTAGATAAGCAGAAAAAGGGCAAGAAGAAGATGAAATCGATCGGCCGAGTGGAAGTGCCATCAGATGTCTTCATCAAAGTGCTAAGAAACGAATAAAAAAAATCCCTCTGCTCAATCTGATCGGAGGATTTTTTATAGAAGCGAACTGTTGACACTGGGTGGTGGAAGTTTATACAATATCTGTATATCAATAATTAGTGGAGGCAAAGTGGAAAAGAAGAAGGTTAATTGGGTCTTGGCTCTTTTGATGTCGATTTTCTTTGGTACTATCGGAGTTGACAGATTCATCATGGGACAAGTTGGTTTGGGCATTTTGAAGCTTATCACTGGTGGTGGCTTCGGAATTTGGTATATTATCGATATTATCTTGATTGCTACGAAACATCAGTTCAAAAATGTTGAGTGGGTCCAGAACTAATCAATTGCAAAATTTTCGTTAGAATATTCACAAAAAAATCCCGTTTCCCGACCCCATCCCCAGACGACTCTACAAAAAAAGTTTCCAATATTTGGAAACTTTTTTTGGTGGGCCGCCTGGGGATCGAACCCAGAACCAATGGCTTAAAAGGCCACTGCTCTACCATTGAGCTAACGGCCCACATGAATCAGATAAGATTACTCTGAAAATAGTACCGAAAAATCGGTAAAAAGTCAATTCCTATACTAATTTTATTTTTTCTCTAAAAAATAATTGATTATCATCGTGATCCCGGCGTAAACAACGGCGCCCCAAAAGGCGGCAGCGAAGTTTGAAATATCGAAGCCTTTGACAATATTGCTGGCAAGCCAGAACATAAAGCCGTTGATCACAAGGGTAAAAATTCCAAGGGTGAGCAGGTTGATTGGTAGCGTTAGTAGCAGTATTAGGGGGCGGATAAGGGCATTCAATAATCCAAGTACTACAGAGGTGATAAGCGCCGCCCAGAAGCCAGTGAAGCTAACACCGGGCACAATATAGGCGACCATCAACAATACTAGTGTATTCAAGATCCAACGCAAGAAAATCATATTAATTCCTTATCTGCTATATGAACGTTCTTTTTTCTTGCGACCAAGGAGCACAAACATGACTGGTGGCAAGACGACAAAGAAAGTCCCAAAATTATTCAAATATTTTGCGGCGACTGAGACCTCGATATAGTGATTTCTGAGTGCCTCTGGCAAAAAATCAAGCACTGAAGATAAGATCAAGGCAACCATGAGGCCGCTATAGACCAAGACTTCAATGATCGAGATTTCATCTGATCTTTTCGATTTAGAATTTATCGAGGCGGAGACCATAATAATGGTTAGGAAGAAAAGACCGATCGCAATCGTGGAGCTAGAGATGTTACTCTTTACCCAAATCTGATTCATGAGAAAAGCGTTGCCGTTGAAAAATTTGAATAAAGATTCAGAAAATTGAGTTGCAACGACAAGCCCGATATATACCGAGCAAAGTGTCGTGATCGTTTTCTCTCGCTGGAGAATAAAAGCGTAGGCAGTGCCTAGTAGAAAAAAGAGCCCGATGAAGACATCCACGCTTGGAAGTTGTGTCAATTGCATTATCTAAACCCCTCCATAGGTTCGTAATTACAAAACTGGGACTAACTATTCCTTCTTATCATTATCGGTCAAAGCGAAAAATAAGTCAATAAATTTACCCAAAATATCTGTCAAAAAAAGACCCTGTTTTTCAGAGTCTTTTTTCTATATTAAGCGCCCCACCACTTCTTCTTTTGTTGTTCTGATTCTTTGAGCTTCTGCCAGAGTTCTTTTTGTTCGGCATTTATATGTCGTGGCATTTCAATTTTTATTGTGAGGATCAGGTCGCCTCTTTGGTTTCCACGATAAACTTTGCCTTTGCCAGTGAAGCGAAATGAGGTACCTGCTTGAGTGCCAGCTGGGAGAGCAAATTCTACTTTTTCCCTGTTTACATTTATTGAGATTGTATCGCCAAGCACGGCTTGGGCAGGGGAGATACCAATTTCGGCTTGGATTTGAGACATAGCAGAGCCAAAAAATTCTTCAAAAATATCTCCAAGTCCACCGCCGCCAAAACCAAAGCCAGAAAAGTCGCCTTGAAATCCACCAAAAGGATCACCACCTCGGCTTTGTCCCTGTCCGCCATTTGCAAAAGGTGAGTCGCCGTATTGATCGTACATTTGACGTTTTTCTGGGTCAGAGAGTATTTGGTAAGCTTCATTTGCATCTTTAAACTTTTTTTCAGTTTCTTTGTCGCCACCACGGTCTGGGTGATACTTCAAAGCAAGCTTGCGATAAGCCTTTTTTATTTCTTCTGCAGTAGCGTTTTTTGAAACGCCCAATGTTTTGTAGTGATCTGTTGCCATAATAAAAGTTATAACTAGTCCAATTGTTTAGTCCTAGATTACATTACCTGAGTTTATATCTGCTTGCAAGTATATATTTATTGCTGAGAGACCTCTAGCGTTGTTGCGTCTATCACTATAGTATCCGTGCTGTCAGCACTTCTGTATGAAATTGTCCAATAAAGCTTTTTCAAATCAGCTGATTCTTTTAGCGTAAGGGTTACGTCTAGCAGGGTATTCTTACTTCTCCAATCTGAGCCGCCGCTTTTTTCGGCTTGTTGTAGCGCTGAAATGTAATTGTACTTCCAGAGGCTAGCGTTGATAGGGACGATATCGCCGAGATAATCAGCTTTTGGGATTAGTGCTCGGATAAATGAGCCATCGCTTTGGTTGGTCGTATACACCCAGTTGTTTCTCACATCCTTTGTTGTCGAGAAGGCATATCGGGTGACGATAGAGCTTTGTTGTAAATTACTGCCGATTACCACTTCTATTACCGAAAGCTTGAATTCAGGATTAAACTCTAGAGCAAACTTTGTCGCAGCAGTCACCTCATCTTTGACCGTATTGTCGAAATCACTTGGTGTTGCATTTGTTAGGTCTGAAGTTGTTGCTTGGACCGTGCTACCCGTTGTTGTTTGTTGAGTAGTAGTGCTTGAGGCGGAGTTTTTGTTTGCAATGAAGCTCCATATTATCGTGATTACCAGAGCGACAGCTAAGATGCCCAAAAAAATCGGTTGTTTAAAAAAATTCATATATTTAACCCCAGTGTGCTGGAGCCCTCCTTTTAATTGAAATAGCTATCTATTTACAATTAAATTTTACGCTATGTCGGAACTGAAGTAAATAAGTTATGGGCAAGGCAGCGTTGCCTTGCCCATAATCTTTCGCCGTTAGAATTTATTTAGTCTCTTCTTTTGGCTCTTCTGTATCTTTTTTTTCGTCTTCCTTAGCTTCCTCTTTTGGCTGTTCTTTGGCAGCTTGTTCGTACATCTTCTTGCCAAGTTCCTGCAGGGAAGTGCTTAGAGCTTCCGTCTGAGTCTTGATCTCCTCAGCGTTGTCAGTGTCCTTCACATCCTTAAGCGTTTTGATTTTTTCTTCTACATCTGATTTCAAGTTTGTGTCGACTTTGTCGCCAGCATCCTTGATTGATTTCTCAGCAGTGTAAATGAGGCTGTCAGCCATATTTCTAGCTTCGATGATTTCTTTTTTCTTCTTGTCGTCGTCAGCGTGCTCTTCGGCTTCCTTGCGCATTCGCTCGATTTCCTGCTCACTAAGCCCAGATGAGCTAGTGATCGTGATTCGTTGCTCTTTGCCAGAAGCTTTGTCTGTCGCCTTTACATTTACAATGCCGTTGGCATCGATATCAAATGTGACTTCAACCTGTGGAACGCCGCGAGGTGCTGGTGGCATACCATCTAGGATAAATCTGCCTAGAGTTTTGTTGTCAGCAGCAAATTCGCGCTCGCCCTGCAAAACGTGGATCTCAACAGAAGTCTGATTGTCAGCTGCTGTAGAGAAAATTTGTGATTTTGAAGTTGGAACGGTTGTGTTTCTCTCGATCAATTTAGTCGAAACGCCGCCCAAAGTCTCGATACCGAGAGAAAGTGGAGTCACGTCGAGCAGAAGAAGGTCTTTGACCTCACCAGTAAGCACACCGCCCTGAACAGCAGCGCCGATAGCGACAGCTTCGTCAGGATTTACAGAGTGATTTGGCTCTTTGTCGAAGAATTTCTTGACCGCTTCTCGAACGACTGGCATACGAGTCATACCACCGACTAGGATGACTTCGTCAATGTCTTTGATCGTCATCTTCGCGTCTTTGAGTACTTTTTCGCATGGCTTTAGAGTTTTTTCTACTAGAGCCGCGATCATTTTCTCCATCTGGGAGCGAGAAATCGTCATTTGCAAATGCTTAGGCCCTGAAGCGTCGGCAGTGACAAATGGTAGATTGATCTCGGACTCAACAGCTGTTGAGAGCTCGATTTTGGCTTTTTCGGCCGCTTCCTTGACTCTCTGAATTGCCGCTTTGTCAGTGTGAAGATCGATTCCCTGATCTTTCTTGAACTCATCAATGATGAAGTCCATGATGATCTGGTCGAAGTCGTCACCACCAAGGTGAGTATCACCGTTGGTTGCTTTTACTTCAAATACGCCATCGCCAAGCTCCAAGATTGTGATATCAAATGTACCACCACCAAGGTCGTAAACAGCGATTTTTTCATTTTTCTTTTTGTCCAAGCCATATGCAAGAGCTGCAGCCGTTGGCTCGTTGATGATTCTTTTTACTTCTAGGCCAGCGATTTTACCAGCATCTTTTGTTGCTTGACGCTGTGCATCGTTGAAATAAGCAGGAACAGTGATTACAGCTTCGGTAACTGTCTCGCCAAGATAGGTCTCAGCGTCAGCTTTTAGCTTTTGCAAGATGAAAGCTGAGATTTCCTGTGGGCTATAATCCTTCGTATTCATAACTACACGGATCGAGCCGTCAGAAGCTTTTTTGCTGCCATAAGGCATTTTCTTCAAATCTGCCTGAGCGTCTGCATCGTCGAAGCTTCGGCCGATGAAACGTTTGACTGAAAAAATAGTATTTTCAGCGTTTGTAACTGCCTGTCTCTTGGCAAGCTGACCGACAAGGCGATCGCCTTTTTTGGTCTCTGTGACAATAGATGGAACAGTTCTACCGCCCTCTGATGAGGCGATGATTTTTGCTTCGCCACCTTCCATGATAGCGACAGCGGAATTTGTTGTACCGAGGTCAATCCCAATGATTTTTCCCATAATACTCCTTCTAACTAATTGTTTATAAAATGTTGTATATCGGTGGAGCAGAAGTCGGTGCGGAGGGGGTGCAACGACCTTTTGCTCCAATCCAATATATACTAAATGTAAAGCAGACTTTACATTTTGTCAAGACCTATGCTTAATACAGTGAAAAATATCGTTCTAATATTGACAGACGTTACAAAATGTGGTAATATAAATATATTCTGAACCATATGGTTATCCCTAAGGAGGATTATCATGATACTGATTTCGACAGATGAAGCTAAGCAGAAGCTTCGTAACCTTGCCCAATACATACCTAATCAAGAGGAGATCCTCTATGATTTTGGTAGACTACTGGCTGATCGGCTGAATCCTGAGCTATACCCGATAGGATTTGTAATGACTTACGCCACGACACTTCATGATATGGAGACGGGTATAAGTGATGTCGACGGTAAGCCAATCCAAAGTCAATACGTTGGCTGCCGCCCAGTAGCATACGCGGTGTTGAGCAGTCTAATTGGTGGAATCGCTTCGGCAATATTCCCTGAAGAATTTGCCAAGGAAGTCATAGAGCAAGCTAAGGCCATTGGACAAATTAAGTAATATGTATCGACGGACCGCCCGAATGGGCGGTCTGTTTTAATTATGCCAAAAATCTATTTTCCGCTTGAGACTTTGACCTTAGCTGGGCGGATGACATTGCCGTCAAATTCATAGCCAGCTGAAATTTCTTCCGTGATTGTGCCCTCTGGCTGATCTGAAGAGACGTGTTCGATTGCTTCGTGGAAGTGTGGGCTGAACTCTGCGCCAACAGTTTGAATTCGTGTCAGACCTTCGCTCTCTAGTATATTTTCAAGTTGTTTTTCGATTTGTTTGATGCCCTGTGTCCAATTGTTACTCTCAAGTTCAGCTGGGACGTGCTTGGCTGCAAGCTGAAAGTTATCCAGCACAGGCAAGATCTCCATCATGAGATCGTTACTCGCCATCTTGATGAGCTTCTTTCGGTCTTCCTCGGTTTGCCGACGGAAGTTTTGAAAATCGGCTTGGGTTCGAAGCCAGCCAGAAGATAGCTCGCTGACTTTTTGTTCCAGCTCGGCAACATATTTCGGATCAATTTTTACATTTTTCTTCTTTGGCTCAGGCTGTACTTGCTCTTCGGTATTGTTTTTCATTTTATTCCTTTGTTATGAATTCTATTGTTTATGTTATTATAACCTTAAATAACATTTCGAGAAATTATGTTCAAGAGATTAAGCTGGAAAAATCTTTATTTTCCATTTCGGATCTTCACCCTGATCTCATGTCTTTTCTTATCAGGCACACTTCTCGCCTCGTTCGTAAATATTGATCTCGTGGCCTCTTGGCCAATCTTCGTATTTGGGGCGGTTGGTCTCATTCTGGTCGCTTTTATCAATTTTTTACTAAAGAACAAATTTATCGCTTTGTTCTCTCTAGGACTAGTTATTTTGCTTGGAGCGATGGCGTACTACGCTCATTTTGATCAAGGTTTTCCGCCCTGTACAAGTAATGGCGAAATCACATTTACTGGACGAATCGTCACGAAGCCCGAGATTGATTACAAACAGCAAAAGCTCGTTTTCGAGACAGAAATTTTCAATGCTACGACCCAGCGAAATCAATCAGCAAAGCTGCTTGTGACTTTGCCAAGGTTTCCACAATACCATTTTGGCGAGAAATTGGAAATCACCGCCGTGGTCGAGCAGCCCGTGATTCTCGATGGCTTCGACTACGCCGGCTATCTTAAGGGGAAGCTGGTCACAGGCACGGTGCGTAATCCCGCAAACGTCACATTTGTGGCCGCAAACTCTGGCTTCGGCTGGAAAATTGCCGAAGCCTTGTATGAAACCTCGACATATTTCGAGCAGGCATTAAACAGAGTAATTCCTGAGCCGCAAGCGTCACTCGCGGCAGGAATCTTGCTCGGCATCAAGCGAAATATCTCTGACGATTTCATGTCTTCGTTGCAAAAAACTGGTCTCACTCATATCATTGCGCTCTCGGGCTTCAATGTGACGATCATCATCGCCATTTTCATGAATCTGGTCTGCGTTTACTTGGGAAAGAAGAGGTCTTTTTGGCTCGGACTTCTATTTATCTTGGCATTTGTTGTCATGACTGGTGCTTGCTCGAGTGTGGTTCGGGCGGCGATTTTCTCAATGATGCTGATTTTTGGCAAGACGATCGGGCGAAGAGGGGATCAGACCAACTTGATGTTGGTGGCGGCTGTCGCGATGGTGCTTGCGAATCCGTTTATCATTCGCTCAGATCTTGGCTTCCAGCTTTCGTTTCTGGCTTTCGCGGGTCTGATTTACTTTTCACCAATTTTTGAGAAAATTATCGACAAATTCGATGGTCACAGAGTTATCTCAGATTTCTGGAAGCACAGCTTGGCCGAGACGCTTGGAGCTCAGCTGGCCGTCGCTCCCCTCATATTATTACAATTTGGCACTGTTTCCTTCATCTCGCCAGCGGCGAACCTGCTCGTGGTTTTCATCGTCCCATATGCAATGATTATGACATTTTGGGTCGGCGTTTCTTCGATGATTTATTATCCACTTGGTAAGATTGCCGCACTTCTGCTCTGGCCATTTCTCGAGTACATCATCGTCATCGTAAATTGGCTGGCTCGTTTGCCGATGGCCTTTTATCAGGTGGTCAAATGAAGAAGCTGACGCAGTTTATTTTGGTTTTTTTGTTAGTTTGTTGCGTCTTAATATTTACCGAAATTTCCAAGAAGCCAGCAATTGCTGGAGTTCAGATTTACTTTTTTGATGTTGGGCAGGGTGATGCAGCCTTAATCCAGGAGGGAGATCAGCAAATTTTGATAGATGGTGGTCCAGATGACAAAGTTTTGGCCGAGCTTGGTAGTGTGATGCCAGCAGGCGATCGCAAGATCGAGCACATGATTCTAACCCATCCACACGCTGATCATATTACAGGATTGAACCAGGTATTGGAGCGCTATGAAGTCGGCGAGGTGATCTCGACTGGCGTTGTCTCAACTTCGAGCTTGTATTTAGAATTTTTGGATAAAATTAAGACTAAGACTAAGAATAAGAAGATTCCTTTCAAGGTGCCAAAAGTCGGTGATGAGATTGCACCTTTTGCGGACGGCAAAATTGATTTCTTGTGGCCTGGAGACACTTATTTGTCGAAAGAGATCGATAATCTGAATAATTCTTCTGAAGTATTTCGATTCTGTACCTTCGATAGCTGTGCTTTATTTACCGGCGATATGGAGGTCGGCGAACGAGAGGAGATGATTGCATATTATATGAAGGAAAACAAACTAAGTGAGTTGCAGGCGCAGATTCTGAAAGTCGCGCACCATGGCTCGGAAAACGGCACAGGTGAAAATTTGCTGGAAAATGTGAAAGCAATCCATGCAGTCATCTCCGTCGGGCTCAATAATCAGTTTGGTCATCCGCATGAGGCGGCACTAACATTATTAAAAGAATATGGCCTGATTATTCATCGGACTGATCAAAATGGCACTGTCAGATTTATATTGAATAAGGATGGTGTTTTCCCAGAATAATTTAGCACGTCATTCCAGCCTGTAAGCTTGAGAGGTGGAATCCAGGAAGCTTTCCTTCAAATTGTATTCTGGATTCCGGATCGAGTCCGGAATGACAGATTTATTCCATTCCTCGCTTTTGTCGCATTTGTTTGATATAAAAAGAGTAATCCTAAAAAGAAAAATTCTAAATTGTAAGGAGCAACATGTCCGGACATAGCAAATGGGCGACCACTAAGAGAAAAAAAGCGGGGATTGATGCGAAGCGCGCAAAGCTCTTCACTAAGGCAGCTAAGCTGATCACAATCGCAGCCAGGGATGGTAAGAGCGGCGACGTCATGATGAATCCAGGGCTGCGTCTTGCAGTTGATAATGCGAAGGCCGCGAGCATGCCAAAGGAAAATATTGATCGTGCGATCAAAAAAGGTCTTGGCGGCGCAGAAGGCGGCGCGATGCTAGAGGAAGTCATCTACGAAGCATACGCCCCAGGTGGCACGGCGATACTCATCGAGTGTCTGACGGACAACAAGAATCGAGCGATCGGCGAAATTCGCGCGATCTTGAACAAAAAAGGTGGAACGCTTGCCTCTAGCAACAGCGTGAATTATTTGTTCAAAAAAGTTGGTCAGCTGCTTATCGAACAGGCCAAGAATACGCTCAAGGGCGAAGAGATGGAAATGGCAATTATCGAGTCTGGTGCTGATGATTTTTCTATTGAAGATGGGCTGATCATCGTTACTTGTGGCTTTACAGAGCTAAATAAAGTAAAGACAAATCTCGAGGCCGCTGGCATCAAAATCGATAGTGCTGAGATTGTTCATCAAGCTATGGTCTATAACGATGTGCCAGCCGACAAGGTTGCGCAGATCGAAACGATAATTGATTTGATCGACGATCTTGATGATGTGAATAATGTGTACTCAAACGCAAATTTGTAGCAAATATGGCCTATTCTGGATCCCAGCGAAGGCTGGGATCCAGGCGGAATATATAGATTCCCGATCGGGTCGGGAATGACAATTATCGGAGTTAATGCTTATGGCTAGAAGAATTCTGGGAATTGATCCGGGCACTGGCATTCTTGGCTGGGGCCTGATCGAAGTAAATGGGCAGAAGGTCACGCCACTGAAATATGGCTGTGTCAGGACGCCGGCAAACCATCCCAAGATGGATCGGCTTATTCACATTTTTCGTTCGCTTTCTGATATAATAGAGAAGAACAAACCAGATGAGGTAGCTATTGAAGAGCTATTCTTTTTCAAGAACCAGACCACAGTGATTTCGGTCGCTGAGGCGAGAGGCGTAGCGATTGTCGCGGCATTACAATTCGACATTCCTGTCTTCGAGTACACGCCACTTCAGATCAAGCAAGCGCTGACTGGATACGGCCGTGCCGACAAGAAACAGATGCAGGAAATGGTTCGCGTGATCTGTGGGCTAAAAGAATGCCCACAGCCAGATGACGCCGCAGACGCGATTGCGATTGCAATCTGCCATGGACAAACAAATTCAAAATTACAATAATTTTGAAATTTAATTATTTTTACAATTTGAAATTTTAATATTTATTTAATTAATTTAGCAATTATAAAATTTATCAATAAATGAATAAATTTCGCAATTACTAAATTACAAAATTTGAACGGAGGGGTTATGCCTGAGTTAAGACAAAATATTATCACTGGCGACTGGGTCGTCGTTGCGCCTGAGCGTGCAAAGCGTCCTCGCGATTTCGTAATTCCAAAAAGTGTTAAGATTGCGGATAAATCCAAATGTCCATTCTGTGTTGGGACAGATGGCTACAAAGCAAACGAGAAAATTCGTATGCATACGGCGCCTCATGTCTATGTGATCGAAAACAGATATCCAGCTTTTGTCATGGATGACACAGAGAAGAGCGTCAGAAGTTTTTATCCTGAGAGTGGCTTTTATCGTGCCAGAGCCTCTGTCGGAGACCATGAAGTTATTGTTGTGGAAGATCACGACACGCCATTATTCAAGATCCCAAAACTTATTTTGAACGAAATGATGGAAGTGATTCGCAGCCGCTATATCTGGATGAAAGAGCACGAAAAGGTAGTTTCAATCATGCCAATATACAATCACGGTGCTGAGGCGGGTGCTTCTATCGACCACCCTCATGCTCAGATTTTTGCCTCTGGTATTGTTTCTAATACTGTCGGACGCGAGATTGAGGGCGCGGATACTTACTACGGCGTCGCGGGTAACTGTGTGTATTGCGATATGATTGCGCACGAACAGATGGAAAAGGTTAGAATAGTATTTGAAAATGACAAATTTATTGCTATAAATTTTTATGCATCTAGATTCCCCTTCGAAACGTGGATTCTGCCGAAAAAACATGAGAGCCAGTTTGAGTTGACAACCAGAGAAAGTATGACGGAATTTTCGGACGCGCTTTGGGAAGTCCTGCGCATGATCGATAAGACACTTGAGAATCCACCATTAAACTTTTTTGTTCATACGTTACCAACGATTATCGAAGCCTCGGCTTCTTTTCACTGGCACCTTGAAATTGTTCCGCGAGTTTCTCGCTATGGTGGATTTGAACTTGGAAGCGAAGTTATTATTAATACTATGCCACCAGAAGAGGCTACTCATTACTTGAAAGGTTAAATATGAAATTTTTGATCATCACTATGGGCCCTGGCGAGACATCTCAAGGCGCCGCAATAGGAAAACATTTATTGGAAAAGAAAGAAGATGTTTCCTTCATTCTTCTGCTAGAAGAGAATCGACATTTCATCAATAATCTTTCTTGCCCGTTTTGGGTGACAAACAATGGCGATGAGGTGAAATCAATTATTTCAGAGGGAGGTTTTGACGTAGTGATTTTGTGTAATTCCAAGGCGATGTTTAAAGATGAGAAATTTCGCACCGAAGCCCCTCAAAACAAGCCTTATGTCGTTTCTCTTGACTCTAATTGGTTGTTCAATCAGCCGGATAGGTTTCCATATATACAGTGGATAGACAAGATATATTTGAATTTTCCGCTTGATGTATACAAAAATGGTCTTGTTGAAAATGGCGGGAACTATACCATTCCTGAAGAGGTTTCAAAAAAGATTTTGCCGATTGGCCTGGTTCCTTCATACAAGAAGCCAGAAGAAGCCGTGCTCTTAAATCTTCGTAAAGAAATTGGCCTTACTGAAGATCAAAAGCTCATTTTTTCATATATTGGTAGTGGGGTTACTCTGCGCAAAGATTTCTATGATAAGTATATCGCGGTTATGGATGAAGTTTATCTGCGACATGGCGATAAGGTAAAAGTTTTATTCCTGAGCGGCGAGGAGCCAGAGAAACCTTGGATTCAGCATCTAAAAATCAAAACAAATAGTGATGTGTTCTATCAATTATTGGCTGCTTCTGATATGGTTTTTCAGCATCAAGGATTAGGAACGCTTGAACAATGTATCTCTGCTGGAATTCCTGTTGTAGCAAACGTAGCTACACCTGCTCCAGAAGAGAAAATTCATGCACATTCGTGGGAGATTCAGCCTTTTGTGAAGGCTGGCCTTTGCAAGATGCATTTCTATGATGATGACGTGAATCTGATGTATAAGACTATCGAGTCCTTGCTCTACGATGAAGAGAAAAGAGCAGAAATGATCAAAAGTCAGAAAGAACACTATAGCTGTGGTGAAGAGGCTATATACCAAGATTTAAAAAAGTTGAACAAAGAGTAGTAGATGATTCCTAATAGGAGAACAAAAAATGAAAATTGCTATAGTTGCTCCAATCGCAATCAAAATTCCGCCGGATAAATATGGTGGAAGCGAATTCGTTGTGTACTACTTGACAGAAGAGCTGGTGAAGCGTGGGCACGAAGTCGATTTGTATGCGACTGGTGACTCCAAAACATCAGCGAATTTAGTCGGAGTTGTTCCTACCGGTCTGTGGAATACGCAGGATTTTAAAGATATACCTTCGTGTTGTCTCTCGATGCTCTATCAGCTAGTCGATAGTGGGAAGAAGTATGACGTCATCCATGAACACTTGGGGCCCTATGGGACTGTCCTCTCGCGATTGACTTCGACTCCAGTTTTGACCACTTTACACACGCCAGTTACAAGGTGTCGTGCTAAGCTTTATGAGCAGGTAAAAGATAATTTTTATCTTGCATCGATTTCTGACAATCAACGTAAAGATTATCCTGATCTCAACTATATAGATACCGTTTACAACGGTGTTCCAGTAAATGATTATGAATTCTCGAGCGAGTCTGGGGAATATCTTTGCTTTCTCGGCCGTTTTGATAATATCAAAGGTGCGAGAGAGGCGATTGACCTTGCTCTTGCGACTGGCGAAAAGTTGGTCATGGCCGCGAAAATCGAGGACGAAGAATATTTCAAAAAATACGTTGAGCCAAAAATCGATAATGAGAAAATAGTTTATATTGGCGAGGTAGATTTCAAACAGAAGGTTGAGCTATTGAAAAATGCAAAAGCTCTCGTCTCTTTGATTAATTGGGATGAGCCTTTTGGCTTAGTGGTACCAGAGGCAAATGCTTGTGGTACACCTGTGATCGTAAATCCACGTGGCGCCTTCCCTGAGCTAGTAGAGGATGGCTTAAACGGTTTCATTACTGATGGTTCGCCTGAAAGTGCGATCGAAGCGGTTGGAAAAATCAGCCAAATTGATCGAGCCAAATGTCGCAAATTTGTTGAAGAGAAATTTTCCATTGAGAAAATGGTGGATAATTATGAAGCAGTTTATAAAAAAATGGCAGGTATAAAAAATGAAAAAGCTTAGGATAGCCCAATACGCACCACTTTGGGAATCAGTTCCACCGAAACTATACGGTGGAATTGAAAGAATTGTTTATAATTTGCTCGAAGGTCTTTCGAAGCGTGGTCACGAAGTTACTTTATTCGCATCAGGCGACTCCACAAAGGAATTTCCTTTGGTTTCGGTTTGCCCAGTTGCGCTATTCCGCGATACTACGGTCAAGAGACCGCAGGCATATAATTATCTGATGCTCAAAAAACTTCTCGACATGCACGGAGATTTTGACGTAATACATGATCATACTTTTTATGAGCCTCTGATCCTGAGTCAAGTTATCAAAACGCCGATGGTTCATACTCTCCATTTGGAGGTTGCAAAAGAAATGAAGGAGCTTTTTGATCTGTGTAATAACGTGGAATACGTTGCTATATCTGAAAATCAGAAGCAAGTTTCAAACATGGCAAATGCAACGGTAATACACAATGGCGTAGATACTTCATTGTATTATTGCAATGAGAAGCCAAAATCTGATTATGTTGTCTGGCTCGGCAGAATTTCTTATATCAAAGGCACCAAAGAGTCCATTCTTGCAGCGAAAGAAGCTGGTGAAAATATAATCCTTGCTGGAAAAATAAACAAGGAAGACGAGGAGTATTATCAGCAGCAAATCAAACCTTTAATTGATGGTGAAAAAGTGAAGTTTATTGGTGAAGTTGATGATCAGGCAAAATCAAAGCTTCTAGGAGATGCAAAGGCTCTGCTCAATTTGATAAATTGGGATGAGCCATATGGCTTGGTGCCTGTTGAGGCCATGGCCTGCGGCACGCCAGTTATCACTACAAGACGAGGTGCTATGCCGGAGGTTGTCAGCGACGGTGTGAGCGGCTATGTTGTAAAAGACTGGCAGGAAGCTGCACTTCGCCTGAAGGATATCGATAAGATTTCTAGACGTGAGTGCAGAGTTTGGGTGGATAATAATTTCAGCCTAGACAAAATGATTGACGGCTATGAAAAATTGTATTATGAAATGATAGTTTAATATAGAAAACAAGGCAACAAATGCAAAGCAAAAAATATGACATCTTGATAGGAATTCCTAGCTATAATAACGCTAAAACTATCGGATTTGTTGTTGACCAAATCGCACAAGGGCTTGGGAAATATTTCCCCGACCTGAATTGTGCAATTGCGAATTCTGATGGAGGTTCGATAGACGACACTGTCAAAAACTTTAACGCTGTCGAAACGCCAGCGAATGTTGATAAAATCTCTATCGAGCATGTTGTCATTTCTGGCAAAGGGGATGCGATAAGAGAAATATTGAAGCAGATTGTTGCTGAACAAGCGGGCGCTGGCATGATCATTGACGCCGATATCAGAAGTGTTACGCCAGAATGGGCAAAATACTTGTTGGACCCTGTTGTTCATGAGGAGTATCACTATATTTCCCCAAACTATCTTCGTGATAAATACGATGGTACTATTACCAGAAATTTAGTTTACCCAATGACAAATTCTCTTTTTGGTGGGGACATACACCAGCCAATTGGTGGCGATTTTGCATTTTCTCTCCGATACGCTGAAACGATTTTGGCAAAAGATGTTTGGGAAACAAATGTGGCGAAGTACGGAATCGATATTTTCTTAACCACAACGGCGATTTGTGAGGGGTTCAAGATTGGCCAAGCAAATCTTGGAGCAAAAATTCATGACCCGAAGGATCCTAGAGGCCTAGGGCCGATGCTTTCTCAGGTTGCTAGTGTTGTTTTTGAACTTGTTGGGCAATATCAGGATGTCTGGAAAAAGGGAAAAAGAATCCATCCAGTACCAATCGTCAATATGCCCATTACACTTGATGTCCCTCCGATAAAAATAAATACGAACAACCTTATTCATGAATTTCGTCGGGGTATCAAAAGATATCGGAAGGTTTATCTTGATTTGTTGTTGAAAGAGGACTTTGAGGAGCTGTACCGAATCGCAAATCAGAAGCCTGCAACGTTTGCATTTCCGATCAAATTTTGGGTGAAAATGGTTTTTGATTTCGCAGTGAAATATAATCAAAGTCCAATCAGCAAAGATGAGCTGATGAGTGTATTCACTGTTCTCTATTATGGTCGAGTCGCCGGGTATTCTCTGGAGGTGAAAGATATGACTTCCGCACAAGCAGAGGAACATACGCAGAAAATCGCAGCAGAGTTCCGAGTTCAGCTGCCATATATGCTAAAGAGATGGCTTCGTATCAAAGAATCTAATCTTGACTGGTTCAAGCGAAATACTTTCCATTACAGTACGTTTTCGCACATTGCCAAGCTTGTTAAATTGAAAGAGCAGAAGAAGCTAACGATTGCTGTAGCTCTCCCAACAAAAAATGAAGCTGAAACCATCGGCTACATTGTCGAAATGATCAAGGAAAATTTTATTACAAAAAATAAATTGATTGACGAGTTTATCGTTATTGATAGCGGTTCTACTGATGGTACGATTGATATCGTAGAAAAACTTGGAGTCCCAATATATCAAACAAAGGACGTGCCTATCTCGACAGATAGGAGCGCTGGTGGTTGGGGTAAGGGCGATAACCTTTGGAAAAGTCTCTTTATCGTCAAATCGGATATTATTTGTTGGGTTGATACAGACATTCGAAATTTCGATCCGAGATTTATCTATGGCTTGCTCGGTCCGCTTCTCACGAACGATGAGATTGGCTTTGTGAAGGGTTTCTACCGAAGACCTCTACAACTTGGTGATAGTCTGAACAGCAGCGGTGGGGGACGTGTCACTGAGCTTACTGTTAGACCACTTCTGAATACTTTCTATCCTGAGCTATCCAAACTTATTCAGCCGCTTTCAGGGGAGTACGCTGGTCGACGAGAAGTTCTCGAGTCTATTCCTTTTTGTATCAATTATGCGCTTGAAACATGTATGATGATCGATATTTATACAAAATATGGTTTGGACATCATTGCTCAGTCTGATCTGAAGATTCGTGTTCATCGAAATCAGTCGCTTGCGAGCTTGAGTAAGCTATCCTTTGGTATCATGCAAGCTGTTTTCAATCGCCTTCACATACATGGTAAGGTGCGTTTGCTTGATGAGCCTGTGTCTGAGGATGATATCTATACTTTCAAAAGTATCAAAATCCTAGAATCTCAGCTACCTGCGATCAATGAAGTTGCAGAATATCGGGAGAAATTTGCTGATCGTAAGCCCCGCTGGCCGATTGATAAGGCGAAGTTGCATGAATAATTTAACTTCGAAAATACTTTTTAGCGACCTAGATGGGACCTTTCTTGACCATCATGATTACTCGTTTGAGAGATCATATGAAGCTCTGAACACCTTTCTTGAGCAAGGCAACGAAGTGGTTTTTGTAACAAGCAAGACAGCAGCAGAGGTTTTTGCCCTTTTTTCTGCTCTCAAAGAAAAGGGTTTGAAAAGAAAATTATCATTTATTGTTGAGAATGGTGCTGCAATATATTTGTCAGAGGAGGTTGCTGATCAGGTAGATCTAGACAAATATGATGAGGTCTCGAGAAAAGACTATTTAGGCTACATTATCCTGAGCTTTGGCCGTGCTGACTATTCTAGCCTCCGAAGTGTTTTAAAAAAAGAGGTTGAACCAAGGATAGGAAAGATAGTTTATGGCTTTGGAGATTTTTCCGATCAAGCACTATCCGAGCTGACAGGTCTGACTCTTGAGCAGGCTGCGCTGTCAAAAAAACGAGATTGCGACGAGCCATTTTATATCGAAAACGGTCTGGATGCAGACTATGATTTTGCGAAGCAGATAATCACTGATCACGGTCTTCACTATCATCGTGGTGGTCGTTTCGCTCATATCTCAATCAAGCAGGACAAGGGATCGGCAGTAAAATTATTTATTAATATCGTAAAGCAAATTGCACCCGGAATAATTACATACGGTGTCGGCGATGCTCCAAACGATGTCAGTTTTTTGCAGGTATGTGACAAGGGTTTTCTGCTGAGTGGCTCGACAAAAGTTCCCGAAGTATTGCCTTCAAATATTCGTAACATTGAAAAAGTTGGTCAAGCTGGTTTTGCGGAAGTAGCAAAGGTAATTAGTAGATAATTATTAAATATAATCTTGGGGTTACAATGGATGAGTTGTCTGAAAAGATAGCAGAAGTAGAGAATTTTTTGAAATCAAGAAAAGATCTAAGTGGATACGATATTCTTGACGTTCGAAAACAGGCCGAACAAAAATACCATCGGGCAGTTATCCGAGGTAAGCTAGGCGGACAAGACATTACGGTACGATATGTGCTGAAGGTCAATCCAGGAGACTACATAAACTTTGCTAACGAGATATCAATCCTGAGAGCTCTAGAGTCCGTTGGGTCATCTCATCAGCCTCGAGTGCTGGACTGTAGCGCAGAGAAACTTTGGATTATTCAAACTCTTGTCCCTGGCGATAAGGCAGGTACTTCCTTTAAGTTCACTCAGGATTTTATAGACAAAATTGATCCTGCCAAGTTAGTTCCGATTTTTGACGCATTCTTTGCGGCAAAGCCGAGCCTTACAGAGCGCCCCTACAAAGCCTTTGATTTTTATAACAAAAGATATGATCATTTCAAAGCAGAGTGGCCAAACAATGATTTTACTGTACTAGATAAATGGAAGAGCTTTGCGAACAGCAATCTGGAAGGCTATTTGAAAGAAAATATCGGACTTTCTCATGCTGATATGAATCCGGGCAATATTATTTATCAGGATGACAAAGTCACTGGCATCATTGATTGGGAACTTTCTTGCTACGACAGCCGTTGGCGTGACTTTGCAGACGTGTATGTGTGCAGTATTCTTTATCCCGAATGGCAGAAGAGATTCGTTGAAAAACTTAATATAGCTGCTAAAGAATTGCCATTTTTCCATTTTTACGTCTTCTACTATTTGGCAGACACTATCTGTAATCTAAATATCATGATCAAGAATGATAAATCAGAAATATATCGTAGCGGTCATATGACAAAAGATGAAATTTCGCACTTACTAGAAGCCTGTCTCGCTGAGCTAGAAAAAATTAAACTTTAATAATTTCAATGATTTCATATCTAAAAGGAAAAGTTGTTTTGGCTCGATGGGGCGTCTTGATCGTTGAGACTGGCGGCGTCGGTCACAAGGTGATCGTCAGCCCACAGATTGAGATCAAGCCAAACATTGTCGATCTGCAGGAGCCGATCGAGCTTTTTGTTCACGAACATATCCGCGAAGATGCCGATGATCTTTATGGCTTTATTTCCTATGAAGAGCTGGAGCTTTTCGAAAGATTGATCTCGGTAAATGGTGTCGGCCCGAAGGCGGGAATGGCGATCATGAGCTCAGGCAAGGCAGATGAGATCGTGCGCGCGATCATCTCTGACAATCTCGGTTTCTTTACCGCGATCTCTGGCATCGGCAAGAAAGCAGCTGCCAAGATAATTCTTGATCTCAAATCTAAGCTTTCTGGAGATAGAAGCGTCAATATTCTTTCTGGCGACTCGGCAAGCGAAGACCTGACTGAAGCGCTACAATCTCTTGGCTACAAACAGGCAGAAATCATGTCTGTGATTGGCAAAATCCCGTCTACTGCCGAAACTCTCGAAGACAAGATGAAGTGTTGCCTCAAAAACTTGGCAAAATAATTTTGTATATTTCGCATATCTATTTTCGTGTATAATTAATATATTGTCTGTTATTAGCTAGGAGGGAAAATGAGATCTACTGTAATAATTTTGATTACCATCGCTATCACGGCGGCTGTTTTTGGCTTTGGGACTCAATATTTGATGAACCAATATTCTGGCCGACTCACAAAGGATCTCGAAAAGCAGGTAAATGATCTAGGCAAGCAGGTAAATGAGCTGAATCAAGTCACTACTGGAAGCACCGTAAAATAAATGAAATTTAAATTAATAACTTGCGAGGGAAAATGAAAAGAATCTGGATTATTGTCATCACTGCGGTGGCGACAGCAGCGATTGTTGGCGGCGGAACTTGGTATCTGATCGATAGCCATGCAAAGAAGGACAAGGATAAGTTACAAACAGAGCTCGACACTCTAAATCAGAGACTTGCAGATGAAGCTGCGACTAGTGGAATAGCGGTGACGAGTGGAACAACGGCTGCTGATCCAATAGCTGGTTGGAAAAACTATTTTAATCAGAAATATGGCTATACAGTCGACGCTCCCGCAGAATATAATGTCGAGTTTGAATGTGGAGTGGGCGCTACCAAGTACGATCAGCTCTGTGCTACAAGGACTGACAACGATGGGTTGAATCTAAATAGTTTGTATCTCGATCAAAAAACTACAACAAACGCTATTGAGATAAAATTAGGTGGTATGATTTTTGATTTTAATCTTCCTGCGGGTGAGACTGATCCATTAGGAATGATTCGTGCTTTAGTTCCGTCCTCGAAATTTCAAAAAATATCTAATACAGTTTTTAAGTCTGTAACAGTCGGAGATGTACTTGGTTACTCTAGGCTTGCATCATATTATGTTGAGCAGAATAAGGAGGGTGTTGAATATACCGAGGATTATTTCTTTGTAAATGGCACCAATCTCTATCGCGCGCAATTAAGATACATTGGCGCAAAAGATCATGAAGACGAGATGAAGGCAAATATGGCTGTCGACAGAAAAATATTATCAACTTTTGCATTTGTTCAGTAAACAATTAATCATTTGACCAATCAATCCTCGCAAGGGGATTTTTTGGTATTTGTACCCAAGGCTAGTATTGTGAACTCTTTTTGATATAATTGCCCTATGGCGAACACCAACTACAAGAAAAAAGCTCCGAAATCAAACAAAGATGAGAATTTTGAGGTTGATTTGGCGACGGAAAATATTGAGAGCTTGAGTACGGTGAACGAGATTGAGGAAGACGATAATCTCGACAATTCTCTGCGACCAAAGAAGCTGACGGACTATGTCGGGCAAATTGAAATCCGTGAAAATCTCGAGATTTTTCTTGGGGCAGCCAAGAAACGTGGTGAGCCAGTCGAGCATATTTTGCTATATGGTCCTCCAGGACTAGGAAAAACGACGCTTGCCCATATCATCGCGAACGAGCTTGGCACCAATCTGCGCATTACTTCGGGACCAGCTATTCAGCGAGCAGGGGACTTGGTCTCTCTTCTTACTAATCTGAGTGAAGGGGATGTCTTATTTATTGATGAAATTCACAGACTAAATAGAAATTTAGAGGAAGTTTTGTACTCGGCGATGGAAGACTACGCTGTTGATATTATTCTCGGTAAAGGTCCATCGGCCAAGAGCATGCGGATAAACTTACCACACTTCACCTTTGTCGGCGCGACGACCAAGTTTGGGGCGCTTTCTTCGCCACTTCGCGATCGCTTTGCTGTGGTCCATCGTCTAGAATTCTACAGTGAAGCAGAGCTTTCTCAAATCATTGATCGCTCAGCTCGTATCTTAAATATCGAAATTGACGATGGTGGGATGACGGAGATCGCTACTAGATCACGCAAAACTCCGCGAATTGCCAACAGGATCCTGAAGCGAGTTCGTGATTTTGCTGAGTTTAAGCACTCGGGCAAAGTTGATAAGCAAATTGCCGAAGATGCAATTTCAAAGCTTAATATTGATACGATCGGCCTAGATCGTACTGACAGAGATTATCTGATGATGATTATCGAGAAATTTGCTGGCGGACCAGTGGGCCTCGAAACTATCTCAGCAGCGCTATCTGAAGATCGTGATACAATTGAAGATGTGATTGAGCCCTACCTACTTCAGCTCGGCTTTATCAATCGAACAAATCGTGGTAGAATAATTACAAGTTCGGCATATAAACATTTGGCGATTAAAGACTCGAGAAATCAAACGACTCTTTTTTAATAACTACATGGTGTCTGAAAACAAAAAAATCTTGGTCCATACCTGTTGCACGGCTTGCGCTAGCCACGTTTTTTCTGAGCTCACAAAGGCGGGATTCACACCTATTGCTTGGTTTTATAATCCACAGATTGATAGCTTGGAAGAGTATGCGAAGAGACTATGGGACCTTGAGAAATATTGCGAAGAGAACGAGATTAAGCTAATAATCCCTGAGCATGAAATTGCGGAATTTACTAATTCGATTGCTCCATACAAGGACAAAGAGTCACTGAAATATATTTCTGATCATGATCGTTACCAGCGAAGACGTTGCCAATTATGTAACTCTTTGTTGATACAGAGGATGATCGAACAAGCGAAAAAGATGAAAGCCAGCTTTTTTACGACGTCAATGCTTTGCTCACCATACAAGAATCATGATGAGATTATCGAGGTGGCAAATGAGAAAGCTCTGGATTATAACCTAAATTTTTATTATCAAGATTTTCGCAAAGGATTTTGGATGGGGCGAAATTATGCAAGAAATCACTCAGTCTATGTATCGTCATTTTGTGGCTGTGCTGAGTCGAAAAAAGAAAGGAGACTTGAGTAATGAATAGTGTATACGTTGGTTTTTATACTGCTTTTATTTTAGCTTTCATTATTTTTAGCGTAGCGGGTATTTACCATTTATGGAGATTTGGGTACTCTGGCGATCTTTCAAAAATCATTATTGTTATATATTCTGTTGTTTCCTTGGCGGTAGTTGTTACCTCCGTCGTCATTATCAGCTTTAGAGCTTTTGGAGGATAAATGCCAACACAAGACAAGTACTTTCCAAGTCAGGAAAAGGGCGAGAAAGTATTTTTGCTAGTCCGCAAACATTGGTGGAATTATATTCCTTTTGCGATTACTGGAATACTGATGATTTTGCCAATTATTGCAGTTTTCATGTATTGGTCCGCGAATTCTGCTGATATTCCATATGAGACTGGTACTCTGATCATCGGCGGCCTTACGATCTATACAATGTTTATTTTGTCTGTCCAGCTTATTGGCTTTATTAGCTATTATCTTGATGTTTATATCGTCACAGATCATCGGATTGTGGATATTGACCAAGCAGGATTATTTAATCGCAAAATTTCTGAGCTACATCTTCATCAAGTTCAGGACGTGAATGCGCAGGTTAAGGGGATTTTTGCAACGCTATTACACTTTGGCGATGTAAATATTCAAACAGCAGGGGAGCGAGAAAATTTTATTTTTTCGGCAATACCAAATCCTTATACAGTTGCAAAGCAGATCATTAATCTTCATGAAGCCCATATTGAGCCATTGACCGAGGAGGGTGCTCCAGCTCCAGAGGCAGCCGATATCAGTAAGCAGGCTGAGCCTGATCGGGGCATGGACATTGATGATATTGAATCTCAGGCCAGAGAGCTGCTCAGTCAGACGACTATGGCAGATAGGCTAAAAAGTGGCGGACTTGTACAGTCAAATCTAACGGTGCCTGCACCAGGCTCATTTGTTGCCAGTAGGGATGCAGCACCAACTGAGGCTAAGGTGGTATCGAAGAGTGGCGAAGCTCCAGCCGTCGCACCGCAAAAGGTTGATTTGAATAATAACGAAATAGAAGAGGGTGAACTAACCGAGGGGAAAGAAGTTGATTTAAAATAAGGAAATGGATGAATCTTTCTGATTTCGATTACGAACTGCCAGAAAAACTGATAGCCGATTACCCCGCTGAACCAAGAGACGAATCTAGACTTTTGATTCTTGATAAAGTTAACCACAAAATTGTGCATGATAAGTTTTTTAATCTAAGCAAATATCTCCGGGCGGGAGATATTTTGGTCCTGAATAATTCCAAGGTTTACCCGGCCAGACTTGTAGGGCAAAAGAAGGAAACTGGCGGAAAAGTCGAAATATTACTAAATCACGAACTCATTGACGGCGAGTGGGAAGTCCTTGGTAAAGGTTTGAAAATTGGGGCAACAATCGTTTTTGACGGCTCTTTGCTCGAATGCGTCGTCAACGCGCAAAATGATAATTGTTATACGGTAAAATTCAATCTCGATTGCGAACCTTTTTTTGATGAAGTCGAAAAGATCGGCAACGTGCCAATTCCTCCATATATTGAGAGTAAACGAGATGTTAGCGATATTCGTAAGAAGGCAGACAAAGAAAATTATCAGACCGTCTATGCCAAGGAGCGCGGAAGTGTTGCTGCACCTACTGCTGGGCTTCATTTTACTGAAAAAGTTTTTTCTGATCTTCGCGAGCGTGGCGTTGACGTCGAGGAACTGACGCTTCATGTTGGGCTTGGAACTTTTGCACCAGTCAAAGTCGATGACATTACAAAGCATCAAATTCATCGCGAGTTCTTCTCAATCCAAAAGGATGTTGTCCGAAAACTGATTTTAGCCAAGAAGACTGGCCACCGAATCGTTACCGTTGGGACAACGTCGACACGAGTGTTGGAGTATGTTTTTTCTGATGAAAAGATCCTTGGTTCGTTGAATGAATCTTCTGCAAGTACAATTTCAGGCTGGACGGACATTTATATTTATCCGGGCTACAAGTTTAAGATTGTTGATGGGATTGTTACAAATTTTCACTTGCCAAAATCAACTCTAATCATGCTTGTATCTGCATTTGCCGGTTCCGACAACATCAAAGCAGCTTATCAAGAAGCTATTAAGAATGAATATCGCTTTTACTCGTACGGCGATGCAATGATAATTATCTGACGTATAAATCGGAGGGTGCATGAAGAAGGTTTATGTCCTGATTCTGCTGGTGGCTCTGTTTTGTAGTCTAAGTCCGAATTTTTCTGTCCATGCTGCAACGGCTGGTTTGCAGATCAACGAAGTCTATTATGATACTGTTGGAACTGACTCCAAAGAGGAATGGATCGAGCTGTACAATCCGACTGATCTAGATCTCGATTTATCGGGGTATGAACTCAAATCAAATGAGCCTGCTCCTTTCATCATTGTCTCCGGAACAATAAAGGCCAAATCATTTTTTGTTATTGCCAGAAATACCGCAGGTTTTCATACTTTGTATGATCTTGATCCTAGTATAGAGGCAATGACAATTAATCTCTCAAACGATGGTGACTATGTGGTACTTTTGGACCCTGCAGGAGCCGAAATAGATTCTATAGCGTGGGGCAACTCAGCTTACCCGGGTATCATTTCAAGCAAAGTTGTCAAAACTGGTCATTCGCTTGAACGAAAGATTCTTGGATTCGATTCCGATGATTGTTCAGTTGATTTTGTTGAGATTCCTGTGCCGTCCCCATTTGCAAAGTATGAAAAGCCCACTTACTTGGATAGCGTTGAGCTCTCTGAGGTTTTGGCATATCCTGCTGATGAATCAAGAGAAGAATTTATTGAGCTTCATAATAAAACCGCCATCGCCGTTGATCTAAGTGGCTGGGTTGTTGATGATGAGGAGGGCGGTAGCAGTGGCTACACTATACCGAAAGGAGTTCGGATTGAGCCAAACGGTTATCTGGCATTTTATCATAGTATGACCGGAATATTCTTAAATAACGACACCGACAGTGCTCGTCTTCTTGATCCAAATGGAGATCTCAAATCGTCTGTGACCTATGATAAAGCGAAGAAAGATCTCGGATATGCGCTATTTGATGGAAGCTGGAGATGGACAGCGCAGCCGACACCGGGAAATGAAAATCAATACAAGGAAGCTGTCGTTGCTATTAGCTCAGGATCCAGTCCTTCATCTGCCAGCATCGCTAGCACAAATGGCGCCACAACAGTTGACGGGAGAGTGACGGCATGGCCGGGTGTTCTTTCTGATCAGATATTCTATCTGTCTACTGGGTCAAAGGGTTATGAAATATACAATTACTATGGTGAATTTCCAGAGCTGAAACAGGGTGATTCGGTCAGCGTCTCTGGCTCACTCACGGCGGCTAATCGAATAAAGATTAGCTCAAGTAGCGCTGTGAATCTGAAGTCTGGCGAAATTCCTGTTTCCCCAATATTGCTATCGATATCAGATATCGGCGAGAGATACACGGATCAATATGTCCAAATTCAAGGTCGAATTTCAAAAACTTCTGGCGACACATTCTATGTGGCAGATCTGGTAAGTGCCACGGAGATTAAGATTTTAATTCGTGAATCGACCGGTATCGATAAGCCTCCGATGAAAGTCGGTGATATCTTCAAGGTCGCCGGGATCGTTTCTTTATACAAAAATGAGTACAGAATATTGCCATTTAGGGCGGAAGATGTTACAATTTCAACTTCAGACTACACGGGATCGGGCATTTTGCCTGTCGCGGGCGGAGATGAAAAAGTAGTATTAATTATTTCGTCATTACTCTTTATAATATGGAATTTATTTCTCACAACGAAGAAGAAACAAAAGAATTTGCCGAGAACTTTGCCAAGATGGTAAAACCTGGTCAGATTTTGGCGTTGAAAGGGGACTTGGGTAGTGGCAAAACGACTTTTACGAAATATTTGGCAGCTGCTCTTGGCGTCGAAAAGATCGTGACTAGTCCTACATTTGTGATCTTAAAAAAATATCCAATATTAAAGTCAGACAGATTTAATCAGCTTATTCATATCGATTGCTATCGATTATCATCACCAGAAGACTTGGAGTCGATTGGTTTCTTCGAGTTTCTTGATGATTCAAAAAATCTTATTGTGGTTGAATGGCCAGAGACTGTCATTTCAATCTTGAAAAATAAAGTTCAACTCCTAGAGTTTGAATATATTTCAGAGACAGAACGTAAAATAACGGAAGTAGCTTAGAGATGTATTTGAAAATAGATACAACTAGCAATGAAAATGTAATTGAAATTTTGGATGAAAAATTTCAGATTACTGATAAGCATGAGAAGACGATGGCTCGAAATGAGTCAGAAATTATGCTTTCTTGGATTGATGAAATTGTTGGTGAAAAACTACACTCTATTCGCGGAATCGTTGTTTGCATTGGCCCTGGCTCTTACACAGGAGTTCGAGTTGGCGTAACTATAGCAAATTCGATGGCGTTCTCTTTGAATATTCCGATTTTAGGGTATAAAATAGGTGAGTGCATTAATTTTATCGGGCTCAAAGAGGGTTCTTTTGGAGCACCCGCAATACCATATTACGAGCGTGAACCGCTTATTACTAAGCCAAAAGCTAGACTGTAACTAACTAATTTGCTAAACTAATCTCAGAATTACTATGGATCAAATAATGGAACCTAAAGATATGTCTCAGACACCAAAGAAGACTCGTTTTTACAAGACTAAAGCCGGAAAAATTACATTTATCTCTCTTGGCGTAATCATCATTGCTCTTGCCTACTTTCTCGCTAGCGCGATGTTCTCTGGTTCGAAAATTTTTCAAAATGGAATCACTGGCACGGGAATACTAAAAACTTTATACGGTCAGCAGGATCTCAAGGAAACTGATGGACGTACTAATATTTTGTTTTTGGGAATGGGTGGAACAAATCATCCAGGCGGTACGCTCTCCGACTCAATCATAATCCTGAGCGTGAAAAAAGCCGATAAGAAAGCGGCCATGATCTCAATTCCTCGTGATCTGCAGGTTTCAATTGCTGGCTACGGAAATCAGAAGATCAACGCAGCTTTTGCCGATGGTTACAACGCATACATGACGAAAAATTGTAATACGAAAAATGCCGCAAAGTGCAAGGATGAAGCACTTGCTGCTGGAGCGAAATTGTCCGCTGATACTATTTCCAAAACTCTGAACATGCCAATCCACTACACTGCAACTGTTGAATTTACAGGCTTTGAGAAAATCATCGATCAGCTCGGTGGCATTGACGTACATGTCGACAAAGCGATAGTTGACAAAAATTTCCCTGCCGACAACATGGTTGATTTCGTCACTTTCAAGGTAGCGGCTGGTGATCAGCATTTTGATGGTAAAACTGCGCTAAAGTATGCACGCTCTCGTGAATCAACTTCTGATTTCGATCGCGCGGCTAGACAACAGAAAATCATATCTGCAATCAAAGATAAAGCCATGAAATCTGGCTTGATAGCTAATCCAAAAAAGTTGTTAGATATCATAAGCGCACTTAGCGATAGCGTCAGAACCGATTTGTCGCCAGCTGAGCTAAAAGCAGTCATTAGCGCCATGGGTGATATTTCAAGCGAAAATACGATTTCAAAAGTCTTATCAAACAGTCCTGATGGTGATTTGATCGATTTCACTGATCCTACGGATAAGCTTTACTATTTGAAGCCAAAAGATGGCAATTTCCTTCACATCCAAGAGGAGCTAAAGAACATCTTTTCTGTTGGCTTGACTTCGGGCTCGACAGTTGTCAAAGTTGAAACGCCGGCTAAGCTTGAGATTCTGAACAGTACTAAAACCGTTGGCCTAGCCTCAACAGTTTCGAAGGATCTACAATTGGAAAAAACACTGACAATCACATCGGTCGGCAATAGCAAAGAAGTTGTCGATAAAACCGTAATTTATGATTATTCAAACAACGCCAAGAAAGAAGCAATTGCTTTGCTTATGGCCAAGTATAATTGTAGTGTTGTTTTAAAAACAAAATCATCCGCTGAAGGGCCAGACCTTCAATTAATTATTGGCAGCGACTACAAAGCACTGTCTGAAAAGTAGGCTACATGACCTTTTTTCACAATCCAGTCGTCCGAAAAATTATTCTTACACTGATTTTGGCTTGGGGATTTCTTACTTTTTATTTACAGAACAGTGGGGTCACAACCCTGATTGTCCTTATTTCCATAATCTCCTTAGTCGGCCTTGTTTCAATTTGGCGGGAGAGCTCTGCAATTTTTATATTGATCCTGATGTCCTTCATTGTTTCTTATGCTCTTTACATATTTCTCTTTCAGCTCGCGCTACCAGTTTGGATTGTGATGCTTGCGATTTTGCTCATCTTTGGCTATCTTTTTTCCTACACCGAGCACCGCATTGGAATTTTGGGCAAGAAAAGGACAATTTATCTAGTACTTTTTTCGTTAATTGTTCTTGAAGCATTCCTGATTTTAAGCTATTTTTTGATTAATCCGATCAGTCAAAGCCTTATTATTTCGGCGATTTGCTACCTTTTTGTTGGTTTTTGTTATACGATTCTTGCGAAGCACACCGACAATAGCTTTATCACTTATGTTGTTTTTACTTTTGTCGCTATCGTCCTTGTTTATCTGACCTCTAGCTGGGGTGGCCTTGTCTAGAATAATTTATTGAACTATAATCTATCTAATTAAGATCAGGAGTAAAAATGGATATTAAAAAAGTAAATCTTGCTGGTTTGAAAATCAAGAAGGTTGATTTATCAAAAGTGCACGCTGCCACGAAGAATTTGGCATCAAAGACAAAAGACATTCATAAAAGTTCACGCGAATATTGTGAAAACCTTTCAGAAAGCTCTGGTTTCAAGGTTTTTGTGAAAACTTTAAATGTTGTTGCAATCATCATCATGATCGCTATAACCTATTTTGCGGTGCTTATCTACGGTTACAGGTCAAAAGATGCTGATGTGAAAGCAGTTGCAAAAGTAGTTCCATATCCAGTCACACTTGTTAACTATGATGCGGTCACCTATGCTGAGCTTACTCATGAGGTTGGCTACGTTCATCATTACTACAATTATGCGCAAGCAGGCATCGAGGATTATACTCAGATTGATCAGCAGATTTATGATGATTTGGTCTCTAACAAAATAGTCAACTACGAAGCAATCATTCACCATGTCAAAGTGACAAAGGCTGATGAGGATGCTGCAATCAATGCGATCATTGAAGGTGCCGGTGGCCAAGACAAATTTGAGAAAGCTTTGACTGATATGTACGGACTTACACCAAAACAGTTCCGCAAACTCGTGCACGTTCGTCTTGTCCGTGAAGGCTTGGACAAAGCTGTGATCACTCGTGTAACTGCAAGTCATATATTGATTCTCGCTGATAGTTCAGCAACTCCAGATGCCGTAGCCGCTGCCAAAACCAAGATCGATGCGATTGCCGCTGAGATTAGTGCCGGGCTAAGCTTTGCTGATGCGGCCAAGAAATATTCAGAAGATACCTCCAGTGCTACAAATGGTGGATTACTAGCTCCATTTGCTAAAGGTGAAATGGTAGATGCTTTCTCCGATGCAGCTTTTTCTGCTAAAGCAGGCCAAGTGTCTGCCCCTGTTCGAACTGAATACGGCTGGCATCTTATTCTAGTCGAATCAAAAAGTGGTTCGATCGAGGAGAAATTTACTGATTGGATCGATAGCATAAAGAAGAAAAGTCTTATCTTGAAGTTCTATGCGGTATAATACCAAAAAGACCCTGATTTTTGTCTTGGCAATCGCCGCTATTGTGCTCGCACTTTGGAGCGTATGGAGCTGGGTTGGAAGTGCGGACGAACAGCCAACACGCCAAGAAAACGAAATCAGATAAATATACAAATATTAAAAAATAGAGCCGAGTGGCTCTATTTTTTAATTAAGTTTTGTCCTGTCATGGTGTCGGGAACTTTTAGATCTAGGATACTAAGTATAGTTGGTGCAATATCGCGTAGACTGCCAGAGTCGATCTTCTTGACTTGGATTTTGTTCGAAACCAAAATGAGGGGCACAGGATCTATCGTGTGTGCGGTATGCTTCTCATTATTTGTTTTGTCAAAATATATTTCAGCATTTCCGTGGTCTGCAGTCACGAGTACAGCATAGCTATTTTCTAGCGCAGCATCAGTCACCTGTTTGAGTTGCTGATCAACGAAGCTGATTGCCTGAAGTAACGCATCTTTGTTGGCGGTGTGGCCGACCATATCTGGGTTTGCGTAGTTAACAAAAATTAAATCCGTACCATCCTTTATGCTCTCAAGCGTTTTCTCAGTGATTTCAGCAGCCTTCATTTCCGGCGCTAAGTCGTGAGTGTCCACATCTTTTCGGCTTTTGACGAGAGTATGCTTCTCGTGTCGGTGCGGTGTTTCTTCTCCACCATTTAGAAAGTATGTTGCATGTGCAAACTTTTCCGTTTCGGCGATATGTTCTTGAGTTAGCTCAGATTCAGCTATCTCTTGCGCAAGAGTTGTTTCCGCTTCTTCAGGCATAAAAGCGACCAGAGAATTAAATTTCTTGTCATATTCTGTCATGGTTACAATCGCTAGATTCATTTCTTCTTGTTTCTCTATCAAATTTTTTGCAAGCATTCGAGCACGATCTGAACGGAAATTTAGCATAAAAATGCCATCATTTGGCTCTATTTGCCAACTTTTATCGTCTTGATCAAGAAAGATGATCGGTTTGATGTGCTCGTCGACAATATCTTCGCGATAAAGCTCATGCAAGGCTGCAGATGGCTTCATCTTTTTCGAAACGCCAATTCCTTTAAAAATTGCGTCTTCTGCGATCTTTAAGCGATCCCAGTTGTTGTCGCGGTCCATAGCATAGAAACGGCCGGTAACCGTAGCGATGAAGCCAATGCCAAGATCTTCGATCATGGACTCAAGATCAGAAAGGTAGCCGGCTCCACTCTGTGGTGGGGTATCGCGGCCATCTGAGAAGGCATGAATCGCCACCTTCGTAATCCCTGCTGCCTTAGCGGCTCGTAGGGCCGCGTAGAGGTGGTCGATGTGACTATGGACACCGCCAGGACCGATCAAACTTTGCAGATGTAAGGTCGAATTGTGCTCCTTGATATGGTCGAAAAGAGTAATAATCGCCTCGTTATGACCAAAAGTGCCCTCCCTGATCGATTTGGAGATTTTGACAAAGTCAGTATAAATAACTCTGCCAGCACCAATTGTGGTGTGGCCAACTTCGCTGTTACCCATTTGGCCTTCAGGCAAACCTACCGCTTCGCCACTGGCTTCCAGAAGTGCATGTGGATAAGTTGTCCACAAGTGGTCAAAATAGGGCGTCTCAGCCTCTGCTATCGCGTTGTGCTCTCGTTCTTCTCGATGTCCCCAGCCATCGAGCACGATCAAAAGAACCTTGTTTCTACTTGCCATAGAGTATTTCAATTAGATTTAGATTAAATGTTGAAGGTATCGCGACCTGGGTAAACAGCTTTTTCTCCAAGCTCTTCCTCGATGCGGAGGAGCTGATTGTACTTGCAGACACGTTCTGATCGACATAGTGAGCCAGTTTTGATCTGTCCTGTGCCGAGTCCTACAACAAAGTCTGAAATTGTGGCGTCTTCGGTCTCGCCTGAGCGGTGAGAGACAACAGAAGTAAACCCGGCTTTTTTGGCCATATTTATAGCATCAATTGTCTCAGAGACAGTGCCGATTTGATTGAGCTTGATTAAGATTGAATTTGTGGCTTTTTTATCAATACCAGTTTGAAGTCGCTTGATATTAGTCACAAATAGGTCGTCGCCAACAATTTGGACCTTTCTGCCAATTTTTTCTGTCATAATTTGGTAACCCTCCCAATCATCCTCAGCCAAGCCATCTTCAATAGAGATGATCGGGTATTTCTCACACCAATCAGAGTAGAAATCTACCATTTCGACGCTTGTAAGCTTGCGATTTTCGGTTGCAAGGTCGTATTTGCCGTCAATGAAGAGCTCAGTTGCTGCACCATCGATTGCGATCATGATGTCTTCGCCTGCGGTGTAGCCAGCTGCCTTGATTGCTTCAAGGATGACTTCGATTGCAGCCTCATTATTTGGCAGCGATGGAGCAAAGCCGCCTTCGTCGCCAACCGAGGTGTTCAGTCCTCGCGCAGCCAATATTTTCTTGAGTGCGTGGAATGTCTCGGCACCATATCGAAGTGCTTCTTTGAAGCTTGGTGCGCCAACGGGCATGATCATAAATTCTTGTAAGTCTGTTGAATTTTCAGCGTGTTTGCCTCCATTCAAGATGTTCATCATCGGTACTGGCAGGCGAACAGGGTAGCCTGTTTGACCAATCTCAGCAAAATATTCATACAATTTCATACCTTTACTTTTGGCTGCAGCATGAGAAAATGCGAGGGAGATGCCAAGAATTGCATTTGCGCCAAGTCTGCCTTTATTTTCGGTGCCATCAATCTCGATCATTTTCTTATCAAGTGTTGATTGATCAAAGTCAATTCCTATAAGAGCTTTTTTTAGTTCAGTATTCGCATTTTTCACCGCTGTCTCAACACCTTTGCCACCGTAGCGAGATCCGCCATCACGAAGTTCTACTGCTTCGTAGCTACCAGTTGATGCACCAGATGGAACGGCAGCTCGGCCAAATGAGCCGTCTTCGAGTGTTAAATCAACTTCTACTGTTGGGTTGCCACGTGAATCAAGAATCTCTCGCGCGATGATGTTTTGAATTTTCATTCTGAACTCCTATTAAATTTGTTTTTTATTAAATATTGTCAGCTCAAATCTTACCAGCTTTTACACTCATTTTTCAAGGCTAGAAATATTGTCTCTAATAGCTTTTTGGGAAAGTTTGATTTCCATTTTTATTGGCCGTATAATTGAAGCAATCATGAATAAACTATTTAGAAATACTTTGTATGTTGTGACTTTTATTTTAGCTTTTTCAGCTGCTTACTTTTTTCCGAATAAGCTGCTAGTTAAGGCAGAAAAGCCAAATTCACCCACAACATTGACTCTTAGCTTGCCATTCAACGTTGAATCGCGTTGGTCAAACTTCACCCCTAAAAACAATGCCTTTGTTGCTGGAAGCGGTGACACATGGTTTGTCTACGGTTGGTTTGGCGCTATTGAGTTGAACAAGACCAACGCCAACAAATATCCTGCTCTAGAGAACCGTCATCAGGGCATAGATTTTTCCGCAAAAGAAGGTACTCCTGTTGTAGCAGCAGCTGATGGCATTGTATACTTTGCTGGTGAGCTCTACGGACGGACTGTTTCAATAAGACACATCGAGGGGTATGAGACGGTTTACGGTCATCTATCAGAAGTAGATGTAATCGAGGGCCAAAACGTAAAAAAAGGGGAGGTTATCGGTTCCGTAGGCCGAACTGGCACAGTAAATCCTCATCTCCACTTTGAACTACGTCGATATGTTGAAGACGGAACTTGGGCGATAAATCCGCGCAAGCTCATTCAAACTGATTGGAAAAAAGTGGTTGTGCCTGATTATCCCGCAAATCGTTTCTTCAAACCTAGTCTGACTGACCCTGACCAACAAGAAGATTTTTTACTGCCAAAATCATTTAATATACCAAAATCATGAGAAAAAAAGATGTTGTTACTTTGTGCTTGATCCTTGTAACTGGCCTCTCGGCAGGCTTTTTTGTTAGGTATTTATCATTGCATGGATATCACGCAGACACCGCCATCGAATCAGGTATTACTATCGCTCGAGGAGTTGTCACGAAAAATGTCGATGTCTTTGAGCTACGCGATTCTCAAGTTACGAGTGGCGTTGCCCTAGTTTCCTTAAATAATGTTGTCCTGATTAGTAATTCCCCATCGATAGAGTTTGCTTCTTTTCTTGGCCAGCAAGTCCGGGTAGAGGGTATTATGCAAGACGGCGTTATGGCTGTTGTCGCCATTTATCCCCTTTAGCTAGTTCTAGACAAAATAATCCACTGTATATCATTGCAAAAAACTAATATTTTGTATCTGCTCTTTACAAGAAGTTGTATAATATAGAAAATAAATAAAGGAGGGCTATGTTAAAGTTCCTGTACATTTTCTTTCTCGGTGTGATTCTTGCCTTTTTTGTCGGTCTCGGAATCGAAGCTTTTTACAACAGCCCAAAGGCACCGGAATACCCTATTGAGCTCCAGTATAGCGAGAAAACACCTGTTCAAATGTCTGCAGAAGATAAACAAATCCAAAAAGATTATGATAAAAAGATGGCTGATTATCAAAAAGTAGCCGCAATTCATGGCAGAAACGTCTCAATGATCGCTGTTGTGGCTGCAGTTCTGCTCCTCGTACTTAGTCTGACATTATTGCTGAACACAGCAATCGTGACCGATGGCTTCTTGCTTGGCGGGCTCCTAACCTTGCTCTATGCTATAATTCGTGGTTTTGAGAGTGATAATAGTATGTATCGCTTCGCACTTGTGACGGTTGGCCTCATAATTGTTATGATTTTAGGCTATGTAAAATTTATCAAATTAGGTAAGGGAAAGAAGCGAAGACGTTAGTTTCTCTGTCTGCCAGCTGAATATTGATTTTTCTCGTAAAAATTGATACAATCTCATTTGATTATATGGGGTCGTAGTTCAGTTGGTTAGAACGCCACACTGTCACTGTGGAGGTCACCGGTTCGAGTCCGGCCGATCCCGCCATAAAAAATCACTAACATCTGTAAAGATATTAGTGATTTTTTTAATAACAAGCTCGTTGTGGCGCCTCCCCCTGTCATGGTATACTTGATGTATAAAAATGAGGAGTATTGTGAGTGAAAGATCTGAAGTTGAGGTAATTAAAGATCCGCAAGTCGAGAAAAAAACTGAATTTGAGAAGATTTCTGGTGAACGTCGTGCCATTTCTGAACAAATGCGTCAGGAAGGTCGTAGCGTGTATGAAACTTTGGAGTTTTTTGATAATGACTATACTTCAGCGGAAATAGAATATCAAAAAAAAACGGGTTGTGAACTTATTTCTGATCCATATGAATCAGAAAAACACGATATCGCGATCACAAAAACTTGCTCTGTCGTTGTCCCTGCATATAATAATTTTCTCCGTCTCAAACAGAGTTTGCTTTCGATACAGGCAAGCACTTTTAACGCGAAATACCCTCAGCAGCTAGAAGTTGTTGTAGTAGATGATGGATCTCCAGACGAGAATATCGGTGAAGAGATAGAAGCTCTTGGCTTGTCGGATCTAAATATCAAAGTTTTTCGCCAGAGCAACGGCCGAGCTGCAAAAGCTAGATATTCCGGTGCAATCAGAAGCTCTGGAGATATACTTATAATGACTGATCCAGACGTCGTGTATACGCCTACAATGATTGAAGAGTATATGAAGCGTCATGAAGTTCTTGATAATGTAGTTATGTTTGGCTTCCGTGACGAGATTGACAGTAACGACTCACGGCTATCACCAGAAAGCATAGCAGAGGGATCGCTTGCACAGTTGCCCCAAAAGATTGGTAATGATCCTCGGGTAGCTAATCGTGGTATGGAGGATAGTCAGTGGCTCAAACTTAGTGGCCACAATAAACAGCTTCCTATTGATATCGGCGACGACGCCTACGATTGGCGAATCTATTCGATAGCTTGGGGAATGTCTGTTAGTGGAAAACGTGAGGATTTTGCTCAAACATATGCTGGTTATGATGATAGATATATTGGCTACGGTGCAGAAGACGAAGATCTGACTGCTAGACTGATCTCGCTCGGTAACTTTGTAATACCAAACACAGGTGGCTTTTGTTATCACCAGCGCCATATTTCGTCAGCAAACCCAGAAAAAAGAGCAATCAATGTAGCTGTCCTAAAAGAAAATCTAAATTTGCCACTAAAAAAACAGGAAATGTCTTCATTGCAAGATACAGATGCCAAGCTTGTCTACGAGAAGACAAATAATCGTAGAGAGGCCAAAGAGCTCAAAGGGACTGAAGATGGTGATACGAGGCAGAAAGAAGCAGTGGTTTTGCTATCGATGGGTAAGTCGCAAAAAGCGTTGCGCTTGTTAGAAGAGTTCGAACAGGACCATCCAGTTCGCGATCCTTGGTTTACCTATGACAAAGTTTTGGCGAAGCTTGGTATCGGCACAGAAGCTCATTTGGTGGAGGCTGCTCAAATGATCAAGGATATCGAAACTGATCTTTCTGAGAATGCTTCTTTTCAAGCTCTAAAAGCAAAAATACTCGGTCGACTCGGCAGCTATCCTGAGTCACTTCGCGCATATAATCGTGCTATTGAGCTAGATGACACAAATACTGAATCAAGAGAAATTTTACTTGATCCAAAAGATAATTATGTTTTAGCTGTGAAGCTAGTTAAAGCAAGGAAATTTTATCAGGCGATTGACTGTTTTAATATCGTTATCTCGACCTCAAAAGACAACAATATTACATTTAGGGCAAAAGCAGATTTGTCTGCCACTTTAATGCATATTGAACAATACGATAAAGCAATCCCGCTTTTGCGTGAATGTGTAGAGCTATACCCCAAAGGTTCCTGGATTTATTCAAATCTAGGGATTGCTTTAGAGAAAATAGACAGTAGAGAAGAGGCTCTCAAGATGTACCAGCAAGCGCTTCAGATTGATAAAGAAAACAGAAATGCGATTGCTGGCGTGAAGAGATTAAGTTAGATTACATTTTGCCAAGTGATTCTTTGAGATCGTTCTTGAGCTTTGACCAATCAGTTATAGTGCATACATATCTATCGCCATCTGGGCTTGGCGCTGCCGTGAAGCTGATGCCAAGAAATCCGCACGCTCTCTTTGCTACCTGATTTGCCTGGGCGATAGCGTCCGTGCCAATCTTACTTTTCAGATTTTTATTCTCTATTACTACTCTTTCAGATTTTGGTGCACCTCTATCAATAGCTGCTTTCATCTCAGGCTCTCTGTCGCTAACTCTGGTAAAGATATCTCGAAAAAGATGAGTGTATTGCTCTGATAGCTCTCTTTCTAAGTATTTCTTGAACATTTCTTCATTGTCGGGATTTATTTCACCTAGCTTTTCCTCATCAATTTTGTATTTCTCTCTGACATGATCGTTCTCTTCAAACTTGTCATATCCTCTGATCAACGTCTCGCCTTTTGCGAGCTGATCGATGTCTCTTCTTTCAGACACATCTAGACGGACATCCATACCATCAATAGTATTTTTTGCGGAAGGTTTGAAGCCCTCGCGATTTTTGATCTTTGCAGCCAAGTTCAAATCCTCTGCAACTCTATCGAGCGAATTAAATCCGTTGACGTTGGCGTATGATTCGCCACGAACAAATGTATTAGCGCCGACGGCTTTTCGTTGAAAACTAACTTCTCCAGGGACTGAAGTGCGGACCAAATCAAGATATTGCCACAGTCTTCTGGCGACCCAGAGGAAAGGATATTTTTGTTTTACTTCTTTGGAATAGTCGATGTTGCCAGCTAGAACCTTGACTTCATAATTTTGATCGAGTTTCATCGCTCTTGCAAAATAGTTTTTGTCGCTCATACGGACATCAGCATCATGAGAGACCAAGTAGACTGGCCCTTCAGAGTTTCCACGTTGGCTAGCTCGCAAAAGTGCTTGGTCGTTTACTACTTTTCGTAAATATCCAAGAGGTTTTCTTTCCTCGTAGCCCTTGCTAATGACATTTACGTTTATCTCTGGATGAGCGGCTTTGAATTTATTAACTTCGGCAACTGTAGCAGCAATGTCCGCGGCTTTGTCGACGGTGCCGTTCACGAAGATATTTATCTCATAGGAATCTGGATTGAGCGGCGTGCCATCTTGGTTTTCCTGTCCCAAAAATGAATCGAGATAGCCGTAGATGACATGATGCTCAGAATAGGCAGCTGGGACGCAAACAGAGAAGCGACACTCATCTTTCATTGGTGGCAGATCTTCAGCGACAGCTTCAACTGTCTTCTTGTACTCTTCTGTCATTCTCCCGAAGTATTTGTCCGTGGCCTTCTTCTCTTTGTCAACGTATTTTTCGATGTCCTCACTTATGTCCTCACTTTTTTCTTCATCAGGATCTTCTTCTGCGTCGCCAGGCTCATATGTTCCAGGAGCGCGTATTGCAGGACCATCATCACCTATTGTTTCTCTTTTCTTTTTCTTGTCTGGTTCATCTGGGGCAATGTCTGGCTCATAAGGAACGACATCTGGTTCGTATGGAACAACGTCAGGTTCATAAGGTGTTGGCTCTTTCTTCTTCTTGCCATGTGAAAACATCTCTCCAATCAGATATGCACCAGCGGCGCCAATTTTTGTCCAGTCAAGATTTGCTAGGGTTCTACCAAGTTCATGAGCAGTTTGGCCGTATGTGTCTGTGGTTGCAAGGCTAAATGATCCAAATTCGCCCTTCATAGTCACGTTTAGCCAATTTACTAAATTATTGACTTTGTCTATCTCTGCCCCAGTAGCTGTGGCTCCATTTAGTGAATCATTGATCGCACCAGAGATTCCTTCTGTATGGTTGTAGGCAAATTGTCCACCCTTAAGTGCACTCCAAAAAACTCTATGGGATTCGTCCATTGCTTTTAGCGCTTGATCGCCGGTTGCAGAGTGGAGCGATTCGGCGAGTGCGGTGTTGTTGTTATCATAGTTGACCTCGCCGACAGGAACGCCTGCAAGGAGACCAGTGCCTAGTGTCGCGGCTGAGGTCGCAATAGATCTGATCACTTTGCCTTTAGCTTCGCCGCAAGCATTTTTCTCTTGCTGTGCCATCAGAGTAGCTTCGGTCTCAAGGATATTCTGTACCATCGCGCTAAATTCTTCAGGCGTGAGTGGTTCGGCTTCGTTCATAACACGCGCTTTTAGAGCGTCGGTAAGCGTTGTAAGCTCTGCTTGGCAACCAAGCTCGGCTTGAGCTCGTTTATTTCCCCAGCCTATCTGTTCTATCGTCTGTGCGGCACCATCGTATGCTTCCTTCAAACCACCTGCCCAGAGGAGGGAAGTGGCAATGCCGGCTCCACCAGTCATCACCATTGCGCCTGCTACGCCGATTCCACCAGCGACTTTTGCGCCGATTTTTAGTGCTTTGCGCCACCAAGGCGTTTTGGTGTATTTGCCAGCATTTTCCAGGTTCTCGTCGACTGTAAGCTCTGCATCGTTTGAGATGGATCTTTCACCGACTCGATCTAGAAAAGTATATATTGGTGCTAGTCCGCGAGAGATGGGATCATTGATGGTTTTGTCAACCCATGCTGCTTGGTTTCTCAATCTAAAAAGCCGAAGTGCGCTAGAAAGAGCGCCAAGAGGCTTTTGGCCGGCGTATCTCTCTAAGGCTCTTGCATTATCTCTTTCCGAAAGCGCATTTATCAGTTTGAGTGCTTCTGCACGAAAATCAAGAGTTTCTGGTGCAACAGTCGGCTCATATGGAGTCAATCCAGGCTCGTATGGAGTGATTGGATCTGGGGTTAGGGTCGGCTCGTATGGAGTCTTGCCAGGTTCGTACGGAGCTATAGTCGGCTCGTATGGAGTCTCGCCAGGTTCGTATGGAGTGATTGGATCTGGGGCGAGAGTTGGCTCATAAGGAGTTTTTCCTGATTCGTATGACTTCATTACGGGATCTACTGTATCCACTGCCTCCTCGTATGGAGCTTTTGGGGTCTTCTCATCATGATCGGGTGTGGCCTTGAACTTCATTGCCTCTTCATCTGCTGAGCCCATGCTTGATTCATAACTACCTAGCATCTTTTCCTCCAGCAATCTGTGGTTTAAGGCCCATAATTTCTGCTTTTAGTATAATTGATTCTTCGGCGGTGAAAACATCAACTGGCACCTTGTTGTCGGTAAGATATGTGTTGATCTTCTCGTCGCTTGGTGTATCTTCGTTTAATATTGATTTGAATTCTTCAAATTTGCCCTGTTCTTCAAGATAATCTGCGACACGAAGCATAACGCGGCTTTTCAAAGAACTTAGAACGTTTTCGATCATTTTTGCCTTATCATCTTCTGGCATTTCTTCGAGTTTCAGATAAACAAAAATATCGCTCTCCATGACGTCTTTAATCGTTTGGTTTAGTGCTTGGCTCATAAGTAGTCTCGCAAATTAATTATAATAATAGCTATTTTATATATTTTATCATCTAATATGAATCAATGTAAACAAGAATCAGTGGATAGCTGAAGCCTGTATTCGTTTGGCTAAATTATCTCGGCTAGGAGATAATAAACCGCTAAAAAACACCAACCATCGAGGCATTGCTACATCACTCTATTGACAAATATCAAAAAAGAGAGTATAATATATTTAACAATTCGCTTAATCGTAGTAAGCATTGTGGCAAAAGGGGATTGAAAATGAATACAGTATCAAAAAAACGCAGCGGCAGAAAGATTAAAAAAATTCTGGCTGTTGTCGGTATTATCGCCATTGTGGCAATGATGATTCTCTACCGTGTGGAGCTACTTTACACCGTAGGTATTATCGCTTTAGCCGCGCTTTGTGGCATAGTGTCCATCGTTGGCTTCGCGTTCTTAGGGATACGAGCCAATGATAAGGTGCAAATTGGCACCATGATCGTTGTCGCCTTGATCGTCCTCGTGGGAGGAATCTGGCGCGGAATCAATCATGTCATCTTCATGTCGAAGATTCAGAAAGTCGAAAAAGTCTTTCTGGACCCGAAACTTAGAGGTGAATTCACTATTGAAAGCTATCGTCCTTGGGCAACCAATGGCGGTGAACTTCACTACAAGAACGGCTCCGTCGCAGAATTAATTGCGCTGCGGGATCAAATCTGCAAAGAGCACGGATATGTGCCAGTTGGTGATTGGTGGATAAAAAGTTCACCAGACACTGCCCATGTATCGATAAGATACGAATGGGCGCCTGAGGACTACTGGTTCAAACAAGCCAGTAGCAAAAAATAATTACATTTCCCGTAATTTCTAACAAGAAATTGCGGGATTTTTTTATTATCTTCCTTCTGTTTATTGTGTTTTGTTGTGCGAAGTGGTAAATTTGGATATAGATAAATCGCCCGTGTGGGTATGATTTAGTGGTAAAATGTATCCTTCACCCATCCTATGTAGCTGTAGGCGAGTATAGTTTAGTGGTAGAATGCGACCTTCCCAAGGTTGAGGCAGGAGTTCGATTCTCCTTACTCGCTCCAGCTACTACGGAGGGCAGGCAAGGACGAGGGTGACTGGTCCGACCTGCCCCTCGAAGCCCAAAGGGCGGAGTGGGGTTCCCGTTACCCGCTCCAAATGCACTTGAGCAAGTGCCGCTTTAGCTCAGCTGGTAGAGCAACACTTTCGTAAAGTGGAGGTCTCGAGTTCGAATCTCGAATGCGGCTCCATAAATTTATAAAACATGAAAATACAAGCAGTACAATTGCTAGATTATTTGAAAAAAGTTCTCTACGACGATATTCTCGATCGCTATTTATTTCTTGCGACCATGATTCTCTCATTGTCTGATTATTTGGTTTGGCACAAATACTTATCAAGCCCCGATTTGATGGTGTATGTCAGAATCGGAATTTATCCTGTCGAACTGTTGGCGGTCGTTATTACCATAAACACACTTCTTGCTATCACTTCGTACAACCGTGAAGAAGAGCTCGCACATTTACTTTTTATTGGTAACGTAATATGTGCTTTCTTAGTTGTGATTTTGGAACTATTTTATTTCTTGAAATAATATGAGCAACTGGAAATACAGAAGATTATTTGAAATACTTCCTGGAGCAACCTCTTGGTTCCTTCTGATTTTGCCGATTATTCTCGCTATCCTTTCCCCGAAGTTTTTCGCGATCTATATGATTTTCTTTATTATCTTCTGGCTGATCAAGACTTTTGCTATGTCTTATCGCTTGATCGACGGTTATCGCCACTACAAGCGTGATCGCAAAACCAACTGGATGGTAAAACTTTCTGAACTTAGTCCAGAAAAAGATTGGCGCAAAATTGTTCATCTTGTCATTGTTCCAACATATAAAGAGGAGCTCCCAATCCTTGAATCATCAATCAGCTCGGTAATTGCAAGTGATTTTCCTAGCGAAAATGTCGTTTATATCCTTGCAACCGAGGAGCGCGATGCTGAGAGAGCTAAAATAATATCTGAAGTTCTAAAGCGTAAATATAGTAGCAAACTTATGCATTTTGAATCTATCATGCATCCGAAAGATCTGCCCGGAGAGATAATCGGTAAGGGTGCTAATATCACCTATGCAGCCAAGAATTTTATTAAATATTTCGATGAACACAATATCCCATATGAAAACGTTATCGTCACCACAATGGACGCCGACAATATTTTTGATGTGCAATATCTGTCAGATCTAACCTATAAGTACGTGACTGACGCCGATCCAGTTCACAAGAGCTTCCAGCCAATTCCAATGTTTTTCAACAACATTTGGGACGTGCCAATGATCAACCGTTTGGTTGCGATGGGTTCATCTTTTTGGCAGCTAATTGTCACTACCCGTCCGTCCCGACTTCGAAATTTTTCAGCTCATGCACAAAGTCTAGAGGCCCTTCACCGAGTCGATTTTTGGTCAGTTAAGACTATTGTAGAAGATGGCCACCAATTTTGGAGGACTTATTACAAGTTTAATGGCCGCCACGAGGTGGTGCCGATGTATACGCCAATCTACCAAGATGCCGTTCTTGCGGACACATTCAAGGACACGATGAAGGAGCAGTATTTGCAGAAAAAAAGATGGGCTTGGGGAGTTTCAGATATACCCTATGTAATGGAGCATACTTTTAAGGATAGCAATATTCCACTTTTCGATCGCTGGGCAAACGCTGTAATCCTTTGGGAATCGCATATTTCTTGGGCGACAACTTCAACGATTCTGGCATCTTCCGCATGGTTGCCGGTGATATTCCGAGAGTATTTTAGAAGAGACATTCTCGCTTATAGTTTTTCGGACATATATGTGAAAATATTTGCCGTTGCTTGGATCGGCATGATTATCACGTTGACTATTTCAACGTTACTGATGCCACCGCGCAAGGGCAAGAAACCAGCCGGTCGAATTGCACTAGACTGGATTATGACGCCGTTTATTATGCCGATTTCAAATCTGTTTTTCTCTTCGATACCTGCAATTGAGTCGCAAACCCGTCTTATGCTCGGCAAACATCTTGGTGTCTTTCGTGTCACAGCTAAATCTACAAAACGTTCGAATATAATCGAGGAGGGGAAATGAATAAGTTATATGATCTTTTTGCAACTCGCAGAAAGGTTCTCGCTGCTCTAATCGCTGGGCTTATTTTATCATTTATGCTGCTAATGGCAGTTTGTTCGTCTATCGGTGCTTTCGGTGATCCAGGCGACTCAGCAATTGTTGATGAGATTGCTCATATTCCAGCTGGCTACACTTATGTCAAAGATCAAGATTTTCGGCTCAATCCTGAGCATCCGCCACTGGCAAAAGCTTTAGCAGCACTACCTTTGGCCTTGAACTCAAATATTGTCGGTCCAGAGTCAGATAAAAGCTGGGGTGAGATCAATCAGTGGGAAGCTGGTTGGGCGATGCTCTATAAGATGGGGAATAATCCATCCCAAGTACTTTTTTGGTCAAGACTCATGCTTATGCTTTTGATGATTGGGCTTGGTGTTTTTCTTTACAAATGGGTTAGCCAGCTTTTCGGTAAGAAGGTTGGTTTGATCGTTTTACTTCTTTACGCCTTTTATCCTGACATATTAGCACATGGCAGATTGGTGACGACTGATGTTGCCGCAGCTTTTGGCTATGTTATCGCAATTTATTTCTTTGACAAAGCGCTTCAACAAAAAACCTGGAAAGCAGTTATGTTTGCTGCACTTGCCTTTGCTCTAGCTCAGCTTCTCAAGTTTTCTGCTTTTCTGCTTTTCCTAATTTTCTTAGTTCTTGTGGTCGTGAAAGCTATTATGGATCGAAAAGAAGACGAAGGTTTTTGGCATAGCTTTAAACTAAATTTCAAACCTTACTTCTTGACCTGCATTATTTCTTTACTTATCGTTTGGGCAGTCTATATCCCTTTTACCTATCATACCCCACCAGCTATCGAGCATCAGTTGATCGAGAATAATTTAACGCAAGATCCGAGAACCTTACCGCTACGTAATTTCTTACATGGATTTGAAAATGGGGCAGTCACACGAGGCCTCGGCCATTATTTTCTTGGTGTGATGATGGTGATCGGTCGAGTCGGAGGTGGCAATGTTACTTATATAATGGGACATTTCTCGGACAAATCGATCCCATGGTACTTTCCTGTAGCCTGGTTCTTGAAGACGCCAATCCCAATCATCCTTTTATCATTTAGTTCATTTTTCTATCTTTTGTTTCGTTGGCCGGCCAAGAAAGAGGATAAATGGACAATCGCACTTTTTGTGACGCCGCTTATTGTCTACTGGGCGGTCACTCTCAAGGGCTCACTAAATATTGGTATTCGTCATTTGATGCCAACAATTCCATTTGTTCTAATAATGATCGGCTATTTCATTTCAAAAGTTTGGAATAATAAGAAGAATTTATTCAAAATTTTGATCTCTTTGGCACTCGTCTACATGGTCGCCTCAACCCTGTATAATTATCCAAACTTCATTGCATATTTTAACGAAGCCACGCCAAAAGACATTCGTTACACTCGGCTTGACGATTCATCTTTAGACTGGGGCCAGGATATGTTGAGACTAAAAAAATATTTTGCTGACAATAATCTGAAGTATGTGAAAGTTGATTATTTTGGTGGCGCGCTACCTAGCTACTACATCCCAGATGCGATAAACTGGCACGCTTCATATGGTCCGACTACAGGAATGCTTGCTATTTCGGCGACCTACTACCAATCATCAAAGATTTTTGGACCAAAAGAGGGCATTTGGTCATACGAGTGGCTTGACAGTTATAAGCCGAAAGCAATTATCGGCGGATCAATACTGATATTTGACATTACTCCGCAAGATCTGAAAAATAACCCTCCTCGGTCAAAGTACCCAGTTACTCACGTAGACGTTCTGCCAACAATTAAGAAGTAAAACAGTCACCTAGGATAGAAATGCCAGACAAAGAAATATATTTATCGATTGTGATTCCTGCATACAATGAAGAAAAAAGAATTCATAAGATTCTTGATTCAATTATTAAATACCAAAAAAGTTGTAAGTTCGAGGTAGAAACAGTGATCGCAATCGATGCCTCACCAGATGACACTCTCAAAGTAGCCGAGTCTTATCAGGATAAAATTTCAAATCTTGTTATTCTGGATGGGAAGGTCAATCGCGGTAAGGGTGGTGCAGTTCAGGAAGGCTTCAAGGTCGCTAAAGGTAAATACATAATTTTTGCCGATGCTGACAATTCGACTCCGATTGAGCAGGTGGATAAACTTCTTGAATATGTAGATAAGAGCGATGTCGTGATTGGCTCTCGATATTGCAAGGGCGGGAAGCTCGTTGTCCCTCAATCGTTCATAAGAAGGGCCGGAGGTCGCGGACTAAACATGCTTATCCAGGCGCTGGCTGTTCCTGGTATTCGTGATACACAGTGTGGTTTCAAGCTCTTTCGCGCTGAAGCCTCTAGTGAAATATTTAAGCGACTTACTATCTTTAATTTTTCTTTTGATATTGAATTACTCGCCATTGCTCTGAACCTTGGGTATAAGGTCAAAGAGGTCGGGATCACGTGGTATGACGATCCTCATTCGACAGTTTCGCCGATCAAAGATGGGCTAAAAATGGTATCAAACGCTTGGACAATTAGAAAAAATATTGTCAAAGGTAAATATCGTTAAATTGTTCTCTTTATCCTCTTTACTTGAGCCATCTTTCTCAAGTATAATTTGAATATACAAAATTAAGGTGAGGGGAATTTATCTGAAGCAAGAAGTGAACATTGCTGACCTCGAAAAAAAGATTCATCGGATACAGAAGAGTACCCGAACTTTTTGGCGTCATTTTCATCCTCTACACAATCATCTTCGGATGAAGCTGCGCTGGTATTATAACTGGCATCTGAATCCGTTCGCACACATGATTCATGTGTCTGTGCTTGGGCTTTACCTGATTGGCTTAGGTGTTTTTGGTTATACTTTTTTTCAAAATCCTTCAGCAATTAAGGCCGCATCTGAGAAAAGTTGGGCAACTGCCGACTCTTGGTCACAATGGCAGCTTGATGGCCTGCAAAAAACTGGGGATCAGCTAACGCTTGCTGGTGATACCTCTGAAGGCTCTGCGACATTAGTTTTTAATCCAGAGGCTGACGAAGTGGTTGATTGGCTGTCTGCTAACACAATCGCTTCAGGCCTGACAAAAGTGCAGTATTCAACTGATAATATTTTGTGGAGCAGTAAAATTGAAGAGTTAGCTGATTCCAAAATACTCTATACAAAGATTATTCTAAACAAAGATGATGTTGCCTCGACTTCACTTTCATCTTTCGGTGTTAGCTACTCTCGCTACCCAGACGCGCCGTCCGATTTATCTTTCAGCATTAAGAAGTCATTTCTTGGTGATAAGTATATTCTTTCTGCGGGTAGCTTCTCCGATCCAGATGCAGATTTGCACGCAGTATCACAGTGGCAAGTGACCAACGCTTCGGGTGATTATTCGAATTTACTCTTTGATTCCGGAAGCGTTACCTCTGGCCATTTGAATTCATATACTCTTGATAAACGTCTATCAGAAGGTCAATACTACTTCCGAGTCCGTTATCAGGATTCAGTAGGGGCTTGGTCACTTTGGAGCAAGGAGTGTGCTTTTGTTGTGCAAAAAGATGGAAATGACCTAGCTGGTATTTCGAAGGGAGACGCTCAGACGCCAGTCAATCCTAATGAAATAGTCTCAGCTCGTACCGAGACGACGAAAACTATAGATAACAAAAATAATACAAATACTTTAGAAGCCTATACGGGCATTATTCACTACAAGGACGACTATGCTAAGACAGACTCACAGTGGCTGGACATTAACCCTAGTCACTCTGTTGATGCACCCGACTATGTGCTATACGATCAGATGCCAAGCACGGTCAAAGTGTTTAAAGATAAAATTGGTTATGAAATCGAGTCGAGAAAAACTGGTGATAAATATACCGTTGTCCTTAAAGACGTTGACGGTAATCCTGTTTTATCAAAATCAAAAGGCACTGGTAGCAAGGTTGCTTGGGCAGATATAAACACTCCGGCTGAAAAGCAGCAAAAAGACTCAAAAAATGCTTTGGCTAAGTGGATTACGCCCGAGGCTTATGCTGCTACCACCAGTCTCGATGATGGTAACTTGAAATTTGAATTCGATATTAGTGAATATGGCGTTCGTCTTTGGAAGACGATCAAAGGTGATGATGCTCCAAAAAATTTCAAGTGGGACATTACAAAATCTGATGGAACAAAAGTCGCCAATGTCGACGATCTTAAATTCCGAGATAATCCAGAAGCCTTTGAGGTTGTAAACGGTGTTGATACGCCAAAAAATCAAGTCAAAATCGAAGCCAAGAAAATTGATGGAAGTATGAACTCCTCATTCGTTTGGCAGGAAACAGCCCCTAAGACAGACATCAAGATTGATACGGACGTGACATTTTATCCAGATGCTGACCCAGAGGTATTGACAGTTGATGGAACATTGGAGAAGTATGGCTCTACTTGGTCAGATGCTAGGGATGCTGCCACTGCTGATATCGTAGATGATACTTCATCGAGTTTTTATGGTGCGCATGTTATGAATTATGACAACACAAATTATGCGATAGCACGAAGCTTTTTCTCATTCGACTTGAGTAGTATTATGGGGAAGACTGTTACTGCTGCGACCTTTTCGGTATATGGGGAATCGAAGAATGCTTCAAATAGTGCCAATCCTGATCTAGGACTTTTCTATAGCTCTGGTTTTTCTTCGAGCAGTTCTTTATCAGCGAGTGACTACGCAACCGTCGGTAGCTCTCCTCTTGCATCTACTATAAATTATGCAGATTTCAATACTACGGGATACAACAATCTAGGCATGAATGCTGCCGGCAAAGGATATCTTCAGAGTAAGGTTGATGTTGGTGGGATTGCCTTTTTGGCGATGAGGACTGTTGCTTACGATCTGATGAACACAGCACCATCTACAGTTCCAGGACAACCACATGGTGGCGATTTGAATGTCTATTTTTCCGATCAAGCGGGTTCAGGACAAGATCCAAAGCTAGTCATAACATATGGCACTGGCGGCAAGACATCTATGGCAAATGTTTGGGTCCCCGGCATGAATACGAACAATGTCAGGAAATTTGATGCTTCAGATGGGTCAATTATTGGTTCTGGCGCTACTGGAGACACTCCTTCTGGTGTTGCTGTGGATGGTAATGGTTTTGTTTGGGTTACCAATTCTGTATCAGGCACAGTCTCGAAAATAAATGCAGTGACAAGACTAAAAGTTGGAGATTTTGCAACAGGCACAAATGCTTTTTGTGTCGCTATCGACGCAAATGGTGATGTTTGGGTGACGAATTATGACGACAATACAGTATCGAAGATAAACGGCTCAAATGGGTCGAAAATTGGCGATTTCTCCACCGGGACAAGTCCCAACGCTATTGCAGTAGATGGGAATGGCTATGCTTGGGTATCAAATTATGGCGACGGAACGGTATCGAAAATTCGGGTTAGTGATGGCTACAAAATAGGAGATTATTCTGTTGGTAGTGGTCCGATGGGTGTGGCCGTGGATGAGAATGGCTTTGTTTGGGTCGCGAACAATAACGATGGTACCGTCTCTAAGATAAATGGATCAACAGGTGCAAAGGTTGGCGACTATGCGACCGATAGTGGAGCAGCTGGTGTCGCAGCCGATGGTGCTGGCTTTGTGTGGGTGACAAATAATAATACGAACAGTATTTCGCAGATAAATATTACAAATGGTGTGGAAACACATGAATATGTTACTGGTGGCTATCCAAATGCTGTTTCTGCAGACGGTAATGGCTATGTCTGGGTCGTCAATGTTGACTCAAGTACGATATCGAAAATCGACATAGCAACAGGGACAATTATTGGAAATTATGCGACGCAACTAAATTCGAACTATGGTTTTGGTGATATGACCGGGTTTGCCTTCCAGCGCTTTACTCTCCCGCAAACTCCTACTTCCAGCCATATCTCAGGTATTGCTTATAATGATGATATAAAGTCTGGTACACATCTTGGGGCTGGGGTTCCTATTTCGCTTTCTGTGAATGGTGGAGCTAAGCAGACTGTCTTGACGAGTGCCAGTGGCGTTTTTGACTTTACTGCGACTGGACTTGCTGCAGATATGCCTATTACACTGTTTATTGATGATCCGACCGACACCTATTTTGGGAACCTTGTGACGGTATTGTCTGGTAGCGGTGATCTGACTGGCTTGAATCTATATAGTGGCGTTGGATTGTCTCATGAAAACG
>JBAXEI010000003.1:0-99449 GCA_037140515.1 Candidatus Berkelbacteria bacterium | reverse complement strand
AGATTTTTTTCCAATTTTCTTACCTCCAAAATTGATAAAGATATTATAACATAATCTTCGTTATTCTTCAACAGATAATGGCGCAGTTAATTAAAAAAACCGTGCAATCTTGGTAGAGAGCACGGTCGCTGAATTCTTAGTTGTTGCTTATGCGGCAACGAGTGCAAGGGTGTAGCCCAAGCTTATCGCTTGGCTTTCGAGGATGTCCAGCAACTCTTCGCGAACATTTTCGTCGCAGCAAGCGCAGTCGAAGTTCGAAAAGTCTGGGGTGAAGGTGTGGCTATCGTCGTCAACGGTAGCGGTGATAGAGCAGACTGTTTCGCCGCCCCAGTGGGCGCGTACAGTCAGTTCGCCAGGCACTACTTCATAATGTAGCTGGCTGTGATCAAACTTGGCAAAAGTTTGCATTGCATCGACCTCCGTTTTTAGAATAAAAAAACAACTCATTCGAGCTGTTGTTGTTACCTAATTGTGAAAGAAATTTAGATAACAACAAACCGGCTCTTGACCTTTGAGTCCATAAGCACGATTAGACAAATGTTGTTTCTTATATCTTTCATGAGCGCATTTTCTCAGATCTGAGGCTAGTTGTCAAGAAGATATGACAGATTACAAAAATGGCTCCCAATTATCTATTATGAGAGCCATTTTACTGTAAAATATTGTGTTAGCGAACTATTCCCAAGCCTTTGTACCAAGTTTGAGGCTTTGCGCAAACTGGACATTCGTCAGGAGCCTCAGTACCAGTATGAATGTAGCCACAATTTAGGCATTTCCACTCCATCTCGGTATCGTTCTTGAAAAGATTGCCGGCTTCTAGGCGATCAGCCAAGATTTTGAAACGCTCTGCATGTTTTTCTTCTACTTCCGCGACTTCAGTGAAAAGCTTGAAGGCTTTGTCTTCTTTCTCTTCTTCGGCAATTTTTGCAAAGCCAGGGTACATTTGTGTATATTCATGTGTCTCACCGTCGACAGAGTGGCGCAAATTTTCTAGTGTTGTGCCCTGTGTGCGGATGTCATACGTATTCGTCATTTTGTTATTATCAACCATCTGTTCGTACTCTTCCTGTGCGTGAGCTCTTTCATTGTCTGCAGTCTCTGCAAAAACTTCTGCGATCCAAATCATATTTTCTTTGCGAGCCTGCTCTGAATAATACGTGTACTTGTTGCGGGCCTGAGATTCGCCTGCAAACGCTTTCAATAAATTTTCTTGTGTCTGACTCATTTGTCTCCTTGCATTAATTGCTATAAATAAATTTTAGCATAATGCTAAAATTATTTCGAGGCTTCACTCCCGGAGGTTTAAATATAGCAAAATATTGTTTATAATGAGCTTATGAAAAACAAAATATCTTTGGGCAAAATATTCTTTTTTGTCGTTATAGTCGCCGCGATTTTTTATGGGTTCAAGCATTTCGGTGAGACAGCAGATGTGGTCAAGGCGCTGATCCATGGTGATTGGCGTTGGGTTAGCTTAGCTCTGATCATCCAAATATCGTATTTTCCATTCTACGCCAAATATCTAAAAGTATGTTTTGATTATTTTCAGTTAGGTTATTCGCAGAAACGCTTAATGCAAGTTTTCTTGGCGACCAAGTTTACCAACATTGTATTTCCGCTTGCTACAGTCGGACAAGTCGCACTGTTTACGGCTGAGGCTAAGAGAGAAGGCGATTCAGGCACGTCAGCAACTTTTGCTGCCGGTCTCGCTATGATTGTCGACGTTATTAGCTTTTGGATAGTTAGTCTTGTGCCAATTTTGATCCTAGAGAAAAATCACATTTTGAAGCCATATTATCTGTATGCCTTCCTTATATTATCTTTTGCCGTTGTAATTCTTACTGTCTTCATTTTACTATATTTCAAGAATAAAAAATTTGCCAAAGTTGCTTTTGGTTTTTTCTCGAGGAATATGAATAAATTCGGCACGAGTCTTGAGAAGGAAGAGGTTCCTATCATGGCAGGAAAACTACGGCACTATCTGCCGAAATTGCTCGGCTACTCGATATTCCTACAGATAATGAATATCTCGACTCTCTTCCTTTTGTATCTCGCCTTCGGACAAACTTTGTATCTGAGCAATGTCGTCACGAGCTATACGATTGGCATGTTGTTTACTATTGTTTCAATTACTCCGCAAGGTGCAGGATTTGCCGAGGCGGCGATGGTTCTTGCGATGGTTGCTTCTGGTATGCCACTTTCGAACGCGATTTTGATCACAGCTGCCTTCCGTGGCCTGCAGATCGCTCTGCCTTTTTTCGTTGGCTTCGTATATTTCCAGAAGCTAAAGTTGCTTTCGGATAATAAAAAAGTAATTAGTAAAACATAATTTATTAATGGTATAATCTTATTATGAACAAAGAAAAAAACGTGAATGTCTCATTGATTGTTGGTGTTGGTGTGCCAGTACTAATGATGTTGTTTATTGCAGCAGCAATCTACTTGCCTGGATTGTTTAAAAAACCGCAATTTGACTTCATCTACAGCACGGCCGAGTATTCTTATGCTAATCCGCTCTTGGAGGTGAAAGACCAAAAGCTGGGTTTCAAGTGTGCGGACGATCAACACTATTATTCATCCGATGATTCTACGTCAAAAGAGATCGCTGCGAAATGTACCGAAGAGTTTTTGCCAAAGCTGCATCGCTATTCGATCAAGAATAACACTGTGATGGACATATCTTATGCTGATGCACAGAAGCTGGTGCTAGACACTAACGCAGATTCTTCTGATGGATATAAGGTAGAGCAGGGAAACTATAACAACGGGGATATGTTCTCTGGTATGTTTGGCGGTGGCTACAACGAGGATTATAATGCTTGGTATCTGAAAGGCCACAACAGAGTTGTAAAATTAAATATTACTAACGATTCAAACTCGTCATCTGATACGAAGTTTGTCGGCTGGGTAAAGGAATAAAATGGATAAAAACGAAGTTCTAAGCGCGATTGGTGAGCTATCGCGGACAGATCAAATCTCAAAAGAGGAGCTGATAAACGCCTACTCTACGGCTAAAGGTATTTCGGCTAACGGTTCAACGGCTATGGAAGTCATAGAACAGCAAGAAGACGCAAAGCATTTCAATGTTTCTGATGTTCTTTACTACATCGGCGGTGCTATTGTCTTTATCGGCGTTGCTGTCATGATAGGTGGCAGCTGGGACAAGCTCTCAGATATCGCCCGTGTGTCAGTCACTCTTGGCCTAGGTTTAATTTTTTATATCATAGGTGCACTTCTTAGCAACGCTGCAAGGTTTGGCGGCGTATCAACTGCATTTTTCCTGACTTCTGGTTTAGCGATGCCGGTTGGTTTGTTTGTTTTACTAAACGCCTTGCACATTCAGACATACACTGCCCAGTCAAATGTAATCATTTCTTTGGTTATGGTGGTCGCGTTTCTATCTTCACATTTTGCTTTCAGAAAGTCCGTCCTGACCGTGTTTACGATATTATATTCGACTTGGCTTTTCATGGCAGCCACCAATATGCTTTTTGATGCTGGTAGCCTTGGCTGGGAATATTACGTTTATCGTATCTTAGCAGTTGGTCTTAGTTATATCGCGCTTGGCTATGCTTTCTCTCTAAACAAACAGCTAAAGGCGTTGCGTGGTTGGCTTTACAGCTTCGGCTCGCTCCTTTTTCTTGGAGCTGCAATTGCACTTCCTGGGGCATTTTGGGAAATTATTTATCCTGGGTTGATTTTCGGTATAATAATGCTCAGTATCAAGATGAAGGCTAAGGCATTTCTTGTTTGGGGCTCACTGTTCCTGATGGGGTATATTGGCAAAATTACAGCTACTCACTTTAGCTCTGGTCTCGGCTGGCCAGTTTCCCTTATGATTGCTGGTCTAGCGCTTGTAGCTATCGGGTACTACGCTTTCTATTTGAACAAAAAATATTTGTCAAAGACAACATAAAGTAAGTAGCTACTGTTTAGCGCTTGCAAAAAGAGTCGGCCATCTTGCGCCGACTCTTTTTGCAAGTTCTTCTATTCACAATTTGTATGATAAGTGCTAAGTTGGAGCCAGAGATTTGCGAGTGTTGACTCGTAAATTTAGCAAATTTGGAGGAGGGGACCATGCCAAATAATATAGTAAATAATTTCCGTTGGGTTTATTACAATTGCCTCGCAGGCTCTGCTTACCCTAGAAGCGCAGAGCAGATACAATGGCTCTTCTATTTGCAAGGCGTACGTATGATTGTCTCTTTCGAGCCGATCAATGATTTGCCTGATGTTATAGATACGATTGCAACTTTAGGCGTCTCTCATCGAAATATTCTCTTTCCTGATGGCGAAGAACCGACTATAGAACAAGCCAATCAATTCGTTGCTTTGGCCGATGAGTGTCTGGCAGGAAATTTGCCATTACTCTGCCATTGCAAAGCGGGCAGAGGACGGACAGGCCTCATGCTTGTTTACTATCTGATGACTCGCTTTGGCTATACTCTCGATCAGGGATTTGATGCAGTTCAAAATACTGTTCAAGAGTCGGATCAGCTCAAGTTTCTGTATGATTATGCGCAGGAGCTTGAAGCGCTGAAAAACAAAACCGAGACCTTCAGTACAGAACTTGCGAATGAGTACAAAGCTCTTCATCTCGATCAAAGCCGCGCTATGATCTTCTGGAGTGGCCCTATGGCAATTCGAGGGATTCGTCCAGCAGCCGATATTGATGTGTTAGTGACTGACGAATATTATGGCGAACTGTTGAAGGTTTATCCAAATTCAGAAGTGAAATCTGGCAAGATGGTTGTTGGTAATATCGACATTTGCAGAGGTGACGCCGGTCTTTGCTCATTTGTACACGAGGCGATGGAAAATGGTCAGATGGTCGGAGAGATGAACTTCATGGCTTTGGCCGATGTTCTTCGTCTAAAGATGCATCGACGCTTACCTAAGGATTTTGCCGACATCGTCAGAATCAAACATTATCTCAAGAAAAATGTGTTGGCTTAGTACTTCTTCCTGCCGATAGTCGTTTTTATAGCGTCTATCGGTTTTTTTATTTTCTTTATATTGAATAAATACCGTTATTAGGCTATTATAATGAAGCAAATTTGATAATCCGAGATCGTCTAATGGCCCTACTTCGCCCCATTCCACTGCGTTTCATTGGGGGCTACACGGGGCAGGCAGGACGATGGCCGGTATTTATCCTTTTTGTATGCCAATATATTTTTTGGCTGCTCCGAGATCGTCTAATGGCAGGACAGCGGCCTTTGAAGCCGTGAATCATGGTTCGAATCCATGTCTCGGAACCATAAAAAGAAGACCAGCATTTTGGTCTTTTTTTTATGGTTTATGGATTCGAACGAGAAGGGGTCGGGGAACGGTAGTTCCCCGTAGAGGAAAGTAATGAAAACCGCCTGTCGTCCGTAGCCTTGCGCGAAGGAGGGTGGGTTTTTATAAGCGAGGGTTGCGAGCGCTCGAGATCCAAATGTCTCGGAACCATGAAAAATAACTGACAATGTCAGTTATTTTTTATAGGCAATACTTGCTCCTGCAGGGTCAAATTTGACTATTTACAAAAATATGGTATTGCATATTAGCCTAGTCGGTATAGAATGTGAGTGTAAGGTCTTTTAGTGCTAACGTTATTAAATCGGAAGGGGTCAGATGTAGTTTACGAGTAAGTTTTTTTTGTTTGCGTTGGTTAGTTTATTTACTTTTGCCATAGCAGGGTATGCACATGCTGCTACAACAACTGTTAGCCTTGGCACTTCGAGCTCATTTGCCGTGCTAGCTGGGACAGCAATTACCGATGTTCCGTCTTTTGTTATTACCGGCAATGTTGGTTTGAGCCCAGCCGCAGGTAGTAACTATGCTGGGCTTACACAAGCAGAGGTCACTGGCTCAATATATTCCGTAAATGCCGCAGGCCCTCTTGGATATGTGGAAAATGCTGCTCTTCTTACAACTGCAAAAAACGATTTGACAACGGCTTATGTAGACGCCGCTGGTCGTACTCCAACTACTGACTACGGTGCAGGTGACAACCAGCTTGGCGGTAAGACACTGACCGCTGGTGTATACGCTTTTGGCCACGCGACGACTGCCAATATCACAGCAGCTACGCCACTAACTCTTGATGCTCAAGGTGACCCAAACGCAGTTTTCATTTTTCAAGCTTCTTCTGACCTTGTTACAGCGTCTAGCAGTGTGGTTCAGTTAATTAACGGTGCAGAAGCTTGTAACGTTTTTTGGCAGGTTACTAGCTCTGTTACATTTGGAACTAGCTCAACCTTCGTCGGGACAGTCATGGCGCTTACTTCCATCACTGACAACGGCAGTTCAACGATCAACGGTAGATTACTAGCGAGAAATGCCGAGGTTGCCTTGAACAAAACAACTATCATCGCTTCAACCTGCGCTGCTCCTTCAATAAATGTCACAAAAACTGCAACTCCAACCTCGCTTACAAGCGCTGGTGGCTCGGTCGTATATAGCTATAGTATTACGAATCCTGGTACGGTTGCCTTAAGTAGCGTAACTATTTCTGACGACAAGTGTACTGTTGGTGCGATTGTTTCTGGTGATACGGACAGTGACTCTAGACTCGATACTACAGAAACGTGGAAATACGCATGTACGGCTAATATTACTACTACAACGACAAATACGGTGACTGTTTCTGGTACAGCAAATGGTCAGACCGCTACAAAAACAGCTACTGCAACTGTGACTGTGGCCGCCGCAACAACTGGCACGACTGCTACAACTACTACAACTGCTACAACTGGAGCAACAGCAGCTCCCGCAACTCCTGCTCTTCCTAGCGCTGGAGATGGCTCCACCGATAGCAATCTCAAGTACGTTATGCTGCTATCTCTTGTAGCTTTCTCTTTGATTATATCAACGCTCGTAGTAATGAAACGCAAGGCTACGTCCGTGCGTTAAGTATGACAAATATGCATAAATGGTCTCTCATCAAGAAGGGCTCCGCTAAAACGGGGCTTTTCTGTTCGGACAAGCTAGTCAAATCTCCAAAGCATTTCTTCGTTGTAACAGCTGCCATTTTTGTATTTTTAGCAATATTTTTTTCGACGGCCGTGCATCGCGGTGCTGACCCAGAAACTCTAAAAAGTACAACATCAACGGCTGGATTAGTTGCAAGTGCCGTTTCGGAAACTATTTTGCAACAATCGACAGAAGCTGTGCCGCCAATACGCATCAAGATTCCGACTATTAGGCTGGATGCAGCTATTGAGCCAGTCGGGGTAACGGCTAGGGGAGAAATGGGCATACCGACCAATCCAGACAATGTTGCGTGGTATGATCTTGGCCAAGCACCTGGAGAGATTGGGACAGCGGTGATCGCTGGACATAATATTTGGAAAAACGGTAACGCTTCGACTTTTATGAATCTTTCAGCGCTTGATCTTGGCGATAAGATATATGTCGAAAATGAAAAAGGGGAGACAGCTGTCTTTGCAGTGCAAAAAACTCGTAAATATAGTCCACAGATAGACACAACTGATATTTTTCGCTCCTCAGATGGCAAGGCTCATCTAAATCTCATAACTTGTGCCGGTAGCTGGGACAAATCTACAGAGAGCTTCACTCAGCGGCTTATAGTCTTTGCAGAAAAGGAATAAAAAAAGCCCCCGCACATTTCTGTGCGAGGGCGCCGGGTGTTTTTGTTAGTTGGCGATTGCTTCTTCTGCCATTTTGTTTAAGTTGGTTATTGAGAGTCCCAATACTTCAATTGGGTTTCTCCCAGCTGGATCAACATCATGTTCCATGATGATATAGTCTTTATCCAGCGGAGCGTTTAGCATGCTATAGACTGCGCCGGCCTGATCGCTCCATGTCTTTTCTGGGCTATCGATACCAACGCCTACGGGCCAGTCGGCGTCGTCCCCAGGGGTGCCGGATGTAACAAAGCCCTCGTAGTCGTATGATACGTCGGCTTTTTCGGCACTGTTTGGATGGGCGAAACCGTCATATAGCTCGGCATCGAGAATCATATCCATAGCTTCCTCAACGTAGTATCCGCCGATCAGTGCATGGGCGAACTCCAAATTGATAAACATGGCTTTGCGCCCAAGTTCAAGGTTTATACTGTCGCAAAATTTGATCGCCAGCCAAGGGGTATTGATGTAATCCCGAGCCCCAGGGATATTTGGCTTATACTCCAGGTGAACTGTGCCATCAGAATTTTTGAGGAGGTGTACCCAGAAATCGCGGAGAATATCCCAACCTTCTGCAAACTCTGGCCTTGGCCAACCACCGGCGAAATCAGCCATCATGCTGTCAAACGCAGGCCACCAAATGACAATTCCTTCGCCGTATCCAAATTGCTTTAGGTATTTTGCCCTGGTTATTGCTTCTAAGTGCATCAGATACGCAGTGTCCTTGTTCGGGCCAAGTATTGACCCAAGATGTGCAGTAGCATATCCAAAAGCTGGTGCAGTAATGGCAGCAATTCGAGGGAACTTGCCACTTTCTATCCCGCTGATTAAGTTATGCCACTCTATCGCATTCGGACTGTTATACTGCTCCATGCCTGACACATTAGTTACAATTTCGTGAACAGTATGTCCACTTGTAAGCGCGTCAGGCCAGGCCTTCTTGATCGCGATCAAGCGATCTTCGACCTTCTCGATACCACTGAGCATCACGCCACCTCCAAACTTGGGGTGGGCCGCTCTCGGACCAAGTGTCCACGCGGGGACTGAGTGTAGAATTTTTTTGGCCATTTGTATGACCTCCTTGATGTCATGCATGAGAGGCGTTTTCCTCGTTTGCATGTAAAGAGTTTATAACACAAAAGTATATTTTATGCAATAAAAAACACCCCGATCGAAATCGAGGGTTACCTTTGTTAATCTTTCGATCAACGGTGGTCACAATGTGATTTCGTGAGGTGTTTTCTTTTGTTTCAAGTCAGCCATAAGCCGAGTTCTGTTCCGCAAAGCGGTAACGACAATCTATCTAAGCATGGAGGCCAAATACATCTTCCGAGCAGGAATTGGTATATCTGGTCCGCTCCACTTGCACCAAACGAGGCTTGCCACAGGCGCATGTTGCCATGCGGACGCGTGAGCTCTTACCTCACGATTTCAACCTTACCAGTCATCGCTTCGCGCTGAATTTAATAATTTAGAAATTTTGTTATTTTGTAATTAATTTATCAATTTTTAGGATTGACAATAAATTTAAAAATTTGAAAATAAATAAATTGTTAAATGCATTGTGAAGCAATGGCTTCGGCGGTATATTTTCTGTTGCGCTATTCTCAAATCTCACAACCTGCTCATTTTCACGAGCGTTTTGCTCTATGGTGCCCGGACTTTCCTCCCCTCACCCTTTATGTTCAAACAAGCTTGGTTGCAAACTTAAATACAAAGAGTGAGGGGCTGTCGTCGTGTCTGGCATGAAACTATCTTATTATAATACAAATAGGAAAAATGTCAACACCAAAAGTAGTTTTTCGACTTTTCTATGATTTGCGCTATAATATATGGAATAAGGAGAAACTATGAAAAAAATGAAGAAGATCGAAGCCCACATTTTGATCGCTGCGATTATTATTGTAATCATTATTGGATCAGGCACTATTTTTTATAAAATCTACGAGCAAATGGCATGGCTAGATGCCTTTTATCTTACAGCGATGACCATCATCACCATCGGGTATGGTGATTTTCATCCATCGTCAAATTTGTCCAAAATTGTAACAATATTTTACAGCTTGATCAGCGTCCCAACTATTCTTTTCTGCTTGGGGCTAATCATTGAAGATTTCTTCGAGAACAGAGTTCATAAGCTTGAGGGTAAGATGAACAAGATGCTTGTTGAAGAAAAAGAAATATTGAAAGAAGAAAAAGAAATACTTGAAGAAGATCGCGAACTCAGGAAATAACTATACATACTTAGTAATTCCGTCATCCTGAACTTGTTTCAGGATCTTATTACATTTTAAACGGCGACGGGATGCTGAAATAAATTCAGCATGACAAGTTGAAATTGCTAGTTTGTGTAAGTGCGAACTTCTGGTAAGATTGATAAGTTCAAATATTAACTAGGAACAATATGAAAAGACTATTTTTTGACATTGAAACTTTGCCTGCAGAGGGTAAAGATATAGAGATCGTAAAGCAGCTCTGGGAAGACGTGAAGAAGAAGAGCGCGAATTCCGAGAAGAAGACCGAAAACAACTTTGATAATTTCTTCCGCAATACTTCGTTTCAGGGCGAATTTGGCCGTATTCTCTGCATCGGCTATGCGATCGAAGGCGAGCCAGTCGAGTGTCTATCTGGCGATGAGAAGGAAATTCTAAAAAATTTCTGGGAGATTGCAAAAGACGCAGATCTTTTCATCGGTCACAACATCATGGAGTTTGACCTTCGCTTTATTTACAAAAGATCGATCATACACAATATCAAGCCAAGTCGTGAGCTAAACTTTGCTAGATATCGCAACAATCCAATCTATGACACGATGAAAGAGTGGGAGAAGTGGGGCGCCATCGGCACGAGCCTTCACAAGCTCAGCATTTGTCTTGGTGTAACTTCGCCAAAAGAAGCGGGGATAGATGGTTCAAAAGTTTATGATTTTTATCTTGACGGTAAGGCTGACGAAATCTACAAATACTGCAAGCGCGATGTCGAGGCGACTCGTTCTGTCTACGAACGCATGACCTTCATGACGAAGTAGTGCATTTTTTTATCCAAATAGTTAGTGCTATAATGGGGTTATGAGAAATATCTTCGCAACTATCTCAGGGATTATCTTTCTGGCGCTGGCCATCGTCTTTTTTGTCTTTCTAAATATCAAATTCACCTTTCTCGAGCCACAAAAAGTCAAAGACTTATTTGCGGAAACTAGTACGAACAATATTGTCTCATCATACATTCAGGATTCTGTCTCGAAGGCGAGTCAAATAGACTTCAAAGAGGGGAACAATCTAGAAGTTTTCAATAAAGCCTTCGATAAGCAGTCGGTCAATAATTTCATCGGCGCTACAGTCGACAAGTTCTTTGTGGCTTTTCATGATCCACAGGACAAGAATCTGAAATTTGACGTAAAGTATGAAATTGTAGGAGAAAATCTTCCTGTTCAACTTGCCTTTATCAAGAAGGTGAATCTAAACGAAAACAACATTTTCTTCGCAATGATCATGCTCAACAAGTTGCTCTTATCTATCGGTATTGCTGCGTTCTTAGCACTTGTCGGCGTTTTCTTCCTAGGCGGGAGAACCGCGTCCAGTCATTTTCTCTGGGCGGGAAGCTTCCTTACAGTTTTGGCCTTACTTCTCGGCGCAATACTATTTGCCGCATTCAAGATATTCCCGACCTATTACTCAAGCATCATAGAAAGTATGAAATTTGTTCAGGACGTGAAGCTTCTTGCTGGGATGAAAAAGATTGTTTCGCTATTTGTCACAAATCAATTCGCCTTTTACTATATTGAGATTGGCGGTTTGCTCGTACTCGGCATCGCTTCTCGTTTCTTTGGCGGTCTATTTGCTAGAGAAGATCGAGAAAAGCTAGACGATGACAACGGTGATCCTCGTGGCTACTTCCCGCCAAGTAAGAAAAAATAGCTAGGAGATCATCCTAGCTATTTTTTCTTACTTCATTATTTTGAGCAATGTTTCTTTGAGAGCGTCTTTCATATTTAGCTCTTTGGCCTCATCTCTGGTGACCCAGCGCAGCTCTTTGTGCTCGGTGCTGATACGCATATTGCTGAGGTCAGAAGCACATTCATAGATGATTATAATATATTGGAATTTTAGTATGTCATTGGACCATTTGTTTTCGTATATACCGACTATCTGATCTCTTTTTGCATTTTCTAGTCCTAATTCTTCTTTCATTTCTCTAGAAAATGCAAGATCGAGATCCTCGTACATCTCCACAGTACCTCCGAGTAGTTCCCATACATCATTTTGATCGCAACCCATCAATATTTTTTCGCCATCGCGGAAAAGTCCTTTTTGCGAAACGCGTTGAAAAATATGTTGTTCTGCTCCAACTCTACTGTATTCTATTTGACCCTCAGGGGCGTCTAGCCACTTCTTTAGCTTAATAAGGATATCTTTAGTCTCCTGAAAAGTAAGCTTCTTTATCGCTTCGTCAAATGTCACCCACTGTGATGACAAAATTTCATTGCCATCAATTTTGCGCAAATACTGGCTAGTGAATGCGGGATAGTAAATAACAGTTTTGTGCAGCTCATCGCCGTCTGGATTGTGCGGATCCACGGTGTTGTATGTATAATGCGAGACGAAAGAAGGATTTTCTATCAGATCGATCTTATCAATTCCAGTTTCTTCGAAAAGCTCGCGTTGTGCTGCCTCAGTGTCGGACTCATCTTTCTCGGCGTGGCCTTTTGGGAAACCCCAGTCACCGTTTTGTTGCTTTACTATTAGAAAATAGTAGTCCTTTGATTCAAGAACTTTTTGATAGATTGGAATAACTCCAAAAGAAGAATCTGTTTTCATAAAAAATATAAGGTTAAATGTAGTTTCTTTATTTTATATCAGAGGACAAGGGGACTCATTCCGAAGTCATCCCCCTATCCTCTAATGACTCCAACCCCCTACACGGGAAGGGGTCGCCACTTCTCGTAAAAAATTCAGCTCGCTATGCTCAAACAATAATTTTTTAGGATGAATCGGCATTTTATGAACACTTACAGTAGTGATTAATCCTAGTGCAGTACAGACCCTTCGCCTGCAAATGGATCATACGGCTTCTTCGCATAGATTGGAAGAGAGAAGAAAAATGTTGTGCCCTTGTCTGCGCCATCTGAGTGAAACCAGATCTTGCCCTTGTGCAGCTCGATGAAACGCTTGGAGATATACATGCCAAGACCAGTGCCCTTGACTTCGTCCTTGAGGACATCCACTTGCGTGAATTTCTCAAATACAGCAGCGTTTCGATCATTTGGGATACCCTTGCCATTGTCCGAGACTGAGACTACGATTTTATCGTCATCATGGACGACTTTGACCTCAATAGTACCGTTTTCTGGTGTGTACTTCACAGAATTGCCGATAATATTGATCAGAACCTCGGTAATTCTTGTCTTGTCTAGCCAAGTGATTGGCATCTTCGCCTTCGCCTGCTTGAATATGAGTGTATGATGTTTTTCCTGTACCTTCGAGCCGATCTCCATGATTGCTTGATTGATGAGATCGATGATCTGGCATTCTTCATATATTATATGAATTCTGTCTGATTCGATTCTAGATACATTTAGCAAATCCTTCACCAGGTGGGCAAGTCGCTGAGATGACTGGAATACGCTGTCTAAGTACTTGCGTGCCTTGTCGGGAATCTTGCCGCCCAAGCCCTCCACTAATATCATGGACAGGTAGCCCTCGATCGCGGCAATTGGAGTATTCAGTTCGTGCGAAGCCATGGACAAAAAGTCATCCTTGGTCTTATCAAGTTCCTTCAGGTGAATGTTTGCTTCCCTAAGATCTTTTGCAAGCTTCTGGTTTTTTTCTTTTTGCTCGACTTCATTTTTCACGCTTTTTATCATCGTGTAAACACCAAATATCAGGCCGACAAAAAGAAGTGCTCTAATATATATTGATACTTCATCACGCCCAACGAAGAGCAGGACAAACATTAGAATGAGAAGTAGATACGAAATGACTTCGGTAGCGAATGTTCTAACATTAAGGAATTTGGTTTTGACAATAGAATACACACCAGCTAATACGAAGAATATTGAGCTTGCCGAATCAAGTAGATTATATTTGCTTATGCCAATTGCGGGTAAAACAAAACCAACAATTGATGCTATTACCATAATAAATATCAGTCCAAAGATAATAGTCAAGAATTTTCTTTTTAGAACCTTATCAGACTGAAAATACTGATAGATCATATATCCGATCAAGGATACAAATAAAATCGCTACATATGCCATGTAAATATTGAACATCGGCCCTGTGGAGTATTCTGCATAGCTTTTTACGTTGGTTATTATATTCGGATCCGTAAAGAATACTACTAGAAAAACAGAATTAATTAGCAAAGCAATTCCATTAAAAATTTTGATTCCCCGAGTAAATTTATCCTCTTTGATCAGTGCTACCCATAAAAGCTGAGCAATAACTAAAAAAGGCGCTTGTGCATAAATCATCTTTAAAACAAGTGCCGAGTTATAATTAGAAAAGAAGTAGTTCAAAATAACCCAAAGGCCCATCATAAATGCACCAAATCCGAAATACCTATTCAACCTTTTGTTTGGGTCGCTTTTGACTACGAAGAAACCGAGAACAAAATTAAAAAGTGAGATAATTAAAATCAAAATCGGAATTGACATGGTTGCCTTTGTTTTATTAACCTAATTATACTATTCTTTGGCAAAAAGAAAACCCCGATGCAATTAATGCATCAGGGTCTGGGTAACTATTCATGGCTTTCGGTAGTTTCTGACTCTTCGCGGCCTCTGTCAGAAAGTGGTTTGAGCTGTTTTAAGATGTATAAGACATCTTCTAATTGTTCATCACTATGAACTGCCATGATATTCATGCGAACCATCGCTTCTGTTCGGCCAACGGCCGGGTACCAGTAGCAAGGGGCAAAAATACCATGTTTGTGTAAGAAGGAGGTGGCTTCTTGGGCAGCCTTTTTGGTGTAGAATCTGACAGGAACGATGTGTGTTCGTGAACCTAATACATCATAACCGATAGCTTCAACCTTGGCTCTGAAGTCATCTGCTTTCCGCAGAAGTTTTTGTCTGCGCGATGGGTCGCGCATGACGATCTCAATCCCTTTTCTCGCCCCTGCTGCGACACATGGTGCCATTGAGGTATTGAATATCCAGGGTGCTGTGACACGGAATGCATCACATTCGGTTTTGGTCCCTGCGAAGAATCCGCCTTCAGCGCCAATCGCCTTGGAGAGTGTTCCATAACGAAACCTGATTTTATCTTCGACACTTTGCATATTTGCAATTCCACGGCCTTGTGGACCGTAAATGCCTGTAGCATGAGCCTCGTCGACATAAACGTCGGCTTGATATTTTTCAGCAATTTCTGTTACTTGGCGTAAATCCGTAACTCTCCCATGCAGGGAGAAAATTGAATCTACGAAAACAACCTTTCCTGGACAGTTTGACTCAGCGAGAATTGTTTCGAGGTGGCCATAGTCGCCGTTTTGGAAGCTGGAAATTTTTGGTCTGGGACCGGTTAAGCCGGACATTGTTGCCTCTATCCCTGCGATCATTGATCGGTGGATCAACTTGTCAAATATGAAGTGGGTTTTCTTGCCGCCTTCAAAGAGCCTTTGTGACTCGTCTGGGGCGATAAAATCGAGCATCCCTTTCATCGTATGACTTCCAAGACCCTGTATCATTCCCATATTGCCGAGGTAACCTGTAGAGAAGACAACACACGCTTCAGTCCCTTCGAATTGTGCCAAAGTAGCTTCAAGTTCGAGGTGAGCTTTTGTTGTTCCTGCTGTAATGCGTGATCCAGTGGATCCAAGTCCATACTGATTTAACGCGTCGTGAGCAGCAGCGATTACTTCTGGGTCGAATTGCAACCCGAGATAGCCGTTACTTCCCATATGGATACATTCTTTGCCGTCGACAACACATAGTTCGCCGCGACCGAAGATTCTTTCAACTTCGTAGAATGTTGGGTATTGACCATGTTCTCTCATCTGATTAACAACAGTAGAAAGCAGGTCCGTGTTATAAGTGTTTTTATTCACTTCTTTAACCTCCGAAAATACTATGAGTGTTAGCTCATCTACCCATATTATTTCATACTTTTGCCTATTTGTCAATAAGCCAGCGAAGTATTTGGAAATATTAGAAAATAAATTGTGTCTTGAAGGGCAGTTAGATAACCTTTCGAGCAGAGTCATTTATTTGATTCTGCTCATTTTTTTGCCCACGTCCAAACAAAGTGCTTGATATTGACAAATATGATCAAAAATGGTAAAATGTAACTAAATTTGCTTCAATATTGAAGCAAAAATTTGCACAAAAGCTGGCGAGCTTAAACCGCAAAGGGGAATGGTAATGGTAATCATATGTAAGGATTGTAATTACAGAGACGTCCAAGAGGACGCATTCTGTCCTAAATGTGGGGCAGCCCTTCGCGAGTCCTGCCCAGTTTGCCTTTCGTGGCACCCTGCTACAACGAAATTTTGCCCGCATACGGGTGAAAATCTTGAAGAGTACCGGGCGAAAGTGGCAAAGAAAAATGCCGTCAAGAAAGAGTTCGATGAAATTTTTCCGACAGAGTATCATAAATTGTGCCTGTTAGTGAGATGGAAAGCGTTTGCTACAAGCTTAATCTGCTGGGAAGCTGTGTTGATGCTGATCTGGCGATACTTGATCAAGCCCATGGACACGGGTGGCTCTAGCGCGGGTATGATACTTGTTTTCGCGATTATCATTCTCTTGGCTACATTGGCTGCCACAAAAGTTTCCTACAGCAGAATGCGCGAGGAACTTTTGGATAGATTCTTTGAGAAAAAAAATCGAAATTCTGTAAATAAGATTTAGAAAAGCAGAAGCGTGATCGTCATTTGGTCACGCTTTTTTTGTTTAGAAAATCATTATACCAATCGAACACATGACAGAACTTGCTTAAGATAAAAATTTTTCAGATATTCCAGATAAAAATTCAAATTTGTTTATGTTGATTGACAAAAAAGCACATTGTGGTATTTTATCTTTAATGGCTAAATTGTGCATGGTTATGCATAAATTTATTTAGTCTCCAAAGGCACGGGGGGAGTAAAATGAATTTTACTTTTGGAATGCTCAAACCAGATTCCACGGAGAAGTCGCTTGAGGAAGAAATCTTCGCTTTGATCGAAAAAAACGGACTACGTATCTCACTTCGAAAAAAAATACGACTAAGTCAAGATCAAATTGATAGATTGTACGTTCGCAATATTGACAAAGATTTCTTTGCCAGTATGTCTGAATTTCTAATGTCGGAAGACGTGACAGTGTATGTTGCCACGGGCGAAGATGCATTGGCGGGGCTAAATCTGCTGGTAGGCAGCACTGATCCACTTACAGCAAACGAAGGGACGATTCGACAAAAATATGGTGTTTCCGTCACTCGGAACATAGCCCACTCAAGTAATTCCGAAGAGGAATTCTGGCAGGAGGCGCGCATTTTTTTTACCGAAGATGAGCTTTCTGTTGTTTGCTGATTTACTCAAGGGAGGAAGTAGTTCCTCCCTAAATTCATAATATTAAAAGAGGATATTGGAATGAACGAATTCGAAAAAAGCGCAAGCTTGGCTACAGCCAAGATACTAGAAGATGCAGACTTGAAGAGTGAAATCAAACTTGTCGCCCTGCTCGGCAGTACAGCTGACGGTGAAGCAGTTCCTCACTATAGCGACGTTGACTTGTTAGTAATTCCGAATAACGATGACAATGGCCGCATAAATCATGACGTCATTGTGAAATTAAAGGCTATTGCAACTCATGTCTCCAGTGTAAACGAGGTGAAGCTTTCAATTTTGACATTTACAATTGATGACCTAGAAACGTTTGTTGACGAAGAGTTTCTCACACATTTCTCTTGGCGAAAAACTACCTACTCAAAAAATGACGATACGATCCAGTCAATTTGTAATTCCATCCTTGCCAAACGAAAGGTAACTGCGGAGAAAATGCAGGCGCTGGTGGTCAACGATCTAAGAAAAATGCGTTTTGATCTCATTCGGAAATATATTTCACAAAACGAATTTAATTCAAGCGGATACATACGTGCTTTTGGACGCGAATTTATTGATAAACTGTTTGAGATCAGTGACAGAGCACTGATTTTTGACGGAATCTGGTCCAAAACCAAGAAAGAGGTTATGGAGAATATTGTTTCAAATTATAAAGATAAATTTGACACTACAGCAATGCAAGAAGTCTATGCAATGCGATCTGGCTGGAATGAGGCTACAGACGCTGAGCTCGAAGATTGTTTTGAAAGATGGATATCTTATGTCAATTCGGTTATCGCACATACAATAAGTAAAGTGAAATAAGGAGCAGAGCAATGAGAACAAACCAAAGAGCTGCAATCGTACTTCGGTCTGACGATAAAATACTTTTTATTGATAGGACGAAAGAGCAAAAGAACTACATGATTCTACCGGGTGGCGGAGTAGAAAGTGATGAATCACCAAAAGAGGCCGCTGTAAGAGAGGCTAGCGAGGAGCTAGGAGTGAAAGTTGAGGTTCTTCGGCCAATAATTCAGATTGAAAACAGGGGTCAGGAGGAGTTTTACTTCGAGTGTAAGCTAGTCAGTGGCTCGGTAAAGGTTCTTGGCGATCACAATTTGTATGAGGATGTGTCGATAGAGGATGTTGAAAAATATGTAAAAATTGACCAAATTCTAGACTATCCTATTGTCCCAAATAAAATAAAACTTTATTTGGCCGCATTTTACGATGTGCCTCAGAAAATCAAGACTTTGGATGATATTAATTTTGTTGAAATTCGTGAAAATCCACCGTATATTCCGGAATTTGTGAAGAACATTCCAATCATTGAGAACAGCACTTGGCATGATAAAGAGTCAGTTTTTGAACACACTTTGAATGTGATCGAGGCTTTGAATATGTTGAAGGACTCCATAAAGGCTAGCGCAAAAACGGTACTCAGTACCAAAATTGACAAATACTCTCGGGGCGAATTGCTTATGTTGTCGGCGCTGCTACATGACGTAGCCAAGAAGGACACAATAACTCCTGACGGAGAAGATACTCTCTGTACTAATCACGAAGAAAAAGGCGCTATCGCTGCACAAGCGATACTGGCTCGCCTAGACCTCTCAGAAGACGAGAAGAATATTGTCACCGAGACTATAGCAAACCATAATGAAATCCACCTGTTGACTGGTGGGGACTTCGTTGATCCATTACAACATGCAGAGTTTAAAGAAAAATATAAAAATGTCTATCTCGAATTGGTAATGCTTGGCGGTGCTGACGTTGCAGCCACTCATCATTCGGCTAGGGAAGTCGGTTTGCGAACCTTGGCTCTTCGCGAAGATTTCTACAAACTAGAGCTAGGCCTGTCAAAAGATGAAAAAGTCTTTACGGGTATATTTTCAAAAAAGTAATCTGATCATCTTTCGAATTGAGTTGAAAAATTACTCAAAAAACGAAAGTGGATCCGCTTGAGCATAGGATCAGAAAAATAAATGATTAGCTTGATAAAAACGTGACCGTATCTGGTCACGTTTTTATTGTGCTTATGTTTATGATCTTTGTGGCATGGGATTTTCATGATTTTAGATGTATGATTACTATCATGAACATCAGATTTCACGTTTCAAAAAAACATACAATTTATTTCCAATTGATTCGAGTGTAGTAACTTGCACTTAAAGGAGAAGAATGAACCTAAGAAAACTTCAGAATGAAATTTTTCAGAACAAGATTGAAAAAGGATTCAACACGACTGACATCAGCAAAGAATTTTGTCTACTTTACGGTGAGGTGGCCGAAGCATTCGATGCATACAAGAAGAAAAAAGATGATCTTGGCGGGGAGCTGGCCGATGTAGCGATTTATTTGCTTAGCTTGTCGGAGATGCTTGGAAAAGATCTGCAAGATGAAATAGAGACAAAAATGGCAATAAACAAAAATCGTGTTTATAAGAAAATCAATGGAGTGAACGTGAGGATTGATAAGTAATAAACTCCTAAAACTATAATCAAAATAAGAATCATATGAATGAAGAAATATACAATTTGTTGCAAAATGGTACGAGCGTGATCCTAGTTGGAGAAACTGATTCTGGAAAGAGCTGGTTTGTGGAAAAACAGCTGATTCCGTATTTAGAGTCAAAAGGACAAGAAGTTCAGTATTTTTCCGACTGCAATGAGATTCCTGATTCAGCAGATGATAAGAAAGTCGGAATTTTTGACGAAGTTGAGACTTTTCTTGATCGAGAATTCTTAGAAAAATCACATCCAGAAGATTTCCCATATTATACTCCTGAATATGAAGAAGCCGTGAAAAATTGGTTTCTGAAGTTGGCGAAATTTACAAAACCATCAGTGTATATAATTACCAGAAATAGTAAGGCTGACATCAAAAATTTTCTAAACAATATCACCAGCGTAGACTGGGACGAACGAAAGATTGCGGTAATTTCGTTTAGCAAAGAAGATCGAGTCTAGGAAAACAATGCCTGTCTTCGAAATCATTCCTAATTTAGTGACATTTGACCTCAAATTTGCTATAGTAATCATATGACACAGTATGAAGCTTGGGAAAAAGAATATAGAACGCCGCAACTATTGACGGGGCGAGATGTGCCGCAAAATGATGTTTTGCGTTTTTTGAAATATGTAAAGAAGACTGGCAAGCAGCGAGTTGAAGACATGACTGTTCTTGATCTCGGCTCTGGCACGGGCAGAAATGCAAATTATATTGCAAGCCTGGACAACGAAGTCGTGGGCATGGAGATCTCTCCAACCGCTATCAAATTAGCTAGGTCTAGAGCGGAAAAGATGGAACTAGATGTCAGTTACTTGCAGCAAAGCATCGGCACGAAATATGCGTTTCCAGACAATCACTTTGATCTCATCCTAGACATTACGACTTCAAATTCACTGAACGAAAAAGAGCGCGAAGTCTATCTCGAAGAATCTTCTCGCGTGCTGAAGACGACTGGCTACTTCTTCGTCCGCGCCCTCTGCAAAGATGGCGATAAAAATGCAAAGAACTTGATCAAGCTCAGCCCTGGTCCTGAGTACGACACGTATATAATGAGGGAGCTCGGTCTCGTCGAGCGCGTATTTTCTGAAGAAGATTTTCGAAAACTATATGGCAAATATTTTGAAATTGTCGAAATTGTGAAGAAAAAAGGCTATGCACGGCTAAACGGCCAAAGCTACAAGAGAATCTATCTCTTAGCGTATCTGAAGAAGAAAAAGTAGCTGAACGTTACTAGTTTCATGGGCTAATATTGTTATTGCTAGTTGACAAAAACGATCTAAAATGTGAAATTTGTATTTACTTTTGTGCGAAAATATGTTTATATATTCTTGATTATTTCGAAGGGGGAAATGATATGAATTTGTTGATATCAAAAGTTGGCCTGTTAAATGCGAAAAACCGGCTTCTTGTAATGAAAGAAAACTTGGCCGCTGCTATTGAAGAAACGGCCCTGCTGTATAACAATGCTGGTGACACCTGGCATGACAATCCTGCTTGGATTCAGTCATCAAGAACGACTAATACCTTGCAGAATCAGATTGATGAATTGGACGCAATTCTTGGCTGCACGCTTCTGCACATTGATGATCTACCAGTCGAGGAAGGCTTTGTTTCTCTCGGATCGGAAGTGATCCTCACCCGAGAAGGCGTGGAGCAGACCTGGATCATTCTTGGCGAGCTGGAGAGTGATCCCGATGAAAATATCATGTCTGCAAATGCACCATTTGCAAGCACAATCATCGGCAAAAAAGTTGGGGACATCTTCGAATTCAGGGGCAAAAAAATTGAGATCATTTCATCGAAGAGATGGTCTGGGCTTGAATAGAGTAAATTATCGTCGGAACCAGGCAGTAGCATGGTTCCGATTTTTTTACTAGTGAAATTGCGCGAGGAACTAACCTAGAATAACAATATAGTCTTTTTCAAACTGAATGTGCTCTGACACAAGTCCAGTTTCCTTTTTGTGATCGTCAAAGAGGTCCCAGTAAGTAACGACTATTTTATTTGAGGAATCTAGCTTCAACTTCTCGCACGTGTCCCAAATTCTAGATTCTTCGCCTTCAATTTCGATAAAAAATCCAAAAGGCATTTCATCCAGTGCGATTTCGGTACCATTAAATTTCCAATTCTGTCGATATTTTTCCATGATAAATTCGTTCGTAAAGCCAAGTGAATTCAGGATGGCCCTCATTTTCTCGATATCGCCGACAGTCGTTTCTATCTCTTCGCGTTCAAAGACGTCCGAACTGGTTTTTAGCTTCTTCTTTAGCGTAATTTTGTTTACAAATCCAGATTTCAATCTTAAAAATATGCCCTCCTTCTCGAGTCCTTGACCTTCTTTCTCGAATCGCAAAGTTTTTTCAAATGTTTTCCCGAGAAACTCTGCTCCCTCGCTCTTGAGTGTTTCGATGAGCTCGAGCGGGTTTGCTACTCGAAGTTTGATCTCTTTCTCGATGTAATTTTTTTTCATTTATTCCTTCCTTATGAGTTTATTTTCTATCAAATTCATAAATTTATGTGAATCAAACTCTGTGTCGGAGACAAGAATCGGAATGCCACCAACCTTTTCTGTGAGGACGCCATCAGCAGAAATCGATATTTCTGCCTTGCGAAAAGGAAGCAAATCGACTTCGGATATAGAAAGAAGAGTAAGTGGATCAGATTGAACAGTCTCTGGATATTTGTTGTCAAAAAAGCCGTCACAGTGTCTTCTCAGTAGTTGGAGTAGGGGAAGCTCCGCATTCTTTAGCTCGCGATAGATACTACTGTCTCTCGAGACACTGTTCACACCAACCTTGAAGGTGGTGTCGCTAAGTACTAGCTTGATTTTGGCTCCGCTTTCCAAGACATATTTAGCTGCAATCGGGTCAAGACGAAAATTGTGTTCGGCAATGCCCGGTTTGCGATAGTTGAATGCACCACCCATCTGGACAATTTCTAGAGTCTCGATAAGGTTTGGATTGTGTTTTAGCAAATTTGCCAAATTTGTAAGGGATTGAATGCCAAGATAAGTCACTTTTGTATCAAGATTCGTATTTGCCAGAATGATGTCGCTGAGTTTATTATAGTCGAGGCTCTCAACGTCAATATCGGGATTAATCAAATCCGCAATTATAAAATCGTCATCGTTACCAGCATCCAGACCGGAGAATACCGGAATAGTCGTTTTGCCCGCTGCTTCCAAAATTTGTTTTACAAACTTTGCACGGTCTTGGCCGTGTTCGTCGCCAGTAACAATCGCCAGTATTTCAAACTCTGGACTGTAGAGAGCGATTAGCAGAGCAAACATATCGTCTGGGTCGCCTCCGATATCAGTGTCAATTATGATTTTGTGGATCAATTTTTCTCCAATAATATTTTTTTGTAAGTATCTTTTAGCCAATCTTTTTTGCTCAAGTCGATGCTTGAAGATTCGAGGATTTCGTCGATAAAGAGGATGTACTCTGAATTTTCAACAGAAAATCTACTCTTCGGAAAAAGTGCTAGCCTGATTGGGATGCCACCTTCTTTTTTGACAATTTTGGACATTTGATTGAGCGTGCTGCCACTGTATGAATTGTCGATGATCAATACTTTCTTGCCCTTCAGGTCCTTCGCTAAATATCGATTTTTGTGGGATCGATCTTTGCCGCTATGTGCTTCCCAAAACATTACTTTAGAAATGTTGTCGGCGTTTATGAAGCTAGATATGTAGGAAAAGCAGCCCCATGGGATAAAGAGGTACACATCTGCCTCTGGTATATCTTTAAATATATCAGGAATGTAGAGGTTATTCCAAGCATTCTTTTTGAACATGTCGTGAGGCGCATAGTAGTCGGACAGATTGTAAAAAAAACTTCGTGTCTCGACCGGAGCATCATGGATGTTCAATTTGGTAAAGCTAATATTTTCTGATCCTTTGAGCAGAGCGGATGCCTGCGCAAAGTAGTGCGGCCAGAGTGAGTTATTTTTGGCTTCAATAAATAGAAGTTCTTTTAGCTTCAGAATCAAGCTATTTGTTCCAGCAATTCTAATTTCCGATTCCAAAGATTCGCCCTTTAACACAATAATTTCAAGATTTTTTAGATCGTATCTTTCGATAGTTCTGGCAATAAACGAGTTGAGGGTGTCACATTTTATAAGATCAGTTAGAAAATTATAATATGCAAGATTTGTTATCACATCCTTGTAATAGATCACTTTGTACGGATCTGTCAGGTCGACCAGCCATGTTTCGGGCGCCCGCATCAAAAAACCCTCACTCAGCTTCTTGAAAGTCCAGCCTTTGTTGTAACAGTCATAAAATACTTCTAGATCATAGGTCTGAAATGAAACCTCTTCTCTCAGGTGCTCCTCACAATAGTTCACATTGTCGGCTAGACATAATTTTTCATATTTGGCAGTGTCATAAAATCTTACCATGCGACTCAATTCTTGTATTATTCATCAAGCATTTCATGTAATATGTTCGATCTGCTGCTAAGGCCGCAGTAGATTCCCTTAAAGTTATGCTTTTTGTATATTTTTGCTAATTCTTTTGTAAAATAGACTACAGTGTCCATGTCAGGTGACTTCCGCTTCTCCCATGGAGTGCCACGTTTTGGTACGAAGATGCTGTAGTCAGCGACTATGCCGTAGCCAGCAAGATCGCGAATTCCTTCGAGGAGCTCTTCGACTGGTTGGGCACCGAGTACGAAGTTGCTTCTGGCTTTGCCCCAGCCAAAAATATCAACGGCTTTTTTCAACATTTCAACTGTGTTGGCGTAGCCTGCGATCGCAGCCTTTCCTGGGCAAACCTCGGCAAATCTTTCTTCACCGATAACTTCTAGATTGAACTCGATTTGGTTAAAACCCATTTTGTTCTTGGCCATCTTCAAATATTTTTCGGCATCATTTCTTGGCGCAGCAAGATTTAGATAGCTATCGAATTCCGAGATTGGTTTTACCTTGTTCACGACTTCTGCAATTTCTTCACAAATCTTCCAAACCATTTCTGTGTTTATGATATTACCTGCCATAAGCTGAAAATGCTGGTGAGGTGTAATATTCTCGATTTCGAGAATGCGTTTCATCGAGTATTCTATCCCGGCGAGGAAGTCGGCGCGATGGCTGTTCCACCATGCACTTTCGTTAAACTCAAAGTCCACAAGTGAATTCAAGCTCGGCAGCCCAGACTCAGTTTTCTCTCTTTTTGGATTTGCATCACAAAAACGACATGCCTTCTTGCAGATTTGGTGCCAGCAACCCTCGTATGCCATGATTGCAATTCTATCTAAACCGACAACCTGCACAAAGTCATCGAGAAGTGGGGTTTTTGGATTAATCTCTTTTGGCAGACGTTCGGCTGTATATAATCTTTTCGCAACTAGTTCAATTTTTAGATCAATTTTTTTATTAGAGTCCTTTTCTATCAAGTGAAAAATGCCATCCTCGAGAATAAGAGAGATCGGAGAAGTATCTCTGTGGCCAATTTTGACTAGGGTCTTCTTACCATTTGCTGAGACGATCACTTCAGCGGGGATGACAGAAGTGTTTGTAGATTTATCAATAAATTTGTGATTTTCGACGGAAGGTTTTTTTACTTTGTACTTCACACGGTAATTTTCGATTGAGGGGTAGCCCTTTAGCAGGTCATCTGGAACATCCACACCAAAATCTAGGATTAAAGCTTTCCATTTCGCTAGATATGGTATGTCATTATACTTATCTGTTAACAACATTTCTTCCTTTCTATCTAATGATAGTACCTCAAAACATTTTTAATTCTACACAGGTTACGAGTTTTTTGTCAACTAATGCAGACATTTTCTAAGATTTCTGACGGTTTGTTATAATATATCGTCTACTACAAATTTTGTTTTATTGAAATTATTTCTATTTGTGGTATAGTTGAAAAAAGAGAAAAAGCGTAATAGTTTGCATCACAAACGAGTCTCGAGAGATCGAGCGCGCTGAGAGAAGAAATCGCAAGATAGTAGAACTCTCCGCCTTGCATGCGTAAATGTGAAAATTAAGTAGCTTACCGGCTGGTACCTCACTATAAGTGGCCAAAGATTTTTTGGCTTTTTTTGTTGTAAAAATGCAATTGTCATGCTGAATTTATTTCAGAATCCCGAAACTGCGAGGCTAACAACGAGATCCTGAAACAAGTTCAGGATGACAAAAGGGGCGTGGCATAACACATTATATAAATATAAGGAGACATATGGCATTTAAGAAAATTGATCCTAAGCTAAATCTGCCCGAAGAAGAGGAAAAAATCCTCGAATTTTGGAAGAAAAATAACATTTTTGATAAATCCCTCGAGAAAGATTCCCCAAAGGGCAATTTTGTCTTTTTTGAAGGACCACCAACCGCAAACGGCATGCCTGGCCTCCATCATGTCCTCGCCCGAGCATTTAAGGACTTATTTGCTCGCTACAAGACGATGCAAGGGTACAATGTGAAGCGCAAGGCGGGCTGGGACACTCACGGGCTACCTGTCGAGCTTCAAGTCGAGAAATCTCTAGGGATTTCTGGCAAGGGTCAGATCGAAAATATCGTCGAAGGCGACAAGAAAGCTTCGATCGAGAAGTTTAACAAGCTCTGCAAGGAGTCTGTTTGGACGTACAAAGAAGAGTGGGAGAAGCTGACCGAACGTATGGCCTACTGGGTGGATATGAAGGATCCATATGTTACTTATGATCCGAAGTATATTGAGTCCTTATGGTATCTGATCGGTGAGATCGACAAGAAGGGGCTTCTCTATCAAGGTCACAAGATCGTGCCTTTTTGCCCTCGTTGTGGCACAGCGCTTTCCTCTCATGAGGTTGCTCAGGGCTACAAGCTGACTGAAGAAGAGTCTGTCTATATCAAGATCAAGTCAACTTCTGCTGATGTGAACTTCCTTGTTTGGACAACCACGCCTTGGACGCTCGCTGGCAATGCCGCCCTCGCCTTTGGCCCAGCTGTCACCTATGTGGTCGCAGAAGTAGATGGTGAAAAATTCATTTTGGCAAAAAATAGAGTCGAAAAAGTCCTTCCTGAAGCCAATATTCTTGAACAGATGACTGGTGATGAGGTTGTAGCTAAGTACACGACCGAAGGCTTCGACTATGAGCCTATATATGAAGAGGGCGCTGAATTCGCGCAATCAGGCAAAAATATCTACAAACTGATCTCAGCTGACTACGTTTCTGACTCAGATGGTACTGGTATCGTTCATATCGCACCATCTTTTGGCCAAGATGACTATCTTTGGGGCTATCAGAAAAACGGCATCAAAGTGCTAAAAACTGTTGATGAGAAGGGGATCGAGCTCGCAGGAGCTGGTAAGGGCCGATTTGTGAAGTCGGCTGATAACGACGTAAAGGCGGATTTGGAGGCTCGTGGAATCCTTTTCAAAAAAGAGATGACGAAGCATGACTATCCCTTCTGCTGGCGCTGTGATACCCCGCTTTTGTATTTTGCCCGTGATTCCTGGTATATAGCCATGTCAAAAGTTCGAGATCAACTTGTTGAGAACAATAAAGGCATCAAGTGGAATCCAGACTATATCAAAAACGGTCGTTTCGGCAATTGGCTAGAAAATATTGAAGACTGGGCGCTCTCTCGAGACCGATATTGGGGCACACCGCTTCCAATCTGGGTTTGTGAAGATTGTGGTGAGCACAAAGTTGTAACGACGCTCGAAGAAGTTGGCAACGTCGAGCCTCACAAACCATTTATTGACGAAGTCGAATTTGTCTGTAAATGTGGCGGCAAGATGAAGCGTACGCCTGAGGTCATGGACGTCTGGCTAGACTCTGGTAGTATGCCATTTGCCCAATACCATTTCCCATTTGAAAACAAAGAATTGCAGGAAAGCCAATACCCAGCTGATTTCATCTGTGAAGGAGTTGATCAGACTCGTGGCTGGTTCTACACACTTTTGGCGATGTCGACCTTGATCAAAGGTGACGCCTCGTTCAAAAACGTAATCTGCACAGGTCATGTTTTGGATCAAAAGGGCAAGAAAATGAGCAAAAGTAAGGGTAATATCGTTGCCCCGAAGGAAGCATTTGACAAATATGGCGCAGACCTTGTTCGTTTCTTCTTCTACTCCGTAAATCAGCCGGGCGAGCCAAAGCTGTACAACGAAAAAGAGGTTGTGACTCTTTCGCGAAATCTTTTCATGACGCTTTGGAATGTTTATTCGTTCTTCATGATGTACGCAAGCATCGATAATTTCGTTCCAACTGGCAAGAACAAGAGCGAAAATATCCTTGACCAGTGGATCCTCTCGAAGCTGCAGGAGCTCGTAAACGAGACCACAAAGTCGCTTGATAGCATCGATCCGTACAAGCCAGCAAATCAGATGATCGAGTTCATCAACGAGCTTTCGACTTGGTATGTTCGCCGATCTCGAAGACGTTTCTGGAAGAGCGAGAGCGATACCGACAAAAATAGTGCCTATGAGACTCTATATTTTGTTCTTGTTGAGCTTGCGAAGCTGCTTGCACCATTTACCCCGATGTTTGCTGAAGTTATGTACCAAAATCTCAAGCAGGAGAGTGACGTTGAATCAGTTCATCTTACTGACTATCCAGCTGTAGCGACCGTCGACACGACTGTTCTCGAACAAATGGCTAGGGCGCGCAAGATTGTCGAAGAAGGTTTGGCGAAGCGTGCAGAGGTAAAAATCAAGATTCGTCAGCCACTTTCGACGCTTACTTATTCAGGAATTGTACTATCTGCTGAGCTAGAAGAAATGATTGCTGAAGAGGTCAATGTGAAGGGCGTCGTGAACGATGAAAAGGGCGAGCTTGCTCTCGATACTGAGATCACCAAAGAGCTAAAAATCGAAGGCATGTCGCGCGATATTATTCGAAATATTCAGGCACTTCGAAAGAATTCCGGCTTCCAAGTCGAAGACCGAATAATCCTAAATTATGACTCTGAGTCTGCATTTTTGACAGAAGTCATGGAGACACTAGGCGATAATATTGCGAAGGAAGTCTTGGCTACCGGTTTCGCTTCTGGGAGGATCGATTTTGAGGGCGAAGGCGAGTACGAACTAGATGGCGAAAAAATCTGGATAGGTATCTCCAGAGTTAAATAAAAAACTGAAGAAAGCGCACCGCAGACCTGATTTTTGGGAAATGCTGTGCGCTTTCTGTTATTTATGTTTGACAAAAAAGTGCAAATTGGTTACTATCGGTACAACATGAAAAACAAGTCACCGCAATTCAAGCAAATCTGCTGCTTCCGAAAGGAAAAGTTTTCCATGCGCTCATATTCCACAAATATCAAATAAGACCTCCTTGCGGGGTCTTTTTTGATACTAAGGGCATATGCTTTTGGAAAAACTGCACTTTTACAACTAATCAAGTTGAAAAACACATCCGTTCCGTCTCAAAGGAGGCCGAAAATGACACCAGTACCGATATATCTAAACTTAAATGAATATTTCACAAACTTACCATTGATAGGCTACCCTATGGAAAAGCGTGGACTAATCATGTCATCACTCGTTCTTGCACAAACTGTGCTCGAAGAAGTCTATCGTCGAGATATGCGCGCTGCTATCGGCCACTCTCTGGCGGTAGCTAAGGGTGTGGCCGACGATGGCCTTTCTGCGGAATCGCAAGCTATCGCGATCTGTCACGATGTCAAGGAAGACGGTAAAATTCGAAAAATTGGCGAGCTACTCGCCGACGAAGACCCTTTTCGCCCAGTGGTGGATGCAGATATCCACGATTATTTCGGGTCAGAATACGGTGACGAAATGGTCTATGGTATAGATGCACTCACGATTCATCGTGGCAATAGCCGTAAGGATTATTATGACTGGTTTGCAAAGGAATTAGTTCCAAATAAACCCGAAATTCTAATCATCAGATTACGCGATCGTGAAAATTTTCATAGGTATCCTTTCAATGGCGAGGAAGCCAAAGAGATCGCGAAGTGCGAAGATTCTCTTGGCGATTTTCGTCAGATGGTCGAGGACTCGATCCCCCTGCTTCCTGAATATTTGAAGGCGAAAGCCGAAAAGATTCATCAAGCGATTCAGGCATTAGCCAAGAATCAGCTGGATGGACTAAACCATCCAAAATCCCCGTACTACGTAACGTAGAACACAAAAAACTTGCCCCGCTGTGCATTCAGCGGGGCTTTTCTTATTCTGAGAGCTGTTTTTTGTATTGTTTGTCATCCTGAACTTGATTCAGGATCTCGTAACCGTTTAAATAGTGGCGGGATGCTGAAATAAATTCAGCATGACAAAATTATTGTCTGTAGCAGTGCAGTTTATTCTACAACAGAGATCTTGAGGTCTTTGGTGATTTCGATATCGCCTTTGCCTGATTTTACCTCAGCGAATGAAAGAACAATTTTCAGTAGGTCGAAATTTTCTTCCATAGATTTATCAGCTGATTCGATTATGAGTGTCGAAAGTTCTTTTTTGATCGAGTAAAACTTCGAAGCTTTGTATTTACGGATTTCCCCAACGATTGCGAGGACAGGTGAAAAATCAATTTTCTCCGTTGTGAACTCGCTAGTTTGTGGCAGAAGCAGAGTGTGAATACTCTTCTCCCCGATATTCACCTTGAAATACTGAGTATAGAGCTCCTCGGTGATAAACGGCATGATTGGTGCCCAGAGCTTCAAGACTGCGAACATGACCTTGTAGAGTGTCCACTTCGCCGCTTCTTTGGCATCATTTTCCTCTTCAGAGTACAGACGATGCTTCACAAATTCGAGGTAGTTGTCACAAAGTTTGTCCCAGAAAAACTTGGACAGCGCTTCCTTTGCCTTCGCATATTCATAGTTTGCAAAGTTTTTGTGATAGTCAGCGATTGCCGATTTTAGCTCTTCCAAGATCCAGAGATCGGCATTTTCTAGCTTTGCCTGATCAAGATATTCAAGATATTCGTAATTTTCTAGGTGCATAAAGACAAATTTGGACGCGTTCCAGAGCTTGTTGATCGTTTTCTTGCCAACTTTGATCTCTTCTTCATTATATCTAAGATTCTGACCGAGGGTTGCTTCGGCAGACCAGTAGCGAAGAGCGTCAGCCGAGTATTTGCTGATAAGCATCTCGGGCGCTACGAAGTTACCTAGTGATTTGCTGATCTTGCGGCCCTTTTCATCAAGGCCCCAGCCGGAGATCATCACGTCTTTCCAAGGGAGAGAATCGGTATGATAATCAGATTTTACAACGGTGTCAAAAAGCCATGTTCGGATAATTTCGAAGGCCTGGACTCGCAAACTCATCGGATAGATCTTCTTCATCAGTGATTCGTTTTCTGGATATTTCCACTTTGCATTGATCAGTGGCGTGAGCGAAGAGGTCATCCAAGTGTCCATGACATCTTCTTCTGGACGAATATTTTTGCTGCCACATTTTGGACATTCTGTAAAATAATCAGGCTTTGAAGTCGGATCGATTGGCAAATCCTTGTCCTCTGGCAAAAGTACCTTGTGACAATCGTCACAGTACCAGAGAGGAAATGGTACGCCATAGTAGCGCTGACGAGAGATGCACCAGTCCCATTTGAGACCGTCTACCCAAGCGTCATATTTGGATTTCATAAATTTAGGATACCAATTGAGCTCATTGCCACGCTTGATCCACGCATCTTTGTTATCTACCACCTTGATAAACCACTGAGGTGTGATCACAAATTCGGCGATCGTGCTGCAGCGCTCGTGAACATTTGCCGTATTTTTGAGTGGATCTTTCTTCATCACTCGGCCATCAGCTTCGAGGTCGGCCATAATTGCCTCACGGGCTTCCTTGATCTTCATGCCTTCGTATTTGCCGGCGATCTCAGTCATGCGGCCGTTCTTCGCGATCGCGATCCGAGTTTCTAGCTTATCTGTCTTCCAGCGCTCGATATCTTCTGAATCACCAAAAGTACAGACCATCATGAGGCCGGTGCCAAACTCTGGATCAACGTTGTCATCCGCAAGAACAGGTACTTCGAGATCAAAGAGTGGGATTCTGGCCTTCTTGCCAATATATTTAGCGAATTTCTTGTCATTTGAGTTTGTGTACAGAGCGACGCAGGCTGGAATCATCTCGGGACGAGTCGTCGCGATTGGCGCGATCTCACCATCTTCAAAGTTGAAATTGATATAGTTTAGAAAGGTTTCCTGCTCCATGTCTTCGAGATCAGACTGCGCTAGGGCTGTCTGGCACTGAGGGCACCAGATTGTTGGCTCTTCACGACGGACAACAAGGCCTTTCTTGTATAGCTCGATGAATGAACGCTGGGATTCGAGCTGGCAGTGTGGATTGATCGTACTATATAGAAGGGACCAGTCGACAGAGATGCCAAGGCTGCGCCAAAAATTCTTATATGTTTCGCCGCCCTCTTTTGTCTCCTTGAGACAGAGCTCGATAAATTCTTGTTTGGTGATTTTCGATTTGTTTACATTGTGTTTCTTCTCGACAAAGCGCTCAGTCGGAAGACCGTTGTCATCAAAACCCATTGGATAGAAAACGTTGAATCCCATCATGCGCTTATAGCGAACGACAAACTCAGCCTGAGTGTAGCTCATAGCATGGCCGACATGGAGGTGAGAAGCAGAGACGTATGGCGGAGGAGTGTCTATTGAGAAAACTGGCTTTTCGCTGTCCTTGTCGAAAGTATAAATGCCTTCTTTTTCCCAATATTCTTGCCAAAAAGCTTCACGTGCTGTGAAATCATAGTTCTTGTTCTCGTCGGTGTTTTTTTCTTCCATATATGTAGGTGTTAATAATGTAAGATAACTGTACAATATTTTGAGCATATTTTCAATCTGAGGGAATTTCATTATGGGAAATCTTGAAATATAGAAATGAGCGGCTCTATCTGATTCATTTCATTAATATCAAAGGACAAGGGGACTCATTCCGAAGTCGTCCCCCTATCCTCTAACAACTCCAACCCCCTACACGGAAAGCGGTCGCCACTTCTCGTAAAAAATTCAACTCGTTGCACTCAGACAATAATTTTTTTAGGATGAAGCGGCATTCATTAGATATTTCCAGACGAGAAACACTTTTGACAAATGGATTAAAATCGCCTAACATAAAAAAAGATTAATACCTAAGGAGAATTATGAATAATACAAAAACATTTATTATCGTCTTGGTCGCAGTCGTCTTGGTCGCTGCAGGTTTGATTTTTCTCTCATCACGAAATAAGGGTGGCGATAACAATGTTGCTGTGGACACTTCGGGCGTGAGCACCTCTGGCACTGTCGCTGGGGCTTCAACTGAAGATAGCTCTTTTGACGCAGCCTCTATTGATAAGCTGGCAAAGTTTTTGAAAGAAAAAGGCATGGTCATGTATGGCGCTTATTGGTGCCCTCATTGCCAGGATCAAAAGAAAGAATTTGGCGATTCATTTAAGGAAATTGACTATGTAGAGTGCGATGCCAAAGGTCCTGATGCAAATCCAGACGAATGTGTTGCTCAAGGAATTGAAGGCTATCCTACTTGGATTTATCAGGGAACTAAATATTCAGGGATCAAATCACTTTCAGAGCTAGCAAAAATCGTCGGCTTCTCGCAATAAATTCTCTTGACTAATATAAAAAACCTTCCGATGTACGGAAGGTTTTTTTGTTTAGTTGGGGATAACCTCAGATAAGATCAATTTTTTTTAAGAAGAAAATATATTTGTTCGGGACCGAAAAATGTAAAAAATGTAGTTCTGGAGCAAATAACGAGATTAAAAGTGTGGTATGAAATTGTGAGAGAAGCAAAATATCGTTGAATTCATTGACAGTCACGCTCGCTGGAGCTTACAATATTAACAGAGAAAATTAACCTAAATATTGGGAAGTCTGACTTTCTTCTAGTTAGGAAAAATCATTGAGAGGAGGTGAATAAAAAATGGCAACAGAAGCTTACTGTGTTAAATGCAAAGCTAAAAAGATGATGATCAAAGAAGAGCAGGTCACTATGAAGAATGGTAAACCAGCTACAAAAGGAACTTGTCCAGATTGTGGTACAGGTATGTACAGAATCGGCAAGAAACAATAATTTTTGAATAAAATTTTGTTTTTGAAATAAAAAATGCCCGTCTATTTATAGGCGGCATTTTTTTTCATGCTTATTATGGACAATCGTCCCTAAAAGTAATAAGATTGTATCAATATGAAACGAATAAAATTGTTTTTTGTCTTTATCCAAGTTCCGCTTGATCTTGCGATGATCGTGCTCGCTTTTGTTCTCGCATATATTTTTCGTGCAAGTATCGAGTTCTCGCCACTTTCGGCCTCTACAACCCTTGGAGACTACTTGCGGCTTGCGATGATTGTCGCTCCTGTCTGGATTATCCTAAACGCTATTAACGATCTCTATGCCTTTCGTCGTCCGACAGGCTTCGCAGTTGAATTTTGGCGAATCATCATCGCGGCCTCTACGGCTATCTTGTTTTTGATTGTGGTGATTTTCTTATCAAAAATTTTATTTGTTTCGCGTTTGATTCTTATCTTTACTTGGCTTTTTGGAATTTTCACTATATTTGCGGGCAGGATTCTGCTTCGCATCATTCGTTTGTATCTATATAGATATGACTTCGGTCGCATCAACGTTCTTTTGATCGGGAACAACGAAATCACACTTGAAGTTGCAAATGAAATTATTCACAATCCTTCATACGGTCATAAGCTGATTGGCACTCTCGCTGATGCTCACGAAAATCTGACGGGACTGAAAGTCCTCGGGGATTTGGAAAACTTGGCACTTTCAATCAAAAAACACAAAATTGATGAAATCATTCTTACCGACAGCTCGATAAATAAAGATAAAATGCTTAACATTCTGCAGATTTGTCAGGACAACAGAGTCGCTTTCAAGTATGTACCAGACCTTTTCTCGTTGATGACGACTAGCTTCAAGCCTGGTCTTATTGGTTCTTTGCCGGTGATGGAGCTCGAGTCAATTCCTCTAGACGGTTGGGGGCGCATCATTAAACGAATTTTTGACATTGTCTTTTCTGCAGTGCTCCTTATCATCCTTTCGCCAATACTCCTTTTGATTGCACTCTTGATTAAGATCTCATCTCGAGGTCCTGTTCTTTTTCTTCGAGACCGAGTTGGCCGTGACGAGAAAACATTTAAGTTTTTCAAATTTAGATCTATGTATATTGAAAAATGTGATTTCAATGGTACAGAGTGGTCCAAAAAAACAGATGAAGCGACCAAAATCACCTGGATTGGTAAGATTCTACGTCGGACAAACCTAGACGAGCTGCCTCAGCTTTGGAACATTCTTATAGGTGACATGAGCTTTGTTGGCCCTCGACCTGAGTTTCCTGAGCTTGTCGAGAAATTCGAAAAGGATATTCCTGACTACTTTCGACGTCATAGGGTCAAAACTGGTCTGACTGGTTGGGCACAGGTAAATGGTCTCAAGGGTGACACTTCGATCAAAGAGAGAATCAAATACGACATTTACTACATTGAAAATTGGTCAATGTGGATGGATATAAAAATAATTATTAAGACAGTCTGGCTGGTAATATATGAAGCGTTCGCTGGAAAATATGAATATCGCACTCGTCCATGAGTGGATCACAAACGTTGCCGGAGCAGAAAAAGTCCTCTTAGCACTTAAGGAGCTTTTCCCAAAAGCGCCCATTTATACTGCTGTCTATGATGAGAAGAAGGCCCCTGCTTTCAAGGGTTTCGATATCAGAACCTCGATTTTGCAGAATATTCCGTTTATGAAGAAGAAAAGAGAAGTTCTAATTCCTTTCACACCGATCGCGTTTGAACAGTTTGACCTCTCAAAGTATGATCTTGTCATCTCTAGCACAACCGTGGCTGCAAAAGGCGTGATTACGAAGCCAGAAACAATTCATGTTTCATATTGCCATACACCACCTAGATATTTGTGGAACCCAGAAGTTGACCCGCGCGCTGCAAGAGGTGCTTTTCAATGGCTGAGAAAAAAAACTATTCATCAAATGCGTATCTGGGATCGTGTTGCCGCTGATCGAGTTGATTATTTCATGTCAAATTCGAAGTACATTGCTGATCGTATTAAGAAAATCTATAAACGTGATGCCGAAGTTGTCTATCCGCCAATCGATGTTGAGAAATTCACGGTCTTGCCAGAGTCGGAGATTGAGGATTATTACCTTTTTGTTAGTCGTCTAGTTGATTACAAAAGGTGTGACATTGTCATAGAAGCTTTCAATAAACTAAAGTTGCCACTGAAAGTTGTTGGCTACGGTCCAGATCGCAAGAAGCTTGAGGCTTCCGCAAACAAAAATGTTGAATTCCTTGGTGGCAAATTCGGAGAGGAGCTCCGAAGCATATTTTCACACGCAAAAGCGCTTGTTTTTGCAGCGGAAGAAGATTTTGGTATCGTCCCAGTCGAGGCCATGGCTGCTGGACGTCCTGTGATTGCCTTCAGAACGGGCGGACAGAGCGAATCGGTAATTGACGGGGTTACTGGCGTACTTTTTGATGAACAGAGCGCAGATTCGATTATTGGTGCCGTCGCATGTCTTGAGAAGCTAGACCTAGATTCTGAGAAAATCCGAGCTCAAGCTGAGAAGTTTACAAAAGAAATTTTCAAAAAAAATATTCTAGCTCACCTAAATCAAATAATTTCTACGCACAAACTGTAAATTTTGTACATGAAATGCCTTGCCACATTCGAAAAAAGGCGCTAAAATAGGTTGGTAACGAATATCTAGCCACATTTGTGGTTATATTTAACTATGTTTACTGGAGCAAAAAAATGAATGACATCAAGGACGAAAAGAATACTAACGGAAGCTATGACGCCTCGAAAATCACAGTTCTAGAGGGCTTGGCCCCAGTTCGCAAGCGCCCAGGTATGTATATCGGCGGTACTGGCGTAGACGGTCTTCATCACCTTGTTTGGGAAATCCTCGACAACTCGATCGATGAAGCGATGGCTGGATATTGTAACAAGATTTTGGTCACACTTCATGAAGATGGCTCGGTCTCAGTCTCAGACAACGGCCGTGGTATTCCTGTCGACAAGGTCAAAGCTACCGGTAAATCTGCTCTCGAAACTGTCCTTACCGTCCTCCATGCTGGTGGTAAATTTGGCGATGGTGGCTACAAAGTCTCTGGCGGTCTGCATGGCGTTGGTGCTTCTGTCGTAAATGCTTTGAGCGTTTGGGTCAAGGCCGAAGTTCGCCTAAATGGCAAGAAATATGCGATGGAATTCAATCGCGGTGAAGCTGTTCAGGAGATCAAGGTTGTCGGAGAATCAACAGAGACAGGTACCACTATTCACTTCTTGGCTGATCCTGAAATCTTTACTTCTACTACTGAATTTTCATTCCAAACAATTCTAAATCGTTGTCGTCAGCAAGCATATCTCACCAAGGGCGTGATGATCACGATCAAGGATGAGCGTGAGCAAAAAGTCAAAAAAGTTGAAGTGAAACCTGCAGGCGAGGATGAGGATTATGAGGACGAAGAGGTCCGCACTGGCCGCTCAGGCGGAGACGCTGACGAGGAAATCATTGAGAAAAATGGTCCTCAACAGTACTCCTTCTTCTTCGAAGGTGGTATCGCGTCTTATGTTCGACATATTAACAAAAATCGTGAATCGCTGAATAATCCTCCGATGTATATCGAAAAAGAGGTCAATAATGTCTTAGTTGAGCTCTCTTTGGCTTATACAAACGATTTCAAAGAGCATATTTATACATTTGCAAACAATATTAACACACCAGAAGGTGGAACTCACCTTACAGGTCTTAAGACTGCACTCACTCGTGCGATGAATGACTATGCTAAGAAGAACAATCTGACCAAGGACGTACTCACTGGCGAAGACGTTCGCGAAGGCCTGACCTGCGTTCTCTCTGTTAAGTTGCAGGATCCTCAGTTTGAAGGTCAGACTAAGGCCAAGCTTGGTAATACTGAAGTCCGAACTATCGTCGAATCTGTCGCAGCTGAAGCGATACAGATGTACATGGAAGAGCACCCAACTGAGGCAAAGAAAGTCGTTGATAAATGCACACTTTCGGCCAAAGCTCGTCTTGCCGCCCGCGCCGCCCGTGATACTATTATCCGCAAAGGTGCTCTTGAAGGTATGACACTTCCTGGTAAGCTTGCTGACTGTTCCTCCAGAGACCCAAAGAAAACTGAAGTTTATCTCGTAGAGGGAGACTCAGCTGGCGGCTCCGCGAAGCAAGGTCGCGATCGAAATTTTCAAGCTATTCTGCCACTTCGTGGTAAGATTTTGAATGTTGAACGTGCTCGGCTAGACAGAATGCTTTCCAGCGATGAGATCAAGGCACTGATCGTTGCTATGGGCATCGGCGTAGGCGCTGACGTAAACTACTCGAAGCTTCGTTACGATCGTATCATCATCATGACTGATGCTGACGTCGATGGTGCGCATATCCGAACACTACTTTTGACCTTCTTTTTCCGAAATTATCCAGAGCTAATCACTCATGGTCATGTTTATATTGCTCAGCCACCACTTTTCTCCATTGCTAAAGGCAAAGACAAACTCTGGGTCTATACTGAGCAAGAGAGAGATGATGCCGTCAAGAAATTAAACGGTGGCAAAGAAGTTACTGGCACGATGATTCAACGTTTCAAAGGCTTGGGTGAGATGAATCCTGAGCAGCTTTGGGAAACAACTATGAATCCTGAAAAACGAATTTTGTTGCAGGTAAATGCACATGATGCTGAAAAAGCTGATCAAGTTTTCACCATGCTCATGGGTGATCAAGTTGCGCCTCGTAAGAAGTTTATTCAGACACGCGCCAAAACAGTTACAAATCTAGACGCTTAAATATATAGGATACACATATGGATAAAGAAGAAAATGATGACAACGTAGAGGAAGTAGACGTTGAAGAGGCTGAAATTGAGTCTCCAGACTCTGAAGACGAGGAGATTCCTGAAGACTCTCCGAAGGATTCAGCCGAAGGCGATGAAGGGCTGCTTGCAGATGCAGATCAAGTCGTAGAAAACGAGCGATCTTCTTTTGTCAAAAACGAATCAATGGATGACAATTCGATCACAGAGGACAAATACGATCCGCTGATCGGTTTCATGCACCCTCGTGACCTCGTCCTCGAGATGGAAACATCATATCTTGACTATGCGATGAGCGTCATCGTTTCTCGTGCCCTTCCTGATGTTCGAGATGGTTTGAAGCCAGTTCATCGTCGCGTTCTCTATGCGATGCATGCCACTGGTCTTCGGCATAATGTGAAATATCGAAAATCGGCGAAAGTCGTTGGTGAAGTTATTGGTAACTACCATCCACATGGTGACACGGCTGTCTACGAGACACTCGTCCGTATGGCCCAAGATTTCTCGATGCGTTATATGATGGTAGATGGTCAGGGTAACTTCGGTTCGATGGATGGTGACTCGGCTGCTGCCATGCGTTATACGGAGTGCCGTATGTCTGCGATCGCCGAGGAAATGCTCCTCGACATGGACAAAGACACTGTAAACTGGACCGATACATACGATGGTACTACTCAGGAGCCAGTCGTCTTGCCAGCTCGCGTCCCTCAGCTTTTGCTGAACGGTACGATGGGTATCGCTGTTGGTATGGCGACGAACATCCCACCACACAATTTAGTCGAGCTTTGCAATGGCACAATTCACCTGATCGATAATCCAGATGCCACGATTGATGACCTTATGGTCCACATCAAGGGTCCTGACTTCCCAACTGCAGGTATCATTTATAATAATGAAGATATCAAGCTCGCTTACTCTACGGGTAAAGGCAAGATTGTTATGAGAGCGAAAGCCAATATCGAAGAGACAAAGCGTGGTTTCCGCATTATCGTCACCGAAATCCCATATCAGGTGAACAAATCGACGATGATCGAGCGAATTGCTGATTTGGTCAAAGAGAAGAAGATTGACGGCATCTCTGACCTTCGTGATGAGTCAGATCGAAAGGGCGTTCGCGTTGTAATCGAGCTCAAGGCTAATTCTTATCCAAAAAAGGTTCTAAATAGACTTTTCGAGCTTACACAGCTTCAAACTGCTTTTCATGTAAATATGCTAGCACTTACTCCTGATCTTGAACCTCAGGTCATGACACTTAAGGACGTTCTTGGCTTCTATATTGCTCATCGGCAGGAAGTTATTGAGAGACGAACTCGTTTTGACCTCAAGAAGGCACAGGACAGAGCTCATATTCTCGAAGGTTTGAAGATCGCGCTTGACCATATTGATGAAGTCATCAACACGATCAGAGCGTCTGCAAATAGAGATGATGCAAAGAAAAATTTGATGGAGAAATTTGCCCTTTCTGATCGCCAAGCCGATGCTATCTTGGATATGAAATTATCTGCTTTGGCTGCTCTTGAGCGAAAGAGAATCGAAGACGAGTACAAAGAGATTCTCGATCGAATCGCATATCTGCTTGATCTTCTTGATCATCCAGAAAAAATCCTCGGACTTATCAAAGCCGATCTCAAAGAAGTATCTGAAAAGTGGGGAGATGCTCGCCGAACCGAGATCGTACCTCATGCACTCGGCGATTTCCGCGCTGAGGACCTAATTCCTGATGAACAGGTAATTGTCTCTCTCAGCCGTGGTAACTACATCAAACGTCAGGAAGTCGATACATATCGTAAACAAATTCGCGGCGGCGTTGGAGTCGTCGGAATGACCACAAAGGAAGAGGATATTGTTGATCATTTGGTCTGCGCTAGAACGCATGATGATGTCTACTTCTTCTCAAACAAAGGCAGAGTATTTAAGAGCAAGGTTTATGAGCTGCCATCCACTTCGAGACAATCGAAGGGAACGCCTGTAGTAAATATCATACAAATTACGCAGGATGAGAAGATCACCGCCATTTTGACCGTTTCTAAGAACGAAAAAAATGAGAAATTCTTCATCATGGGTACAGTTCTCGGTCAAATAAAGAAAACAGAGATCGAAAAGTATGACAATATAAGAAAAACAGGTATTATCGCGATCGGTCTCAAGGACAAGGATGAGTTGAAGTGGGTCAAGACTTCAAACGGTAGCGATATCATCGTCGAAGTTTCCGAAAAAGGTCAAGCAATTTGCTACGACGAGCAAGACGTCCGTCCTATGGGCCGAAGTGCCTCAGGCGTGACTGGTATGAAACTCCGTGGCAATGACAAGGTTATGGCGATGGATATGGTCTCTGGCGAGCTCTGGCCAACAGAGAGTTCGAAGAAGCTAAAAGTCGAGCCAGATATGCTTGTTGTTCTTGAAAATGGCTTCGGTAAACGCACATATTTGAGACACTTCCATATTCAAAAACGTGGTGGCATGGGAATTCGCGCCGCAAGCTGTACGACCAGAACCGGAAATGTTATTGGTATGCACATCATCTACAGCGAGCTTGGCGACGTTGTTCTTGCTTCACGAAAAGGTCAGTTCATTCGTATGGAGATCAAGAATATCAAAAAGCTTGGTCGTGATACTCAGGGCGTGACTCTTATGAGATTGAAAGAAACTGACAAAGTTTCTTCAGTCGCGGTCATCATTCCAGACGAGACAAATACTATTACTGACGATCAGAGCCAAATCACCTTTGACGATGAGAAAGAGCTTGGGACTCCAGCTGCTCTAAAGGTAGCTGCAAAGAAGGAGATTGCTCCAGCTTCAACCGAGAAAAAGTCAGTTGCGAAGACGCCTGCAAAGGCACCAGTCGTAAAAGCAGCTGCTACTCCAGCGGAGAAAAAAGAAGATGAGATCAAGGCAAATCTACATGTAAAATATTACGATAATCATATTGCCGAGAGCGAAGAGAAATAATAGGGGACAATAGCCAGCCGCAGTAAAAAGTGGCTGGCTATTTCGATTTTTGGATAGGTATGAGTATCTAGCTTCTCAAAAGGAGGCGCTTCAAGTTGCTTTGAAGCAGAAAGTATGCTATGGTAAATACTTAATAACTAGCATGCAATAAGGCTAAAACATGATCGAAATCAAGAAAAAACCAATTTCAATCCCAGCAGTCATCACCGTCAAAGCTTTTGCTGAAAAAGCTAACCTTCCGGTAGGTGTTGTCATTTCCGAGCTCATGAAAAATGGTATTTTGGCTTCTATCAATGAAACTATTGATTTTGAAACGGCTTCAATCATTGGAGAATACCTGAACTATGAGGTTTCTCTCGAAGAAGAGGTGAAGAAGACAAACTCGGCTGTCCGTGTCGTTTCGGCTCCAAAAGATCTCGTCGAGCGCCCTCCAGTCGTTACGATTATGGGTCACGTAGACCATGGCAAAACTACTTTGCTCGACTCTATTCGCAAAGAGCATGTTGCTCTCGGTGAATCAGGTGGAATCACGCAGCATATCTCGGCTTATCAAGTCACTCTCACAAATGCGAAAAACAAAGATGTCAAAGGTAAAACTATTACTTTCATTGATACTCCTGGTCATGCCGCTTTTTCAGCTATGCGTGAGCACGGTGCTCTTATTACCGATATTGTAGTTTTGATAGTTGCTGCAAATGATGGTGTCATGCCACAAACAAGAGAAATTATTGAAAATGCAATTTCAACTAGCGTTCCTCTGATCGTTGCGATAAACAAAGTAGATCTTCCTGACGCTGATATCATGAAGGTGAAGCAGCAGCTCTCTGATGCAGGACTCTTGCCAGAAGAGTGGGGCGGCAAAACCGTCATGGTTGAGGTCTCGGCCAAAACCGGCCTCGGCATCGATGCCCTTCTTGAGATGATCTTGCTTCAAGCAGAAATGATGGAGCTCAAGGCAAATCCAGCTGAAGTTGCCGTTGGTGTTGTGATTGAATCTCATATGCAAAAAGGCGCAGGCGCGATGGCGACTGTACTTATCGAAAACGGTACAATCCGCCGTGGCCAGCCAATCGCGATCGGTTCTTCATACGGTAAAGTCAGAATCTTAGAAGACTTTGCAAGCCGAACGATTGAATCCGCAGGTCCAAGCACACCAGTTCGGATTGCAGGACTCAAATCTATGCCAAATTTTGGCGATAGACTTCTTGCTTTCACGGATGAGAAAGAAGCTCGTGAAAATGCTATCAAGGCCGAGCAATTCAAACCAACCATCAGAATTGCAACTGCGAGAAAAATTTCTCACGAAGACGGCGAAGAGGCGACAGAGATGCATGAGCTCAAACTTATCATCAAATGCGATGTTGTTGGCTCGCTTGAGGCGGTCAAATCATCACTTGCAAATATTTATGGCGAAGATTATCAGATCAAGATAATCGCTGATGGCGTTGGTACAATTTCAGAATCGGACATTACTCTTGCTAGAGCGACCGGCGCACAAGTTCTTGGTTTTCGCGTTGCAATGTTTGGCGCAGCCAAGCGAATCGCTGACAAAGAGCAGGTCAAGTTCAAGCTTTTCCCAATTATTTACGAAATGATTGATTATATCAAAGAAGAAATCGTCGCAATCTTGCCTCCAATCGTCATCGAAGACGAAGTTGGAAACGGCAAAGTTCTAGGAATCTTCCGCGATGACAAAAAGGGCTATGTTGCTGGCGGTATGGTCGAGAGCGGTCATCTTGCAGTCGGCGATGAGATCAAGATTTTCCAAGGCAAAAATGAGAAATACCGAGCGAAGATCCTCTCGCTTCGAAGAGAGAAGAGTGACGTCAAAGAGGTCCAATCTGGCTCAGAGTGTGGCTTTGGTCTCCCAATCGGGGCAAATGTGGCTGTCGGTGATACTTTCGTTGCTTTCAAAACCTCATACAAGAAACGTGTCATAGACTAAGAACAAAAGTACAACCAATTTGAATCTATATAAAAATAAGACGTGGCAATGCTCATGTCTTATTTGTTAAATCTGAGAGCTAATTCCTTATATTTGTAATAAATGGCAAGGTTATATTGACAACTACAACATACAGTGGTACATTTGTCACTAATAATTGACATATAACGATCGACATTATCTTGACTGGGCTGTATTGCCATCAGATCCCTTAAAATATTATGTTAACCAAATTACGGTTGATGTTCAAAAATTTACAAAAATATACGCTCCTACACTCGGAGTGGCTTATAGGTACCGCTATTGCGTTGCTTTTTTTATCCGCTACAGCTACTAGTGTTTATGCTATTGCGAAGGGAAATGAAGCAAGGTTTATACAAATAGTCCGAACAAGAGATGTGGCACGTTCAAATATTATCGAACCTGCAGATTTGCTAGGAGCAATATCTCTGCCAGCACAAGCTCCAGATGTAGCACTCACCACCGGACAGGCTGTTACAACCGCAAACAGCGCAACGTCAGCCAAGACAGCTAAATCTACAAAGGTAGCAGTTGCTGAAGGTCCTGAATCTCACCTTTCGCCTACAATTGTCGAGCCGTCAGTACCTCGACCTCGTCCTGAAACATATGAACTTAGACAACCTATCGAACCGTTAGACTGCGAAAAAGTCGTGTTTGGCTATGATGAAAATTTGGATAAAGTTGAAATGGGCCAAAGGATACACATAGGACTGAAGGGCAGTTCGATAATGCTTCAACCAGTAAGCTGGAGTGGCGGCGGAGTGTTTGAGAAGAAAGATGACTCTTCTCTGTGGTGGCACAGTGATGTTTCGGGTAAATATGAAATCTCGTTAACCGCATCAACAGGTGATTCAGGCTGTACAAAGTCAAGAGTTATTGAAGTTTTGCCTCTGCCAGACTATGTCAAAGGTCTCGGCTCTGTTAGTATCGGAAACCAATTATCAGCTTATGTGTTAGAACAAAGTGGCATTCAGCAGATTAGCTTCGGTGTTGGACTGTATGATATAAACGGCAGAGATATCATTGGCGCTCCACGACAGGAGATGATGCCACTCAAAACAAAAGTTGAGATAACTTACGGTAAAGGTGGAAAAGTACTATACACAAGGATATTCTCGGATGATGTTATTAGCGGCGCATTTCCGAACAAATCTGCAGCAAGGGAGATAATCATCCCAGTCAAAGATATTGACATGAAAAACGTGTATTATTGGCCAGACGGCTGGACTAAGCTCTACATCACAGCTACGGTCACTACACCTACGCAAGGCGACTTTGTTGCGGGTTCTGATTTATATGTAAAATCAATTGTTCCTGTTGAGTAACCTAAATATTTGATATAAAAAAACTGCTTGCGGTGAAATATTTCACTTGTTGCAAGCAGTCTGTGCTTAGGTGCTTTCGGAGCCGCCATCCTTGACTGGCGGTTTTTTCTTTTTCTTTGGCAACACTAACCTTTCGATGCCAGGGAAGTCTTTTCTGACGAGAAATCTATCATCGTCATGAGATGCAACACGAAAAAATATTTCCGGATGCTTTTTTAGCTCCTTGTAGAGCCAGTCTAAGGCAGCTGAGTGGTTGCACGCGTCATTTTCTTCATAGAAACGAACTACGATACCGAAATATTCTTCACTGGTCCCCACAAGTCGGGTAGTTTGAGTAAATATCATCGGTCTCATATCTGTTTTGAAGAAAGTTTTCATTTTCTCTGCGATTTCCTCTGCCAATCGAAGGCAAAGGATGCGAATTGATTCGTTATTGCCAGGTGCCAGATCGGTGTGTCTTCTGCTTTTCATCTCCACACCTCCTTGGACTATGTTTACGCCTTTTTGCCAATATAGTCAAGACGTGTTGTAATAAAAAGAATGGCACATCTCTCGGATGTGCCATTCGGCGAAATCATTAACGCAATTTTCTTCTTTCAAGTTCGTCGAAAATTTTGTCAGGATAGTCTGCGGGGAATCTCTCAGTGATATCTGTTTCGGTATCGCAGGCATTTCTGAGATTTGTGCTTGTCCACCACCTGCCAGTGTGGTGGAGCTCTACAATCTTGCCAATACTTCTCAAGTACAAAACTGTACTTGTGAAGTGCTCATCATGGGTCCAGAGAAGTATTGTTTCACACTTCTCCAGATTGTCTTGTTGGAGGAGGAACCTCGCAACGTCGGCGTCACCGTAGCCTCTTGGTCTGGCTTTCAGATCCATGGGGAGATCTGGGTCATACATAGAGTCGTCTTCATGTGATTTCTTGATACGTTTCCATTCAACATTGAAGAATTCGGTTGCCATGACTTGGTGGGTGTATCTGTCGCGAAATGAATGAACGTGAGGACTTGGAACATGCATGCATGATACAAAGTATTGTGGTTTCACTAACATTTCGCGGCCTTTGATATAGTATTTAGCTATATCTGCAATAGAGATTCGGTCTTGATAGCGAAGGTAACTTGTAAAGTTATCCATATCGCCGACAAACATTACTTTTCCAGTCCCTGGCTTCTCATTTACTTTTTCTACTTCAGTCTTGATATCGAATCCAAAAATCATTTCGAATTCGTTTGCCTTTTTCGGCATGGGAATCGTGTCTTTGACAATGACTTTTTCTGCAGCAACTTCGAGCTTGATTGAACCGTTCAGCATTTTCAGTAGCTTTGTTCTGGTTAGGGAAAATGCTTCTGAGCCTACTTGGATTGTTGTGCTGCTGCCATTTGTGATAATCTTCACATTTTCTACAGTAGGTGCTTCATCAGTTTCTACGATAGTTGGAGTAGCTACATTTTCGGTCTCTGCCGATTCAGCTACTTCGACTTTTGCTGTTTCTTCTTCGATTACTGGAGCTTCTGGCTTGTGTGACCTTCTTCTGATATCCACTAAGACTGCCGCTTTGGGTATTTTTGTCTCAGCCTTCTTCGTTTCTGCCTTGTTCACAGCTGCACTTTTGTACGGTACATCTGGGTATTTCTGGAGATCGGGCGCAGATGATATCACAGTGCCTGGAAGAATTTGTTGCTCCGCAGCTTTGATTTCTGGCTGAATAATCTCAGTTTGAATGATCTCAGGCTCGATTGTTTCGGCTGTCTGTGTTTCCTCTGGTACATCAATGAGCTTTGTCTTCGAAGCTTTGTGGTTTTGAGTTGCCACTGCAGAATGCTTCCTGCCTTTGTGCTTTGGTTTTGTCCCGTTTGCACGATGAACAGGTGTCTTTGGTTTCACAGGTGCTTTTGTAACAGTAGGAGATTGTTCATCAGCTAAGATGGTCGTGGGAGGTGGTGTTTCAGCTTTTTCTGACACCTCTTCCGGCGGAGACTCATCAGTTTTTTCGGGCAAGTCATCAAGCGTAACTTGAGCTGACACGCGCCTCAAAACTTCTTTTTCTTTTTTCTCATTTAGCTTCGTACGCTCTACATTCTGTAAGCCGGAGAGAAGGTTGATGAAATCAATCTGCCCAGATTTGTTCATACCAGACATTGCTGACTGGACGATAGCAACTATGACATTTTGCCGCACAGGAGGGTCTTTCTTCAGAAAGATTTCTCTAATGAAGTCGAGCTTTGCAGCTCGATTCATGCCAGACATCAGCTTCTTTGCCCTTTCGAGAGTCATTGGTGGCTCTTTTTCGGGTAGCTTTGCATTGTCTGCTGTCAGCGAAGCTTCTTGGGCTACAGGTTGCTTTTTTGGAGCGACCTGGGCACGCATTTGTTCTTGCAATTCGAGAGGTTGCTCAGCGAATTGAACGCGTTTCACAACTCTCTGACGGTTATCCTCAATTTTGTCTGCCATAAGTATTTACCTCCTTTGGCATGTCGTTCCTCAAGTAGATTATTTACTTGACAACTATTTATACTCTTTGGCAAGTGCGTTTGTCAACCTCAAGTGAGATCAAAACATACCTTACGATTGAAATAATTCAGCATATGTGGTATTGTTCGCTCAGAAAAATACAGGGGGAACATTAGAGATGAGTGATTTTACACAGGAACAGCGAGAGCGTTTGCTTCACGCGATTAACACAGAGGATCTCGAACTTGTCGAGAAATTACTGGCTTCGGCTGGAGATGACAAGATATCTGAATCTTGCATGGCTGCAGCTGAGCGAACTGACAACAAAGATGTTGCTGGCATTGTGCTTGATCATATTCTAAATTTCGGTTTGGATGTTGATCATGATTTTCCAACACAGCTCCACTGGGCTTTGGCCAGAGGCTTCCGAATGGCTGCGGCCAATCTTGCTTCTGTTATTACCGATGAAGATCTGCTTGCCACCGATAGTAACGGGATGACCGTGCTCGAATTAGCACGGAAACTCAAGTACTTTGACGTTGAAGATCTTCTGGAAGATCGGAGCTAACACATTTGATTAAACGCATTGGGCGGCTATATAATAGTCGTCCTTTTTTTATGCAATAAAAAAAGCTGCAATCATTTTCGGATTGCAGCTTACTGATTTTAGCCGCACTTTTCGGCTGTCACGAATATTCGAGGCGAAAACGAAACCGGTGCAGCAAATGTCGAGAGATCGACATTCTTCATTTTTGCCTTTTTTAACAGATTTCTCAGATCGGGCAAATTGATCTGTGCTCGAGCAGAATATTCTGAGTAGACGATGAAGAGCTTGCCCTTAGGCGCGAGTAGCTCGCACATTCGAGGTACGGTCTGTCTCCATGACTTGTTCCAGTGCAAAGAATCGATAGCAGAGACGAAATCATATAGGCCTATTGCTTCTTCAAGCAAGGGCATACGAGAATTCACTAGGTTCAGCTCGACGCCATTTTTCTCTGCGATCTGCCTGCCCTCCTCGAGGATTTCCTCTGTTCCATCGAGGCCTGTGATATTTGCGAGCATGAGCTCACCAATCGTTTTCAGATAGGTGTACACATGGCAAGTCCCACAGCCAACGTCCAAGATTCTTTCCGCGCCTGGCAATACCTTTATCAGCTGAGACAAGATAGCCACCTGGTCTTGCATGCAAAGTGCAGGCATCCAGCTTTCATACCTGTCATAGTATCTCCGAAAGTACTTATCGATGATATCGTCATCGCTGACGTTGTTCAGCATGCTCATCGACAGCATCTCGGTTGTATACGGGATAGCCGTGGGTGTTTTTTGTGGGACTCTGGCAATGTTGCTTATCAGAGTACCGTAGTCCGAGGCTTTTTTCATACCAAGATTTAGTAAGAAAAGCTCGTAACCTTTCAGATCAATATTTATCAATTAGCTTACCTCCTTAGAGTAACGCAGAGCATATAATATACTATTATCGAAAATTTGTCAACCAAACTAAACAAAAAATGGCAATAAAAAAACCACGATCATATTTGACCGCGGCCTTGTGGTTTTACTTGCCCAACCAGCTGATAAGCCCTTGGATGTATTCGGATTCTAATGTACCAGCGATCGCTTGCTTTAGCTCACCTTTCTTGAAAATGAGGGTTATCGGCATGGTGCCGCCAACATACTTGAGTATCCTTTTCGATTCTAAGCCGATAATTCTTCGATAAACGATCTCCGGATGATCTTTGGCGAAGGCAAGTAGCGTGTGATTCATTAATCTACTTTTTGCTACTTCGTTCCAGACCAGGAGCAAAACTACTTTACCATCAGCGCGATTGATCTCCGAATCGAAGATGTAGTCGTTGATGTTGCGATACGAGTCATCAATATTGTTCATAGTAACCTCCTTGAACAGCTTGATAAGCACACCTTAGCACGAAATTGCGATAATGTCGATGTGGAATAAAAAAATCACCATCTGCAATTGCGAGATGGTGATCTGTGCTTTAGTTTAGGTGCTGGGCGACGATTTCTACAATTTCGTCGCAGTCCCGTACCCCATTTATCGAGCCCACACGTTTGCCATTTTTGAAGATGAACGTAGTTGGGAAATCCCAACGGCCGTACCGGTCAATTTTATTTGACTGATAGCCGACGATCCGGCGATAGACGACCTTACCCGCAAGCTTCTCGTCCTCGATGGCATCGAGAAGTTCACAGTTTACATTCTTGCACCTTTGGCCTACTTCGTTCCAGATCAGCAGTAGGACGACTTTATCATCCTTTTTCAGAACTTCTTCATCAAAAGTTCTATCGGTAATATCTATTATTTGTTGTTTGTTACTCATTTCAGTAACCTCCAATTTCAGTATGCATGCATTATAGCACTTCTGAGCTCAAATGTCAATACATTTGGTGCAATCTGCTTGACAATAGGCTGACAAGTGTTATAGTCAGCTGACAGTTTACTATAGGGGGTAAAGTATGAAAAAGAAACTGATCGATCGCTCGAGGATTGATATTGCGATCCGAGCTGCTGAAAATATTGCTCAGCATTACTATCTACCGGTAGGTCATACGTTTGATTATCCATTGCTGACGAAAAAACAGCTGAGACTTAGTGAGCAAATGATTTCTTATATCAGCTCGCTGAAGGACAACGGTTTTTCGCCAATTATTTCAAGCAACATGAGCTACGAATCATTTCTCGAGTACTATATGGCTCGAATCAATGAGGGGACAGTCGCACGTTTCCGCAATACACTGGCGGACAAGCGAACATTTGACCGAATGATAGCGAAGCTTGAGGTTATCGGCAAATACAACAGTACTCGAGATAATCGAGTAAAAATGGACAGATATGTTATCTCTGAAGAGATACATTTCGTAAAAGTCGAAGGTCGGCGGAATCTGGTCCGAAGGGTGGATCTCTATTTAAGATAGAGAAAAGGAGGCAGAAATGTCTGAACAGAAAAACGACGCAGTCGTAATGACCGAATGTGAGAGAATCGCGAAAAAGATGATTGACGCTGGCTACCCTAATAAGTGCGCAGGCTTGGCCGACGACCCAGCTCTCGGCGGTGACGCAAAACTGGCGATGGACTCAGCGCAGGGAACTGCCGATGGCGGTGGCTGGCAAATCACTTTTGAACAAGCCTTTGACGAAAAAGGCAACCCAATTCCAGGGAAAGTTCAAATTTATTACAAATAACACGATGTTTAGTTTTTCTAAACAAGCAGAAGCCTTTTGAAGCAATTCAGAAGGCTTTTAATATAATTTTGCTTGTCATTCCTGCGAAAGCAGGAATCTTATGGCCATTCTGATAGTTCAAGATCCCCGCTCTCGAGCTACAGGCTGGGATGACAGAAAGAAAAGATGGCATAAAATCAGCAACTTCCAAACTACAAATTTCTGTTGTATAATATTATTATATTCAACTATTTGAAGGCTTATATATATGGTTACTGAAAAGATTCTTGGCGTGATCCAAAACGCCAAATACTTGTTTGAAAATATCAGGGCGTTCTCGGTGCCACTGATGATTATTGATGTTTTGATCGTCTCTATCATTATCTACTGGATATACATCTTCCTTCGCGAAACACGGGCGATGAGAATTCTTTGGGGACTTTTTTTGCTATTCGCCCTTATGATTATTGGTCGTTTATTCAACCTGATACTGTTAAATACCGTTTTGAATTACTTTGCGACGATGCTTGTGGTTGCTATCCCAATCGTATTCCAACCAGAGCTTCGTGCGGCTTTGGAGCGCCTTGGCCGGACGAAATTTGTCGGTGATACCATCTTTGCGAAAGGTACTTACGCCAAAATTATCGAAGATGTGATGACAGCGGTGAACACGATGTCAAAGCAAAAAGTTGGCGCACTTATTATTTTCCAGCGTCAAACAGGTCTCCGCGAATATATCGAAAATGGTACCGAGCTCGATGCACAGATCAGATCCGAGCTGCTACTCTCAATATTCTACCCAAAATCACCGCTTCACGACGGTGCTGTCATCATCGTTGGTGACAAGATCGTTTCCGCTCGTTCGACCTTGCCTGTGACGGACGATTATATGGCTTCGGACTTTGGTACTCGGCACAAAGCCGCGATTGGTATAACTGAGAGATCGGACGCGATCGCCCTCGTCGTTTCCGAAGAGACTGGGTCAATCTCGATGGCCGTAGATGGCAAGATCGAGCGTCGAATTGCCGAGGATCGTGTTCGAAACAGACTTATGGCCTTACTCCGACAGAAATATTAAATAACGGTACTTTTCTATGTTTGACCACTTCAAAAAGAACTTATTGATCAAAATACTTTGCCTAGTTGGTGCCACTCTGCTCTGGGGCTATGTTGCGTCTAGTCAGAGCATGGTCGCAAATTTTCCAGGTAATCTCACAATCGAGACAATAAATGTCCCTAGCGGTCTCACCCCTATTCTTGGCTCTAAGACTGTAGAAATCAAGATTATGGCGAAGCAAGGCATCTGGCAGAAACTCGCTCCTAGCAATTTCTCAGCGTATGTCGACTTGAAAGGTTTGAAAGAGGGGACAAATGAAATCGATGTAATCGTCACCTCCAAACAAAGCACAGTTTCGGTCATATCAAAGTCTCCAGAAAAGATCATGGTCACACTGGAAAAAACCATTAGTAAAGAAGTGCCACTAAAAGGCAAGATTGACGGTAACCTCGCCGAGGGGATGATCGTGGACAAAATAGCCCTAAATCCAAACACAGTGACTGTTACTGGTTCGAAGCAGGTGCTTGATACTATTTTGGAGATTACAGTACCTGTCAAGGCAGATGGAGAGGCAGCTAGCTTCGTCAAAAAAGCAGCTGTGGCACTTGATTCAAATGCAGGCTCAAACGCAATACTTGATCCTGTGGAGACTGAGGCTACTGTCACTCTGGCTAAGGGCGCAAATATCAAAACTGTCGGCATTACCGCGGACACGAGCGGAGTTGTCCGGACAAATTATTATATTTCAGGCATTCAGGTCACTCCAGATACGATAGATATTTCTGGGCCAAAAGATGTTATCGACAAGATCAAAGTATTAGAAACACAGCCGATAAGCGTGAGCGATCTTGCGGCAGATACCGCGACTGATGTTGGGCTGGTTTTGCCAAGTGGGGTGACGCTCTATAATGCGGCAAATACCAAAGTTCACGTCACTGTGCAGATTTCACTCGCCGAAGCTTTTCGCGAATTTGATGTTACCCTTTTTCAATTCTTGGGCTCAAGTCTCTACACATACACGCCGACATCAGTCAAAATCCGCGTTCGTGGGCCACTTTCTGCGATAAACGCTCTCACAGGTGCTGACTTCTCAGTCCTCGTGAACCCCGAGACTAGACCATCGGTTAATGGCGATATTACCTATTCACTTGCGCCTGTAGACATTAAGGCTCCTGCAGATGTGATAGTGACGAGTGTCACACCGACCCAAATTGTATTTCGTGCAAAATAAACTCACAGACTATAGTTTTGGAGCCGACTTTTATAGTGGGCAGATCTTTCGATTTGAGTTTGTTTTTGCTTGACATTGAGATCAGATGAATGTTAATATTTTCTAACACCAGGTGAAAAGTTTGGTGACAAATATATGGCTTTATACAATGCTCCAGAATCTCCTCTCTCCTCAAAGCAGGAAGAGCCTTCTGAGCAAAAAATTGATTCGAGCAGTGGACCTCATTTTCAAATCAAAAATGTGTTCGTCCCGATAATAAACATAGCGAGTTCTTTTAGGAGCTTATTTTTACGTCTGAAAGAAGCGAAAAAACGAATTCAGGACTCAAATGTCTATAGCCACTATCTGCCCCACGCGGCGATAGTTTTTTTGATATTGACCGTTGTTGTTTCAAATGTTTCAGAGAGAGCAGCTGCACTAAATCTTACCTCTGAGCTTGTCTCCATTGATCCTGATGATGAGTATCAGATCACTGACTCGATTGATATTTATACGCCAGAAATCGCTGGTGACGCTGCTGTAATTGAAAAAAGTAATGAGCTTGCGGCTCGTGCTGGCGGTTTTGTGGAGAATGTTGCACCTTTTGATACGCAGATTACTCAGAGAATTACGCCGCTGCCAGACAATTCCAAAGAAGAAGTGTACTACGTTATTCGTCAAGGAGATAATCTCTCATCCGTCGCCCAAAAATTTGGATTGAAGCTTGCAACGATCAAATATGTAAATGATATTGATAATGTAAACACAGTAAAGCCAGGTACTCGACTCAAAATCTCAGTTCGTGGCTACGAAGTTCCTGCCGCGCTGATTGCAAAGAAAGACAAGGACAAAGCTGCGAAGCTAGCTGCAGCTTCTGCAGCAAAAAGAAATACCACAACAAGGAGCTCAGCAACTGTGAAGCTGACTTCTTCCGCAGAATATACGGCAAATAGCGGTGGCGTTAGTCTGATTGTACCGATTAACGGCAACGGCATCTCGCAGGGTTTTGGCGTTGGCGGCCATACAGGAGTCGACTATCGTGCAAACATTGGAACCCCTGTAGTCTCAGCTGCTGACGGTGTCGTCATCAAAATCTCAACTGGCTGGTCCGGTGGCTATGGGAATGAGATCGTTGTTTCTCATGGTGACGGTGTGGCTACTCGTTATGGCCATCTTAGTCAAATTCTCGTTTCTCCAGGAGACACAGTCTCGCAAGGTCAGCGAATTGGTCTGTCAGGCAGTACTGGCCGTTCAACTGGGCCTCATCTTCATTTTGAAAAAATCGTAAATGGTCACACGGTCAAGCCATTCTAACTATAATTTGTAAATTCTCGTTATATGCACTAGCTAAGCCAGAAGATTTATGCTATAGTAAGCTTTATGTTTATTGATGAATCAGAAATCTATATCAAAGCGGGAAACGGCGGCAACGGTTGCGTCTCTTTTCGTCATGAAAAATATATCCCAAATGGTGGTCCAAACGGTGGTGACGGTGGACGTGGCGGCGATATCATCATCAAAGTCGACAATTCTACTCACGGACTCTCTCTCTACAATCGTCAGAAGCGTTTCTTGGCTCCAGACGGTCAAAAAGGCCTAGGCTGCAACTGCTCAGGCAAAAACGGTGATGATCTCATTTTGAAATTTCCAGCTGGTACTCAGATATACGAGAAGGATAACCTCTTGCTTGACCTCACAAACGATCAGGAAGAGTTTACATTTCTAAAAGGTGGAAACGGCGGCTGGGGTAACCAACACTTCGCGACCTCGATCAAACAAGCTCCACAGTGGGCTAAAGAAGGCTTGAAGGGCGAGTCAAAGAAGCTTCGACTTGTTTTGAAGACAATCGCGGACGTGGGACTTATTGGACAGCCAAATGCTGGCAAATCTACGATTCTTTCTATCCTTACAAATGCTCATCCGAAGATTGCCGACTATCCATTTACCACTCTTGAGCCAAATCTTGGTACTTTTGTCGACAAAGACAGCCGTATCATCTTCGCCGACATCCCAGGCCTTATCGAAGGCGCTTCAGCCGGCAAAGGTCTCGGAATCAAATTTTTGAAACATATTGAGCGCACAAAAATGCTTTTCCATATTATCGATGCAAACTCAGCTGATTATCTCGAAGATTACCAGATGATCCGCAAAGAGCTCGGTGAATTCTCCAAAGAGCTACTCTTGAAGCCAGAAGTTGTCATCATCAACAAGATCGATACAGTCGACAAAGATACGCTCAAAGAGCGTTCAGCTACTCTCAAGAAAAAGAAAATCAAACCATTGTTTGTCTCTGCTGCTACTCGCGAGGGCGTCCTTGAGCTCGCAAACACAGTCAAAAAAGAACTCGGACTATAAAAGCTCAAGCAAATCCTGTTTGAGCTCGGGATATTGACAACCAGATTGCCAATATTTATACTCTATTTATTGAACTATTCGAACGGCCCTTGTGTTGACAGGTGGTTTCTTGTGTGCTATTATCTATGTTAATAGAATAATTTTTAGAGTGGATCAAGAAATTGGGCATCAATTGTACTCTAAGCGAGCAGGTTTTTTAAATTTATTCCCTTACGAAAAGTAGGGTGAATTTTTGCGTCTATAACATCATAAATAATAATATATTTAAGGAGAGCAATGTTGGCCACCAATAAACCAGTAAAACGAATCATCCCTCGACAGGAGGAGGTATTCGAAAAAATGCCGAATCTGATCGAGATTCAGACAAAATCATACGAATGGTTTTTCAAGGAGGGCTTGAAAGAACTTTTTGACGAAATTTCACCAGTTGAGGATTTCGCCGGCGAACTTTACTCTCTATCATTTACAGACTTCTACATGGACAAGCCTCGTATCGACGAGAAAACTGCCCGTGAGAAAAATCTGACTTACAAGGCTCCTCTTCGTGTCAAATTGTCTCTTCTAAACAAGCAGACAAAAGAGATCAAAGAAGGTGAAGTTTTCCTTGGTGACTTCCCAGTCATGACTCGCTGCGGTACTTTCATCATCAACGGTGTTGAGCGATGTGTCGTATCTCAGATCGTACGTTCATACGGCGTACTCTTCACAGCTGAGCAGGTCAACGGCAAAAAGCTTTTTGGTGCTAAGGTTATCCCAAATCGTGGCGCATGGCTTGAGCTCGAGACAAATTCAAAGGGTGTAATCACTGTAAAAGTTGATCGCAAAAGAAGAATCCCTATCACAACTTTCCTTCGCGCGCTCGGAATCGCGACTGATGAAGAGCTCAAAGCAACTTTTTCAGATGTAGATGACAACGAAGAGATGAAATATATCGAGGCAACTATCGCCAAAGACCCTTCTTCAAACTACGATGAAGGTCTTGTTGAGACATACAAACGTATTCGTCCAGGCGATCTTGCTACTGCAGAATCTGCAAAATCTTTCATCGAGACAATGCTTTTTAACCCAAAGAGATATGACATGGGTCGCGTTGGCCGTTATAAATTCAATCAGCGTCTTGGTGTCGATATCGCAAACACAGTTGAAAACCGCGTATTCCGACGTGAAGACTTCATTCAAATCGTTAAAGAAATTATTCGTCTAAACAATACTCCAGACGCACAAGCTGACGATACAGATGCCCTCAAAAATCGACGTATCAAGGCTGTGGGTGAATCAATCCAAGGCCGCGTTCGCGTTGGTCTACTTCGCGTAGAGAGAATTATCAAAGACCGTATGAGTGTTCTTGAGCCTACTGATATCACTCCGTCTGCTTTGGTAAACTCCCGCCCAATCGTTGCTGCTATGCAAGAGTTCTTCTCTTCATCACAGCTTTCACAGTTCATGAATCAGACCAATCCACTCTCAGAGCTTGAGCACAAACGAACTCTTTCGGCTACTGGTCCTGGTGGTTTGTCTCGAGAGCGTGCTGGCTTCGAAGTTCGTGACGTTCACGAATCTCACTATGGCCGAATTTGTCCTATTGAGTCGCCTGAAGGTCCAAACATTGGTTTGGTGTCTTACATGGCTACATTTGCTCGAATCAACGACTATGGTTTCCTAGAGACTCCTTATCGAATCGTGAAAAATGTCAAAGGCAAAATGCATGTGACTGACGAATCTGAGTTTCTTGACGCTGGTCAGGAAGAAAAAGTTATCATTTCACCTGCCTCAGTTGAGCTCGACAAAGACAACAATATCAAAGATGCTCGTGTTATCGTTCGACGTTTTGGTCACCCAGATATCGAAGATGCAACCAAAGTTCAGTACATGGACGTTTCACCTCGACAGATTCTCTCAATCGCAACTTCACTTATTCCTTTTGTTGAGCACGACGATGGTGCTCGTGCGATGATGGGCTCGAACATGCAACGTCAGGCTGTTCCTCTCGTTCGTCCAGACTCTCCAATGGTTGGTACTGGTATGGAAGCAGCAGCTGCTCACTACTCAGGACAGATCATCCTTTCTCGAAACGCTGGCACAGTTACGCACGTTTCTTCCAAGCTGATCAGAATCAAGCCTGCTAAAGGCGAAGTTGATGAATACTGGCTCGAGAAATTCACTCGTTCAAATCAGGGTACGCTTATCAACCAGCGTCCGACAGTTTCTGTCGGAGACAAAGTCGAAGAAGATGTAGTCATCGCTGACTGTTCTGCTACTGATAACGGTGAAATCGCGCTTGGCCAAAACCTTCTAGTTGCCTTCCTATCATGGGGCGGTTCAAACTTTGAGGATGCTATCATCATCTCTGATCGTTTGATGAAGGAGCACACTCTTTCTTCTATTCATATCGAACAATATTCTACCGAAGTTCGTGATACTAAGCTCGGGCCTGAGACTCTTACCAGAGACATTCCAAATGTTTCTGAAGAAGCTCTCTCAAACCTTGATGAGACTGGTATTATTCGAGTTGGCGCCGAGGTCAAATCTGGCGACATTCTTGTTGGTAAAATTTCACCTAAGGGTGAGACTGAGCTTTCAAGCGAAGAGAAATTGCTTCGGGCAATCTTCGGTGAAAAAGCCAAAGATGTTCGTGATTCATCACTCAGACTTCCGCATGGTGAATACGGCAAAGTCGTAAATATCAAAATCTTCTCCCGCAAAAACGGCGATGAGCTCTCTACTGGTGTTGACCAAATGGTTGAGATTTCAGTTGCTCAGCTTCGCAAGATTTCTGTTGGTGATAAACTTGCTGGACGACATGGTAATAAAGGTGTTATTTCGGTCATCCTTCCTGAAGAGGACATGCCATATATGCCAGACGGTCGCCCTGTAGATGTTGTCTTGAATCCACTTGGTGTTATCTCTCGTATGAATGTTGGTCAGATCCTTGAGACTCATTTGGGTCTTGCAGCGATGGCTGGCGGATACAAGATTGCAACTCCAGTATTTGAAGGTATCAAGATCGACGAGATCAAGGCTAGATTGAAGGAGCAAGGTCTTCCAGAAGATGGTAAGATTCAGCTTTTTGATGGTGAATCTGGTGAGCCTTTTGCACACAAATCTACTGTCGGCATTATGTATATCTTGAAACTTCATCACCTTGTTGATGATAAGATGCACGCACGTTCAGTTGGTCCATACTCCATGATTACTCAGCAGCCTCTCGGTGGTAAAGCACAGTTTGGTGGACAGAGATTTGGTGAGATGGAAGTTTGGGCGCTTGAAGCTTACGGCGCCGCTCATACACTTCAAGAGATGCTTACTATCAAATCTGATGATATTATCGGTAGAAGCAAGATTTACGAAGCAATTATCAAGGGCGAAAAGATACAAAAACCAATCATTCCTGAGGCCTTCAACGTTATGGTCAAAGAGCTCCAGAGCCTTTGCTTGGATGTAGACTTGATCACGACGAAGGAAGAAGCACAGGAACTTGAAAATATGCCTGTTGAGAAGCCAGAAGAGATGGAGAAAACTCCGATCGTTCTAAATTATGACGAATCTCTTGACGACGAAGGCTCTTTCGATGAGGAACTTGATGAGAAATTGACTGAATTAGCTGCAGAGCAAACCCCAGAAGATGAAGACATCACCTTTGAGGAAAAAGGTTCGGACGAAGAGTAATAATAATCATTTATAGAATCAAATAGGAGTTATATGTCAAATGTAGAAGTAAGAGATCAAGTCACAGTATCTGACTTTGAAGCAATCCGACTCTCGGTTGCTTCTCCTGAAGATATTTTCAACTGGTCTCATGGCGAGGTTCTGAAGCCTGAGACGATCAATTATCGAACACAAAAGCCAGAAAGAGACGGTCTCTTCTGCGAAAAGATCTTTGGACCAACCAAAGACTGGGAATGTTATTGTGGCAAATACAAGAAGATTCGCTATAAGGGCGTAATCTGCGACAAATGCGGCGTTGAGGTTACTCGATCTGCTGTTCGTCGTATTCGCATGGGTCACATCGACCTTGCAGTTCCTGTAGCTCACATCTGGTACGCACGTGGCAGCTCAAGCGTTGTTTCAACAATCCTAAACATGTCTGGCTCTGAGATCGAAAAGATCGCTTATTTTGCCAGCTACGTTATCTTGGGTGTCAACGAAGAGCTTCAGCAGTCTTCTCTCGAAAATCTTGAAAAAGAGTACAAAGAGTTCATCGCTGGCCTCAAAAATCCTGAAGAGGGTGACGCAACTAAGATTGAGATCGATCAAGTCTACAAAGAGACAAAGAACGAGCTTACTGGTCTTGCTGCAGGCAAAATCATCTCTGAGCTTACATATCGCGAGCTAAACTTGAAATACGGTCAAATCGTCAAAGTCGGCATCGGTGCTGAAGCTGTTCTTGAGCTTCTAAAGAACCTTAATCTCGAAGACGAAATTACCAAAACTCGTGAAGATGCAAAGAAACAAACAGGGCTAAATCGCACTAAAACTCTAAAGAGACTTCGTGTCCTTCAGGCTATGAACGCTGCTGGTATGAATCCTGCTTGGCTTGTTCTTTCAAGACTTCCAGTCATTCCACCAGATCTTCGTCCTATGGTTCAGCTTGACGGTGGCCGTTTTGCCGCTTCAGACTTGAACGACCTATATCGACGTGTAATCAACAGAAATAATCGTTTGAAGAGATTGCTTTCTCAGGGCGCTCCAGAAGTTATCTGCCGAAATGAGAAGAGAATGCTTCAAGAGGCTGTTGATGCTCTTATCGATAATTCAGCACGAAAAGACAAAATCGCTTCCTCAACTGGTGGCAAAAGAAAACTTCGATCACTCTCAGATATGCTCCGTGGTAAACAGGGACGTTTCCGACAGAATCTCCTCGGTAAACGTGTTGACTACTCTGGACGTTCCGTTATCGTCGTTGGCCCACGCTTGAAACTTCATCAGTGTGGCTTGCCAAAAGTCATGGCTCTTGAGCTCTTCAAACCGTTCGTTATCGGACGTTTGATCTCAGAAGGCTATGTTCACAATGTAAAAAATGCAACAAGACTTATTGACCGTGGCGAATCATTTGTCTGGGATATCCTAGAAGATGTCATCAAAGACAAATTCGTCCTTCTAAACCGCGCCCCTACGCTTCACAGACTTGGTATTCAGGCTTTCCAACCAATCTTGATCGAGGGTAAAGCGATTCAGATCCACCCTCTCGTTTGTTCTGCTTTCAACGCCGACTTTGATGGTGACCAAATGGCTGTCCATTTGCCACTTTCTGACAAAGCTCAAAAAGAAGCTGGCGAGATCATGCTTGCTTCCAAAAACTTGCTCAAACCAGCATCTGGCGATCCAATTCTTACAACAAAATTTGATATCGTTCTTGGTATCAACTTCTTGACAGGAATGAAGCCAGAAGCTAAGGGTACAGGCCACACTTTCGCTAGCGAAAATCAAGCTGTTACCGCTTTTCACTTGGGCGATGTTGATCACCAAGCTTTGATCAAAGTCAGACTAAACACAGGCGAAATCGCTGAAACAACGATTGGCCGTGTTCTTTTCAACGAAATCATTCCAAACGAAATTGGCTACATCAACACTCAGCTTGATCAAAAATCGATCAACAAGATGGTTGACTTGGTTTATCGCCAACTCGGTACACACACAGCTGCAGTCTTCGTAGACGATTTGAAGGACCTTGGCTTCATCTACGCTCAAAAAGCTGGCTACACCTTTGCAATCGACGACATCTGTGTTCCAGATACAAAAGAGGCAATTCTTGCCAAATCAGGTGAAGTTGTTGCAACCGTAGACAGACAGTATCTTCGTGGTCTTATCACTGACGAAGAAAGATATGCCAAAACTATCGAAATCTGGATGGATGCTCAGAGCCAGATTGAAAAAGACATGGTATCCAAATATCCAAAAGACAACGACTTATTCGTCATCATGGACTCTGGTGCCCGTGGTAAAGTATCTCAGATGACACAGGTTGCTGGTATGAAAGGCCTTGTTTCTGATCCAACTGGTGCGATTATCGAGCTTCCTATCAAATCCAACTTTAAGGAAGGTTTGACTGTGTTCGAGTACTTCGTATCAACTCATGGTTCTAGAAAGGGTCGTGCTGATACAGCTCTACGAACTTCTGAAGCTGGTTACCTAACTCGTCGTCTTGTTGATGTATCTCAGGACGTCGTAGTTACTGAAATCGATTGTGGTACAAAAAATACAAGAACACTTGCACGTAGCTTCTATGAAGAGTCTGGCGACAAATGGGATATCCACGTTCTTGGCCGAACTCTTGGCGCAGACGTTGCTGGCTTCAAAACAGGCACTGTTATCGGCCTAAACGAGCTCGCTGTCCTCAACGAAATGAAGATTGAGGAAGTTCAGGTATTCTCACTTCTTGGCTGCGAAACTAAACGTGGTATTTGTCAGAAATGTTACGGTATCGACCTTGCGACTGGTAATCCAGTTGTCGAAGGTACAGCCGTTGGTATCATCGGCGCTCAGGCTATTGGTGAGCCAGGCACACAGCTTACTATGCGTACTTTCCATACTGGTGGTGCTGCCGGAGAAGATATTACTCAAGGTTTGCCTCGTGTTGAAGAGCTTTTCGAAGCTCGAGTTCCAAAGAAACCAGCAATCCTTTCTGAGCTTGCAGGCGCTGTTTCTGTCAAAAAAGAGGGCGATCTTATCAAGCTTACAGTTGCTGGCAAAGGCGAGCAGATGGACGAGTATGTTCTTTCTAAGGGCTACAAATTCATCGTTGAGACTGGCTCACAAGTTGTGAAAAATCAAACACTTGCTGAGAGCGAAACAGCCGATGCTAAGCCAATCCGCAGCGTAATCGCTGGTGTTGTCACAATCAAGGGCAGCAAAGCAAAAGTTGTTGGACACGGCGATGCAGTTCGTGAATACACAGTATCCAAAACTACTCAGCTTCTCGTCAAGAACAACGATGTTGTTGAGAAGGGGACTGCACTTACTGAAGGTCACTGGGATCTTTCGTCTAGCATCAAGCTTGTTGGTATCGTCAAAACTCAAAACTATATCATCAAACAAGTTCAGGCTATTTACGAATCACAGGGTCAAGATATCAACGACAAACATATCGAAGTTATCATCCGAATGATGAATAGCAAGGTGAAGATTCTCGAACAGGGTGGATCAAAATATCTTCCTGGTCAGATCGTTTCACGATTCGATGTAAACGCTGAGAACAAGAGATTGAAAGAAGAAGGCGAGAAACAGGTTACGACTGACGATATCATCATGGGTATCACTCGTGTTGCGCTTAAGACTGACTCCTTCCTATCTGCTGCTTCCTTCCAGGAAACAACTTCAATCTTGATCGACGCTGCTATCTCAGGCAAGATCGACTACTTGAGAGGTTTGAAGGAAAATGTCATCTTGGGCAAACTCATTCCTGCTGGTACTGGTCTACACGCTGAAGAGGAAGAAGCTGCCGAGCTTGCTGCAGAGCAAGAGTTCATGGACCGAGCTGAATAAAAATTCAAAAATTGTCTAGAAAATATATGTTGTCGCTCTCTTCGTCAAAAGGCGGAGAGGGTGGCAGCGTCCGACTCTTTGACAATCTATGAATTTTATGCTATCTTTTGAAAGTAATTTATTAACTTATCGAATATTTCTATGCCAACGATAAACCAATTAATCCGAAAAAGCCGACAAAAACAAACTAAGCGTTCCAAGACGACTGCTTTGAAGAGCACTTTTAATTACCTTCAAAACAGACCGGTTAAGCTTGGTTGCCCACAGAAACGTGGCGTTTGTATCAAAGTCGGTACGATGACTCCAAAAAAACCTAACTCAGCTCTTCGTAAATTTGCACGTGTCAGACTTACAAATGGTTATGAGGTCAACGCTTACATCGGTGGCGAAGGACATAATCTTCAAGAGCATTCAGTTGTTATCATCAGAGGCGGTCGTGTAAAAGACCTTCCTGGTATGCGATATCATATTGTTCGCGGTAAGTTAGACCTTACTGGTGTAAAAGGCCGCAAACAGAGCCGATCAAAATACGGCGCTAAGTCTGGTAAAGAATAAAAATTTAATTATAAATAAGTAGAGCTGATGATTTCGTTTCGATAAGAATTATTCATCATCACTCGAATAAGGAAAAAAGAGTTATGCCACGAGGACACATTAAGACAAAGAAGCACGACATCGGAGTTGACAGCAAATTCCAAAGCGCAGTAGTGATGAAATTCATCAACTACATCATGGTAAATGGTAAGAAGACAATCGCTGTAAGAATCGTTCACCAAGGTATCGAAAAAGCTGCCGAGAAGCTCAGCGCAGAGCCTATGGACGTATTTGAGACTGCTTTGAAGAACGTTGGACCACTTGTAGAAGTGAAGAGCAAACGTATCGGTGGTGCAAACTACCAGGTTCCTATGGAAGTTAGCCGAGAGCGCAAAAACACTCTCGCTATGCGTTGGATCATCGCTGCTGCTCGTTCTGCTAAGGGACGTCCAATGCACGAGAAGCTTGCTACTGAGCTGATCAATGCTTACAACGGTGAAGGTTCTGCGATGAAGAAGAAAGACGACACACATCGAATGGCAGAAGCTAACAAAGCCTTCGCACATTTTGCCAGATTTTAGTCTTGTTTGCATGCTGCTACGGCCTGTAGGCAAAGCCTTCGCTCACTTTGCTCGTTTCTAATCAAAATTGATTCCGAAAATATAAAAAATGACTCCGAGAAATCGGGGTCATTTTTGTTTTCTTTTGTGATCCTGAACTTGTTTCAGGATCTCGTAACCGTTTAAATGGCGACGGGATGCTGAAACCACCCTTCGCCAAGGCTACGGAGTGGCACGGTAAATTCAGCATGACAGGAGGGTTAAGATCTTGACAAATACACTCTTTTATCTTATAGTGATCTCATCCAATATATGCAGAGACTAAGTCGACTACATGATATTAGGATATGCGGAGGCGCGTTATGACTCGAAAAACACTTATGATTATGGTCATCTTTTTGGTTTTTGTTGGTGTGGTGTCATTTATCCTTATCGAAAAGGACAAAAAAGAAATACAGGTGAAAACTTCATCGGAGAAGTCTTTCAATGAACAAATTGCTGTGAAAACGGCAAAAACATGGAAAGTCTTGAACCGTGACATCTCGAATATTGACAGTTACACTATTTATGAATATGTTATTGGTTCTGAAGATGAGAGACTTGTTGTCCGAAAACGACTTCACTTCTATGAGACAATGGACATACTCCCAAGTGATACGGTAAAAATATCCTTGAAAGCAGACTACAAGAGCGACTATGGCAGTGGCCTGACTAATAATCCGTATCTATACGACATTGAACGTGTAAAAAATGAATGAAAAGCAGATACCCCAGCGACCTAGCGTCAAAGGGGTATTTTTTTTATTCTGTCATCCTGAACTTGTTTCAGGATCTCATAACCGTTTAAATAGCGACGGGATCCTGAAACAAGTCAGGATGACAGCCTAGCAGTGAGATTGACAAAAAGCCATATTAGTGATTATATTATATAGTCGAGACACCCAATGTGGGCAACGGTTCGGCCTTGCGTTAGTAGCGCAAGTACAGGAGAACGAGTGTGGAGAACACAAAGAAAAAGAAAGTAGAGGACGAAGAGGCATCTGAGCGAGATCAGCTCCTGCTCAGATTCACGAAGAACTATCATGCGATCAGCAAGCTGATTCTCGAAGGCAAGCGTACCGAACTTGAAATCGAGTCGTTGCTCATGGCAGGTCAATGTGTGATCAATGATGAGTTTTGCAAGGTTGAGGGGATTAGCGATCTAAAAGAGTTGTTGCTCTCAGATGATCGGCGGATGGTTCAGTTTGGCTGGCGCAGATTATTCAAGATGACCGATCTGCCAGTACAAGTTCCAGCATGTCCTTCATGGTGGACGCCTGAGTTTCTGACTCGCTATGCAAGGCAGAGCGTCTACCCAATATACTTGCCGAGTCAGTATATCGGTGAAAATCCAGCAAAGGACTTATATACAGCTGGTAAGAATCCTCGGAATCCAGCCTTTTTTCTCTTTAGCGCGAGTTTTCATGCCAAAAAGAGAGATTCAAAATTTTCGGACAAATGCAGGGCTCCCCTGACTGGGTGGGTTCTGGCAGCCAGTGAGACCGGAATGTTCGAAGATTATGTTGATAAGCCAAGTGGCTACGCGATTATGGATTATGAGCAGTTTTTGTTTTTGCACCTACTCATGTTTATATGTGGCTATTGGGACAGAGAAATTGAAGGAACAGGCTTGCTACACGGCGAGTTTCACGACGGTAAGCCTATCAGAATTCATTTTGATAGGTATCATGTATCTGCTGCTATTGATCACGAAGATCTCTTTAAAGGGGAATACTACTTAGTGAATAGCCGATATTAATCTCGGATTTAATAATGTCGATGGTGTTGAAGTTTATTCTTCAGCACCATTTTTTTTGTAATAAAAAAAGGTGTGATTGATTCAATTCAATCACACCTTAAGTGGTTGCCTATTTAGGAGCAGAAGCCGGCTCATCTTTCGGAGCGGGCATGAGTTCCTCGAACATTTTGCGAGTCATCGCAATCTGCGATACAACGCCGTCCTTAAACTGGTAGACCTTCGACACTTTGCGACCGTCGGCCGATAGTACCTCGATCATGAAATTATAAATAATTCCTGGAGTGAGAGCTGAGCCTTCCCAACCCCATGGTTGATCAAAGGTCTCTATGAGGAAGTTTGATCTTCCCGTCATGTTGTCGGTGCCATGGATTACCGGTTCGACAAATTGGATTTGTCGTCGGATATTGTTGTCGCCCGGTATAATGCACCAGCCTTTGATAGTTACATCAGCTGGATACGGCTCAAAGTCCACTGTAATCATGCTGGCTTCGAGATTGACATAGACCGCCTTGATCTTTGGCGGGTAGTTGTTCCAGACATTTGCTGGAGTAACTGGCCCATTCGGGCTAGTACAGCCGCTCATTAGAGTGACTATCATAAGCCCAAAGGCTAAGGTTAAAATATTGAGAGTTTTCATTTCTCTCTCCTTCGAGTGCGATTCATATTGGCTAATCGTCACTTATGCTTAGATTATACCACTACCACGTTAAATTGTCAATGATATCGAGCTCAAATTGGAATTTTTGCAATAAAAAAACGCCATCTAGAATTTTGGTACTAGACGACGTCATGATGCTAAAAGTAGAAGTTGATATTTGTTACTTCTATGTGGCTATCTATTTCAGGAGTTTGGAACTCCCATGCCCACGATATTTCGGAAATTCTCCTCAGCCAAAGGGTTTCGCCCATTTGTCCGTGGAGTGTAAGGTTGCATACGGTTGGGCACATCCGAAATGACACAACTGTCATTCCATATACGTCTGACTTAGGTCCATCAACTACAACCTTGATTTTGAGCAGATCGCCCATATTTCTGAGATGTAATCCCGTTTTCTGGGATAAATCGTTTAGGGTGATGTTTCTCATAACTTCACCTCCAATTTTCACTCGATAAGTGCCTTCTCAAGAGAAGGAAGATGATATCAAAGGTGATATTCATTGTTCGCTCTCTTGAAGCGACCTCTTCATTATAGCATAAGTCTCTATATTTGTCAATCTAGCCGTTGACACAAAATGATTTTTTGTGTTACAGTTGTATAGAAATTTAGGGGGGATATTTTTTTGTTCGACTACATATTTATATAAAAAAACTATAATAACAAGGATTGAGAAATGGATCGAGACTATCCACTCGAAAGAGTAAGAAACATCGGCACTATTGCCCACATTGATGCAGGTAAAACGACCGTTACTGAAGGTATTTTGTACACAACAGGACGAGTTCACAAGATTGGTGAAGTTCATGAAGGCGCTGCCACTATGGACTGGATGGAACAGGAGCGCGAGCGTGGTATCACTATCACATCGGCGGCTACAACTTGTTTCTGGAAAGAGCACCGAATCAACATCATCGACACCCCTGGCCACGTAGACTTTACCGTAGAAGTAGAGCGTTCTCTTCGCGTACTTGACGGTGCAGTTGTAATTTTCGACGGTAAGATGGGCGTAGAGCCACAGTCTGAGACTGTTTGGCGCCAAGCTGACAAATATGCAGTTCCTCGAATGTGCTTCATCAACAAGATCAATCAAACAGGTGGCGACTTCTATCGCTCGCTTGATTCGATGCATGCACGACTTTCAAAAAATGCTATGCCAATTCAACTTCCAATCGGCTTCGAACAGTCGATCAACGGCGTAGTCGATCTCGTCAACATGACAGCTTATACATACAAGGACTACAAGGATCATGAGCTCAAAAAAGTTGAGATCCCAGCTGACATGCTTGAGCAGGCTAACGAATGGCGTGAAAAATTGATCGAAGCAGTTGTCGAATACGATGACGAAATGATGGAGAAATATCTCGGCGGCGAGTCTCTTTCAAACGCTGAGCTTCAGGAAACTATCCGCAAAGCTTGTCTCACCGGTAAATTCTTCCCAGTTTTGGGTGGAGATGGTCGTGGCGCGATCGTAGCTGCACTTCTAGACGCTATTGTTACATATTTACCTTCTCCTCTCGATATTCCACCAGCAAACGGCATAGACCCTAAGACGGACGAGCCAGTTTTGGTCAAGGCAGTCGACGACGAGCCTTTTGCTGCTCTTGCTTTCAAAGTTGCTACTGACCCATTTGTCGGTAAGCTCATTTTCTTCCGCGTTTATCGTGGTGTACTTCGCAAAGGTTCATACATTTTGAACTCAACAGCAGGTGAAAAAGAGCGCGTAGGCCGAATCGTTCGACTTCACGCAAACCACCGTGAGGAAGTTGACGAGGTTTATGCAGGTGAAATCGCTGCCGCAGTTGGTCTTTCGAGCACAACTACAGGTGACACTCTCTGTGATCCTGTAAAACCAGTTATTCTTGAAAAAATTGTCTTCCCAGAGCCAGTTATCGATATTGCTATCGAGCCAAAGACAAAGGCCGACCAAGAGAAGATGGGTATCGCACTTCAGCGTCTTGCTGAGGAAGATCCTACTTTCCGAGTTCGTTCTGATGAAGAAACAGGTCAGACAATCATCGCTGGTATGGGTGAGCTTCACTTGGAGATCATCGTTGACCGTATGAAACGTGAGTTCAAGGTAGAAGCAAATGTCGGTGCACCTCAGGTTGCTTTCCGCGAAACTATCAAGGACGAAGTTACTACTGAAGGTAAATACGTCAAACAAACTGGTGGTCGTGGTCAATACGGTCACTGCTGGCTTAGACTTAAGCCAAACGAGCCAGGTGTTGGCTTCACTTTTGTCAATTCGACTGTTGGTGGCTCGATTCCTCGAGAATACATCAAGCCTATCGAAGAAGGTATCAAAGAAGCTATGGCCCGTGGTGTTATCGCCAATTATCCAGTTGTAGACATTTCAGCTGAAGTTTATGATGGTTCGTTCCATGAGGTTGACTCATCGGAAATCGCCTTCAAAATCGCAGCTTCTATGGCTTTCCAGGATGGTTTCAGAAAAGCCAGCCCTATCATTCTTGAGCCTGTGATGAAAGTCGAAGTTACTACTCCCGAAGACTTCATGGGTGACGTAATCGGCGACCTAAACTCAAAACGTGGTCAAATCAACAAGATGGAAGACCTTCCAAACGGTATCAAGCATATTTCTTCGTTTGTGCCACTTGCATCAATGTTTGGCTACACGACTCAGCTTCGCTCAATGTCTCAGGGACGAGCTGCTGCAGCGATGGAGTTCGATCACTATGCAGAGGTACCAAGAAATGTTGCTGATGGTATCATCGAAAAACGCAAGAAATAAGGCATTCACGAGTGTCATTCCTGGCTGATCTTGAGACCAGGAATCTTAATGGAAACGGCACAAGATCCCGTATCTCACGCCCCAGTACAGGATGACAGACAATTAGCGGATTCGCTATTGCAATAAAGGGCAAAATTTGTTACAATTCGTAGGAATTTTGATCAAAAATAATAAAGAAATAAGTAAGAAGGAGCCTCATGGCAGAAGCATTTAAGAGAAACAAGCCACATGTAAACATTGGCACAATCGGTCACGTTGACCACGGAAAGACTACTTTGACAGCTGCAATCACTCATTGCCTAGCTAAAAAAGGTATGGCTACTGAGAAGAAATTTGGCGACATCGACAACGCCCCAGAAGAGAGAGAGCGCGGTATTACTATTGCTACTTCTCATCAAGAGTACGAGACAGAGAAGAGACATTACGCTCACGTTGACTGTCCTGGCCATGCTGACTACGTAAAAAACATGATTACTGGTGCTGCACAGATGGACGGCGCTATCCTTGTAGTTGCTGCTACTGACGGCCCTATGCCTCAGACTCGCGAGCACATTCTTTTGGCTAACCAGATTGGTGTTCCATCAATCGTAGTTTACTTGAACAAATGCGACATGGTTGACGATGAAGAACTCATTGACCTTGTTGAGATGGAAGTTCGTGAACTTTTGACTAAATACAAATACGACGGTGACAATACTCCTATCATTCGTGGTTCAGCTCTAAAAGCTGGTGAAGATGATCCAAAATGGACTCCTTCTATCGACGCTTTGATGGACGCTTGCGACACTTGGATTCCAGAGCCAAAAAGAGATCTAGACAAACCATTCCTTATGCCAATTGAAGATGTATTCTCGATCAAAGGTCGTGGTACAGTTGCAACTGGTCGTATCGAGCAGGGTGTAGTCAAGATCAATGATTCAGTAGAAATCGTTGGTATCAAGAAAACAACAACAACAGTATGTACTGGTGTTGAGATGTTCAAGAAACAACTTGATCAAGGTCAAGCTGGTGACAATGTAGGTCTTCTACTTCGTGGTGTTGAGCGTGAAGATATCGAGCGTGGCCAAGTTTTGGCAAAGCCAGGTTCTATCACTCCTCACACTGACTTCGAAGCTGAGATTTATGCTCTTACAAAAGAAGAGGGTGGACGACACACTCCTTTCTTCAAAGGCTACAAACCTCAGTTCTATATCCGAACAACTGACGTAACTGGTGACATCACTTTCGAACAGGAAATGATCATGCCAGGCGACAATACAACTGTTAAAGTTGCATTGATTCAGCCAATCGCTATGGATGCTGGTCTTAAGTTTGCTATCCGTGAAGGTGGCCGAACTGTTGGTGCTGGTGTAGTTACTAAAATTATCAAATAATAAAGCGAAGACAGGTTTTTACAATGTCAGTAGAGAAGCAACCGATTAAACAAAAAATCAGAATTCGCCTTAAGGCATACGATCATAGAATTATCGACAAGAGCGCTCAGCAAATCATCGAGACAGCTGTCCGATCAGGAGCTGAAGTCTGCGGCCCTATTCCACTTCCAACGGAAAAGTGCAAGCTGACTGTTCTTAAATCGCCACATGTCCACAAGGACGCTCGTGAGCAGTTTGAGATGAGAACACACAAACGCTTGATTGATATCCTGAATCCAACTCCAAAGACCATCGACAACTTGATGAGCTTGGATCTGCCCCACGGTGTTGACATTGAAATAAAGATGTAAGCGCTTGAACTATAGCGATGAGGACGGGCTGAGTGAGTAAATGGGAAACCAAATACGATCTCAGTCCGTCATCTGTCGATACTATGGTTTAAGACGTTGACTTTATTCTGAAAATATAGTAGATTATAACTGTAGATTGAGAACAATTTATTCTCAATAGGCAGGTCATGGATATCATCTCGGTCAGCGGAAGCTGAATCGGACGGATCTACGACTATTTATTGTTTTGTGCAAATGTACAGATAGATTGATTAAATTCAATAATTTGTACATTTTACAAAAAAGTTTTTCAACGAACAGCGTTTGCTGTTCGGGACATACTTAGCTTAGCGGTAGTATCCCGCTTCGCACCTTCATCGATATTTCATTCTCTATTGGTGAAATTCATGATTGAAATAAGTGTGTCTCAAGAGCCTCCGTGATGTCCTGAGAGCCCCTGCAAAAAGCCAGCGGCCGCAGTTGAAGTCATCGAGGCTTGAGTTTCCAGACTGTTTATCAGTCTGGGGCGTATAGCTCAATTGGCTAGAGCAAATCCCTAACAAGGATTTAGTTGGTGGTTCGAATCCACCTACGCCCACCAGTTATTGGGCACATGTCCAAGGATGAGGGTCGGAACGTTCCGAATGGCAAGAACATTGCCAACAAGCAGGAGACATACCTGACTCATCCACCAATTCCGATGCAAATGCATCACAAGCTCGGGAGAATCAGAAAGTAATAACTATTCTCCCAAAATTCATTCATTAACGATTAGATATAAAGAACATCATGAAATTCGCAATTGCACAAAAAATGGGTATGACAAGAGTCTTCGACAAAGATGGCAAAAATATCGCCGTAACAATGGTGAAACTTTTTCCTATGAAAGTCGAACAGATCAAAACACAAGAAGTCGACGGTTATAGCGCTTTGAAAGTCAAAGCTTATACTGAAGACGGTGAAAAGGTAAAAGACATCAAGTCATGCGAATTTGATGCAATTGACGGTACAAAATACAAAGTCGATCAGAAAATCAAGATCGAATTTGATACTGAAGATTTCGTCACAGTCACAGGAACTAGCAAAGGTAAAGGTTTTGCTGGTACTATCAAGCGTCATGGCTTCAAGAGAGGTCCTGAGGGCCACGGTGGTAACAATGTGAGAGAACCAGGTTCTATTGGTGCTCAGCAGCCACAGCGTGTTGTTCTCGGTCGTCGAATGGCCGGTCGTCTCGGTGGTGATACAGTTACTATTGGTAACTTGAAAGTTGTCGATATCAACAAAGATATGATGTTGATCGCCGGAGCAATCCCAGGTCACAGCAAGACACTTCTACGCATTACAGCAAAGAGCGTCAAATCTGAAACAGAAACAAGCGAAGAGTAAATAATAATAAAGATAGATATCATGAAGATAAAAGTTTTAAATCAAAAGGGTGAAAAAGTAAAAGACTTGCAGATCAGCGAGGAATTTTCGGCTGAAGTATCTGATAGAGCTTTAGCGCTTTATGTTAACTATCTAAGAGGCGCTCTTCGTGAGCCAATCGCAAATTCGAAAGACCGAAGCGAAGTCTCAGGTGGCGGCAAGAAACCATACAAACAAAAAGGCACAGGCCGAGCTCGTCAGGGTTCAAGCCGATCTCCTTTGTGGGTTGGTGGTGGTGTAACATTTGGTCCATCAAACGAGCAGAATTTCAAGCTCAGAATCAACAAAAACATGAAGAAAAAAGTCATTGTTGGTTCAATCGGCAACATGCTGAAGGAAGACAAGGGAATCGTAGTTGATTCACTTAAGCTTGCCGAAGCTAAAACTTCAGTTGCAATGGAAATCCTTGCAAATGTAAAAGCTTCTGGCAAAATTTCACTTATTTACTCCACAGCTGATGAAAATTCTTGCAAATCTTTCCGCAACATCGCAGGTCTAAACATGATGACTCCAGAAAAAATCAACCTTATCACAATCTTATCTTCACATAATCTCGTTATTTCAGAGCAAGCTTTGAAAGAGATGGAAGCAAGATTCCTTGGAACAGCAGAAGTCGAAGCTGCCCCAGTGAAAGTAAAAGCTGCTGCTAAAGCATCACTATAATAAGATAACAATTGGTATAATATGAACAGCGATATCTTCAAAAAAGCAATAATTTCAGAAAAAAGTTTCGGCAAAGCTGCCGAGGGTAAATTTACATTTATTGTTGACAAAAGAGCAACAAAAGATGAGATTTCTGAGACAGCAGCAGAGCTTTTCAGCGTAAAAGTCTTGGCTGTAAACGTTGCTAATATTCAAGGAAAAATCAAAAGATCGAAAAAAGGTTATGGCAAGAGAAGCGATTACAAAAAAGCGACTCTCACTTTGAAAAAAGGCGATACTATTGATCTTTTCGAGATTGAGAAACCTGAAGAAAAAGCTGAAAAAAAGAAAAAAGAAGCCAAAAAAGTAGAGGCTGACAATTCAGACACTACAGTAAAAGTAAGAGAAAATAAGAAATAAAAAGCCTTCCAATAAGCAAATTATAACTCACGGAATATTATGACAATCATAAAAGTAAAACCTACAACCAACGGACGAAGACTGATGACTTACCTCAAACAAGAGGTTGATAAAGTCAAACCAGAAAAATCACTTACCTTTGGCTTCAAAAGAACTTCAGGCCGCAACGATGCAGGTCAGCTAGTTGTTATGCACAAGGGCGGTGGAGCAAAGCGTAAATACCGTATTGTAGACTTCGTGATGACATCACACCTCGGTGAAGAGGCAGAGGTTCTAAGCATTCAGTACGATCCAAATCGTTCTGCAAACTTGGCACTTATCGTCTTCAAAGATGGTGAGAAATCATATATTCTTGCTCCTGATGGCCTCAAAAAGGGCGCTAAAGTCACTTGTGGCGAAGAAGCACCTATCCGAGTTGGCAACAGAATGAAGATGAAAAATATTCCAGTTTCTACTCAGATCCACAACATCGAGCTTACCAACGGTAAGGGCGGTCAGATCTGCCGAAGTGCTGGTGGCTTTGCAACTCTTCTTAGCGTAGATGAGAAATACGCGATGATCAGAATGCCATCCGGTGAAGTTCGAAAAGCTATTGCCGACTACTATGCATCTATCGGTATTGTTTCAAATATTGACCACAACAAAGTTGTATACGGTAAAGCTGGACGCAAACGTCATATGGGTGTCAAACCAACTGTTCTTGGTAAATCAAAGAATCCTTGCGACCATCCACATGGTGGTGGTGAAGGTCACTCTCCAATTGGTATGAAATATCCAAAGACTCCATGGGGCGCACCTGCACTTGGCAAGAGAACAAGAAACAAGAAGAATAAGAGTTCGAAATTAATCCTATCGCGGAGAACAAAATAATGTCACGCTCACTTAAAAAAGGTCCATACGTCGACGAAAAGCTATTGATGAAGGTTCAAAAAGCTGTAGCTTCAGGCGATAAAAAACCAATCAGAACATGGGCTAGAAGTTGTACAGTTATCCCAGAAATGGTCACACTGACAATCGCAGTTCACAACGGCAAAGAGCATATTCCTGTATTCGTTGTAGAAGAGATGGTTGGACACAAACTTGGTGAATTCTCACCAACACGCAAATTCAGACGCCACGGTGGTAAGATGGCTAAAGAGCAATCCAAGAAATAATAGCAATCCCTAACTTTAGAAAACATTATGGAAATTACAGTAAAAAATAATTATGTCAGAATTTCGGCCAGAAAAGTCCGTCCAGTTATGCACGGTCTACGCGGAATGGCTGCAGAAGAAGCAAAAAAAGTTCTTTTCTTTACCCAAAGAAAAGCTGCTACTTTGCTGTACGCTTTGGTAAATTCAGGAATCGCTGCTGCTAAAGAGAATTTTCTTGAGACAGATCAAATCTTCATCAAGAGCGTTTGCTGCAACGAGGCTCCTAGCCTTAAGCGTATGCAACCTTGGTCAAAGGGTCAGTCTCGAGCAATCACAAAAAGAGGCAGCCATTTGATCTTAACTCTTGAATCAAGAGAGACACCAAAAGCGCTAGCTGACAAAAAACCAGCTAAAAAGGCTGTAAAAACTGTAAAATCTGCAAAAGCTATTAAAGAAATCGTGAAAGGCTAAATGGGACAGAAAGTAAATCCAAAATCTATTCGCTTGAAGATCAACCAAAATTGGTCATCCCGTTGGTTCGGTCGTCAAAACTACGCCGAGAAGCTAATCACTGATATCAAGATCAGAAGAGCTTTAGAGAAGAAGCTTAAGGAAGCTTATATTTCACGAATCATCATCAACCGTGATTCAAATAAGATCACTGTAGACATCCACTCAAGCCGTCCAGGTATGGTTATCGGACGAGGCGGAGCTGGCTCAGATGAGCTGAAGAAAATGCTTGCAGTATTTGTTACTGAAAAAATTCAAATAAACATTATCGAAGTCAAAAAACCTGATGCAGACGCTGCAATCATGGCTCAAACAATCGCAACTCAGATCGAGAAGCGTATCCCTTTCCGAAGAGCAATGAAACAGTCAATCGAAAAAGGCAAAGCTGCTGGTATCAAAGGTATGAAAGTCCAACTTTCTGGCCGTTTGAACGGTGCTGACATCGCTAGAAGCGAGAAAATCAGCTTCGGGAATGTTCCTTTGAGCACTTTTAAGAGCGATATCGATTATAAATATCTTACAGCTTTAACAACTTACGGTATTATCGGTGTAAAAGTCTGGATGTACAAAGGTGAAAAAACCTTCGTTGCCGACGATATGATCAAGTAATTTAGATTAGGAAACATATTATGTTGATGCCCAAAAAAATGAAGTTCAGAAAACAGCAAAGAGGAAAACGCGGCGGTGTAGCTAGTCGTGGTAATGATTTTGCATTTGGCAAGTTTGGTATCAAGGCCATGTCCGCTGGTTGGGTATCAGCTCGAAGCATTGAAGCAGCTAGACGCGCAATGACAAGATATATCAAAAAAGGTGGACAAGTTTGGATCAGAATCTTCCCGGATAAGCCAGTTACACAGACATCTGCAGAAGTTCCTATGGGTTCTGGTAAAGGAGCAGTCGACCATTTCGTCGCTGTTGTTCGTCCAGGCCGAATCCTTTTCGAGATGGATGGCGTAGATTACGTTCTTGCCAAAGAAGCAATGCGTTTGGCAATGCACAAGATTCCAGTTAAGACTAAATTTATCAGCAAAGAAGAGGTTGCATAATGAAACGTTTAGAAGAAATCAAAAAATTTCGCGAGATGACACTCGAGGCCAAACAGGCTGAGATGCTTGTTGCGAAGAAAAAACTTGCTCAGACAAGACTGAAGGTTGCTGCTGGTAAAATGGCCAATTTTTCAGAGGTCAAAAAGCTAAAGAAAAGCGTTTCACTTCTATATACACTAATAAACGAAAACGCAGCGGAGTAATTATGAAATCAACAAAAAAAATGAAAACAGGATTCGTAATCTCTGACAAGATGGATAAAACCGTCGTTATCAAGATTGATCGTATCAAAACACATCCAATTTATAAGAAAAAATACGTTATAAGCAAAAACTACAAAGCTCATGATGAAGAAAATACCTACAAAGAAGGTGACTTCGTAGAGATCGCTGAAACAAAACCATATTCGAAAGATGTTACATATATGGTCACGAGAAAGGTTAAATAATGATCCAGCCAGGCACAAGACTAAATGTTGCAGATAATACAGGCGCAAAAGAAATCGAATGTATCTCAGTTCTAGGCAGAACTCGAAGATGCGGCGGCGAAGTTGGCGATGTTATTTCTGCTTCAGTCAAAGACGCAATACCAAGAGGAACAGTCAAGAAGAAAGAAGTTGTTCACGCTGTTATTGTAAGACAGAAAAAAGCAATCGGCCGTGAGGATGGTTCATTTATCCGATTCAGCGAAAATGCAGCCGTCATCATCGACGACAAGAAAGAGCCTCGTGGAACCCGTATTTTTGGGCCAATCCCAAGAGAGCTTCGAGCAGAGTACATGAAAATCATCTCTCTTGCTCCAGAGGTACTTTAATTAAAAAAGCTTTATTACAATAAAGATAGAAGAAAAAATATGAAATTGAAAAAAAATGACAATGTAGCGGTAATTGCCGGAAAAGACAAAGGTAAATCTGGTGTAATCGAGAGAGTATTTCCTAATGATAACAAAATTATCGTTAAGGGAGTTGGCATTGCCAAAAAACATGTCAAACCATCGAAGGCTAATCCTCAGGGCGGTATCATCGATATCAACCGAAAGATTGACGTTTCTGACGTAATGATGATTTGTCAGTCATGTGGCAAGCTTACAAAAGTATCATATAAAATTACAGAAAAAGCTAAAGAGCGCGTTTGCCGAAAATGCGGCCAAGGCTTAGAAAATGGGAATAAATAATGGAACGATTAATCGAAAAATTCAATAAAGTCATTCTTCCAGCTGTTAAAGCTGAGCTTAAGATTGAGAATGTTCATGAACTTCCAAAGATCGAAAAAGTAGTAGTTTCTGTCGGTACTGGTGACTTCAAAGAAGACAAAGCTGCTATCGAAAAAATCTGCGCTGAGATCGCAAAAATTACTGGTCAAAAGGCAAAAGTCAACAAATCTGTAAAAGCAGTTTCTGCTTTCAAACTTAGAATCGGTCAACCAGTTGGTGTCACCGTAACTTTGCGCGGTATCAGAATGTACGACTTCATCAGCCGTTTGGTCAATGTAGCTTTGCCTCGAGTTCGTGACTTCCGTGGTCTTTCGACTACAAGCTTTGACAACGCTGGCAATTACTCTATTGGCTTGCGCGATTATTCTATCTTCCCTGAGATCAAATACGAAGAGATTACTCACAATTTTGGCCTAGAGATCAACTTTAGAATTAAAGCTAGAAATAGAGAAGACTCCAAAGTTTTGCTTACAAAACTTGGTTTCCCATTTAAGAAGGGCAAGGAGTAATTATGGCAAAACTATCAATGATATTAAAGGCTGAAAAAAAGCCAAAATATATGTCGAGAACAATCAGAAGATGCAAGCTTTGCGGTCGAAAGCATGCATATATACGGAAATTCGGGATGTGCAGAATTTGTTTCCGAGAGCTAGCTTCCAGAGGTGAAATTCCTGGGGTAGTCAAGTCAAGCTGGTAGAATTTAAACCATTACATAAGGATAAGTATGGATCAAATAGCAGATTTATTGATAAGAATTAAGAACGCTTCATTAGTTGGAAAAAGAGAAGTTATCATCACTTTCTCCAAGATGAATAAGGCAATTCTAGACATTTTAAAAGAGTCAAAATTTTTGACTAGTGTTGAAGTTGTCAAAGAAGAGAACCGACAATTTTTGAAGGTTGTTATTTCTGATTCAAAAACTCCTACCCACTTTAAACAAATCAGCAAACCGGGCCGAAGAGTATATGCAAAAAATCAGGAAATTCCAAAACCTCTTAGAGGCTTAGGAACAGTCATCATTTCAACTTCTACAGGTATCACCACTGGTAAAGAGGCTTTCAAAAAAGGCCTTGGCGGTGAGCTAATCTGCGAAGTTTGGTAATAGATAGTATAAGTATAAATAAGTATTTGGAATATTATGAGTAAAATAGGCAAAAGACCAGTAGTGATATTAGAAGGTGTAACCGTTGAAAATGTAAACGGCCATCTTTCTGTAACACACGATTCAAACAAAATGGAGATGGATTTACCAAGAGAAGTCAGTATCGAAATTGCTGATGGTCAAATTATTGTCAATCGAATCAACGATTCCAAACCAGCTCGAGCAAAACATGGCTTGATCGCTAGATTGATCAACAACATGATTGAAGGCGTAAAGGTTGGCTTCACTAAAGAGTTGCAATTCACTGGTACTGGTTACCGTGCTGCTGTTTCTGGACGTGATGTTCTTCTAAATATGGGCTACTCTCATGAGATCAAGCTTGTTATTCCTGAAGGACTTGAAGTCAAAATCGTAAAGAATTCGATTACAGTATCTGGCGTAGATAAGCAGTCTGTTGGACAGTTCGCAGCGATTATCCGAAAAGTTCGACCACCAGAGCCATATAAGGGCAAAGGCATTAAATATAAAGATGAGCATATCCGTCGAAAAGCCGGTAAGACTGCTGCTTCTAAATAAGGAATTACCATGACACATAACAAAAAAATTATCGGAACAGCTACAAAGCCACGCGCTTCTGTATTTCGTTCTAATAAAAATATTGAAGTTCAGCTTATCGATGATACAAAGGGTGTTACTATCCTTTCGATCACTTCGAAAAAGATTGATCAAAAACTAAAACCAGTCGAGCGTTCAGCAGAAACTGGCAAGGCGCTTGCTAAGCTTGCTATTGCCAAAAAAGTTACTGAGATCGTCTATGATCGAAATGGTTACCGTTATCACGGTCAAGTCAAAGCTATGGCTGACGGCTTGCGTGAAGGCGGACTTAAATTTTAATAATAAGTAAGGGATAAAGATGTCAGCAATCGAAAATACAAACTCAGCCCCAGTCGATCCAAAAAATGCAGGAATCAAGAAAAATTTCATGAGACCTCGATCTTTTGGCGATAACAAAAAAGAGCCTTCAGAGTTTGAAGAGAGAGTAATCGAAGTTCGACGCGTTGCGCGTACTGTAAAAGGTGGCCGACGTATTCGTTTCAGAGCTCTTATCGTGATCGGAAACAGAAAAGGTAAGATCGGCGTTGGCATGGCCAAGGCAAATGATGTTGCTGAAGCTGTTCGAAAAGCAGTCGCTCAAGCAAAAAAGAAGCTAAGCGTTGTTCCGATTGTTGATGGCACGATCCCTTACGAAGTTACTTTCAAATTTGGTTCAGCTGTAGTCATGCTTAAGCCTGCTGCTGCTGGTACATCTATCGTTGCTGGTGGTGCAGTCCGAGCTGTTGCTGAGCTTGCTGGTATCACAGATCTTCTAGGCAAGATGATGGGTAGCCCAAGCAAAGTAAACAACATTATCGCTACTGTAAAAGCTCTATCTTCTTTCAAACCTGAGTATACAAACAAAATTCAGTCATACGTTGATAAGAAAATCGCAGCGCCTGTAATCACAGCTTCTACAGAGAAAACAATCGAAGCTGAGGTCAAGGCCGATATCGTTGCTGAAGCAAAAGCAGACGAGCCAGCTAAAAAAGTTGTCAAGAAATCCGAAACGAAAAAAGCTGCTAAAAAAAGCATGAAATAACGATAAATATTTAAGGAAATTATGGAATTAGTATCAATAAAATCTAAAGTCAAGAAAAGAATCGGTCGAGGTCTCTCGGCTGGTCAGGGCAAGACTGCAGGACGTGGCACAAAAGGTCAAAAATCTCGAAGTGGACATAATATCCCTCGAAAATTTGAAGGTGGCCAAACTCCACTTTCGATGAGATTGCCAAAGCTTCCTGGCTTCAAATCCAAGCGTGAAAAGGCGATTGTTATCTCTCTTGATATCATTTCTGCTATCTTCAAAGATGGTGACGTTGTCACTAAAGAAGTCTTGGTTGCAAATGGCGTTCTTAAGAAGCACCAAATTGCTAAGATCTTGAACAACGGTGAACTGACAAAGAAAGTTACTTTTGGCCCAGATGTCAGAGTTTCTAAGTCTATCGCCGAGATCAAGCCAGCTGCGAAGGCTGCTAAAGCTTCAAAAGAAGAAGTAGCTGAGCCAGTTGTTGAAGAAGCTATAGAAAAAGTCGAAGTTGCTCCAAAAGCAGCTAAGGCAAAGACAACGGTCAAAAAAACAAAATAGTTCAATTGATATAGAAAAAGCAGAGATGAGAGTCCCTGCTTTTTTAGTATAAAAAAAGGAACGTCAATGAAGACGTTCCTAATGTTTTTTCGATTTTCTTATCGGCTTGGATTTGCCGGTAAACCAGCCTTCTGACATCATCGAATTGCGATATTTGTATCTTCGCAGTCCAACAACCGTAATTCTCTGCATAGCCATATGCTAATTCACTTTTTTCTCCCTGAAACTGTTCAAATAGCGCATCACATTTTGCTAATTCTCCGTAGAAATAAGCTTCTTTTTGCTCTGACGATAAGATCAGAAGCTGATCGAGCTTTCCGAAAAGTCGATCTGTGACCGTCGACCATTTGTTATGAGGTAGTGGGATCACAACGAGACGTTCACTTACTTTTCGAGACTCGATAGCAATCTCAGCCAGATACTCTTGCTGAGCAGAAACTCCTCGGGCTGAACGATCAAGCGCACATACGCGCTGAATTTCTTCTGCTGTTGCACCGATGGCCATCATCGCTGGGATGTAGCCGGCGCTGTGGGCGGCGACCAGCTCTGCCCAACGGCGTGTTGCATCGGAAAATTTGATTTCCAGCAAGTCCATAACCTGAAAAATTGTTGACTTTTCAGCTGATTTTTTCTTATGCTGACAGATTAAAATGCTACTGTGAAAGCTTGGGAAGCCTTCTGCTGGTCCGCACTCACAAAAGATTATTTCCGAATATCCATGAATCCAAGATGTTGCTAATTGATCCGTGCCGGCTATAAATCTTTTGGATGAAAGTCCCAATTGCTCATGTGTGAACAAATGCTCGCCGCAGCTCTTATCTGGTTGAATGAAGCTTTCACCGCTCATAATAAGCAGCTGTGCTGTTGCCGCCATCTCAGCATTATTTCCGCCAAGAACGAAAAATCTCATACTTCACCTCCATAACCATAGGCACGATTTTCGTGTTTGATCCTATTTGGCTTTGATGAAGATTGGAATTTTGATGTAAAACTCTAAATCTTGATCAAAGAGTGCGGGACGTCAATTAAGACGTCCCTAATGTTCTGAAATTATAGATACTTCCCGAATCTGTAGTCCTCGTCAGGATTTTTTGTTTTGTGATCTTTCTCGGCTAACGTAGGTGCCGATTCATGAGTCGGATTTGGGCTTTTGGTGTAAATCTCCGCCATAGCCTCGTCGAGTATCATCTCTACTTGATCAGTCCATCGGCTATTGTCCTCACCGTTTTCTTCACAATATGCACATTTCAAGATAAGCTCGATTTCTTCCGCGTTTAGCTGGATGATGATTTTTTCGCCTCCGTGCTTGAAGCGAACTGTGACATGAATGAGTGTCCAGTCGTTCTGCGACTTTTTGCTCGCAAGGGGACTGTTTTTTGAGATTATGGTAGCTTTTACTCCATAGCCTCGGCCAGCCCAATAGTCGGCGTAGATTCTGTCCATCCACGAGCCATCTGGCTTTTTTGTATCCGATATTTTATAGTCGGATGGTACAAAGGCGCCTCTGGGGAGCAGACTAAGCGGAAGATTCCTTCTTAAACCGTGGCGTTTGATCACATTTACCAAGATGTTAACCTGATTTGCTCCTTCCCAGACAGGATAGGGGATCGTGATCGATTCTGCTGACATAATTATCTCCAACTCATCAGTTTTGTTTCTTGCTCCACTGAGATCAAGCACCTGCTGATGGCAAATTTACGTGTATGAATACGATGTAAAAATGCTTTGATACTATATCAATTTATGACAGATTAGTCAATGTTTATCATACTTCTTACGCATATTTCGAATATTCCAAATTTCAGCGTGAAATTTCGAGAAAATCATTGATTTTACCCTGCATATCCGATATAGTCTAGTCAATGGATAAATTTGCGAAAATCTGGGGCTACAAAGATCTAAGAAACAAAATCATTGTGACTGTTCTTCTTTTGGTTTTGACTAGGATATTGGCCCATATTCCGCTTCCTGGCGTTGACCTCGACAAGCTTCAAGTTTTCTTCTCCCAGAATCAAGTTTTTGGCTTTTTGAACATGTTTTCGGGCGGAACGATGAGCAACTTCTCAATCATTCTGATGGGCGTTGGTCCATATATCACTTCTTCTATCATCTTCCAGCTCATGGGAATGATCTTTCCGAAGTTTGAGGAGATGCAAAAGGAAGGTGAAGCTGGCAAGCAAAAGATAAATATGTATACTCGTATGCTGACTGTTCCTCTTGCGATTATTCAGGCTTACAGCATGCTTATTTTGCTTCGCAATCAAGGGATTATCCCTGATTGGACCGCATTTGATCTCACCGTCATGCTTATCTCAGTTACTGCGGGTACGATACTTCTCATGTGGATTGGTGAGCTGATCACCGAAAAGGGGATAGGCAATGGCGTTTCGATGATCATCGGTCTTGGAATACTTTCTGCTTATCCGGCGCAGATCAGAAATACAGCACTTTTGCTACAGTCTGGCGATACATCCAAAATCATTGGTGCGATTTTCTATGCACTTATCCTGCTTGCGGTAACTGCAGCAATTATCACTATTCAAGAAGGCCAAAGAAATATCCCAGTCACCTATGCCCGAAAGGCACGCCTCGGTCAATCCGGTGGCTTCAGCAGTCATTTACCGATTCGTGTAAACATCGCTGGCGTTATTCCAATCATTTTCGCGATGAGCATGTTGGTGATTCCTGGTGTCTTGGCCAAATATCTTGAGGCAGCGCGAACTCCTTGGGTTGCTCACTTTGCAAAGAGCATGACTGCGCTGATCGGCAATCAGGTCTTCTATGGCATTGCTTACTTTGTTCTAGTATTTATTTTTACATATTTTTATACCAGTGTTGTTTTCAAACCATCTCAAGTCGCCGAAAATTTACAGAAGCAAAGTGGCTTTATCCCTGGAATTCGCCCTGGTACCGAGACCAAGAATTACCTCGCCGCTGTCATTGGACGCATCACACTTTTTGGCGCAACGTTCCTCGGCATCATCGCTGTTTTACCATTTATCGTACAATCAATTACAAACATTACAACTCTAACTCTCGGTGGCACTGGTATCCTTATCATTGTTTCGGTCGTGGTCGAAACAATGAGGCAGATTCAATCTCAGATGATGATGCATACTTACGAACGCTATTAAAGAAGAACAAACATGAAAGACACAAGAAGGACAATTTATTCCTTCATCGGTCTCCCTGCGTCGGGCAAAGATACTCAAGCAGAGATTTTCATTCAGAAAGTCGGCTTGAAGCCGATCGTGAGTGCCGGTGATCTCGTCAGAAAAATGATTGAGCTTGATCCCGCTGATCCATTTATCGCTGAAGTGAAGAAACGTTATGACGAAGGCATTCCTCAGCCTGATGATATTGTTATCGATTTGGTGAAGGATTATCTTACTCACACAAGTGAAAGCACAGTTTTTGCGAATTTCCCATTTAGCACTCCTCAAGCCAAGTTCATCTTTGATTTTGTGGCTGAAAATTCTAGCTTTTTCGCCGAGCCTGTACTTGTATTCATCAAAACAGACCCTGAAACTTCGGTCAAAAGAGCAATTTCTCGAAAAGTATGTTCTTCATGCGACGCTGTCTATGGTGTAACAGACGAGATGATCTGCGAGAAGTGTGGCGGTGCTCTTGTCGTTCGGAGTGATGACAACGAGGACACGGTACGTGAGAGAGTTAGCCGGTACCTACCAAAAACTCGAGAAGTTGTTGAATTTTATCGGACTCATGGTGGGACAGTTTATGAAATTAATGGTGAGCAATCTGTGCCTGATGTTGCCAAAGAAATAGAAGAGAAACTATGCATATCCTAAATCAGGAAGATTTCGACAACATTACGGCTAGTGGTTTAATACTTAAGCGTGCAATGCAAAAAGGTCTAGCTGCAATCAAGCCTGGCGTCTCGACGCTAGAGGTTGACGAAGTTGTCGACTCTGAAATTGTGCAAAGTGGCGCCGTGCCATCGTTCAAGAACTACTATGTCGGTGGATCTGGCTATTTTCCTGCTGCAGCTTGTATTTGTATAAACGATGAGCTTGTACATGGAATACCAAAAAAAGATCGAATTATCAAAGAAGGGGACATTGTTTCCCTCGATATTGGTGCGAAATACAACGGAATGTGTACCGATATGGCTTACACAGTTGCTGTTGGTGAAGTCGCGCCTGCTACGCAGAGGCTACTAGAAGTGACGAAGCAGTCGCTCGATCGTGGTATCAGCGAAGCAAAAATAGGCAACAAGATCGGCGATATCGGCTACGCGGTGCAATCTTTTGCAGAAGCAAACAATCTCGGCGTTATTCGTGATTTAGTCGGCCATGGAATTGGCAAACAGCCTCATATGGCGCCGCAAATTCCAAACTATGGCATGAAAAATACTGGTCCACGCATAGTCGAAGGTATGGCGCTCGCTATCGAGCCGATGCTCTCACTCGGCGACTATAGAGTCGAGGTTGGCCCCGATAATTGGACGATTACGATGGCCGACAAGTCACTCTGTGCTCACTTCGAGCATACAGTTGTAATCTGGCAGGGCGAGACTCATATTGTGACCGATTAGCGTCAAAATCACATTAAACTCATCTTTGATTGTCATCCCAGCGAAGGCTGGGATCTAGGCGAAGACAATTCGGAAGAAGGCTTCTTGGATTACGCCTCTCGAGCTTACAGGCTGGAATGACAGAATAATAAAATATTATTTATAAATAGTAGACAATATCACGAGGAAACGTAGCAAAATAGTGTTGACTTAGATTAATATTTATGTTACATTTCTATAAGTAATATATGGCAAACAAAGAAAGCATTGAAATCACGGGTAAAGTTACTGAAGTCCTACCAGACTCAAAGTATCGAATCCAACTTGAGAGCGGTCACACCGTCTTGGGTTATTTGTCTGGTCGCATGAAACAGAACCGTATTCAAGTGATTACTGGTGACTCGGTTTTACTCGAGCTCACTCCATATGATTTAAGCCGCGGTCGTGTAGTCCGAAGATTCAATCCAGGACAAACATACACACCACGACAGTAAATTATAGGGCTTGTTGTCAAGGGGAATTTTTTATTTTCAATAACCAAGAGTTCAAACGAAATGAAAGTTCAAGCATCTGTAAAGAAAATCTGTAATAAATGCAAAATCGTGATCAGAAGCAAAAAGGGTAAATCTTCCCGAATTAGCACAAAGAAGCGAGTTTTTGTGTTGTGTGAAAATCCAAAACATAAACAGAGACAAGGATAAAAATGGCTAGAATCGCTGGAATAAATTTACCAAACGAAAAAAGACTTGAAATCGCTCTTACTTATTTGTATGGCATTGGTCCATCAATCAGCAAGAAGATGCTTTCTGAGCTCAAGATCAATCCTGACACACGTATGAAAGACGTTCCAGATGAAGATCTAGAAAAAATTCGTCAGCTTATTATCAAAAAATATAAGATTGAAGGTGATCTTCGTACAGAAGTTAGCCAGAACATCAAAAGACTTCGCGAAATCAACAGCTATAGAGGTGTAAGACATACTTCAGGCTTGCCAGTTCGCGGTCAACGAACAAAGACAAACGCTCGAACAAAAAGAGGCCGAAAGGTCACAGTTGGTTCAGGTCGCAAAACAGCAGATAAGAAATAATAATACTTAGAAATCATATTATGGCTAAAGACACAGCAAAGAAAACAACCAAGATAGTAAAGAAACGCGCTAAACACGTTGTTGCTTCTGGATCAGTATATATTCAGTCAACTTTTAACAATACTTTGATCACAATCACTGACGATCGTGGCAATGCAATCGCATCTGCTTCAGCCGGCGCTCTTGGATTCAAAGGAGCAAAAAAGTCTACTCCATACGCTGCTCAGCTTGCTGTTGCTAACGCTATCGAGAAAGCAAAATTACGTGGATTCGCAAAAGCAAATATATTTGTATCAGGTGTAGGTCCAGGACGAGATTCAGCTGTCCGCGCTCTCGCTGCTGCAAACATTGAAGCTAGTGTGATCAAAGACGTTACTCCAATCGCTCATAACGGTTGCCGTGCTAAGAAGCCAAGAAGAGTTTAATCAAATTTATTATCAATCGAAGGTTATAAAATGTTGTTAGCTTGTAAAAAATGCCGAAGAGAAGGTGAGAAACTATCCCTAAAGGGAGAGCGTTGTTTGTCAACTAAATGTGCAATGAACAAAAGACCATATGCCCCTGGCGATCATGGTCAAGGTTTTCATGGCAAAATGTCAGAATACGGCAAGCAGCTTCGCGAAAAGCAAAAAGCTAAGAAAATCTACAACATTTCAGAAAGCCATTTGAGAAAATACGCTACTGAAGCTGATAGAATCCCTGGTATCAAGACTGAAAATATCATGCGTCTTATCGAAACAAGAATCGATAACATCGTTTATCGCTTAGGTTTCGCAGTATCTCGTTCATCTGCTCGACAGATGGTTTCTCACGGTGGTTTCAAGGTAAACGGTCAACGCGTAACTATTTCTTCATATCAGCTCAAAATTGGTGATGTTCTTGAGCCAATGAGACCTGCAAGATTCAAAGAGCTTTCCCTAAATCCTTCTATCACTTGGTTGGAAGCTGATACTAAGAAATTGTCTGGCAAAGTAAAACATTTTCCAGTTCGAGATGAGATCGACACACCAGTTAATGAAAATCTAATCATTGAGTTCTACTCAAGATAATATTCTAAAGGAGAAATATGGAAAAAATTAACCTGCCTCAGATAGAAGAAGAGAAGATCGACCTCCAGCACTCGAAGTTTATTATCGAGCCACTTTATCCTGGCTACGGTGCTACAATTGGTAATTCTCTACGAAGAGTTCTTTTGTCATCAATCATCGGTGCAGCTCCTACATCTTTCAAGATCGACGGAATCAGCCATGAATTTTCTTCAATCCCTCACGCAAAAGAGGATGTTGTCGAAGTGATTATGAACTTGAAGGGTATCGCTGCTAAGTCATTTAGCGATGAGCCAGTCGTAATCGAAGTTTCCAAAAAAGGCCCAGGAATCGTTACTGCTAAGGACTTCAAAGCAAACAGCAATATCGAAATCTTGAATCCTGAAGCTCACATTATCACATTGGACAAGGGTGCTGATTTCAATATGGAAGTTACAATCGAAAAAGGCCGTGGTTTTAAAACTGTTAGCATCGAAACATCAGAGAAAAACGAGATTGGTAGAATCGTAGTAGATTCACTTTTCTCACCAGTACAACGTGTTTCTATCGCGGTTGAAGACACTCGTGTTGGACAGATCACCAATTATGACAAGCTTACACTTGAAGTTGTCACAAACGGTACAATCACACCAAAAGACGCACTTGACGAAGCATCAGCAGTACTTGTTGAGCATTACAACTCTTTCATCATGGGTATTCCAGAAGTTGATGCTCCAGCAGTAGAAGTTGCAGATGGTGAAGTTGCTGAAGATGAAATCATGTCGGATGATATAGATGAAGTAAATTCAAAGACTAAGATTGAAGAATTAAATTTCTCACCACGAACAACCAATGCTTTGGTCAACGCTGGTATCAAAACAGTCGGCGGATTGAAGCGCCTTTCACAGCTCAAGCTTGAAGAAATCAAAGGCTTAGGCAAAAAAGGCATCGTAGAAATTAATGAAATATTAAGCAAATAATACCTCAATGAGAAAGTTAAGCAGAAACAAAGACCACAGAGAACTTATGCTAAGAAATTTGGCTACTTCTTTGGTCCTATATGAAAGAATTGATACGACTGAGGCAAAAGCCAAAGAAGTCAAGACTTTTTTGGACAAAATTATTGCTGACGCAAAACCTAACAATCTGACAGCAATCAGAAAATTACATACTGTATTCTTGGACCGAAACGCCGTCAAGAAGACTATCGAAGTACTTGTACCTCGATACGAGGGTCGTGAGAGTGGATTCACTCGCACTTACCACTTGAAGAATCGTCTTGGTGACAACGCTCCAATGATTCGAGTAGAACTTGTCGACAGAAAAGTTATGGAAGCAGAAGAAGCGAAGAAAGCTGAAGTTTCTGAGACAAAAGAAGCTAAAACTACAGAGAAGGTGAAATAACATGACCACAGAAATTACAACAGAAAATCGAAATTGGTATCTTCTAGATGCCAAAGGCAAGATTCTTGGCCGTTTGGCGACTGAAATCGCTGACCTACTTCGTGGTAAAAACAAAACAAGCTTTGCTCCAAATGCAGATGGCGGAGACAACGTAGTCGTCATCAACGCTGATCAATTCATTTTGACTGGCAAAAAGGAAGAGCAGAAGAGATATTATAAGCACACTGGCTACCTCGGTAACTTGAAGACTACAACAGTCGGCGAGCTCAAAGAGAAGAAACCAGGTGAAGTCCTGAAAATCGCTGTAAACGGCATGTTGCCAAAAAACAGACTTCAGAAGAAATTCTTGGCACGCTTGAAGCTTTATTCCACAGAAGCTCACCCTCATACAGATATCAAGTTCGTCAATACTAAATAATCGATCACACAAGGAAAATAATGGTAGAAGAGAAAAAATCAGTTTCAACAAAATATTGGACCGCTGTAGGCAGACGAAAAACTGCTATCGCATCGGTTAAGATTTCTGGTGATGACAAAACTTTTGCGATCAACAACAAAAAAGTTGACTTCTCAGAAGTCGCTCTTGCTCCACTTGAACTTGTTGGTCAAACTGGCAAATTCGGCGTTCACGCTCGAGTATCTGGTGGCGGCAAAGTCAGCCAACAGGAAGCTATCCGTCTCGGCATCTCAAGAGCTCTTGAGAAATTCGATCCAGAGTTGAAGACTACTTTGAAAAAAGCTGGCTTCATCATGAGAGACCCAAGAGAAAAAGAGAGAAAGAAACCAGGTCTACGCGGCGCTCGAAGAGCACCACAATGGGCAAAAAGATAACCAGTCCATTCTATATTTACAAAAGCGCTTCGAAAGAAGCGCTTTTGTTGTAACACCGTGCACATCCGTTTGTGTATTTTAGCTAAATATTGTAATCTCAGTAGAGCAAATAGCGTAATAAAGAAGGAGCCATATATGAAAAAAGTAGGGATAATAGGTGGAGTTGGTCCGGAAACAACAGCTGAGTTTTATCTTGACGTTATCTTCTCATGCCAGGAGAAGAACAAGACCGCTCGTCCAAATATAATAATTTCTAGTGTTCCGCTTCCATACCAAATTGAAGAAGATCTGATAATGAGAAATGTAGGCTCAGAGCGCTATATTCCGTATTTGACGGCTGAGGCGCAACGCTTGGAAAAGGCTGGCGCCGACTTTATCGTCATGCCCTGTAATTCGCTTCATATCTTCATTGAAGAGATCAGAAAAAGCGTAAGCATTCCAGTTCTTAGCATAGTTGAAGAGACGGTCAAGTTCATCAAAGAATCAAGTTTTTCTCGAGTAGGTATTGTCTCGACTTCAGCAACAATTGAGAACAAGCTGTATGAAAATGCCTTTGCTGAGTCTGCCATCCAGTATGCAACCCCGGACGATTACCAGCAGGCCAAGATGGGTAAGTTTATTATGAACCTTGTTACTGGTCGTCAGAATAATAGAGATAGGGAAGAATTCATCAAGATAATTGGTGATTTCGAAGCGAAAAATGTTGACTGTGTGATGCTTGCTTGCACCGATCTGCAGCTCCTGATTCCAAAGCATCCAAAGCTAAAAATATTTGACACGATGAAAGTCCTCGCCGATGCAACGGTAGTAGAGATACTGAGCTAAGTTATTGCACCTACAACAAAAGCGCTCATTTCGAAGCGCTTTTGTTGTAGGGAAAGCATCTTATAAAAGATTGCTTTGTCAGTAACTATTGACAATATTATAATAAAGTTGTATAAAGTATTTAGCGAATCAAAATGGCATAAGGAGGTATATTATGCCAGCAAGTCCAAGCATGCCCAAACCTATCAGTGGAGTTGTATTTCAATATAACCCTACGAGTAAAGATTGGCAAAATCAGGCACTTTATAATTGTTCTGATGCCGATCGTGACGAGATCGAAGGAATCTTTAGCTATCAATCAAAAGCCTTCGAAACAGCACCATTTTTGGCAAATTTATGGCCAACGATTGTTGAAGATCAGATCAGAGTCTCATGGAATTTCCTGAGGACTTTGAGAGATTCTGGGGTTACTCATGCAAAGGTGCTGAAAATCGCATTAGCAGCATTGGTCTCTACTGGGATGTTGACTGATCGTCAGCATAACATCTGGATTATTCAATATGGTAACGTAAATGATACCTTTGAAGTTCCTGATGAAAAAGTTACTTTGGCCTTTAACAAAGAGAAGGACGCCCTGAATTATATTCATGATGTCTATCCTCTATCACCTAAGGCAGCGGTAACGTATCGTAAGTAAGTTAGTGGCTGGTGGAATTTATTCTACCAGCCATATTTTTTTATCTTGCATATTCGAGAAGAAGATAGTACTCTCAGATCAGAACGAAATTTCGGAGGTGAGCGAAATGAGTCAGAAAGATGACCGCTCGGGGATTCTCAAACTGTTGCTTATACTCACAGTAGTATTTGTACTTTGCGCAGTATTTGGCGCGGCATACGATGCAAAAGCAGCATCAGCCAAAAAATTGGCGTTTGAGAGCGAAAATGCTACTCAATTTGCAGGTCCTAACTTTACGAAGATGAGCGAAGATACCTATGTTTGGAAGCTTCGGCTGACAGATAAAAGGGAAATTGTCTCTACCTTTGAGCAAGACATGGCGACATTTGATCGAGAGTGTCCCAATCGGCAGATTATTGGCTGGACGATAGTCGAGCGTTATACACCGATGTCAACCGCGGACATCTGTCCGCCAGTCCCACCGGAAAAGCCGGCAAAACCTATCCCATCCGTTGTGTGGATCACAACGAGAAAAAAGTGAATATCACAGATACCTTGGCAAAACATCGCTGAGGTATTTTTTATTCGCCAAAACCTGTCTTGACAAAACGTTCAAAAAAGTGTTATATTATGCGCAATACATTAACTAAGGCAAGGGCCGGCAATGTAAAAAAGGGGGAGTGCTGATGATAATCATCGCATCGTATATTTCACTCGGTTGTGTACTTGCAACTATATTTTTCTTATTTCTGGCCGCAAAGGCTTACGAAAGAAAGAATGATGAAACTTGTGCCAATCTTATCCGGGTTGCAAAGGTAATATTTTTTATCCTTGCTCCGACGTGGTATGCCACGTTGTGTCTACTTGCTCCAAACAATCATCCTGATATCGGGCTAGTCTGTTTCTCTCTTATGTTCTATTGGCTTTGTGCGGGGCTAAGCGTATTTGACCCATATGGCCTGGAATCTTTTGAACTGCTAAAGGAGCGTAAACCAAGACCATGGCTCGGTTGGTTTACGCTCTCCTTGATCGTTGTGAATGTTCTGATCGTATTGATCTGGATAGGCATGAAATCAATTTTAGCTCTGCTGATTGTTCTGTCTTTTGTGGCAGTTATTATAGGCCTATGCCTTACTTTCCTTTCTGCAGGCAAGAAAAGACAAACAACCAATTAATCGTGATACCTCGATCTCAATAAATGAATCGAGGTATTTTTTTATTGCAAAATACTCTAGAATACTTGTATAAAGATGTAATTAGACAGAGGAAATATTATGAAGTTTGATTTGTATGCAACTGTTTCGATGAATGGCTATATTGCAAGCGCCGATGGTACTGAGGATTGTTTTCCAGAACAAAATTGGGAAGAGTTCAAGAAAATCGTGAGCGATCACGGCAATCTGATCTGGGGACGAAAAACATACGAAAAAGTCCTTTCCTGGGGCGAGGAGTATATCTCCGATTTCAAGGACGAAATGATCTTTGTCCCATCCGGCGAGGAGACCAAAAGCGAATTTAAGAATGTCGTATTCTGTAAAGATATCAATGATTTGAATGCTAAGCTTGAAGAAAATGGCATAAAAGTTGGCTTGGTCTCAGGCGGTACATCTCTCTACTCTGATTTTCTTGAGAAAAATATGATAAACAGGATGATTATCAATTATAATTCGGTCATTGTAGACAACGGAACTCCATTATTCAAAAATATTTCAGAAAACAGCTCTTTTGAGATTGTTAGCACCGAAATTCTCGATTCTAACATTCTGCAGGTTGAGTTCAAACAGAAATAATGCTTAAGCGCGTGTCATCCTGAACTTGTTTCAGGATCCCGTCGCTATTTAAACGGTTAGAAGATCCTGAATCAAGTTCAGGATGACAATGTAAACACCTAGTCTCTTATTCACAGATGTAGTAAAGAAGTGATTTTTGTGCTATAAAATAGATATGGTAACAAATAGAATGCAAAAATTTGATGAGTTGATTTTGCGAGAAGTCTCAGAAGAGCTAAGACTGCTTTTTCCTGATCAAATCGTGACAGTAACCCAAGTCCACATCTCGAAGGATTTGTCCTTTGCGAAGGTCTGGGTAAGTGCGATAAACAATATCGAAAAGGTGATAAATACCTGCCGCATCGAAGCACCAAGAATTCGTACTGTTTTGGCCAAGAGAATCGTGGCAAGACGTGTTCCTAGCCTCTACTTCGTGAGCGACCTGACTGAAGAAAAAGCATCCAAAATCGAGAAAATATTAAACGAAATCAAAGAGAAATAATGGCCTTGCTTAGAAATTTATTTTTTCTATTTTCGCTGACAGTCCTCGCAGTCGCATCGACTGTTATTAGCATATTCAACTACGATCCATATCAAGCGGGTCGTACAATCTTCGTAAATTTTTACGTATCATTTTTTATGGCTCTTGCTGGAATTGTTGCGATAGCTCTTTACTTCATCAAATCGCGTGTCAGCAAAGAGAAAACAATCTACAATCATTTCTGGCCATCAGTCCGTCAGGCTTCACTTTTTTCACTTGCAGCGACCGCTGCACTTTTCCTTGCCAGTATGCATATCCTCGATTGGCTTACCGGTATTTCTCTGCTTATAGTCACAGCGTTACTCGAGCTTTTTTTTCAAACCAAGAAGACAAAAGTCAAATAATTTTACATACAAGTTCGCAATATTTTAAGAAGGAAGTCATATGAAATCACAAGGTACACTTCATCCAGTCACTCAGACAGTCAGAAAAGCTGTAATGTTTTTCGAAAAGCTTGGCTTTGACGTTTTTGAAGGCCCAGAAGTCGATACTGAATGGTACAATTTCGATGCGCTAAATGTTGCTTCCGACCATCCTTCTCGCGACACACAAGACACTTTCTGGCTCAAAGATGGGCGACTTCTTCGCACGCAGACATCAAATTCGCAGGTTCGTTATGGTGAAGGCAAGACTCCGCCGATCAAAGTGATCGTCCCAGGAGTTTGCTACAGAAACGAGTCAACCGATGCTGGCCATGAAACTACTTTTTTGCAGCTTGAAGGCCTATACATCGACAAAGGTGTTCATTTGGGTCAGCTTATCAAGATTCTGGAAGATTTCTACAAATACACATACGGTGACGATGTCAAAATCCGCTTTCAGACTGGACATTTTCCATTTACTGAGCCAAGTGTTGAGTTTTATGCTAGATTCAAAAATAAGTGGTTTGAGCTTGGCGGCGCCGGCATGGTCCATCCAAAGGTTATTGAGAATATGGGCCTAGATCCAAAGATCTACTCTGGCTTCGCTTTTGGTCCAGGAATTGAGCGCCCGATCATGGTCAAGTACGGCATTCAAGATATCAGGCCATTTCGCCTTGGCGATCTTCGTTTCCTGAAGCAGTTCTAACAGCATAAATCAAAACTAGGATATATATGAAAATACTAAAAAGTTGGTTAAAAGAATACATAGATTTCGATCTCACTGATCAAGAATTGGCAGACGCACTTAGCCTCTCTGGTACAGCCGTTGACGATTTTCAGTCTACTCTTGATGACAAAGTCATCATAGCTGAAATCCGTGAAGTCAGTCCTCATCCAAATGCTGATCGGCTACGCATCGCGAAAGTTTGGACTGGCGAGGAAGAGCTACAGATTGTCTGTGGCGCACCAAATATCGAAGCTGGCCAAATTGTTCCTCTCGCTCTTGTCGGTGCCAATCTTGGCGAAGATTTCGTAATCAAAAAAGCGGAAATTCGTGGTGTCGAGTCTTTTGGTATGCTCTGCGCTGCTGATGAACTCGGACTTGGCGCTGATCATGCTGGAATCATGATTCTAGATGCTAGCTGGACTGTCGGGAAAACTCTAAATTCATATATTGAATCTGATACTGTTTTCGATGTCGAAATCACTCCAAACAGAGGTGATGAGCTCTCTCATCTTGGCGTTGCTCGCGAGCTTAGAGCTCTGTTGAAGAAAGAGCTAAAAGCAGAGAAAGTTTTACCTGAGCTAAAAGCTGGAAATGAAGGGTTGTCTATCAAAATAGAAAATCCAGAGCTCTGCATGCAATATCATGGAATCAAGATCAAAAACATCAAGATCGGCGAATCGCCAGAGTGGCTAAAGAAACGAGTAGAGGCTTGTGGCTCTCGCTCTATCAATAATATTGTTGATATCACAAACTACATCATGCTCGATATGGGCCAGCCAATGCACGCTTTTGATGCGAAGAAGGTAAAAGAGGGGATTATCGTCCGCAAAGCACATGAGAACGAGGATCTCGTGACCCTAGACGGCAGCGTGCGTGCGCTAAACGAGGATATGCTCGTGATTGCCGACGAACACGATGCAATCGCCTTAGCAGGCGTCATGGGCGGTGCAAACTCTGAGATTGAGGCAGATACCACGGAGATCATACTTGAGTGTGCTGAGTTTGAGAGAAGAAGCATCAGAAAAACGGCAAAAACTCTAAATCTATCAACTGACGCAAGCTACCGATATGAACGTGGAATTGATTCTGGCGCGCTAGTAAAGGCGATTTCAAAAGCAACAAGCCTTATTCTTGAATTGGCAGGTGGAGAAGTCAGCTCCGACTTAGTTTCTGTTGCATCGCCTAGAGTTGTTGAAATAGCTGAATTAAACTACGAGAAAATCAATGCATTATGTGGTTTGAAGCTGAAGAATGAAGAAATTGACAAAATATTACTTGGCCTCGGTTTTGCAATAGAAAAAGATCATGTTGTTGTGCCATCTTGGCGTCACGATGTTTCTATCTGGCAGGACCTCGCCGAGGAAGTTTCTCGTATCTACGGTCTGAACAATATTCCGAAAGCTTCTATCCCAGTCACTGCGGCGCCTGCAAAGAGTCCATACTACTTCAAAGAATTTATCAAAGATATTCTTGTCGATGAAGGCTTTTCTGAGGTTTACGGCTACGCTTTCATGAGCGAGCAGGATCTCAAAGTTTTGGGCGACTCTGCTGACGATCTCATAGAGGTCGCGAATCCAGTTCAGCCTGAAATCAAATATCTTCGAAAATCTCTAATTCCTGGAATACTCAAGGCAGTTGCCAAGAATCCAACTTTTGATCAGGTTTTGATCTTCGAAGTTGGCCATGCTTTTACGAAAAAAGAAGAAAATGTTTATCTCACAATAGCGACATCAGGGAAACAAGCCAAGAAAGAGATCGAAGCTGCAGTAATGAAAATTGCTGATACTGCCAAAATCGATGCAAAACTGTTTAATGTCCGTGAGCTTACCGCCGCTGAAGTTGAACGGTTCAAGATCAAGAAGCTAGTCACATGTGTCGCTGAGATTGACATGGACGTCCTCGTTGAAGCAATGAAAAAGACAGATCTGAATCCTGAGATCAAGGAGTACACAAAAAATATTCATTATCGTCCGCTTTCGAAATACCCGTCTCTTACTCGAGATTTAGCGTTCTTGGTAAATGCAAATATATCTTCCAGCGAAGTTGGTGATCTTATTTATAGCATTTCAGATCATATAAACCGAGTTGAGCTTTTCGACGAATTTGCATCTGATAAGCTCGGTGCTGGCAAGAAAAATATTGCTTACCATCTTTATCTTCAGGATATGAATAAGACAATGGTAGACGCTGACGCAAACGATATCATCAAGAAGGTTGTTGATGCTGTAGAAGAGAAGTTTGAAGCAAAGTTTAGAGATAAATAATAAATTAAAAGGACTATATATGAAAAGAATTCTAATCGAAGAGACCGCAAGTAAGGCTGGAGAAGAGGTAAAAATTTCTGGCTGGGTGAACACTCGTCGTGATCACGGCAAGATTGTTTTTGTCGATCTCAGAGATAGATCTGGTCTGATTCAGATTGTCTTTGTCCCAGGAAGCAAGGCGTATGACAAAATCACAGATGTTCGTCCTGAATGGGTCATCTCAGTCACTGGCAAGATCAATACTCGACCAGAGAAGATGATTAATCCAAAGATGGTTACAGGGACTGTTGAGATGGAAGCTATCGACATCGAAGTCCTAAATCAAGCCAAAACGCCTCCTTTTGAAGTCGACAAAAATACAGTAGGGATAGACGAAGAGCTTCGTTTGAAATACCGATATCTCGACATTCGAAGTGAGAGAATGAACAAAAACATCACACTTCGTCATAACATGGTTCGTTTCTTCCGAGAATATCTTTGGAAAGAGGGTTTTCGCGAAATCGAAACGCCATTTCTCACCAAATCTACCCCAGAAGGCGCACGTGAATTTATCGTTCCTTCACGCGTTTATCCTGGCTCGTTTTACGTACTACCTCAGAGTCCTCAGCAGTTCAAGCAGCTTCTTATGGTCGCTGGCATTGAGCGCTATTTCCAAGTTGCGCGATGTTTTCGTGATGAAGATCAACGAGGTGACAGGCAGCCTGAGTTCACTCAGCTTGATATGGAGATGAGCTTTGTTGATCAAGAGGAAGTCCTTCAACTAGTTGAAAAAATGATGATTGAGATGGTCAAGGCTGTAGCTCCAGAGAAGCATATCAAGTCGACACCATTTCCAAGAATTGTTTATAAAGATTCAATGGAAAAATATGGAAACGATAAACCAGATCTTCGCGAAGACAAAGAGGATGACAACGAGCTCGCTTTTTGTTGGGTAACCGATCCACCACTTTTCAAATACTCAGCCGCTGATAAGAAACTTGTCTCTTCTCACCATCCATTTACGATGCCTCAGAAAGAGGATATCGCTCTTCTTGATACCAAGCCAGGGGAAGCACGTGCTTATGCTTATGACTTAGTTCTAAACGGCTATGAGGTTGGCGGTGGCTCAGTCAGAATTCACCAAAGAGATATCCAAGATAAAATCTTCGATCTTCTTGGTGTATCTGCTGAAGAAAAGCACCGACGTTTTGGTCATATCCTCGAAGCATTTGAGTATGGTGCTCCGCCTCATGCCGGCATCGCTCCTGGAATCGATCGTTTGGTTATGCTTCTCGCTGGTGAGAAAAATATTCGCGAAGTCATGGCTTTCCCAAAAACTGGTGATGCAAGAGACGTGATGATGGGCGCTCCAAGCCAAATCTCTGAGCAACAGCTCAAGGATGTTCATGTTCGTCTAGCGAAAGAAGCTGAAGGCAAAGAGCTTCAGGGCGCAGAAACGGTCATAGGAGACTAATGCAAATCAGACTAAACAAATATTTAGCAAATGCAGGTGTATGCTCTCGGCGTAAGGCCGAAGAGCATATCCTTGCAGGCGATGTCATGGTCAACAATGTTGTGATCGATAAGCTCGGTACAACTATTGATGACTCGTGTGATATTGTCATATTCAAAGGTGAAAAAGTCGCGCCTACTGGTGAGTTGCAATACTATGCAATTTATAAACCAAAAGGCTATCTGTCTACTGTTAGCGACGAATTTGAGCGTCCAACTGTGATGGATATAATTCCGAAGGATGCAGCAGTCTATCCAGTTGGTCGGCTTGATGCTGACTCTGAAGGCTTGATGTTGCTGACAAACGATGGCGAACTTACTCAGCTAATCACACATCCAAGTTTCAAACATGAGAAAGAGTATGATGTTGATGCCGTAAACAGCGGTCGCGTTGTGAAAAATGTCGATGATGCGATCAAACGACTTACCCGTGGTCTTGAGATCGATGGACATTTGATGAAAGCTGACGAGGTTAGCATCATTCCAAGTCCAGACGCGCCAAACAAAATTTGGCATCTCAATTTAGTTCTCCACACCGGCTACAATCGACAAATACGTAAGATGTCTGATAAAATAGGCCTAGAAGTGCTAAAACTTGTTCGAATCAGAATCGGCAAGCTTAGCCTTGATGATTTGAATTTGGCCCCTGGCGAATTTAAAAAGATTTCCAAAGAACAAATAGTCTAAACGAACAAATAAAATGATTGCAAAGTTTTTGCTGATTTTATCGATATTTTTTAATACTTTTGGTATGTCCGCAAAGTCGCTCGACCTTGATCGACAGATATTGTCATCTCGAGCGGGAAATGAGTCCATTGCTGCAGCTTCTTTCAATACGGCGATTGATCTCCCAGAGATCAAAATACCTCCTCGCGTGAAAGCTAGTGCGATTGAGCCAAATATTTACGCAAAGAATTACTTGCTTTTGGATTCCGATAGCAACACATATCTTGCGATGCAAAATGAAAACGAAAAAGTACCTATTGCCTCGACGACGAAGATTATGACGTCGGTGATCGCTCTGGAAAATTATAAGCTTGATGATATAGTCACAATTTCTAATAAGGCAGCTAATCAAGTCGGTCTCGACTACACAACCACGACAAATGAGCAGATTACCGTACAGAATCTGCTGAAAGTCATGCTCATCATTTCCTCAAATCGTGCAGCCTATGCGATGGCCGAGCACATGAATACGGGGAACGAGACAGGCGTTGATAAATTTGTTGCTCTGATGAACGAGAAAGCGAAGTCGCTTGGTATGAACTCCACTGAGTATCATGATCCCGCTGGCTTAGATACAACAGGCTGGTCAACTGCCAGTGATCTCTCGATTATTACGAAGTATGCAATGAAACTGCCGCTTTTTGCTGAGATCGTCCGAACTCCACAGACAACGGTCTCGAGTGTCTCTGGCAGAATTTCACATGATCTGAAAAATTCAAATAGATTGGTCTCTGAGTGGAACTATTCTGGAATTCTTGGGGTCAAAACAGGCTACATGCCTGAAGCTAGCCACTGCCTTGTGGCAGCCGCTAAGAGAGACGGCCATACACTTATCGCGATAATCCTCTATACGCTAAACGATACGGCTTCGGCATCAGCCGAAGAAGCACGTAAATTGCTCGATTGGGGATGGCAAAATGTAAGCTGGGAAGAGTAATCGCTTCGAGACCCACAATCTCCTTGTCATCCTTAGGGAGGACGAGCTATTACATATCAAATCTGATAGAAAAGCGAGCCATAGCCCGAGGATCCAGGCTATTTAATTTATCACAAGATTCCCGCCTGCGCGGGAATGACAAAATTATTAGCGAGATCGTGTCGAATATTTATTAAAAAAAATGATGAATTACTTCATCATTTTTTCTGTTTCATCCCACTTTTCTAGGG
>JBAXEI010000002.1:0-114161 GCA_037140515.1 Candidatus Berkelbacteria bacterium | reverse complement strand
CCATTTGTGCCAGATAAAGTGATCGTTCGGCTTGAGCCATCAAAAGTACCAGCCGTTATAGTGAAGACGTTTGAAACTGTGATGTCCCCTGCAGCAGTATATATAGTAGCAGCTTTGTTTACGATCAAATTGTAGTACGTAGCTGCAGTTACGTTTACAGCTGCAGTACCACCTGTGTAGGTAATAGTCGAAGTAGAAGGAGTGAATGTACCTGTTTTTATAAATGGAGTACCGGTACCAGAAAGAGTAATCGTTCTACTTGACGCATCAAAAATACCAGCAGTAATGGTGATGACATTAGATATTGAAATATCACCAGCGGCAGTAAAGGTTGTCGCAGCATTATTCAAAGTAAGATTGTAATAAGTAGCGGGAGTTATATTAACGCCAGAAGTATTGCCAGTATATAGAATAGTAGAAGTTGAAGGGGTAAAGGTGCCAGTCTTTACAAATGGAGTAGCAGTGCCAGACAGCGTGATCGTTCTAGAAGATGCATCAAATGTACCAGCCGAAATAGTGAAAACATTCGTAACTGTCGTATCCCCTGCTGCTGTAAATACCACTGCGGCGTGATTTGTCTGCAAATTGTAATAGGTGCTTCCTGATACGTTGGTCGCTGATGCACCAGTATAAACGACTGTTGAGGTTCCCTGGTTAAAGGTGCCACTATTTACAAAAGGTGTACCAGAGCCAGAAATCGTGACCGTGGCACTTCCTGGGGTAAAGGTACCAGCAATGGTCATGGACTCAGCGCTCACTGTATTACCTGGTGTATAAGTCTTGCCCGTTGCAACCCAGACTTTGTAGCCTGCGCCAAAAGCAACAGCACCAGCAGTATCTGTGTATTTGATGCTCGTGCCACAATCAGAACAATTGTTTGCAGTTGCAAGTAGAGTATTGGTCATCGGGCCTGAAGTCTCATGAGATATAACAATATCATTTGCATAGATTTCAAGACCGGTAATATTTGTTGTACCATCGACGGCTTGAGTGATTAAATTACCAGTATAGGTTCCACCGTTAAGATAAAAAGTAAGCGTATCGTTAGCTGCTACAGTTTTGCCAGTGAAGGTGAAAACACCTGTTGTCGTAGTAACTTCTGATTTAGCTCCGCCATTTATCGACAGACCTACCGTCGTACCATTGGCGACAGTTGCCGACTTTGCATCGCTTGTATATGCAGTACCTGAGATTGAGTAGGGTACGAACCAGTTTACATCATTGCCTGCATTAGTAAGGTTTGTACCGCTGTTGTTGGCATATATTGCAGTTGCGTTTGCGTTGATTGAGTCCTTAACCGAGACATAAGAAATAGCTCTTGCGCCTTGAGGGTCAATAGACCACTGGGAACCACTCGATGAAGAATTTAGAGAAATCTCTCTACCAGACGCACCAGTAATAGTAGTCGTTCCAACGATCGTCTGAGTCTTGCCCGACTCAAATTTAACTAATCTTGCAGCACTATCAGCGGCGGTCATTACCAAATTGTTGAAAGTAGTATTACCAGAAATGTTCTGATCATTCGACTGACCGCTATTCATAACAAAATTCATGGTGCCAGAATTATGTGTAAAGGTACCAGCCGTATGAGCGAAATCCTTACGAACATACATATTTGTCGATGGCGCAATAAATATACCACCTGTTTGAGTGAAGTCAGGAGTTGTGATGTCGTTTGCGCCAGAATTGAAAGATCCGGAGGTCATTCTAAACGTACCAGTTGCTGTCAATGTATGTAGAAGAGAATAAGTTCCAGCTACTCCCCCACCAACTACAGTTCCGCTATTTACCAAATAATTATCTGCCGTTGCAATCGTGGTAACGTACGATGGATTATACATCATAATCTGTGGAGTAGTATCGGCAGTAGACTTGCCAGACAAGGCTTGAGAGACAGCCCATGAGCTAGAAGAAGAGACCCAACGATATGTTGTCATGTTTGAGCCGGATCGTACAACTCTAAGCTTACCAGTACAATCGTTTGTATAATCTGTATATTGGGTGCCATCATAAGTGTAGTAGTAACAAGTGCCTGAAGTATTTTTCGCAACTGCAAGTTGGACACCATTGCTAATTAAATACATACCTGCATAATTCGTGTTTGGTGTAGACATTCCGGATAAATCATAATCGTATTGGATATCATAGTCGCCAGATAAAACGTTTTTTGATTGAATATATGACGCACCATTATAAGAGCTAACTGTAAACTGAGCTTTATTTGAAACATTGCTAACTGTGCCAGAAGTAGTCCAGCGGTCGCTTGAGATCGTGCCACTATCAAAATTATCACTCGCGGTTGATCCAGTACCTGCAATCGTAATATTTGTAAAATTTTGACCGTTATCGTTGATAGTTTTAGCATCCGTCGCATTGAAGTTTACTGTGCTAGTCGCCTTTGAAAATAACCCACCCGTGTTATTCCAACTTCCAGCAATGTTTAAAGTGTAGTTACCAGCACTTAAAGTCCCGGCACCAAGATTGATGTCGCCATCATCATTAAGGTCGGCACCAAGTGCAACCGTGTTTGTGTAACCAGTATTAATCGAAAGTGATTTGACATGAGCTGTAAAGCCAGAGTCAAGAGTTGAAGCTTTCGTCGAGGTCGAGTCAAAAACGACATCACAGGCAGCGGTTGGGACTGCATCAAGTGTCCAGTTAGCTGCTGTGCTCCAATTGTTATCACTACCACCACCATCCCAAACACAACCTGCTTGTGCCACCCAGTTAATATTGTTTCCGCCATTTACCCAGTGGGCTGGACTGATTGGAGCAGAAGCATCATTCTTCGAATTCGAAACTGTAACATAGTCAACTGTCCATTGATTGCCCATGCTTGTGCTAGGGGTAATCTCCCATTGACCAGCGCCACCATCTCGAGCAAGGCTTAGCTGATTACCAGCAGTACCGGTAGCCGTCCATTGTCCCTGAACAGTTTGATTAGTGCCAGCATTGAAGTTTATGGTTCGTGCTGACGTTGCCGTCATGGTGAAATTGTAAAATGTCGTCGAGCCATAAACAGTCTGGGTTGTGCCAGCACCGCCATTAAGCTCGACTGTTCCCCAATTGTTTGAAAATGATCCCCCGGAATTGTTGAAAGCACCGCTTACCTTCATTGTTCCATATGGCGCAGAGAAGTAACCACTTGTTTGGACAAAATTGACAGTCTCAAGTGCATAACCATATGCATCAAAAGTATTACCGTTTGAGATACTTAATTCATAATCAAGACGTAAAGTATCTTGAATTGCGACAGTGCCTGACGAAGAGTTCGCTTGCAGATAATACAAATGATTATTTCCTGTGCGAACATAATACTTATTTGAACTGTAAACGTTATTTATCTGAATCAAACCATTATTGTGGACGAATGTTCCACCGCCTGAGATATCAAAATTGAAGTCATTACTGACATTGCTTGCATCAAGCGTCAAGGTTCCAGACGGTGCGTTGAAGGTGCCGCCATAAAGATTGAAGTTGTAGCTCTTAACTGTGATTGTTGCGGTATTGCTATTAAATGTGCCGCTAGAAATATAAGTAGAGTAACCATTCAAGAGCAAGGTAGATGAGTTAGAGTTAAAAGTGCCGCCGGTAAGATACAAGCTACCGACAGTCACTGTGCCGCTGCCAGCGTTGAAGACACCACCATTTTCAACATAGAAAGATCCCATATCATATGATGTGAAACTTGCACTGGCGTTGAGCGTGCCATCGACAAATGCGCCGTAAGTTGTTACCCCTGCGCCAGGAGTATAAACTTTTCCGCTTGGAACATAGATTGAATAATTTGTCGAAAAATTGTTCGATCCGTCTACGCTGAAAAGTAGCTGACTATCATTACTATTATCAGCTGTAGCAAGAATTGTATTGGTTATCGGCGCCGCATTTTGGTTTGATAGAGTGACTGCATATTGGTAGAGAGACAAGCCCGTTATGTCACCGCTGCCAGCAGAAACAGTGACCAAACTACCTGAGTAATAGTTCTGACCCTGTTCGTAGAAAATCGTAATTGGGGTGTTGGCAACCATCCCGCCTACGACAAAATCAAACGAACCATTATTGCCAGTATATATGGTTTGTTTCGATCCGCCGTTTACAGAAATGGAAACAGGAACGTTTGAACCTACATTAGAACCGCCGCCAACGTATTGATAAGCAGTGCCAGTAACGTGACTTCCAATCCAGTTGGTGTTATTCCCCCCATCAGTCCAATGAGTTGGAGCGATTGGCTGTGCGTTTTTATTGTTCGAGTATGAGACAGTGACATAATCAATATTCCAAGGAGACATGCCATATTGATTAGCATTGAAAAACCACTGATTGATCGGCGCTGCATTACCATATTTTGTCATGATAATTGGGCTGCCAGAAGTACCAACCACATTCATGTCGTAGTAGATGTTTTGCGTACTACCTGCCATAAACTGGAGCGTCTTTCCTGGAGTCGTACAATTAAAAGTATAGAAATCGTTATTTCCAGAGATTTGGGATGTTTTAGCGACGTTGTTGAAGGTCGTTGTGTATGCCGAATAGCTACCACCATCATTTAACAAGCTACCGCCAATCGTGATAGTGCTAGGCGAGAAATAGGCACCGCCAGAGATACTAACGTTGTTAGCAACATTTATGGTTCCACTCCCAGAGAAGCTACCATTGGTTATACTTAAGTTATTTGCAATCGTAATGTCAGAATTGAAGCTCGGATAGCCACTGCTTGTATTTGCATAAGTCAAATTATATAGGCTCGGCATCGTGTTAAAAGTATATGGATTACCATAATAGTTATTATTGATGGCGCCAATCTTGAGAGTACCATTATTGTGATTATATGTACCACCCGAAACATTCCAAGTATATTGAGAATAGTATCCGCTTGAGTCAGTCATAACGGTAAGATCGCCAGTCGGTGCATTGAAAGTACCACTGGTCATACTGAAAGAGGTATCCAAAAGTGTAATAGTTGCGGAGTTACTATTGAAGGTCCCGCCAGCAATACTTGTCTGATAGCCAGTCAACGTCATAGTTGAGCTACCAGCATTAAGAACACCAGCGGCGAGATAAAGGTTTTGAATGTATTCAGCACCGCTTCCTGCTGAATAGGTTCCGCCGTACTGATACAGATTGTATGTAGTCATGGCATTTGTATTCATTGTCACATTGCCATACTGCGTCAGAGTATAAATACTAACATCACCAAAAGGAATATAATTCTTGCCAGTTGGGATAAAGATTTCATTTGCACTCAAGGTCGAGCCCGATACTGAAAAGTCAGAGAAACAGCCACAGTCATCAGCGATCGCTAAGTCAGCATTTTCGATATAGTCGCCTGTACCAGTCGCTTGATATGTCAAAACCGTCTTATAGACATACATTTCAAGACCAGAAATATCTCCAACAGAATTTGGTTTGACGACGAGCGCAGATTGAAATGGTCCACCATCAACGAAAACTGTAATTGGCTTATTTTGAATGACCTCAACACCAGAGAAGGAAAAAGTTCCATTCGCGCCAGTAACCCCTGTCATCTTGCCGCCACCATTTGAAGAAATAGCGATAGGGATACCAGAGCCAACGTTGCTAGATTTACTTGTATCACTATAAATAGTTCCTGAGATCGTCTGACCACCAGAGTATGTCACAGAAAGCTTCGGATCCTGAGAGGTGCCACTCGCTTCAGAAAAATACATCGAAATAGTAGAGAAATCAGTTGCCGATGGAGTTGGTGATACGTTCGCTGCATCAAAATTGCCATTATAAATACTAAATTTAGATACCCCACTCTTACTAATAGCTCCCTTGCCTGCAGCGTTGAAGGCGAAATTGTTGTAATCATATGCCCAGTTACTCTTTGTGATAGCATTAGAGAATGGCGTAGTGCCGACTGCTGTAAAATCAGCCGCTACCAATTGCGAGGCACTGGCTTGTGTTGATCCAAAAATATTAATATCCATCTCGGGCGATTCACCAGCCCCATTATAAGTTCCTTTGCCGTAAATCGACATAGTCGCACTATCGATTGTGGCACTATCAGGAATTGAGGATGTATCAAAAGATGCATAAGCTCGGCATAGATCAGACCAACCGTTGCTCAAACCATAGCGTGAAGCGAGACAAATACCGTCGTATGCATAATAACCGGGCGGGGCGGTGTAGATACCACTAACATAACCCCCACTATTACCGCTACGCATCTCAGACCAAGTAACACCACGACCAGTGAACCATGAAATCACACCATCGGTAGTTTTAGCACCAGCAGTATCATTAGTTTGTGGATAGTAATTTACATCTGTATCAATCTTCATATCAGACTTTGGCGCTGTTTCCTGCCAAACAAATGTAGAATTTAGATCTCCCTCGATTTTCTTCGCCTCAATAGGGACAACTTTATCCTGACCCTGCGCATCTTTGACCACCTCTCCAGTGGCTGGAGTTACATCAAAAGCCTCCGGCTTATCTCGGAATTTAAGATCATCTTTGGCGACAACTGTCGTCTCCTTCTTCGTCTCTGGGTCGGTAACTACTACAGTTCCCGGCTTTGTGCCATCGGTTTTGGTAATATCCCATTTGAAATTCTTTGGCGCATCCTCGCCTTTGATAGTTTTCCAAAGACGAACTCCATACTCGGAGATATCAAATTCGAACTTCAAGTTGCCATTGTCTTTTGTCACCTGACTATCATCAGCAAGGGCTGCTGGTGCAATCCATTTTGCCAAAGCATCACGAGTGTCATTTATTTTTTTCTGTTCAGGAGTATTAATATCAGCCCAAGCTACCATATTGTTCGAGCCAGTCGTGCGTGACAAAACCGGTGTCCCGTCGACATCTTTCAGGATGACGGTATACTTATCACCAGTCTGTCGAGACTCGATTTCATAACCAATTTTATCCTTGAAGACTTTTACAGTCGAAGGCATCTCATCAAATAAGACGTATTCAGCAGTGTCAATGGAATGATTTGGATTAATATCTTTCCATTGGGAAGTAGCGCTGGCATAGTCCTCTTTGTAGTGGACAATGCCAGTATATGACTCAAGGGTCTTCGTACCGTTTTTGTTGTCTATTGTCTTCGTCGTTTCGGTTCTGTTAACAAGAATTTCGTTTGGATTGGCAGCAACTTGCGCAGTGCCATTATTTTGGACTGAAGTCTTTTGACCTTCAGGCTTGGCAACAGTAAACGAAGCTTCTTGACTCCAGAGAGACCAAGCGCCCTTTGAATCTTTGTATCGCACTCTTGCGAAATAATTGCCAGCATCGAGAGAATTCTTCAGAGTAAGAGATGTAAGATTGCTAGCATCTGAGCTAGTAACCGTCTGATCTAGGACTGGAGATGTGAAATCACCTGATAAAGTAGTAATCTGCCACTGTGAAGCTGCGTGATCGTCATCGTCTGGATCAATAAATGCTCCTGCAGAAAGAACCTGAGAAGTAGCGAAAAGAACCTGCTTCGATTCAAAGGTAACTCCCTCTGGAGCATAAGGCAATCTAGAATAATTTACTGCCAACGAAGACAAAACTGGCGATATTTTTGGATCAGCTGTGCTAAAAGTCAGACGGATATAAAGCGTTTCTGAGTCAGCAAGATTTGCAATGTCTTCAGTGAACAGAATATTATCAGTCGAATACTCTTTTTTGATCACGCCGCCATTTAACGTTTCTTTGCTCTCTGCAGCAAGCCAGTCTACGACCTCTTTTTTCCATGGAGAAAAAGTAAGGGTTGCGGTGCCAGTTGGTGCATAGTCAGCGACGAGAGCTTCCTCTGTCGTTGTGCCTGAGGCAACCGCAGATTCTCCGCTAACGACTGTCTCCCCGCTTGTGGTGAGAGTCAGTCGAGCCAGCAAAAGAGTGTTCGCGTCATCTGCAACAACATTTGATAAATTCCAAGTGCTCCAAGCATCTTTGGTATCCCAAGCATGACGCGTATCGGCAAAGGTACGAACAACTGTATTCGTAAATAATACCGTTACGACAACAGCCAAGATTACTGTTGAGAAAGATGAAAGCGCAAGCCAATGTACAAGCGAAGAAAACGGCGTCATGTGCCACTTGTAATACCATTGGTACTTCATGCGAAGAGTGTTGTGGAGGCTAGCGAAAACTGGCATAGACACGCGTGTTGAGCGCTGAATTGCCGTGATTTCCTTCTCGATTTTCATTTTTTGTTCAAAAAGATCTAGCCGCTGTTGGTCAACAGTGACTTCCTTTTCGACAAGCTGCGAGATTTGCACTTTATCTTTTGAGGCGAGAACTTCATCGACCGTCCCCTTCTTTACTTTTTTTGGAAACGATTTTTTAAGATAATCAAAAATTGGCATATCCCTCGCTTGATAGTTAATTTTTCAGTGAATTTTACACTCGAATTTGCTACTTATAATTATATAGTAAAACAAGTAATATTCAACAAAATTTTGAAAAAATATAGGCTAGACCGAATTATCCTGTACAACAGTGTTAAAAACAAAAATTAGGTTTTGCAACCAGTGCAAAACCTAATTTACTAGAACATTTTTGGAACAAAAATATGATTATTTTCGAGAAATTTTGACGCTTGGACCCATTGAAGTAGTAAGGTAGATAGAGTCGATTCTTTTTGGCAAATGATCCATAACCGCCTGATAATTTTGCTTGATACGGTCTGCACCGAATGTAATTTTACCAAGGGACATATGAACAACATTGTTCTTGTCAGCTCTGAACTCTACTTTGCCGCCTTTTAGCTCGGCCGCAGCCTTCTTGACGTCTTCAACCACAGTGCCAGCCTTTGGTGAAGGCATAAGTCCCTTAGGACCAAGTACCTTTGCAAGCTGAGCAAGCTTAGCCATGACTTTGATGTCTGCGAGCATAAGGTCGAAATCAAGTTTGCCGGCTTTTACATTTGCGATAACTTCGTCAACATTTTCAGCTGTAACTTCAAGAATATTTTTCTCTTTTGTTACGCCGCCAGGAAGAACGACCATTCCGCGTGTATTTTTTTCTTTGTTGTTTAGTTTGACGTGCATCTCAACTGTTGCATCGAATTTGACAGGATTTGTCTCAAGTGCAAGAGCGATACCGTCAACGACTGTATACTCTTTGTCTCTTTCGATTTTCTCAGCCAATTTTCGGTAATTCTTGCCATGTCTTGGTTTGACACGAACAGTTGCTTTTCGAGCGATTCGCTCTTGACGCTCCTGTATTTTCTCAATTTTCTCTTCAGCTTTTGCAGCCTCTTTCTCAGCTTCCTCTTGTGCTTTGCGCTCGATTTCACGCTCCTCAGCCTGTTTCAGAAGTTCTTTTTCAGAGACTTCTTCAGTCGCAACGATTTCTTCCTCTTCGTCTTTGACTTTCTTCTTCTTCTCAGTCATTTTTCTCCTTGTGGTCAAACGTCCCGCGCCAAAGCACAGACAGACTCCCACTGATTATTTATTTATATCTACTTATAACAAATTTTGCCTCTTTTATCAACCCTTAAGTATTGATCTTCGCCTCTATCGTGTGAGGGACGATCTCTTGATTACTCCCGAGGAACTGAACCAGATATCTAATCGTCTCGTCCATCGAAGCTTCTAGAATTTTTTCTTCACGCTTATCGAATTTCGACAAAACAAAGTCGGAAAGAGAGATTTGAGAAATATTTTCTGCTTCATCTTGATTCGCTGCTAGCGCCTTGATGCCGATGCGTACACGGACAAAAGTATAGAGATTGAGTGCCTCAATAATGCTCTGCAATCCCTTCTGTCCCCCGCTCGAGCCATCAGTGCGGATTCTAGATGTTCCGATAGGCAGATCGGCATCATCAGAGACGACGATCAGATCCTCGGGAGAAATTTTATAATACTGCATAATCTCCGCTACCGCATTTCCCGAAAGATTCATAAAGGTCTGCGGTTTCGCAAAGATAAACTTCTCGCCAGATAGAACTGTCTGCGCAACTAGAGAATCGAACTTATCCTCTTTCGAAAATTGAATACTATCACCAGATACAGTAAAAGCAGCGTGGCCAACAAGCTTATCCAAAAACATAAAGCCAGCGTTATGCCGTGTGCCTTCGTACTGTTTGCCTGGATTTCCGAGACCGACAATTAGTTTCATAATATATCCATTTCTTAATTGCGAAAGCGTTCGCTCTATAGTCCTGGAATTCCCATTCCGCCAGCAATATCTTTCATCTTCTCAGCAGCAACTGCTTGAGCACGAGAGATTGCTTGAGAGATGGTATTTTTCAAATCTTTTTCAAGTAATCTTTTATTTGCAGGCGCAAGAGCATCTTCCGAGATGTTGATCTCCGTCAAATGTTGCTCGCCGTTAAAAACGACTGTAACCCAGCCATCATTGCTCGAAGCCTCTACTTCAACATCTTTCAACTCTTTTTGGATTGCCCGAGCTTTTTTCTGAAGCTCATATACATCTTTGATTTTCCCAAAATCTACCATAATAACTCCTAACCTAATTTTTAATTTCTATTTAATAGCTTCTACGTCGTTTCAACATTTTCGAAACAGCAAACACAATGATACTCAAAAGCAGAGACAAAATCAACAAAACAAGCACTGTCGACAAAAGCACGGTGATTTTTTCGATTGGTAGCCAAGCGAAGCTGAAACGAATTGCCGTAAAATGATAAATGGCATAAATCACCAAGCCTATAAAAATAAGCGAAAAAGCCACATTTTTGATATCTTGCTTGCTTGGAGTCATCGTGACTGCAATCGACAAAACAAAATAGATGACCAGCCAGTTTTTGTAATCCGAGAAATTAATTGTTCCGATCAACGATTTGAAAAAGTGAATTGCCCCATCAAAAGTCAGGCTAATGCTACCTAGGTCGACTTGCTTCAAACCGATCCAGAGCGAAAGAAAATATATTGCAACTGCGCCTAAGTAAAACGGCGCAAGAGAAATCAGAACCTGGCCGATGATCGGAACAAGCGGCTTGGTATGCTCAACACTACCACCCTGTTTATCAAAAAGCGCAATCTTCGTAATTTTCGCGCCCATAAGAATACATAACAGAGCGTGCGAGAATTCGTGCACAATCACGCCAAAAGCAACGAAAACCCGATAACTTCGACCAAAAACCGAATTAACAAGCAAGAGATCGATAACAAATGACAGAATTAAAATTGCAAGTATAATCAAAAGCAGTTCGTTGCTCTTGATATTAAAGCCAGAAATATCTGGTATCGCTGGTGCTTTTAATCCCTGAAAGATTGCTAGGTATTTGTCCATATCCCCTCACTGTAGTTAATATAATATTCGTCTAAACTTTTACTTTATTCAACAGTCGTTTTTGATTTCATCAGCTGTCTGAGCTGAGCCTCAATGAAGCCATTCAAGTTTCCTGCCAAAACATCGTCTGGATTTTTGGACTCGAAATTAGTTCGATGATCCTTGACCATTTTGTACGGATGAAGAACATAAGAACGAATCTGATTTCCCCACTCTGGCGAAGAGAAATCGCCTTTTAGCTCCTCCAAGCGCTCCTTTTGTTGCTCAAGCATAAGCTGGGCCAATCGCGAACGAAGTACTTTCATCGCATTTTCACGATTTTGTAACTGGCTTCGCTCATTCTGACAGCCGACTACAATCCCTGTTGGAATATGCGTCAGACGCACAGCCGAATCAGTCGTATTGACTGATTGTCCGCCATTGCCACCGGACCGAAAGACGTCCATCCGAATGTCCTTAGAATCGATTATAAGCTCTGTTTCTTGCTCAATCTCGGGCAACACCTGAACAAGGGCAAAAGATGTCTGACGAAGCGCTTTTGCGTTAAATGGGGACTGTCTGACAAGCCGATGCACCCCAGATTCCACCTTCAGTTTTCCATAGGCATAGAGACCATGAACTTCGATCGTGGCGCTCTTTATCCCCGCTTCTGTGCCACGTGATTCGTTGATAATCATCGCACGGAAGCCATTGCTTTCTGCCCAACGCAAATACATCTTCAGCAACATTTCGGTCCAATCTTGGGCATCATCGCCACCTGCGCCAGCGTAAAAGTTAATAATCGCATTATGATCATCGTATTTGCCTGTAAACATTGAGTAGAGCTCAAGCTTCTCGATCTCGTCTCGCATCGACTCCAACTCTTCGTCGTTAGCAATCTCAGCGATCTCATAAACGTCCATAAACTCTTTGATTTCGTCCTTCAGATTCTTCAGTTTGCGACTTTTTTCGTTAGCGTTTTTTTCATCCAACCAAAAATCAGGCTCATTCATCTCTTTTTCGATCTGAGCGATTTCAGATTTTTTCTTATCGATTTTCAAGATCATCTTTAGATCTTCGAGCTTTTCTTTCAATCCCATAAATCTGCCTTATTAATATCTACACTTTAGCATAATTGTAATACAAAACAAAACCGCCCCAACATAAGTCGGAGCGGTTTTGTATATATTCTCTACAAAGTTATTTGATCAACTCTGCGAGTTCTTTTCTTTTTTTCAGATATTTAGCAGTGACATATCCAGCAGCTACGATTAACGCAGTGATGATATAAGTCTCTGCACCAGTCTGAGGCAATGGATTGCCAGCACCAGGCTGACCCGGAGTGACGATCACACTGACTACGATTTTGGTTTTCGCTGTATCAGACAAGTTTTGCTTGTTGAACAGAAGATAACCAGTATTCGTCAATGTTTGATCCGCAGCAACAGTAGAACTGATTTGGGCTTTGAACTTTACATAGCCCGAAGTGCCGTTGGCAATTGCGCCAAGGCTGATACCACTTTGAGCGATACCATCTGCAACCATTTTCTCACCAGTACCGTCGTTTAGAACAGTTGTGTTGGCAAGATATGTTACATTTGCTGGCAAAACGTCACTTACAGTTACGTTTGCAGCTGGGCCTTCACCTGTATTTGAATAGCTGATCTTGTATTCAAGAACATCGCCTGGTTTGGCTTCATTCTCTTTTACAAAAGTTGCTTCATTTACGGTAAAGTCACGAACAGTTTTCTCAATCTTCAGAGCCGGTAATTTTTGGTCGATTTTATCAGTTTTGACTAAGAAATAGACATAACCGATATAATTCCAACAACCGTTGATACCACCGAGATTAACACCATTTGGAGTGATAATTTCGTTACCTGTTTGACCGTTTGGAAGGGCAACAGCAGGCTTAGTCGTATCAGTGAAGTTTGGTAACCACTGAACTGAACCCTGGACGAATGTTAGTTTTGCGTCCTGATCCAACTGAATCTCCATCGTGTCGTTGATAATGTTTTCAGCATTGTCAGCAGACAGATTTACAGAAACAGTCGCTTTTTTATTTGTTGTCTGTGCAGGAAAAGTTACTTTGACTTTGGTGTTATTGGCAGTGGTGTTCAAGACATCATTGTGGTAATAGACCAAGCCAGAGACAGTATCACCAGCAACGCCAGTTACTACTGCATTTCTCGACAGCTCATTTTTTGTTTTGTTTCCACCGCGCAAAGTCTTGTAATCATCTGGCAAGACGTTGAAACGTGGGCCGACAGTATCAACAGCTTTGACCGAAGCCAATGGTGCCAATACGCCTGCTAAGACTCCAGCGACCGCCAAAAGCGCAATAGCGATTTTTGACTTTGTGCTGGTTTTGTTTTCAGTACAGTTCATTTTTTCTCCTAATTAATAGTGTTTTTTTCGTAGCTTTGATAATAAAATTTTCTACGTGTATTTTCACATACTTAAGGCAATAAAATCAATTATTGTCTTAAGATGTGGGAACACTCTTTCACTTAGAGAGAGTGTTCCTCGGATAATTGTGCCAGAAACCTAAAGATTAGGTTGTGGCGGGGTTGTGCCGATTGGCAGTGGCGGGCAATATGTCGGACCAACTGGACCACATGGGCCGGCGGGTCCCTGAGGACCGGCTGGGCCAGGTAGGCCGTTTAAGCCGTTATTGCCATTGTTACCGTTTAAACCGTTTTTCCCGTTTTGACCATTCAGCCCATCCTTGCCAGGAGCAGGTGTTGGGACGATCGCGATCGCGCCAAAGATCTGAAGACCTTGGCGAAATTCGCTTGAGCCATAGTTTACCCGAAATTCGGGTGCGTATGACTCATTGGTTAAAACTGGAGGTAAGGGGGTTTGCGGCGGATAATACACTTCGGCAGGAGGACCTGGAGGTCCTTGTTCGCCTTGTGCACCATCTTTGCCGTCAACTCCATCTCGGCCTGGTCGGCCGGTTTCGCCACGATCACCTTTTGGACCGGGTTTACCGTCATGACCGTTTCGGCCGTTTTTACCGTTTAAACCGTTTTTTGAGGCTGCCACAGGTTTTACTTTCCATAAATAGAAAGTTATTGCTGTAGGATTGCCACATCGGACGATTCGTTTGGCTTCCCAGGTCTCTACGCCGAAAAGGATTTTTTCGAGAACTATGTCTCGAACTCCTGTTTTCTTTGCTTCGACTGCTTCACCAACACGGAAACGACACCAGGTCACTTCGCCGGACCGTCCGGAAGTCCATGACTCATAATAAGTCATCGGTCTACCATCGCGATCATAGCGACCAAGTGCCTGGATAGAATAACCCTTTGTGACGATTTCTGGACCGAGACCCCGTTCAAGAACAGGGTTCGTGTGGCAGATTTTGTCAAATAAGGGAAGTTCGCCCGCGGGACGGGCGGACCACGAGGCCACTGCAAGCAGTAGCGCCATGGCCAAAGTTAGGAATTTACTCATCACGCCCTCCTTACAGGGTCACTGTGGTCACGCCATTCGGGCGGACATCGATAACTTTTACCGTCCAAGCATCCTTGCCTTCTTCTCTTATCCACATTTTCTGTGGACCGACCTTAGCACCATTGAAAAGAATCAATGGGCCTTGGATCAAAGAAGGTTCATCCTGATTTTCCGACACCTTCAGATTCACCCAACCGCTAAACGCTTTTCCGTCCTTCTGGAGTCGTACCCAATGGGTACAATCCTTTGTGACGGGAGCAGTATTTTGCAGGGGCTTCGCCTCATTATTGACATCGCGCCAAAGCGCATTTGCCTTTAAGTTGGCAGAAATCGGGGTATCGATCAAGTTCCAATACGGTTTCAATATTTCATCATAATATGACGAAAATGCAACCGATTGGAGTCTTCCAACTGAATCCTGATAATTTGTGCCGGCTTGTGCCTGACAGTAATCGTCAAGATAGTTGGAAGGATTGACAAGGGTAAAGTAAAACGAATTGGTGTCTGTCATCTTTTCACGATTAGTGATGTGAATCCAGATGAGCCAATCATCTTTAACTACTTTGCCTTCGTGAGTTAGCGAAAACTCTAAGCAGTACTGGTCTAAATCCAGCTTGCTAGTGTCTACAACTAAAACGCCGTCGGCGCGAAGCGTTAAAGCTCCCTGTGTCAAATTTCCCTTACAAAATTGGGTTGAGCCTTTGTAAGCCCCTTCGGGGTTTGCATAGACTTCGCCTTTTTTTGATTCGGATTTTAACTTATTAGGATTGATCGACTCTTTGCTGATCATCGAGTCGTCGATTTTTACTTTCACTCCAGTATATTTTCCAAGGTCGAAACCCTGAATTTTCATGTCGATGAGTAAAAATCTAAACTGCGCCATTGCACTGGACTTCGGAACAATGATGTTCGTGCTCCAAGTGCCTGTACGTAATGTTGCGTCCGGAGTCTTGTTCTCGGCGCTAGCCGCGGACTTGACCACCGGATTAAACCCGGCATTATTCAGGACCGTTGTACTGTTGTACAGCGGTGCTGCAATGCTACTTGCTACAGAAGCTCTCACAGGTGCAAGAGCCACTACAAGTAATAAGATGACCAGACAAGCTGTTGTGATAAGCTTCATGGCATTTCCTCCAAACAAATTTTGGGATACTACTTTGCAAATCTTCGATTCACAAAGTCAGTTGCGTTATCAACTCATTTTCATGAGTTTTATTTTGATAAGCATGAATAGTATGAAACCATCACATTCTTATCAAAATTATTTGCTTGTTTTGCGCGCTTAGTTCTAACCTCCCCTTCCTGTCATCCCAGCCTGTGGCTTGAGAGGTGGGATCCAGACGATGAAATTTATTCATGAATTTGCTTGTTTTGCGCGCTTAGTTCTAACCAGGAGAAAGGTGAGAAATGACAGAGACTAACTTAGCCAGATCCACTTTTTTTAACGGACCTTCATTGCCGGTCAATCTATAAATCTATCATCCTAATATCCCAAGATCCCAGTCAGAAATAAGAAAACAAAAAAGCAAGGTTTTTGACGTACGCACAGATAAACAATCTGTCCAGCACGATCCCCATCCTTGCTACAAGCAAACTTCTATAGATTGTCTTTGATGTCGGGTAAATTTCCCCTTGTTAGAGCAATTTTACCACAAATCCTCAACTATGTCAATACCTCGTGTCTAAAGTTCGCTCACTAGGCTCTCAACGTCTTCAAAACTTGTAACGGTCACTGCCTTCTTTCGTAGATCCTTAGCTCCTACGAAGCCAGTGATATATTTCACAAGGTGCTTTCGGAACTCGATCATGCCGAAATCTCCCTTAATTTTTAACATATATCGTGCTTGTTTCAAAATAATCATCTTCAGTTCATCATTTGTCATACTTTCTTTCGAAAAGATCCAAGGCTTGCCAAAGGCGGCCCGGCCGACCATCAAGCCGTCAAGCCTTGTCTCGCCAAAAGGATCTTTTGCTAAAGTGCTTAATTGTTCATACGATGATATATCGCCGTTACCGATTACGATTAGCTCATCGCCAAACATCTTTTTGACTTCATAAATATTGTCCCAACGAGCGGCGCCTTTGAAGGCGTCTTTATAGGTTCTGCCGTGAATCGTCAGTGCGCTGATCCCAGCACGCAGCAATTGCGGCGCGAATTCGAGTATCTGATCATCATGGTCCCAACCAAGGCGCGTTTTTACCGAAACTGGCAAATCGGTATTTTCTTTGACCGCTTTCACGATTTGTACCGCTAGCTCAGGATTTTTCAGGAGTGCGGCACCATGATCGCTATTTACGACTTTTCTGGCTGGACAGCCCATATTGATGTCAATCCCATCGGGTCTCAAATTTTCGCTCACCCACTTCGCGGCGAAAGCAAACTTATCTGGAAATTTACCAAAAAGCTGAATAACATATGGCCGTTCCGCCTCGTCAAACTTCAACATTTCAAGTGTTTCATCTTTGCCGCGCTTTGAAAGCCAAGTGTTATTTTCATCTTTGTACCAATATTTTGATTGATGAAAAATCGCATCAGCTGAGACTAGCTCTGAAACAACCACATCAGCGCCAAGCTCGCGGCAAAGCAACCGAAAAGCGCTGTCAGTATAGCCAGCCATCGGTGCGAGCACCTTAAACGGTTTATGTAGTTTGTTCCAAAAATTATTTTGGAGAGATTGTGAACTCATTGTTTTTGTCTTCGATTATATAGCCAAGAGCCGCAATCTTATCCCGTAATTCATCAGATTTGGCGTAATCTTTGTTCTCTCGTGCTGCTTTTCTTTCATTTGCGATTTCTAGAATATTTGCTGGGATTTCAAGAGCATCTTTTTCGCCAAGCTTCAAGCCAAGCACCTCATCAAACCTAAGCATTGTTGCATATCTCGATCCAGCAAAAATACTCTCATCGCGAGCAACTTCCCAAAGGACAGCGATTGCATTTGGCAGATCAATATCATTTTCCAAATATGTTTTGAATTTTGCAATGTAACCTTCATTAGCTTCGCCCTTATCTGCCTTTGCGAACTCCTGAACCAAGCGCACTAGACGAGCGCGGCTGTTTTTTGCAGATTCCAAACCATCCCAGGTGAAGTTTAGCTTAGAACGATATTGGGCAGTAAGCACCAAATATCGAAAGTCCATTGGAGAATATCCTTTTTCGATAATGTCGGCCAATTTATAAAAATTATTCAAGCTTTTGCTCATCTTGCGACTATCTACCATCAACATTTCGCTATGAACCCAGAAGTTTACAAACTTCTTACCGCTTCGGGCTTCAGATTGAGCAATTTCATTTTCATGATGCGGAAAAATATTATCAATACCGCCAGTATGAATATCGATCGTTTCGCCGAGCTCCTTCATGCTCATTGTCGAGCACTCTAGGTGCCAACCTGGACGACCCTTGCCGAGTGAAGTGTTCCAAAAAATCTCTCCATCAGCTTCATCCCAAGCCTTCCAGATCACGAAGTCGGAAGGATTCTCCTTCTCATATTCATCAGAATTTATTCTAGCTCCGACCTTAATCTCGCGCTTATCCAGCTTTGAAAGCTCTCCGTAAGATGGGAACTTTTCGAGAGAGAAATATACAGAGCCATCAGAAGTTTTATAAGCAAAGCCCTTTTTCAAAAGGTCCTCAACAAAAGCCGCCATGTCCTCGACATACTCAGTCGCACGCGTTACTTTGTCTGGTCGTAAAACATTTAGAGAATCTAGATCTGCAAGAAACTGATTTTCGTATTTTCTGATTAAAATATCAAAATCTTTTTTGACGCCCTCAGCACGCTTGATCGTCTTGTCATCGATATCAGTAATATTCATTACTCTCTTGATCTCAGAACCTTCAAATTTGAGCAATCGCACCAAAATATCGTCGCAAAGGTATTTGCGGAGATTGCCAATATGGGCGGTATCATAAACTGTTGGACCGCATGTGTACATTCGGATTTTCTTGCCCTCGATAGTTTTGAATTCTTCAATTTTAGCCGACAGCGTGTTGTATAGTTTCATATGATTATTCTCGTTAATTCTTTGACAATCTAATATTATTCTAGCATAATTTCAGCTCATTTCCAATAAAAAAACTCGAGGCGTAGAGTTCCCTCGAGTTTTAGTGGAATTACATGGCTGAATATGAGCCTTCTTCGTCCTTATACCAAGACGTCACGTCTGGATCATCGTCGAAGTCGCTCATCATTACTTCTGCTGGACTGTCTTCTTCTGTTTCGCTATTGAAAGATGCATAATCGTCGCCTTTGATCTTGTCCAATTCTTTTCCACACTCAGGACACTCACCACTATTGTAGCTAGTAAAGCCACAATCTAAGTTTGGACAGCAGAATTTTTCTTCCCTCATTTGACCTCTTCTTTTTGTTTTAATTTTTCATCAACTGCATTGGATTTTAGCGATCAATGTAGCTGATTGTCAAGAAGAGTTATCCACCTATTTTTAATTCAAGAATTTTATCAGTCCCTGACTACTTTTTCAACAAATTATTCTGGCCAATTTAGTAGTCCCTACGCCCTTCTAGCGAACGCTTCAGTGTCACCTCGTCGGCATATTCCAGATCACCACCGATTGGGAGCCCACGAGCGATCCGAGTAATTTTGATCTCAGAATTTACTGCGAAAATTTTATTTTTAAGATACGCAGCTGTTGCCTCTCCCTCAAGGTTCGGATTAGTCGCAAGCACTATCTCTTTGATCTCACCATTTTGAACTCGCCGGATAAGCTGATCAATTCGCAAATCTTCAGGACTGACACCGTTGATCGGTGAAATCACGCCCCCGAGCACATGATAAAGGCCGTTAATTCCCAGAGATTTCTCAAGCGCGATCACGTCCAAAGGTTCTTCGACCACGGTTATGATTGAAGGATCTCTTTCGGAATTGCTACAAATTGCACAAACTTCAGTCTCGGCAATATTGTAGCAGATATCGCAGTATTTAAGATTTTCAACAAGGCCCAAGATGCTTTTGCCGAGAGACTCAACATCAGACTTTGGCTTCGTCAGCAAGTAAAAAGCGAGTCTAGCAGCCGATTTCGGGCCGACACCAGGCAATTTCGAAAATTCGTCTATAAGATTTTGAACTGATTTTGGAAGCATATTTTAGATATTAACCTGCCAACGTTTAGCAATCGTCGGTTTATATTTATTGATAAAAGGATTGTCAGATTTCTTTAGATAATTTACCAGATTCGTAAATAATTCAGCGTAGATTTCTTTTGACTCGGGTAATATTAGAATATCAGTGAGAATCAACGGTATCTTGTCAATTCCAATCTCTATTTCCTTGGTTCTATCGTTGTCCATTCCTATTTGCCAACGTAAAGAAGTCAAGAAATCCAATTTGTCAGCATCTTTAAGAATTATTCCCTCGATAGTGGATGGCTTTTTTTCGCTACTATTACTGTGACTCTCGATAGCAATACTAATTTTTTCGACGTCAGAAGCATCAAAACCAATCTTCGTCAGACTTTCGATCGCCATTTCCATGCTTTTCAGAGCGTGGCCACGATCAAGATACAAACGACCAACATCATGCCACCAAACTGAAATTTCTAATATATCAAGATCAGCCTCAGGATAACTTTTGACAATCATATTTGAATAGTTGAGAACACTTTCGAGATGCGAAACACCATGCATCACGTCACCGCATTTGTTTGTAATTTCGCAGGCCAAATCTATAGCGGCTTTTTTCATCACAGGATCAATCATCATACTCCTTGCTCAGCGGTTGTTTCATCTTTCTTGACTGTTGGATTATCCCAAGTTGCATAGTCACAGTCAGGATATCGTGAACAGCCCCAGAAGCTCCGACGTCTTTTTGTTTTCTTCTCAATTATTTCGCCCTTCTCGCATTTCGGACATTTGATACCAGTTTTGCCTACAATAGCCTTTGTATTTTTGCATGTTGGATAATTTTCACAAGCAAGAAATTTACCGAAACGCCCTTCCTTGAGCATCATCTTGCCACCACATTTCTCGCATTTTTCTTTTTCAGCATCAACAAGACTCTCCATACCGCCCTCACCATCCGAGACCTCTGAGCTCTTCTCTTCTGCTTTTGTCTCGAGCGGACGAGAGTATTTACACTCAGGATATCCTGGACATGCAATAAATTTGCCAAAGCGTCCGAAACGAACTACAAGCTTCTTGCCACAGTTTGGACATTCCTCTTCTAGTTCCTCTAAGGGCATGATGTCGCTTTTATTTAGTTCTTTATCTTTTTCTTTTAGAGTCTTCGCAAAAGGAACATAGAATTCATCAATGACTTTATGCCAATCAAGTTTTCCTTCTGCGACCTCATCAAACTCGTCTTCCATGTTTGCGGTAAACTTATAATCGACGACGATAGGAAAATTTGCGACAAGCAGATCATTTACAATAGTTCCGATCTCAGTAGGTTGAAATTTTTTATCGATTAGTTCTGTATAGCCACGATTTTGGATTGTCTCAAGCGTTGGCGCGTAGGTCGACGGACGACCGATGCCAAGACTCTCAAGCTTCTTCACAAGCATTGCTTCGCTATATCTTTTTGGACCCTCTGTGAATTTTTGATTTTTCAACATTTTGATGAAATCGAGCAGTTCACCCTCGGCAAGATTTGGGATTTTTGAAATATTATCTTCAGATTCTTCATCTTTTCCTTCTAGATATAGTTTCATAAAGCCGTCAAATTTTATTACCTCACCTTTCGCATCAAAAATAAAATCCTTAGTCGCTTTTGCTTCAATCTTGACTGTAATAATATCAAATATTGCGTCCCCCATCTGAGTAGCAACCGTTCGTCTCCAGATCAGCTCATAAAGCTTTTGCTCCTGCCTATCGTTAGAGACTTCCATCTTGTCAAAATGAGTTGGGCGAATCGCTTCATGAGCCTCTTGCGCATGTTTCGTATTGGTTGCAAAAGATCTATTACCCTTATTCAAATATTTTTCGCCAAATTGAGATGTAATTGTTGTATTGATTGCTGCTACAGCATCGGCAGATATATTTGTTGAGTCAGTTCTCATATAAGTGATGTGACCAGCTTCATAAAGGTGCTGAGCAATCATCATAGTCTGTTTCGGAGAGTAACCGAGCTTTCGAGAAGATTCCATTTGAAGCGTGGAAGTTGTAAATGGCCCAGACGGTTTACGGATAGAGTCGTCATGTTTAACTTGTATGACTTTGTATGAAGCGCCCTCTAAATCTTTCTCTATTTTGTCGGCTTCGTCCTTTGTCTTGATCGTCATTTTGCCGACTGGCTTGCCATCTACTTGAACCAAGGATGCAGTAAAGACATCTTTCTTTTTCTGATCGGCTAAGCTAACGCCCAGAAACCAATATTCGACAGGAACAAAATTCTTAATCTCACGTTCACGCTCGACTACGAGCCGAACAGCCACGGACTGAACACGGCCGGCCGAAAGGCCCTTTTTTACCTTTTTCCAAAGAAGTGGACTGAGCTTATAGCCAACAAGTCGATCAAGAACTCTACGACCCTGTTGTGCGTCAACAAGGTTTAGATCCAAGCCTCTTGGATTCGCAACAGCGTTTTCGAGTGCTGATTTTGTAATTTCATGAAAAACAATTCTTTTTACTTTATCGCTTGAAAGCTTCAAACCAAGCGCATGAGTCAAATGCCAAGAAATAGCTTCTCCTTCTCGGTCCAAGTCAGTCGCGAGATAGACCATATCTGATTTTTTCAATGCATCCTTGAGAGCAGCAAGTGTTTTCTTTGCTTTCGCTAAAACTTCATATTTTGGTTCATAATTATTTTCTATATCAATACCAATGTTTTTTTCTGGTAAATCACGGACATGACCAAAAGAGGCCAAGACTTTGAAATCTTTGCCTAGATATTTTTCGATTGTTTTCGCCTTTGCTGGCGACTCGACGATCACTAGATTCATTTTTGTTCTTTCCCTTCCTTTTATTTTTTCGAACACTTTAGATAAATTAACAACATTATGAATAAAAATCAAATCAGATCTATATTATTGCAAATTCTCTGAATTAATAAATTGTATTAAAATGATAAAATAATAAAATTATTTCAGTTTATATCTGCCACCACCAATGTTTTGGATTGCTCCACTTAGCTCCATTAAAGACAATGTCGCATTTAACGCGATAACATTCATTTTTGTCTCCGCAACCATTTCATCGGCTGACTTAGAATCTACTTTTAATAAGCTAAATACTATCTTTTCCTCTGGCGTATTCGGAATATATTCTTCATACTTTGTATGATTGTCTGCTATCTTGATATTCATTTCTTCAAGGATATCCTCGACTTTTGTCACCAACTTTGCACCCTTTTTTAGAAGCTCATTAGTTCCATATGAAGTTTCAGCATCGATATTTCCAGGTATCGCAAAAACGTCTCTATTGTTTTCGAGTGCTGAATAAGCAGTAATCAGAGCTCCTGAGTGTTCTGCCGCTTCGATGACTAATGTGCCGACACTAAGGCCAGCGATTATTCTATTTCTTTGCGGAAAGTTTTGCTTCATTGGGGGTGTACCAAGAGGATATTCGGAGACTATGGCACCACCGCCTCGTATTATTGCTTCCCCAAGATGATAATTGCTAACTGGATAAACTCGGTCAAGGCCGCACCCTAGGACCCCAATAGTAGGCGTTCCTGCGTCAACCGCGGCTTGATGTGCGATCGCATCTATACCAAGGGCTAAGCCAGAAACAATGACTAAGCCGTTTTCGGCACACTCTTTTGAAAATTTATGAGACATTTTAGCACCATAATTTGTGTATTTTCTGCTGCCGACAACACCAAGACTTTTTGCTTTGAGCACCTCAATATTTCCTTTTACAAATAGCACAGGTGGAAAATCATATAGTTGCTTTAGCAGCTCTGGATAGGCTTTGTCATACATCGTCACATAGCCAACATCGAGCTTTGCAAGTTTCTCTATTTCGGTATCCGGATCAAATTTGTTTCTCGCATCCGTAAGCAAAAGTATGATCTTTCTATCAAGGCGTTTTGCTAAATCATCTTGATGCGCATTCCAGGCCTTATCAATATCATTATCATAGGCAAGGAGAATCTTTTTGATCGTTTGAATTCCAATATTCGGGTGACTTATGAGTCCAAGCAAACATTTGTTTTTATTCAGTATTGTCATGGACCCTCACCTATTAATTTATTCTATGCAGCTTCTTTTTTCAACTTTTCCACTGCTAATTTCAACAGTTTCGAGTAGAGCATCAAACCCACTGCCTCCATATTTCCATGCTGCTCTTTTCCTAGTATATTCCCTCCGCCACGTATTTCCAAATCCTCAATCGCGAAATTATAGCCAACACCAAGCTCAGTATTCTCGGCCAAGACCTTGAGGCGTCTTACGGCATTTGGAGTCAGCTTCTTATTCTGATAGGTGAAAACGCCATAAGCCTTCTTGCTGCTTCGTCCGATTCTACCTCTGATCTGATATAGTTGAGACAAACCAAAACGATCAGCTTCGTCGACAATCATCGTATTTACATTTGGCAGATCGAGACCATTTTCGATGATTGTTGAACAAACCAATATATCAATTTCTCCGGCTGCAAACTCGCGCATATTTTCGCCAAGCTTCGTTTCGCTCATCTGACCATGGCCGGCCTCGATTTTACAATCAGGCAGTTCCTTACATAGCCACTTCTGGACGCTCTGAATAGTCGCTACTTCGTTATGCAAATAATAGCTCTGTCCACCACGTGCTTTTTCGTTTTTTAAATAGTCTAGCACTGATTTTTTCTCAAAAGGGATGACAGCAGTCTCAATGCTCTGTCTGCCAAATGGGACTGACTGAATCTGCGATATCTCACGAATCCCCGAAAGCGCCATATATAGAGTTCGCGGGATTGGGGTTGCAGTCAACGAAATAACATCAAGATCTTCTCGGAATTTCTTTAGCTTTTCCTTATCCTTAACGCCAAATTTTTGCTCCTCATCAATGATAAGAAGCCCTAAGTTCTTGAACTCGACACTACCCTTTACGAGCCTATGAGTTCCAACAAGAATATCAACCAAACCATTTTTGGTTTTTTCGATAATTTCATTTTGAATTTTTGGTTCGACCAATCGGCTAATATGTTCGACGGAAATCGGCAAATCCTTCAAACGGGCTCTAAGAGTCTCATTGTGCTGTTCTGCAAGAATAGTTGTCGGCACTAAGATCACAACTTGAAATCCATTTGCGACCGCTTGTACTGCAGCTCTAATTGCAACTTCAGTTTTGCCAAAGCCAACGTCACCACAAATCAAGCGATCCATTAGTACATTTTTGGTCATATCGCTATAGACATCTTTGATTGCTGCATTTTGATCTGGGGTCTGTGCGAAACGAAAAGTCTTTTCTACTTCATTTTCCCAATCATAATTAATATATCGCGGAGTTTTTCTGGCAATGTGACGTTTTGCATAAACTATGAGAAGCTCTTTCGCCAAAAGCAATGCATTTTCATAAGTTTTTTGATAAGTTTTCTTCCAAACAGGACTGCCAAGGCGACTTAGCTTTGGCTTAGCTCGACCTACACCAATATATCTAGATATTTTCGGAATTTGATCGCTTGGTACACATAATAGCGCATTATTTAAGTATGATATGTTCACATAATGCACAATCTCATCGGCGATTATCCGAGCGCTTCGATATCTAAATTCGCCGATTCCATGATCTTCATGAACAATAAAATCACCGGGGCGAATTGCTGAATTATCATCCAGAGTCAAAGTATTTTTGTTCAAGTCAACGAAATTGTGAGACCGAATCTTCTTATTACTTGATTTATCAAACTCAACAATTGCGTCAATATTGTCTCCAAAGAACTCCAGCCTTATTGGATTTACAAAATTTACTGGAAATATTTGTATATTTCCGCCAGCTTTAGATGCTTCGGCTGAGCTCTCAATATTTTGAACTATCTCATAACCAAAATTACTCAATGTTTCTAACACAGAGTTTATTGTATGATTACTTCCTACTTCGTATTCAATTTTTTGCAATTCTTTCATATTTGACAATATATACTATCTTTGGTTATTATGACAATGTATGAATATCGTTGTCTGCAGACTAGAAGTGTTGCCCCTCCTTTCGCTTCGGTCTGCAGACGGCACCTATTATATACAAAAAAGAATCCCGAGTTTCTCGGGCTTCTTTTTTTATATCTGTCTCAACTTTTTCAAAATTACTTTTCGATCTCAACGCCCATACTTCGAGCAGTACCTGCAATCACTTTTTTAGCGGCTTCGATATCATTTGCATTTAGGTCACTCATTTTCTCTTTTGCAATCTCTTCAAGCTGTACCTGAGTCAAAATGCCTACTTTTGTCTTCTTGGAATTGTCTGAGCCTTTTGCTGCTTTGATTGCTTTCATGATCAGAATTGCTGCAGGCGGTTGCTTATAAACTAGAGAGAAAGTTCTGTCTTCATACACTGTAATTTCTACAGGTATGATTGTATCACCTTTTTCTCTTGTAGCTTCGTTGAACTTGGTGCAGAATTCCATGATATTCACGCCATGTTGACCGAGTGCTGGACCGACTGGAGGAGCAGGATTTGCTTTACCAGCAGAACATTGTAGTTTGATTATTGCTTTTATTGCTTTTGCCATCTTTTTCCTTATTTATATTTGACACCATCTCAGCTATATATGTAATCGCTAGAAGCCAGCAATTTGACAATATAACAATGAAACGATTTTGACTGATTATACTTTTATAACTTGCAAAAAGTCCAAATTGACTGGAGTTTCGCGACCAAACATGTTGACTAAGACTTTAGCTTTGCCCTTATCTTGATCGACTTCTTCAATCTTGCCTTCGAAGCCCTTTAGAGCGCCGTCAGTAATCTTTACGAGATCATTTACACGAAGATCGATCTGGTATTTTGGCTCTTCAACGCCCATTCTCTTCTTGATTCTGTCAATCTCTTCCTTCGACATTGGAGTTGGTCGAACACCGAAACCGATAAAGCCGGTAACATTTGGTGTATTTCGGACAACGTACCAAGAGTCATCAGTGACAATCATATCTACCATGACGTAGCCAGGAAAAATCTTCTTTTCAATGATTTTTCTTTTACCGTTTTTGATTTCAATCTGTTTCTCTTTTGGCACGATAACATCAAAGATCTTTTCTTGCATGTTCAAAGATTCAATTCGCTGCTTCAGCGATTCGCCTACTTGCTCCTCATAGCCAGAGTAAGTATGGATAACATACCAGTTTCTTTCACCAGTTTGCTTCATTGTAAGAAACTTTTTCGAACCTTCAACAGGCTCTTCAATTTTTGTTTCGTCTTTTTCTTTATCCATAAATCCCCTAACTCCTATGCTGAACAACGTATTCAACCAACCGAGCAAGTCCAAAATCGATTGCCGCAGTCAGAGATATCGCTATCACAGCTGAGATTATAACTATAATTGTATGATTGATAACTACTTTTCTTGTTGGCCACGTAACTTTTGTAAGTTCGTTCCACACCCCTTTGAAATAATCAAATATGGCGTTTTTCATAATTATGCTTTGATAGAGAGAACCTTGATCAACGTAAAGTGCTGTTTGTGACCCAGATTTCGTTGATATCTCTTCTTTGGTCTGAACTTAGTTGATTTTACTTTCTTAGTGCTGGCATCGCCGATGAATTCAGCTTCGACAGTAGCACCTTCGATAAAAGGAGCTCCGACTTTAGTACCTTTGTCAGTATCAACGATCAAGACATCAGAAAAAATGAGCTTCTTATCGGAAGGCTCTTCCAAAATGTCGATTTTGTATTCTTTACCTTCTTCAACTCGGTATTGAACACCTTTACTTGAAATGATTGCAAACATGTTTTTTCTACTCCTAACTTAAAAAAGCCCGTGGGGCTATCTATAAGATATATATTATCAGATAGAGCCAAATTGTCAATACATTAAAATGTTATTTTTTCGTGGCGGATAAAAACGCTCTGGATCAGACCGACTGCCATCATCGAGACAAGAAGCGACGTTCCGCCATAGCTCATAAAAGGCAGAGGAATCCCTGTTACTGGCAAAAATCCAATATTCATCCCAACGCTGATAAGCGCTTGAAAAAAGAACATACCAAAAACTCCAAAAGCGCAGAGCATACCAAAATTATCACGTGCGCGAGCGCCAATTTCTAGAATTCTTGTTAACAAAAAGCAATAAAGCACAAGGAAAACTGAAGTTCCAAGAAATCCAAACGATTCAGCGATTCCAGCAAAAATGAAGTCTGTATGTGCTTCTGGCAGAAACTGAAGCTGAGATTGTGAACCTTTGCCCAAGCCTTTGCCGATTAGGTTGCCCGAACCAATGGTAATCTGCGCTTGCTTCACATTATATCCCCGACCATATGGATCAAGATCAGGTTTGAGAAAAACAGCGATTCGCTGTCTCTGGTAATCATGCAAGACGTTCTGAAATGGTTTCGTACCTTTGAAAGCAAGAAAAGCACAGATAAAGATAGCTAAGACGACTCCAACAATCACAGCAATTTGCGATTTCGTTGGCTTTGACGCGAGCAATATCGTGATATAGATAAAACAAATTATTATCGCTGTACCAAGATCTGGCTCCAACAATATCAATGCCAGTGGGACCAGCAAAATAAGGAGAGAAACCAAAATGTGCTGCCACTTAATTTTATTGGTTTTGTTTGAAAAATATGCAGAAAGAGTGAATATCAAGCTGATTTTTTCTAGCTCAGAGGGCTGTAACCGAAATATCTTCAGATCAATCCAGTTCATCGCACCATTTACCGACTTACCAAAGATATATACCCAGACCAGAAGAATCAGAGAAACCGCATAGAATATCCAAGCGGTGCCCTTGAAATATCGATAATCAGAAAATGAAAAAACTAACATCATCGCCAAACCTACTATCGCGATCATCCCCTGCTTTAGGCCCAAACCATCATTTGCCGTGCCCATTACCAAGCTATAGATCAAAGAGACCCCTACCGTGGTAAAAATGATCGGCAAGACCAAAAGACTAAAATCAAATGTTCGAATTTTCGTTGGCATAGAAATACTCTAGCTGAAAATATTGTTTGGCGCTAGATCGTTCAAACACACCGAAGACTAGCTTACAAGTAGTAATATATAAATCAGCTCCTTTTCAGAAGCTGATTTATATATATCGCCAGATCACTATTTTACAAGTAGCCCGCCCCACTCGACAAGCGTGTAACCGATTCGAGATGGCGCTGATAGGTGCTGAGGTTTCAAATCAATCATCTTATCCAATCCTTGGAAGTCTAAGAAGATTCTGATCTTGGTTTCTGGTGCTGGAGTCACAGTGAGTGGTGCAAGACGATCCATATCTTTTGTTCCCAGCCAAGTCAGTCTCGTATAAGCCGTTTTTGGCATTTTTGGTAGCCAATACTCCATGAAATCTGCTTTTTCCTGAGTATTTAAGCCAAGAAGTGTCAAATGGCTAGATAAAGTTGATTCGATGTCACTCGACTTCACAACAAACCCCGAGTCAATTGCTGGATAAGTGCCATTTCCGATACCCTCCCAGAAAAGATTTGGATAAGATACACCGTTCTGTGTAAGCTGGCCACTTGGCTGAGCCAAAACATTCCAGCCATCATTGTATTGTGGCTCGCTCTTGGTGATCGTTGCACCTACTTTTACGCTAATGCTTGTAGTCTCAGTCGGGTACAAATAGACTACTGGTTTGCCGCACTCGCCCATTGGTCCGACTTCATTATTCATGAAAAGAACGTAGTCGTTGAGGCCATCTTTCCACAAGAATAGTGCTGGTTTGCTAAAATACTGAGCAAAAGTAATCGCATCTGCGCCTCGTCCTGTAGAATAGTTGTTGTACGCAGTTGTTGCAATCACATCTGACTGGCTAGTCAAAGTGTAGACTTTATCACCTGTTGAGGTCGTGCCATAGACTGTGACACGATTTGCGATATCACTTGTCGATGTAAGTATTGTCGTAAGAACCGGTCCTCCACAGCCAGCAGTACTGTTTGTGTTGTATGCTGCAGCATCTTTAGTCCCAGTGGTGAGGGTAATATTTGCAACGCCACTATCTGTTAGAAAGGCAATGCTCTCGACGTAGCCAGAAATTGTGCCATCAGCATGCTTCAAATACAAGCTTCTGTTCAGGTATGGCTGTGTGTTATCGCCAGTAATAACTCGATAAATTGGGCCAGAGGCAGTGGTCGTCAGAAGCTTTGGCTCTATTAGGTCTGAGAAAAGCTGTGAGGTACCAATCCCGCCGACAAGCTTAAGCGTAGTCTTGCTATCTAGGACAATCTTATCTGGACTCGCGAGGTCTGCATAAGCTGCAGTTTTCGTATCAACAAAAGTCTTTGTGCCATAATCTACCAAAAATGTTGATTCAAGCGAATCAGTTGGATTTGTTGAGCTATTTTTCAGATAATAATATTTGCTATCGGTCGTCTTTTTGAATCGAATGATCGAGCTTGCGCCTGGACCATCTGGCGGAATCAAGCCTAGGATCATCTCGCCGCCGTCTGTATAATTCGCGACCTTATAATATGTCGAGTAACTCGAATCATAAGACAATTTGATAACGCCAGGATCTGCAATCTTTGCAGGCGTAACCCACTTGATATCAGACACGACAGTAGTGCCAGTAGCCACAGAACCAGTGCTAACAGCAACGCTACCAGTAGCAGCATTTCCAGTGGCAACGCTACCTGTGGACACAGTACTCCCGCTCGCGACAGGGGCTACATCCAAAGAAACACCTTTATCCTTGTGCAAGAAAGGAATGCTATCTCGATATGCATAGACTAAGCCGGCACTTGATAATATAAGAACCCCAATCAGACTCCATAATAAAATCTTTTCTCTCTTTGTCATTTCCCTCCATTTATAGAACATTATTTGTTACTTAGTTGTATAGTAATTTTATCATAACCAAGACCTGTACTGCTAGTGGACAAACCGAGATCGTTACGAAATTTGGTAATAAAATCGGTCTTTTCTGCCCCACGAAGTAGCTGTGGTTGGATTTTCTTGCTCACAATCGGCAATAATACTAGATCTAAACTATCACCCTTAAATTTCCCGGCAATAATTAGACCCTTCTGAGTTGGCTCAGACCAAGTTTGGTCAAAAACAAAATTTCCAATTGAGTAAAAAATTGCTCTAGACTTGTATAATTCGGCATCTTGAACAACGTGTGGATGCGAGCCGATCACAATGTCAGCGCCTGCGTCTATCCAGCTATGTGCAAGCTTTTCCTGCGAAGCTGAATGAATTGGTTCGTATTCTGTGCCCCAATGTGGCATGATCAAGACTCGATTGCCAGCATTTTTTTCTGCTTTTACGATCTCTGTCAAATCCTTGCTCACCTCAAGCGACTCGATAGTGATAACACTCAGTTTTGTAACTCCAGAGCCAAATCTGGCAATAGAAGTTTCGTCAAAAGAAGTTGCCGAACCGATCGGCAATATATCTTTTTCTTTTAGCACTTTCTGAGTGTTAGCAAATCCTGTCTTGCCCGCATTCATTGTATGATTATTAGCTAAGCTCACCGCATTTATATCTAACCATTTCAGTACATCTACAGTTTTTGGCGGAAAATTAAATATCAGTGAGTCAGTCTGGTCAGCTACAATCGGCTCAGCGCTGATCGGGCCTTCAAGATTTAGTAGAGAGAGATCGGTACCAGCGAGAACTCTGTCGCCGAAATTTGCAAAAATATCAAATATTTTGTTATCACGAAATTTGTAATCAACCGCTCGGTCGAACATCGAGTCGCCTGCTATGGTAAAAGTAACTTCATCACCAATGGTTGCATTCTTTTCTCCAACTGCAAAATCACCAAAAATATAGCTAGTCGCCTCGACATCACGATCGCCAGCAATAATTCCAGAATTTGTATTTTTGTAGATACTAAATTTATTTGCATCATGAGCTTTTGACCAAGCGATCAGTAGCGCAAGTGATTGATTCGAATCTACTTCCGCTCGCCAAATCAAATCATCATCTACATTGTTCAACGCTCTGATTGTCAGACTGTCATGAAGCTCAGAAAGAGACGCTGGCTGATAGTGCGAATCGTCTACGGAGGTGATAAGCAAACAGTCTTCTTTGCAATTTCTTACTAAATTATCAGCTAGCAGAGCCACTTTTCCTTTTGCTGTGTCTTGTTTGATGATTATTGGTACGATTTTAGCGTTAGGGAAATAATTGGCAATATCAGGCAGGATATTTTTGATGCCATGCTCACCAAGGAACGCATTTTCATCATTGCCGACCAATTCAGAAGGCAACTTGCTGATAATATCATCTGCTGGGTTTATCTTTTTTTCACCAAGGTCCCAAATCTTTTCAGTAGTCAAAATATCACTTTTGCCAGTATCGAAGTGATTGGGCGAAACCAAGATAATAGTCTTTGGCGATTCGATTTTTGCGATTTCAGCTAGGTATTTGCTCCGATCAGCCGCAACCAAATCATGATGAGGCACCGTCACTGCAAATATTTTTTGCTTTTGATTTTTGGCGCTATCAGCGGGCGAGCTATCCACGACAGAAGACTTCGCAGCAGTGTTATTTCTTTGACTTTTCTCGCCATATATAACTACGAAAATACTGATCCCCATAAGGAACAATATCATTGTAATATAAGGCCAGTATTTCATACTAAATTATTGAAAAATTATTTCTCTTCAAGAACTGTGTATCCCCATTCTCGCAGCATATTGCTACCATTTGTTACCCAGGTTGAGTCATTAGCTGATGGCCAACATTCTGCCTGTGCTTCTTGAATCGGACTTTTCGGATGACGTGTATAAGCAGGTATTGATTCAAAGGTCCTTACGCCCAAAAGAATGCGACGAGAATATTTTGAGACATCACATGGTGGCGAAACCGCGGAAACTACTACAATAGCTTGATACGAATAAAAATAATTGCCAGATCCGTTTGACTTATTTATCGGATCGTTTGGGAGGCCACCTGGGAAATACGTATCCATGTCGGAAATATACTTACCGGGATTACCATCCATAGCTGTGTCGCTACGGCTGATAACACAGTTCGTCAAACAAGTCGTGCTTGGATCAGGGCTCGGACGCTGGTCAGGGTATTTTCCATTTGCTTCTAAATATAAGCCTAAAGACGTCTTCAAAGTAGCCATATCAGAAAGCCTGATCGCGTCACGTGCTTTACTCTTTGCACTGTTTGTATTTAGAACTACAACAGCAGAAAGAATGCCGATCACTGCAATGACGACAAGAAGTTCTACGAGCGTAAAACCCTTTTTTAGTTTCATCTATTTCCCTCCATTTTTTGTTCTTCTATATCATACACCCGATTTCACAGCAGGTCTAGAAAAACTAATTGTCGATATCAAAAACCTTATTTCGTGAAGTAAGACCCTTTACGATAGTGATAAGACTTTTTGGAATTTTGTAAAAGGCAGATAGCGCGTCAATCACTTCTAGCGTCGCAGCACCACGAAATGGCTTGCCAGTGACCCAGACCTTCAAGGTTCCATCGCTATGCTTCTCGACTTTTAGCGTTTTCGCGTTTGGAATTACGCGTACGGTTATTTTCATAATATTTTTAGGTTAAGCTATTTAGATTCTTTGCCTGCTCGTCCAGAGCAAGGTTTACCAAGGCGTCAGCGGCAGAATTTTCTTCTCGAGGAATGTGAACAAAAGAGATATGTAGATGCATCTGGTCTACCATTGCACGGATTTTTGTCACGTAGTCCTTCAGACGGGCTTCTTTCACCTTCCAATTGCCATTTATCTGCTCGACTACAAGCTTCGAATCGAGACGACAAATCACCTTTTTATCAGCCAAGTTATTGTCCGCAAACCATTTACTTTTGAGCAAAATCTCAAGTGCTCGGATGATGGCGGTATACTCCGCTTCATTATTTGTGCCATCGCCAATACACTCCTTGTGGCTATGCATCTGTTTGCTTTGGTCATCAAAAAAGATGATTCCAATACCCGCTGGCCCTGGATTGCCCCTCGATCCCCCATCTGTATTTATGTAAATTGTATCCATATATATTAGATTCCCAAGCCTACTTTTTCCTGAACTTCTTTGAGCGTTTTTTTGGCAATCGGTGCGATTCGCTCGGCACCTTCTCGCAAGATTGCTTTCAGCTTGGACTCGTCTTTCAACAATTCGAAATACTTGTCCTGAATTGGTTTGAGATACTCGATAACTGCCTCTGCGACTGCCATCTTGAAATCACCGTAGCCAATGCCTGCAAAATTTTTCTCAAGTTCTGCAACTGATTTTCCAGAGACTTCACTCAGAATATTAAGTAAATTTGTGATAGCAGGCTTATCCTCACGAGCAACTATTTCGCTGCCAGAATCTGTAACAGCACGCTTGAACTTATTGCGGATTGTCTCTGCATCATCAGTCATCGCGATATAATTTAGCGGTGAAGAAGCTGATTTGCTCATCTTCTTTGTCGGATCATCAAGTCCCATAATCCGTGCGCTTTCTTTCTTGATTATTGGCTCTGGAACTACAAAAGTCTCGCCAAATCGAGAATTGAATCTCTGCGCCAAGTCTCTAGCTAGCTCAACATGCTGTTTCTGATCATGACCGACAGGAACGTGAGTTGTACCATATAGGAGGATGTCAGCAGCCATCAGTACTGGATAGTCGAACAAACCAACACCCACAGAGTCAGAATTTGTATTCTTCGCAGACTTCTCCTTGAACTGAGTCATCCGTGAAAGTTCGCCCATTGTCGCGATTGTGTTCAGGATCCACATCAGCTCAGAATGTTGTGGCACACTAGACTGAACATATATCACGGCTTTTTCTGGATTCACACCGCAAGCGATGTAGAGTGCAGCGGCGTTTAGAATATTTTGTTGCAGAGCCTTCGGATCCTGAGGAACAGTAATCGCATGAAGATCTACAACGCAAAAAATCGCTTGATCAGCTGTATCCTGTGTATCTACCCACTGTTTGATCGCGCCGAGATAATTACCCAGATGGATAATGCCGCTAGGTTGAATGCCTGAGAATATTCTTTTTGTCATAGTGATCTCCAAAATAAATAGTTTATCTATCTAAAAATAGCTCAAAATGGTGAAACTAGCAAGCAATTACTTGGAAAACCAGCACACGTAGCCCGATCATTAGTTATAATTCCTAGAGGTAACGCCAGACAAGACGTTGATATTGAAAAGCTCTTGCCGTTTCAGGCCAGTACCGCGAGTATTTACGTTTATATTGTAAAAAACATAGGATTGCTGACGCTGCGCAGAGTCCAGCATAGTAACGCTATTTGGTGCATATCCCCCAAATTTTATTATAATATTATTTTGTAAATCGAGATCGGCAACCGCACCACCTGCGATCACGTTTGCATCTACCATCAGAGTACTAAAAAAATTATAGTCAAGAACCAAGGAACTTCCTTCCCAATAGTATAGCTTTGGCTCAGCTTCATCCTTATTATTGTAATACACCTTGTAAACAAGATTGCCACTAGTGTCTTTTTCGCCGAGAACAAGAGTGTTTGCACCAAATGCAGCTGCGTTTGAATCGCTCATCGATTGGTCGAAAATAGTAGAATGAGTAGCATCGCACGCTCCAGCTGCTGTACAACTAAATAAGGCTATGCCAGATTTGTATAGCTCGCCAGTATGTACTATACCGCCAGAGGTGAACGTGACGCTAATCTCGCTATTTGCGTTCTTGATATTTTCGCCAAGAATATCCGCAATTCTTCTGGATTCTTCAGAGGCAACACGCATCGCCTTGAGCTTCGCCAAATAGTTTGCACTATCTGTAATAGCGCTCATCGCCATCATCATCACAATGCCAAAAATAGTTGTGGCGACTAGCAGCTCAAGAAGAGTGAACGCTTTTGATTTTTTGTTGGTTTTTTGAGTCATTTTAGTAATTTGGTCGCCAATTTGTTAATACTTCGCTGATGCTAAGCGATTGTGGTGTCCCTGTATCCCAGCTGACGGTGACGGTTACCTTCACGGCATTATCCGCGGGCTGGATCGCTCCTCCGCTACCGATGCCCTCTGGCATATTTGCAGAAGCAAGCTTCACATACTTGACTATCCTATGGTACTCAAGATTATCTACGGAAATAATTTCATAATCGGCAGGTGCGGCTAAAACATCGAGGAATGGCCTCTTCGCCTCAGAAAGTGAATCAAATTTAATTTTCATATCTGAGCCACTTTTGTCTCTCCACTTTTCAGTAGTATCAAAGGAAAAGTTGCTCCAATTCTGCTGATTTGCGTCGATCCAATTTGTATCACGGATTTGACGAACAATCTCAAGACCTTGCTGAGCCAGTAACATTGCTTGAGCTTTTTCATGTATTGACGATGAGTTCCGAAGAGCTGATCTGCCTGCTGCCACAAGCGCATAGAGTAGTATCACAATAATAGTCGCTGCAAGCAGGACTTCGATAAGACTAAAAGCTTTTTTTGTATTTTTCATCATCATATTTGGGTATAGGTCAACACTACATTAAAGGGGCTGTTGCTCTTAAAGCCACTATCATAAGCACCATCCTTGTTCACTCCTTCGAAAGTGAAGTTGGCTAAGTTTTTCATCCCAGATATTTTATAATCGCGAAGAGATATCTGGGACATTGTAGTGATTGGCGCAGTTGGAATAGTTGAGATATCACACTTCTTTTGTGGATTGACAGAACATGTAAGTATCACGCAAGCAGTGTTTCCGGGTGCATTATCACATTGAATTGTTTGAAGGTTATTTGCCGTACCTGATCCTGCGGGACTATTTAGCAGCTTCTCTACTCGACTGACTTCAGTCCAGTCAGCAGAAAGTACAGGCGAGACTTTTTCAGTTCTCTCAAGAACAAACGCTTGACTATCAACCCTCATACGATAGTACTGTACTCTCGTATTTTCTGGGCTTCTGGAGAGCGCATAAGTTCGCTGCATCAGAATTTTCACCTCATCTGACTTCTGTTTGAAATCACTACTACGGCCAAACTTCGCAAAAGCAGGAACACAATAGATAGCCATAAAGCCGATTATGGAGATTACGACCAAAAGCTCGATTAGTGTGTATGCCTTTTTCATCATTTATTTACAATTTCCGACTACGGCATATGATGGCGATTTCACAGGAGAAGAAACTTGATTACCGGAGGGAAACTTTGGACACAACGTCGTGGCCTGCACTGGTACAGTAGCAGTGTCGGCAGAGCTTGGCCTCTCGAGCACAGCATACAATGAGAATTTTGTTGATTTTACTGGAACGGCTGGATTCGCCGTAGTGCTATCAGAAGTATATACATACTGCTGATCGTAATAAACAGAAGAGCTATTCTGAGGATCAGTAGGCATGGTTGGGAGATATGTGGGGACTAGAGAATTAGTAAGTGCAAGATTAAGCACAGTCTGTTTCGCAGTAGTCGAGTATGACGGATAGGACTTATTATCCGTTCTGTATATTTCCAGCGCAGAAGCAATTTTTAGCAGGTCCCCTTTTCTCTGTGCATCACGAGCCTTTATCTTTGCGCCATTTGTGCTGATAGCAACTACAGCAGAGAGTATACCGATCACAGCAATGACGACCAGTAGCTCGATGAGAGTAAATGCTTTTCGTGATTTCATATTGCCCTCCAAGGCTTTAGTAATACATTCCGCCCAAATACCATGCAACAATCTGTGGCCCATAAACGAGACCGATAAGTGTCGCGAAGATCAGAAATGGTGCAAAAGGCAGAGATTCTTTCAGATATTCACGCTTAATAGATTTATTTTTCAGATAGACATACAAGAGGCCGACAAGCGAGCCAAGGACAAAGGCAGAAAACATAGCAAACAGTGCGTTTGGGTAGCCAAGCAAAAAGCCTAGGATCAAGCCGATCTTAATATCTCCGGCGCCCATCCACTTTTCCTTCGAAGCCAAGACCAATATTGCAAGAAATCCGCCGCCGACCAAGCCACCAAGAATCATTTCAATAAAACTAAAATGGCCAAAGTACCAGCCAAAAGCCGCAGACAGTATTAGAGCGATCCAAACGAATATCTCTGGCACAGTTTGTGTCTTCAAGTCATAAACGAAGACAACAATAAGAATGCAAAAAATTATTAGGTAGACGACTAGAGTCCAGCTAATACCAAAGAATAAGAAAAGAAAGGCAAATAGTAGTCCCGTGCATAGCTCAACTATAGGATATTGATAAGAAATCCCCTTACCACAATATCGGCACTTCGCCCGGAGCATTACAAATGAAAGAAAAGGAATTAGGTCATACCATTTGAGTATTTTCTTGCAAGATGGGCAATGCGAACGATCATAAAGAATCGTCTTCAGCTCATCCATTCGGAAAATGACGACATTTAGAAAAGAGCCGATCGCTAGGCCCAATATAAATAAGAAAATTAAATAGTATGCATCCATCGTAAATCCATTTCTGCAAGTGGGCTTGCGTTAGTGATAGCTTTTTTCATGTCATTCCTGCGGAAGCAGGAATCTTGCGCGTATACTTTTTGAAATTTTGCTCAAGATCCCGTATCTCATGCCGCAGTACGGGATGACAAGATATAATACCGAGCCCTTGGTCCTAAGCCGCAAGTCCCGACTCTCGATTATCTATCTATTTGTAAACTTTGCCCTCTTTTAGTTCGGCAAAGATCTTTGCCGAACGTAAAAGAACGTAAAACTAAAACGCATTGGTTGAACACTTCGAAGCAGAGCACATTATCACTGGTGTGTCTGTTGAAACATAGGTTCCTGCTGTTCCAACCTTAGAAGCATAGATACGCCAATCCTTGAGTGTAGGGTCTGCGGAACTACCGCTCTTGACTGCATAGTAGTAGCCAGACTCAGGTACAGGCCAGACATCAGTGATAGCTGGACTTGCACCGTTGCAAATAGCTGGAGTCGTTGTCGTACCAGTTGACTTTGCAACATAGGCGTCAGCGGAATCTAGATTACCAACCGTAGTACCGTCAGCACACAAGACACCGATATTTTGGACAGTATCGAGAGTTGTCTTCATGTTGGCTTCTCTAGCTTTTACCTTGGCACTGTTTGTGTTCAAGATAACTACAGCTGACAAGATACCAATGACCGCGATAACTACCAAAAGCTCTACAAGCGTAAAACCTTTTAACTTTTTCATTTTTCTTCCCTCCATTTTCATATTTTCTAAAAGCAGATATCTGCTTGCTTCAAGTCTGCTTAACAAGAAGCAAATTTTTTATATAAAGCTTTGATCGACCGAGCAAAGACATTAATATTGATAATTTATTTATAAATATTATAAGCTATTTCCAAAAACCATGCAAATATTAGCCACCAAAATTACTCATCTGTATGACTGGCATATAGATTGCAAATACGAGAAAAACAACACCAGCAGCGACCAGCAAAAGGACCGCTGGTTCGACAAGCGAAGTCACAGCCTTCGTCAGATCAGACGTCGCCTGAGCGTAGTACTCAGAAACTTTTATCAGAACTTTATCCAGCTCACCCGTCTCTTCACCAACTGCCGCCATATTACCGACAAGTGGTGGAAAATACTTTTCTTTCATGAGCTGAGTAGATAGAGACATACCTTTTTCTACCTGCGAGGAGACACGATTGATCGCGTCTTCGTAGAGTGGATTATCCATAACAGTAGCGCTGATGTGAAGCGCATCAAGCAAAGGGACGCCAGCGCCAATAAGCATCGCCAGTGTCCTAGTAAAGCGGTACATATAAATACCTTCAAAGATATTTTTTAGTCCTGGAATAGTAATCTGAAGAGAGTGAATAGCTCTAGAACCTTTCTCTGTGCCGAGCCACGATTTCAAAAAGACTATAAGCGCGACCAATATAATAAGAAGTAGCCACCAATATGAAACCATAAAGGCGGACATAGAAAGTAGTATTTTCGTAATTACAGGCAGCTCGGTCGCGTTTTCGGTAAACATTCCTTTTAGCTTAGGGACGACCATAATCATCATGACTACTGCAGCGCCGATAAGTGCGACAAAGATAAATGCAGGGTAATACAGCGCGGAGTAAACCTTGCTCAGAAATGAGCTATCATTTTCCATTTGCTCAGCTAGCTCGCTCAAAACAACGTCGAGTTTACCGGTCGTTTCGCCGGAATTCACGATACTTACAAAGACACGATCAAATGCCTCGGGATGCTTGGATAAGGCCGATGAAAAATTGTAGCCTTCTTGAAGATCAGTATAAATATCAACAAATATTTGACGTAAATGCTCTGTTTTTGCCTGTTTTGCGAGAATACTGATCGCCTTGGTCAGTGGTAAGCCAGCATTTAGCATTGTAGCGAGCTGACGCGAGAAAACTGCCTTGTCCTTGACCGATACTTTGTTGAAAAGCATAGAGCCAAAGCTTTTTTTCTGCTCTGGTGTAATCTCAATAGGCACAAAGTCATGCCGAACCAAAAGCTTCTCAGCTTCGATCTGATTGTCTGCGCGAACTGTACCAGTTACAATCTCGCTCTTATTGTTTTTTGCCTTGTAAAGATAACGTGGCATTTATTGGGTGTGATTAATTGATATTAGTATACCATCATCTTGAAAGTTTTTGGATCAAGTGAAAAGTTTAGCGCTTCTTCAAGTGAGATATCCCCTCTTGAAACATACTCTGCAAGCACTTTATCGAGACTGATCATACCATCAGCGGCTGAAGTCGAGATGACATTTGGAATTTGGTAATTCTTGCCATCACGGATCAAGCTTTTGATAGCGGTGTTTGCAATCATGATCTCAGCAGCCATAACGCGTCCGCCATTTATCTTCGGAATCAAACGCTGAGAAACGACCCCAAGAAGAACTGATGCAAGCTGACTAGAAATTTGTTGCTGCATGTGAGGTGGGAAGACATTTACGATACGGTCTGCAGTTTGAGCAGCAGAGTTTGTATGCAAAGTCGTAAGAACTAGGTGACCTGTTTCAGCAAGAGTGATAGCCGCCTCGATAGTTTCGAGATCTCGCATTTCACCGATCAGAACGACATCTGGATCTTCACGAAGCGAAGAGCGTAGTGCTCGAGCGAAGGAATTTGTATCTGAGCCGACTTCACGCTGCGAAATAAGAGATTGTTTGTGCTCAAATACATACTCTATAGGATCTTCGATAGTGATAATGTGTTTTCGCTTTTCGCTATTTATCTTGTCGATCATAGCAGCGAGAGTTGTTGACTTACCTGAGCCAGTAGGACCGGTGATGATTACAAACCCTTGGCTGTGCTCTGTAAACTTTTCAAGAATTGGCGGCAGACCAAGGTCAGCGAAGCTACGAAGCTCTTTTGGAATCAAACGCAATGAAGCACAGATAGAACCTTTTTGATAAAAGACATTCGCACGAAAACGCATGCTCTGGAAACCAAACGAAAAGTCTATCTCCCGTTTCTGCTTGAGCGACAAAAGCATATCTGGCGGAGTAAATGCGGAAACCAGCTCCTTTGCCTTGAGCTCATCAACCTTCAAGGCCTCTGGAATAGGCATAAGCTTACCATCAATACGAACGTTTACTGGCACGCCAACGTTTATGTGAATATCTGATGCATTGTTACTGATAGCATAGTTCAGATATGTCGAAATCTCGCTACCTTTTGTCTCTGTCATACCCCTCCAAAGTCTTTATATTCTGTTTACAGTATATCTATATTATTCTCCACATGCAAGAAATTTGCTAATCAGCCACAACCGCTTGGAAGATCTCATCGACGGTTGTCTCGCCCATAAATGCTTTGATGATTCCGTCCTGTTTCATCGTGATCATGCCATTTTTGATTGATGCTTCCTTGATATCATTTGCAGATTTTTTCTCTATTGCAAGCTCCTCAATATCTGGATTCATCGTCATGACTTCATATATGCCAACGCGGCCTTTGTAGCCATCGTGACAGTCAGAACATCCTCTGCCATGATAAAGCTTTAGCTCCGCTGGAATTCTTTCTCGGTCTTTTACGTTTGTCGCCGGAATCAGATCAAGCTCAGCCTTCAGCTCATCCATTAGCTTCTGTGGGACCACCATCTCCTCTTTACATTTCGGACATATTCTTCGGACCAAACGCTGTGCCACTATGAGATTTATCGAGGAAGTAATGAGAAAAGGTTCTACGCCCATATTTATCATGCGAGGCAGAGCTCCAGCAGTATCGTTTGTATGCAAGGTCGAGAGAACCAAGTGGCCGGTCAAAGCCGCATGCGTAACCATGCCAGCGGTTTCACCATCGCGGATCTCACCAACCATGATCACATTTGGATCTTGGCGCAAAATGCTTCTCAAGCCTGAAGCGAAGGTGAAGCCGATTTCTGGCTTTATCTGACACTGATTTATCCCTGGTATTTCGTACTCGACTGGATCCTCAAGCGTCACAATATTCACACCCGGCAAACTAATTCTGTTCAAGACCGCATATAGTGTCGTGGATTTACCTGAGCCAGTAGGACCGGTAGCGAGGATTACGCCATATGGTTTCTTGATAGCGGCTATTGTCTCCTCAAATGCGCTACCCTGCATACCAAGATCTTCAAGAGAAAGAATCCCTTGACTCTTGTCCAAAACTCTCATCACGATCTTTTCACCATGAACAGTCGGCAAAGTCGAAACACGAACATCAACTTCTCTCTCCTTGAATATAGTATCAAATCGTCCATCTTGTGGAATTCTAGTTTCATCAATTTTCAGTTTTGACATGATCTTAATTCGACTCACAAACGGAGGGTGAAACTTCATTGGTAGTTTCATAATATCTTTCAAGATTCCATCAACACGACATCGAATTCGCAATACTTTTGCCTCGGGCTCAACGTGGACATCGGAAGACCGATTATTTAGAGCATAGTCGAGGACAGCAGCCACAATATGTGGAACAGAGCCTTGTTTTGAGGCCTCGGCTAAATCGGCTTCTGTCAGAATTTCTTTTGTTAGTAATGACCCGAGGTCTTTGTCATCAACCCAAGAGCCCATCTCCCCCTCAGTATCAGAGGCTTCTTCCGGAGCATCAGCAGACTTTTTCACCTCAGGGTTTTCATTGTCAGGGAGTACTTCCGAAGTAGCTTCGGGAGCACCTGTTGTTGAGGCTAAATCATTTTTGGGTGATACTTCACCTTTGTCTTCAACAATATCTGTCTCATGAAGACTTTCCTCGTATTCTTTCTCTGTTTCAGTGCTATCAATGGTAATATCGCCAGAAGTATCCTCCGAAGATGTATTAACCATGCTTTTGAATACATCCTTCAGCGTTGGACCAGTGTTGCCTCTCTGAACTTTTTGACCTTTGAGCTTTGCCATCTCAGTACTAGTTGCAGAGTCATTTGCCCAATTCGTATTTTCTGCAGATTTGGTCTCTATAGTGAGAGAACCATGTGTTTGGCGTGCTCCGCTTGGATTGTTCAAAAGATTGATTACAAAGTCTATATCTTCTCGAGAGGTACCAAATTTTTCAAAATTTATGTTGTTTTCACTTCTTATGAAATTGAGAATTTTCAACGTCTCGGGATCATCTGGCTTCTCGCATGCGATAAGGTATGTGCCTTTTTTGTTTTGACCAAAAACAACCATTCTATACTTTTCGATAAAATCTCGAGGTATCTTGTCCAGGTACTGCTCTTTGATCGTCTGGTTTCGCAAATAAATAGCAGGTACGCTGCCCTTCTTTACCAGCAGATCGTTTTCATAACCTTTTCGATACTGTTTGACCGCTTCTTCGAAATCAGCTGTTCCTGTAAGAAAAAGCTCGATTTCCAACTTTTTTTCTGCGAATAGCTTGCCGATTCCCGTGTCATAGCCGACTAATAGATCGGCAGGATTGGCGGTCGCGACACGAACTAAATTGTCCTCTATACCGATCGGAATAATTTGGTATTTTCGTGCTAATTTCTCCGGAACCATAGACAAAACTGACTCAGGAATATCCAAATTTTTTATCTCGATAAAAGGCAGTTTTAGCATGATGCCATAGGCCTTGTTGATCGTTTCTTTGGTAACAATTTTTGTTTTTAACAAAAAATTCTCAATTTCACGATTGGTCTTTAGCTTCTTCTGCAGCTTCCTAGCATCCTCAGGATCAATCAAATCCTGTAGCACAAAAACGTCCAGAACTGATTGGCTGGTAAGAGCTGGATCGAGATAGTTATAATTCTGTGTTTGTGTTGGCATTCAAAAAACTTTTGATGATTAAATTCTACCGAAACAAAACTGTTTTATTCAGCAAAACAATTTTCTAGATGGAAGTCAGAGATACGTAGTTTATGGAGTAAATGGATTGTCTTTGCCAATTTTATCTGCTGTCGGTGCTGTCACTGGTAGCGTGGCTTTTGACGATAATTTGTTCATCATAATCTGGGCGTCGGCAATAGTCGTACCGATTTCGACAGTCTTGTATTTTACATCTGTGATTATTTTTTCCCCTGCTACAGGTTTACCGTTTTGCCACATGTACAAAAATGCGCCAATCACTAGGACTACGGCCGCGATGCCGCCGATAAGCGATAAAATTTTAGGATCTAATTTTGTCTTCATAGCTTTCTCCTTTATTTGGCCACAGCGCTACTAGCACGTTTGTATGCTTCTATTGAGAGGGACATGTTTACGATGTCCTTTGAGGTTGACATGCTGACGCTCTTGATATTGAAAAATCGTAAATCTTTTTGGATTGTTGTCATGAAATCTGTTAGCTCCTGTAGCGTCCCGGATATTCCAAAAGAAATCATAACTGTGTTGTCTGTGCCGTCAGTAATAGATGGCGCAGGGATAAACATGCCATGATTTGTCGCGATTGCCTCTAGCTCTGTTATAAGATTTGGTAAATCCTTGTCCTCAGGAATTGCAATGTTGAGTAAATTGATAGTTGCGCTGGTCTGTGAGTCGTTAAAAACCTTCTCATTTTTCTTGACAGAAGCGAGCTTAATGTCGGCAGCAGCTACATCAGCCTTATATTTTGCTTGATCTGATACGTTCTTGTTGTATGATGGGAGCGCATACTGCCAGCAGACTACAATCGCTGCAATTGCTATGAAAACCGCACAAACAGCTTGGAATCTCTCGTTATTGAACTTTGGCATTTGAACCTCCTGTTGTTGTGCCGCTAGTCGAAGGCACTAATGCAATCGCGTCTGGGAGCAATTTCTTATCAAACGTAGCGTTTATAGCGATAGGAACAGTAACCTTGCCATCCTCACTTCGAGTTGCTGAGACAGCCCCGAGGTTCACACCCGAAAGCGCTTCAGTATCCTTGATTTTCCATGCCTTCAAAGCCATAACCTGTTCAGCGGCCGATTTGAAGCTATCGGTATTGCCTGTGAAGCTGATTACACCTTCGCTTGAGACTGCTAGAGTATTTAGAGTTACATTTTTATCTACATGAGCGAAAAACAAAGGCAAAAAATCAACCATTGAGAAACGGTTTGCTTCAGCATTTTTTAGCTGAGCGACGACTGCTTTTATTGATACGATTTCCTTTTCATTTGCGTTTTTCTTGCCCTTTTCAATCTCGTCATCTTTGGCAACCAATGTTTTTTGATACTCGACAACGTCTTGGTGAGCGCTTGAGCTTAGCAAGAAGAATAAACCTGTCCCGAGAACGGCAATTGCCGCAGCAGACCAAAGTAAAACCAGTGAAATATTCACTTTATTTTTCTCTTGAAATTGTGTGATCTCCGCCTCAGGCGATTGGCCAGAAGTGGCCGGTGCTGGGGTCTGCCCCTTTAGCACATTTTCCAAATCCATTGTCCCTCCTAGTGCGCATTATTACTTACTACATTTTATAATATTACTATTCTTTAAACAATAGCCAATTTGATTTTACTGCTTGTTGCCCACCTCGCTTGGTCTAGGAATATTCAAATAACGAAATCCTGGAGGTGCGTTTCCGTCTGTATCATATTCATAGTTGAATCTGTTGTTTTGCGTTGCCCCGTCGATAGACATATTCTGTGAGCTGACAGCGCCGTTAAAGGTAGAATTGTCGCCTTTTAAGTTAAATGCATTCTCGCAGAAGAGCATCGCGTTCACAGTATTGTTATCGTTGAAGGTACAAATTCCACCATTTATCGAGACCGTCTTAGTCTTAACAACACCGCCAGGATTACTTGAATTTTTGCATGTCATAGTGAAAGTTGTTGTATTGCTGATAGCTAATGGGACAGAACCTGTCCAATCGTGAACATCAGCCGGAGGAATTGTTCTAGCAGTATTCCAGCTAGCATTCACGGGATTACTGGTGAAATCACATGAATCGGCCTCTTCCACAGCCCAGTCAAGGCTGAATGTTTCGCCTACCTTCACACGATCTTTGCCAGAAATGACGATCGAAATTGGCAGTCCGCAAACGCCCGGTGCAGAAGAAATAGCAGTAATATTCCAACGAATATTATCCGTGGTTGAACCATTAGAATTCGAGGCGCAGAGATAAACAGAATTTGTATTATTCGAATCATATAGGTTGACAGAGTCTACTAGATGATTCGGCGTCAAAATTGAAGAGACCTTGATGTTCCACTTGTTCCCAGTAGCAGTTGACTTGAGAGTGATAGATCTAGCCGAAGAGCTCTTGCCCTCAATATCCAAATATTTAGTAACTTCTGTTGTGGTGCCAGCACCGAAAGCAATCTCTCTGAAAGTAGCAGTAAAGTTTGTAGACTTCAGCGTTGAAAAGACTGTATTTCCAAGAATGCGCTGTGAAGTGCCATTAAAATTTGCGACCCATAAAGGCTTCGCGGATCCGGTGGCGTCCTTAAATGTCTCGGCATCTGCATTATTTTGCCAGTCGCCTGAAACGATTACCGAAGAAGGCTCACTTACTGTAATTCTTCCCGTGTCGATAATTTTAACATTTTTTGTTGTCAGTGTTTTTCCCTGAAGATCCAGCCCGAGAGCTACTTGCGTATCATTCTTCAAGACAAATTTTTGCAATGCAAAACCAGTCATGTCACCGACTGTGAATACAGCACCGGAGGCAGGGTAATTTGTAACAGTATCTGTGACTGGATCAATCTTGGTTGTATTATTTGAGCCCAAATGGGTTGTCCAAACTTTTCCGTCGCCTGAAATTGAAATACCATATGGACCAGCGCTGACATCAACAGTTTTGACCACCGTATTTGTCGTATGGCTTATCTTGACTACAGTGCCATAGCTAGAATCGTTTGCAACCCAAACATCATTATTCGCGTCTATAGCAACACCAACAGGATATCCATTCTCAGTGCTAACAATTGCCATTGTGGCGCCAGTGTTGCCATTGATCTTTCTGACAACCCCCTCGAGACTGCTAGTAACCCAGACATTGTTATCGCTATCGACTGCGATACCAAGAGGTTGGGACGAGGAGTCACCAATGACTTTTTGAGTACAGCTCTGATCAAATTTGAGCAGCTCGTCCATACCATATTGATTATTTCCCGCCACCCAAATATTTCCGTTGCTATCTGCGGCCATTGCATTTGCATGATAGCTAGTAGTTCCTCGGCAGACTTCAGTACCAGCAGAGTTATATTTGATTAGATAATTTGTCGAGCTAGCTTGCGACATCCAAATATTGCCCGCAGAGTCAACTACGATGGGCCCTCCGCCTGAAGGATATTTCGTAATTTGATTTGTCACAGCATCAATTCTAATCGACTGATAACCGTTCCAGCCTGTGACTGGATAGTTGTCAAAAGATAACCAAGCGTTTCCATCTTTGTCGACACTACTACCATGTACGTTGAAGAGTCCCCCGCCAGGTAGTACAGGTACGGATGTCTTAATACCTGTTACCGTATCCTGCTTGATCATCCCCTGAGCACCATCTGGATACCAAATGTATCTTGTAGTAATTGGCGCAGAGCCTAGGCCAGCCGTGGTAGTTACTGTTTTACCAAGTGTGAAATCGTTTGCGACGGCTACCGCAGTGTCGGTATCAGCAAACTTCCATTGTCCTCTGTTTGTTGTTTCACTATCAAAAGCCAAATTATCTGGAGAGATGCCATTTAGCTTAATATTTTTGACATCCGAAGCCTTTGAATTGAAGGCAAGCGTTCCACCATTTGTTATAAATTGCCCGCTAGTGTGGGTAAAGTTTCCGCCAACATACATAGTTTTGTTTGCACCAGGAGCAGTAAACTTACTTGTTTTAGTTCCTTGCACCTGAGAGAAATCACTGTAGATATGGACATCGCCCACACCTGCATTTAGACCTCCATCACCAAGTGTGAGTGTATTTGCGTGGAAATCATCAGAGGTTATCCATGTACCGTTTGATTCTGCTTGCCAAGTGGCTTCAGTATCACTGAACAAGATACTTGGAGCGTACGCGGTATTTGTAGCGACTGGTGCCACAGAGTTGAGTGAGTAGAAAGGCTTACTTATTGCGTCCAATGCTATTTGTGCAGGATCGAGAGCAACATTATACACTCTAGCATCATCAATTTGACCTTGAAGCCTATCGTAATTCTGATAGAGGCCAACGCCGATACTAAAGACACTCGATGAAGCAGCTAGCGAATTGGCAACATACTCACTCCCAGAAGCTCGTAAAACACCGTCGACATACAATTTCATGATTTTGCTACCATTGTCCCAAGTCGCCACAACGTGCTGCCACTTTCCAGGCGTAGCTGTGAAGTCGGAATAAATTGTTTTCCATCCACTGCTCGTATAAAGACTAAATTTGTACCTGTCTATATTAATAGAATCAGTATATGTAGAGCTGATACCAAGATCGTAAGAATTTTCTCTGTACAAGATGCTACCACTAACATTTTGGGACACAGGAAAAGCCATGTTTACCCAGGCTTCAAGAGTAATCGCACCAGAAATTGAATTTATTGATGCCCCATTTCCGCACAAGGCATAATTCCACGTGTTCCAATTCAACGTTGTGTTTCCGCCAACCAGCGCAGCGCCAGATTTGCCGCTACCGGTCCAAGAGTCAGGCGGAGCAACAACAGAACAATTATTAGCATTCGCGGTAGCATCTTTTGCTGTAGTTCCGACTCCCTCATCAAGCGACCATGCACCTTTTGGTGCAGGAAGAGCAGAAGTGATCAAACTTGCATCGCTCCTGTCTGAGTGTGTGTTACCATAGTACGCATAGATATTCGTTGAGCTATTTGCAGGGACACTCGGGACTTTCACAACAAAGCGAGAATTTTGGCCACTTGCTGTGAATTTATCACGGTAAAATGGTAAGAGAGTAGTCTTGTCACTCGCAGTAAATATAATATCTTGTCCAGTTTCTAATGCATGTGTATAGAAATTTGCCCAGTCAGAAGTTGTGTTGCTAGTGTGCAAGGTTGAAACGTCGCTCGAAGTGAGCAAGCGATCATATATTCTGAATTCATCAAGCCCACCCTTGAGGTCACCACCAGATACAGTCAAATTTTTCTTGCCAAGGACCAGGCTATCTGAGTTATTTCCATATGAGAGAGCTGAAGTCTTGGAGGCTTTCAAGATGCCGTCGAAGTATAGATCTGCTCCATTTTTCTTTGAGACAACTACAACATGGTGCCAGGCGCCAGATCCGACCGAGAAGAGGACAGGGACCTTCCATACCGTTGCATCATTTGTAGCGTCACCAACAAGAATGTCATCGTAATTGCCCGAGGTATCAGCGACACCGGTAAAGATCGAGAAGCCCGAACCAGCTGAGTCGGTCTGAGATACAAGATATTGAGAGCTGAAGGCATATGCGCTTTGGTAAAACCAGGTACTAACCGAAAATTCGCTTCCAGGGCCAGGTATCGATGGTTTGCCCAAGCTTAAATTCTGACCATCTGCGGTGAACTTCAAACCATTTCCAAATTTGCCAAAAGCAGTAATATCTCCAGTAGGTACTCCATTATTGCTATTTCCCGAAACATCCTTACCTACATTTGCTTGGTCTTCAAAATCGTAACGAGCAACTTCGCCATCGTCGAGAACTGCCTTGTAATCCACAAGATTAAGTTTATTTACGTCGAAAGAATTATCCTCCGAGGCCTGATCCAATATCCCAATCTCCGCATCAGAGAGTGCTCGATTGTAAATCCTAACATCATCAATTTTTCCGGTGTAGTAAGAAGCTGCTGGAATAGAATTGTTATAATTTTGTGCGCCCAAGTACATTGACAGAGCAGTCAATCCTCTGTCTGCTGGACTTGACCCGAGATGTATCATTTTTCCGTCAGCTTCACTGTTTGCATATAGAGATATCTGCATACCATCAGCAACCACAACAACATGGTTCCACTTATTATTTGAAATGCTATATGTCCCCGTGCTGGAGACGCCTGTGCCATCAAAAGTATTAGCTGTATTGAGGTAGCTCGAATTCATTTTTGAGGCCAGCATTCCCAATCGTCCGCCCCTACTTGTCACACGAAGAGAACCTTCATTACTGGTGCTAAAATTGCCAATCAGGGTCCTGTCATCGTTAACTGGTCCAGCTTGTGTTTCGTTTACCCACATCGAGATCGTAAACTTATTCAAGCCAGAAGTTACGGCAGCAGGCAAAGCAACATAGCTTGTATTCGTGGCGTTGAAATCACCACCTCGCCCAAATTTGCCAGTATCTGTTGTATTTGCTCGTGTATTTATGCCGTTTGCACCATTTGTTGTCGAGTCTAGAACTGGGCCATTTGTCGTCCAAGAGGCTTCATTCATCTTGTACTCAGCGACCAAGCCATTTGAAAGAGTTGCACTAGGACTTCCGCCAGCTGAGTATGGCCCGTTGATCGTAATCTCTTTTTGGTATTGATAAGGATTTATGTCAGGAGAAACCCAGCTATTTGTCTGAATCGTGCCATTGATTACCGATTTATCGAATTTTGAGGCAGCATTACCTGTCTTTATCTCCTGATCATTTGCAGTGCCAGAGAAATTGACAGTTGAAGAGCCAGCTGCAAACGAACCAGTCAGATCGTTTCTCCAGTTTCCGCCATCAACATTTATTTTACATGCATCAATATCTGTACAATTTGAAAGATCCATCTTTGCACTTGGCCCGATATGAACGCTAGGCGCTGTGATCAGATCACCAGTCATCGTTCCAAATTTCGGCTGATACAAAGAACTATTGTTCCCCCCAACATACAAGACTTCGTCTCGAAGAACTTTTCCTGTATTTAGAAGAGTCAGTTTTTTACTTGAGACATTTATATCGAAAATTATGTCATCATCAGCCGCTATAGAGTGGCCAAACAGTGCCAAATTACCATTATTGATCATTGCGCTACCCTCAGCTCCGATAGTGAGATGATTTTCGAATAATTTAGCGTTGATGATATTAGTAGCGTTCGAAACAGCAACTAGATTTGCACGTTTCTCTATTGCCACACCATCTAGATAAACAGTTATCGTCGCACCCGCCGCTTTACCAAGGATACCGCTGACGCTCCAGGTTCCATCAGCTGCGATACTGCCTTTCATCGGCTGGATCTCATCATTTACAGCCACCGAAACTATATTCGCGCCAGGAGCACAAAAAGTCGTAACAGCTTCATCATAGAGGTTGCATGATCCGGATATATCAATACCTCCAAAAATCCAGCGAATATTGTTTCCAAGATCATATACTTTATCAGCTGCAACATTTATCTCTTGAACTGAAATGTTGTTTGAATCACGTACCGCAAGCCACTGCAAATCCTTGCCAGAAGATACGTTATTTAGCCAGATTTTCCAATGATCACCGTTGTTTGCAACGCCGTCTTTCTCGACAAACAAAATATTGTTTTGCGTACCAGTTGCCGTCCACTTGCCCATGACGGAAGTAACAGAATCTTTTGCAAATATCCAATGCTGCTCTGTCGAAACTTGCTTTGTCAGATTATAAAAAGTAGTGTTGCCTGAAATATTTTGTGGCCCATCAGCCTTCGTAAACTTCACCGTAGACGTACCATATGCGAGAACTCCAGTGCCGCCCGTGTTTGACCAATTACCCCCGACATTTATCACAGAGCCACGAGCCGTCAGCTTGCCACCAGTCAGGACAACATCACCCATGACCGTCATCTGCTTATTATCTAGATCGGCTGCATCGGTCGCAACATTGCCATTTGCAACATATAGATTGTTTTGCAGGATTATATGATTGTTCGTATCCACAAACTTCCACTGGCCACCATCAGAAATACCACTGTCGAACCCAACACTTCCCCACTGCTGATTGTTGTTATTAAGTAGCTTGATAGCCGGAATAGTCGTACCAATCGAATTCACGAAGTCTGTCTTATCTGCAGACGTGAAGGTTACCTTGCCGTCCTTCGACAAGAAAGTATCTTGGTTGGTCCAGTTGCCACCGACGCTTGCTTCACGACCCTGTCCGTCAAGGGTACCGGCCACAATCGAGACATCGTTTTGAATATTAGTACCAGGTAAGGGACCAGCATCATTATTATTATACAAATTAGCAATTTGCTGATCAGTCAGAGCAACAGAATAAAGCCTTGCCTCATCAAGTCGTCCACTAAGAGTATCTACATTATTCCAGCTATCGCAACTAGCACTTCCGAAGCCAACACAATCGACTCGCTCACTGTAGCCTCTACCAATCCGAAAATTACTAGCTGTTTCAGACCGTTTGGTTGTAATAGGCGTAGTGCTAGAGAGAACCCCGTTTACGTATATCTTCATGTATTCATATTGCTTATATACACCGACAACATGATACCAATTACCGGTCACTGGCGCAGCAAACTGTGAACCAACTAGACCGCCAGGTGTCGAGAACACGAAACTATAACGTGGTGGGAAATTAGTGACTGCATTATAGCTCCTGCAAGTAGCATATAGCGTCAGATCATGATCCTTTGAGAAAAAGCCCTGGGCTTGGTCACAGGGAAAGCTGTCAAAGTTTACCCACGTTGATACAGTCACTTCATTTGTCAAATCAACATTTGGTATCGAGCCAGCGTCTACCAGACTATTCATACTATAATTGAAACTACCGGAATTCCCATATTTGCCCGTCACCGGCGCGGCACCATTGGCTGCGGTTCCGTTATTGGCCAGAATTGTCGAATCTTTAACACTTCCTATGCCCGACCAACTACTTTCATCCATCTTCCAATAGCCCACGAGAGAGGCTGGCAAAGAGTACTTTCCCTTTGTCACGCCGTTTACCGCGTTTATCTTGAGATTCCCATAGTTCCATTTCTTTATCTCTCTACCATTTGCATTCTGATCATAGTATTCAACAGTTGAGAATCTAGAGAGGACAACAAACCTAGGGGTTTGTTCGGTCCCCAGGAGCCTGATTGTCCCTGCATCCTGCGCCGAAAGCGTAACATCAACCAAGTTTGCAAATCCGCCGCTACCGTCTATGAAATCATTTGTCCGGCCGAGCAAAACGAAATTCTTACCGTTCATGTCAAGAACACCCTTCTTAACATCCATATACAGAGGGTGACCGTTATTATTATCAATAATGCCATGTACGCTAGACGCAATAAAGTTTTTTGCTAGAGATACTTTTCCGGACGCAGAGCTCTTATTTATTTCCCATTTACCATTGCTTAGCCAAACACCCTTCCAAGTATCATCGTTCTCCAGGTGAGCGTTTACATCAATTTGCTGCTCACGATCACCCACAAAGTGGAAGTTCGCGTCTAGTACAACTGCGTTCGTCGCTGGCGCTGACAGGTCGCCCCACAAATCGACATTGAGTTGATTTGGATATGTTGTTGCACCAAAAGTAGAACAATTTCTATTCCCGTAGTCAGGAAGTATGAAATTTCCTTTTACGGTAACTGTAGGATTGAGGCTTGATTCACTACGAAAAATTAGGTGATTTAGAGGATAGTTAATTAAACTCGTCATCCTGTTGCCAAAAGTCAGATCGCTATCGGTCTGAATATTACTTTTTAGTAAGATACTGAATGTATCGCCAAGATACTTCGTAATATCTAGCTTGTAAAACGTCAATAAATTATTGATCGAAGATACTGTATTGTTCGCATAATCAGCAAGCAAAGTAACCAAACCATTTTGGTGAACAAAGCTACCGCCAGTCTGTACGAAATTGTAGTGGACGCTCAGGTTTCCTGCACCTCCAGGAGCCTTCAGCACTCCCCCGTTTATCGTCACGCCACCAGCCGTTGTTACATAGCCAGTCGGAAACTCCAGAGTGCCATTATTTACAGTAATATTACCGTTTGTGCCTGTGTCGAAGTAATATGGCAGACTGTCTCCCGACCAACGCTCAGGATAAGTTTGGTTACCCACAAAACTGATCCCGAATTTACTACGCATAAATCCAAACTGGGTCTTAAACAGCGGATTGATTGTGAAAGTCGAATTAGCGTTCATCGTGAAATCGCCGAACCAAAGGAAGCTATCGACTGCGTCGAGTGGCTGAATAAAGTTACAACCGTTGTTATACTGAAAATTTGTCAGAGCAATCTTATTGCTATTTTTTTTCAAAAATTCTGCACGATAATTGGCATCGCAAACCACGCCGTTGAATATGAAGTCTGTATCGGCGATGACATGGGCGCCAGCGCCCATTCTAAATTGCCAAGTTACGTTAACAAAATATCCGGCCAAATAGTCAGGAGTAACCCCATAAGGATATAAAGTTCTAAGTCGTGTAAAATGCTGATCGACAGTACCAGAAACGATGAACTTCATACAAAGATAGACTTTCGCGTCCCCTGCTGTGTCGGTATTTTCTTCGTATGAAAAATCTCTATTCAAATCAAACGTTGGAAAAGTAGCTGGTACATTAGAATTGCCAATTCCTATTGCACCCGTCTCATCCGTATGAAGAAGTGTGAAGTTGCCATTTATTGTCACAGGGAGAGCGTCGGCTGAATTAATCTTAGAAATGTTTAGTGGGCTTTCACTGCTATTGTATATTTGAAAGTTGCTATCAACGACTAGGGCACTCCTTATTTCTATGCCGCCAGCCCAGTTACCTGTATAATCAATTCTTTTGGTTGTCAGTGTTCTGCCAAAGTCTAGAGTGTAGAACGTGCTCGCCGCAGAGTTGGCCACAGTAATGTAGCTGCCAATATAGTCAGTCAAAAATTTAACTTTACCCAAATTATTATGGAAAGTTGCGCCAGCACCAATTGTAAAGTTCGAGTACATTATCAGTTCTCCCGTACCTCCTGGAGCGTTGAAATTTCCAGCATTCATAGTCAGGCTGCGCATCTTAGTAGCGTAAGCTGTCGGAAAAGTAAGAGTACCATTGTTTATGACAACGTCACCCTTTGACCAAGTTTCGTCATTCACAAAGTCCGAAACATAGAAAAACTTGCTTAGCAGATAGCCAAATTGTGTCTTGAAAGTAGGGTTGATGGAGAAAGTTTTGCCAGCCGCATTCATAGTGAAATTGCCAAAAAGCAAGAACATGTCTGCGTCATTTGGTTGGGTAAAGTTGCAATCACTTCCGTAATTAAAATTATTCAAGGCAATAGTGTTTGTACCATTTTTCTGAAACTCTGCATCATAGTTTGCGTCACACACCACATTATCGAAGACAAAGTCAGAGTCCGGAATGACAAATGTGCCTGCAACGGGTTTATTTATCTTCCAGGTTACCGAAGACAGATCACCAGAAAGAAAGCTCGGTTGGTATGCGGTGCCAGCATTGTAAGTGCTCCGAGCACGCTCAAAGTGCTGATTGGTGGAACCCGATGCAGTCAAATAACCAGCGATCACTATACTTGATCCTCCTGGGTTTACATCTGTATCCAATTGACGGAAATTGCCTTTGAAATCAATTGAAGGCCAAGAAGCGTATATAGGATTACCATTAGAATCTCTAGAAATATTATCCCCGATAGAGATACCACCAGTGTTCGCTGGTGTTGCTGGGAAAATGATATCACCTGTCACTGAGATAGTGCCGATAGAAGCTGTTTTGCTCTCAATATAAAGTCTGACATCTGTATCGTTTCTCATCGTAAGATTGCCATCGACAGTAAAGTTAGTATCAAAATAAATCTTGTAAGCTACAGTAGCGGTCGCTCCACGAGTAATGTTTAGGTTATAAAATTTCGAAACAGGAGCATTATCAGCCGTGATATGGCCGTGATCGCCAGTCGACAAGAAAATATTTACTGTGCCGTTGTTGTGCGTAAAGGTTCCGTGCGCTGTGAAGCTACCGTAAACATTCATCACAGCAGAGGGTGAGGCGTAGAAGGTACTAGCATTACTAATCAGAAATGTTGGTCGAGCAAGCGAATCGCCAATATTGATTATCGGATTATTCGTATTTGCTCGAACGACAGTCGTTGCTGTACCATTTCCGATAGTGAAATTACGCAGAGCAGTCAACGTCCCGGCAGCGAGAACAGTGTCTGAGCCAGTACCAAGAAGTGTAAGATCATAGTAAGTAGCTGCTGTCACTGTAACGGCAGCAGAGTAGATGAAGTTAGATGTACCTGGGTCAAAAGTACCACTTTTGGTAAATGGCGTGCCAGTAGCTTTCAGATCCATCGTCGAGTCATTGGCGCCTAGGTACGTCCCACCAGTGGCAATCTGAAGATAATCAGTTTCCGTGACTACCCGGTAGCCGCTAGTCTGTCCCGAATAAGTGCCACCATTTGGGATATAGACTGTCAGCTGTTGCGAGTAACCAGAGGCTTTGGACATGAGATTGAAAAAATTATTAGGTCCATAAGCGTCAGTGCAATCATATAGAATGTTCTTACGAGTAGTCGTATTGACATAGTCGTACATTTTGAGGTCTGAGTATGTAACCACCTGTGAATCAAGAGTACCGATAGATAGTGTCTTTTCTCTCAAGTCCAAGCCCGTCACATCATTGCCGGCCGTATTGTATTTCATAACTGCAACTGCTTTTTGTGCATCAGTCGGATCCGATGCGCCAATCTTGTTCACAAAAGTCTGGATAACATCTCCCTTATTTGGTCTATATACCCCAGAAATTGTGTATGTGCATGGTGCACCACCAGCAGTCGTTGCAAATTGGGTATTTAAAGTGCCGTTAACAACAAGATAAACTGTCTCAGCTGAAGTCGAGCTGCATGAGCCAGATACATTGATCGGCGGAAACCAGCCTGTATTGCTAGGTCCGTTGAAAGAGTTTGGTGGATTTAGATATCCTGCTCTCAAGCTTGTGGAATAGCTGACTGAGACGTATTCCATAGAATACGTTCCTTTTAGGTCAAGGATCCAATTTGAGCCTGCATTTCTGGTCAAAATAAGATTTTGGCTTGAAGTACCTTTCGCAACAAAGTTATGAAGAACTGTTTGAGTCCTAGTCTGCTCGAACAAAACTGGGGTTGCTGTTGGTGACGTGATGCTTAGGTCGTAAAAAGTAGTATTACCCCAGAAACCAGCAGAACCTGCGTTTGTAACATTATAGAGATCTACAAGACTGGTACTAGCGTTAAACACGCCTTGGTCATTCATAAACTGGTTGCCAACCCTTATTGACCCAGCAGCCGGAGCATTGAAAGTTCCTGCATATTGACGATAGTTTGTAGACACTGTCAAAGTATAGCCTCCGCCAACTGTGATAGTGCCTGCAAATGTATTTGCGATGGTCAAATTCGCAATAGAAGTAGAGCTGTTAAGATTTACGACCTGTGTACCGCTAGAGTCGAAGGTTATTGAATCACCTGATTGAGGAACCAAACTAGCGCAACTTGTCCAGTTTCCCGCAGTCATCCAGTCTGCGTTCCCTACCGAACCGGTCCACCGACAATTTGCAGCATACGCTTTTTGTGGTTGATTATTGTACAAAAATCCGCAGATTAGAGCTGCTGCAAGAACAAATGTGACTAAGACAACTTTTTGAAAGCTAACTCCACCATTTAGCTTTTTCTCGTGGATATTTGAGCGCAAAAAATGAGCCGCATTTGTACGACTAGATATATCTCCAAGCATTTGTTGGAGACTTTTCATGGGGCTAAATTTTCGCATCTACGCTTCCCTCCCCGAAATATGAAAAACGTTAGTTTTTATTAATCTAATTATAGACCAATTTATGCGAGAATACCAAATACTTTTCCACAATAATATTGTGTCTCAGAGAAGAAATTTTGGCACTTGTATTTAGTCAAAAAATCGATTTCAGACGAGGCACTAATTAGTCACCTGCGATAGAGATAATTCCTAGCTTGTCCTTATCAGTTGCAGGCATGATTTCTACGTTTGCCGCAACGTCTACGTTTCCTTTTACGAGTATAGTTCCAATGCCATGATATGTAATTTTTCTTTTGCCAGAAGTATTACTAATGCTCAGATCACCATTAGTAGTAGGGTTATAAGAAGTAGCATCAACAATCCACGTCTTTCCTTCAGGATAAAGATTCGTTTCGTCATTTGCCGAAGAACTACTAGCAATGTCTTTGCTCTGCAAATAAATATGAATGTCAGTGCTCGAGTTTAAATATGTAGTATCAGCAGGCGAAAAAACTTTCCCGTTGTCTGCCATCGCCCTGATCTTGGCATAGTAGCTGTTGTACGCCGTCGTCCCGCTGCCGCTAGAGTCTAGCCATGAAGATTGTGATTTTGGATTCATCGCATAGCCACTGGTCGTCCAAGCTGAATCACCAGAAGTAGAAGTGTTATTTCCCCAGAAAGAAAATTTACTATAATCAATATTGCCAAATACATCGCCAGCGATAGTGCTCTTGCTAAAATATAGCGCCGGCAACTCATAAATCGCCTGCTCGTCGTTAGTACCGATACGAATAAAGGAGCGACTCGTAAGCAAGTTTACAGCTGAGTTTGAACTAGTCAGGACAAAGCATTTTGGCGACGTGATCGACTGAATCACCAGCGTACCATCGCTTTTCACACACTTCTGATCATTGCGAAAACCAAAATCTGGAGATGAGGAATTGTTTAGAACTGCGTAGTTGCCTGTCACTCCGCCAAAATAATTTTTTCCGTTTTGGGTCAGCTTCGTACTGCCAAACATAACATCTGGTAAAGAATTGTTTGCAGCTCGAATAATACCAGGCTGCAAGACTACTGTAAGTAAAACTAATAAAAATGTTAGCTTGAAAAGTTTCATGACTTCACCACCCTGCATTTATATGTCATAGACGAGCTTGTGTTTGTTGGCGTAAATGTCCAAGTCAAAAGCTTTATGCCTGTCGAGATTGTAGGAGCTGTACTTGGACTCGCCGGAGTTGCAGCGGTAGCAGAAATTGGCGAACAATATTGGCCAGTCGGCGCGGCCAAAACATTTTCATCAATAGTAGTGTTTGGTGTGCCTGGTGTCAGACCTGTAACCGCAATAGTCACTTCAATCACATCGTCAAGGATAAGAGCATAAGGATTTAGGTCTGTCACCGCTGTACCTGTCATCCCTGGTCGTTCAACAACTTTCACACTCTTCGTAATGATTGGCTGATTCTGAGTCGCAACAGTCTGATGAATTATTATTCGTCCACCGCCACCGTTGAATCCGTTTGTCGTGCTGCCGCCATTTGCTGAAATAAGATTTGGTGTGAAGATATCTGTATAGATATAGCCGTTTTCTCCAACATTTGCGCCAGTTCCACCAGTGACAACTGCCTCAGGAAGATCAGATGGAAAGCTATAGCTCTGAGAATCTATCCAAATCATGCCGCCAGCACCAGCTGCCATACTTGCTGCCACGCCAGTACCATTTGCCGAGATCGAAGACCCTGGAGCAAGTGTCAAGCTCTTTGCATTTAAGTGAATCCTACCACCGCCTCCAGCACTTGCAGTTCCAGCCCCAGAACCAGCGTCAAATAGTGGATAGGTTTTGCCGCTATCTAAATAAGTCGACGTATAATCAAAATTACCACTGATCACCTTTGTCTGGAAATCCGGTGGATAACTAACCAGAGAATTCCCCGCGCCTTTTCCGGCATAGCCACCGCCCTGATTGGTATTTGTCGCTCCTGCGGCTCGTCCAAGTGCAGCCGATGTATTGTTAGAGCCGGTATAGCCTTTTTCACTCACGTCTATCGAGCTACCGGTTGCCAGACTTATATAGTCATCAACTGTGATGTCTACTTTTCGCCAACGAGCGGCACCTTTTATCAATGAGTCACCTTGAAGTGTGGTATAAGGTGTACCGCCAACTAATAGATCGCCAGAAGTAATTGGATTATGGGTAAGCTTCGCGTTCCCCTGAAGCGTAAGGCTGTTAAAATGTCTAGCACTATCGCAGTTTGAAATAGTCGGATCAGTACACAGAGTGCGTGTGGAATCTTGCAAAACTGTTACGGCATCCATATTGATTGTGAGACCATTGCCAACGACCACATCTCCGTTTTCACAATAGTCAGGAATAGTAGTTCCGGAGATAATAGTACAAGACGGACGAACAACTTTTGCCTCTACACGGATCCTACCACCCCCACCGCCGCCAGCTGCTGTGCCTTTCAGAGAACCTGTCAATGTTGCTGTTGCTGACGATGGCAAACCACCAGCAGTACTTAAATAACCAAAATAATTTTTGTATAAATCCGATTTCTCCTGGCTATCCACAAATATTTCACTCACACCGTTTGTTCCGTCATGAATAGCCGATGCAATAACTTTATCATCTGCACTATTTGTTGTTGTGATCTGATAGTCACCTCCGATAGCACCGCCAGACACATCGGGCGTGACTCCTGTGGCCCCTTTTGGCGCAACAATAGTATCAGCGACTAGCCAGATTGTGCCTCCGGCGCCACCCCCCGTAAAAGAATATCTGTTCACAACATTTAGAGTATATTTTCGTATCTGCGCAAGCCCTGTGCTACCTTTTGCTGAAATAGTGCCACTTTTGATGTTTATTGTACCAGCCCGAACATATATCCTTCCTCCACCGCTTGAACCGACAACAGGAACCGGAGTATTTATATGCCCCGCATTGTATCCTGAGCCCGAGCCAGCGCGAAAAATATACGGATCATAGTAGTTTGGGTAAGCCGTACCCGTCGCAGCTGTCAGAGATGGATTGGAGAATCCACTACCGCCGACACCACCGAAAGCACCTCCGCCAGGACCAAAAGCCAAGATAACAGTAGAAGCTAGTGCAGCCTGAGTAGCCTGACCGCCGCCAAAGCCAAAGCCAGCAGTGTGAGTAGCGGTGCCGCCAGGATAGCCAAGACCATCAGCCGAGATTTTGCCACCGGTATCGAGCGTTAATGTTCCAGAAATAACCATTTGAACTTTTTTGGCCTCGCCAGTAGGCAGCAAACTCGCACCGTCTGTTTCAATATCTAGAGAGGACAGCGCCTCATGGGTTATTGTAGCATTAGACAAAACTGAAATATTTTTGAAAGTATTATATCCAGCCAGTATCAGCTTCACTCCAGTACCGCTAACTGTAATATCATAGCCAGAAACATTTGTGTTATCGCAAGGCGTAATTGAGCCAGTCAAAAAATTATCTACGATCTTTGCGGTCGCTCCAGTATTCACCGTCAAAACATTAGCTGCACAAGAATTTGCAGCTTTCACTGGCTGAAAATATCGATAGAAGATAAATGTGCCCGAAAGGACAGCAGCCGCCAAGCCGAGAAATATCGCACTAGATAGAACGATTTTTCTCTTTGCTAAAATTTTGAATATTGAAGTTTTTTTCATATTTATTGGACTTTACACTGATATGATATCAAAATAGCACCTGTGCCTGCATCTTTCATTCCAGAGTCTAGGCTCAGACTATAGCCATCAGCGTTATCACTTCCAGCAGGCCAAGGGGAGCTAGTGAGGTTAAACTCGCCACTATTACTTACATATTGGCAGCTCCCGTTTGAAGACTTTAGCCAGCTGTCACGAAATACAAGTGGCTCCTCGACACCATAGACTTCAACTAAGACTCCTATTTCATCATCTTTTTGCAATGTATATGGATCGAAAGATGAATTTGAAACCCCTCCCCTTTTCTGAGCAGTCAACGTTTTCTTTAATGTTGGCGTCGAGCTCAAGAGTAGCTTCTTCACCATTATTCGCCCAGCTCCGCCGCCACCACCCTGCGAGGCGCCGCCCAGGCCTCCGTCTCCTCCCTTTGCTTGAAAAAATATCGGAAGATAAACATCGCTAGACACTGAGCCTGGTGTTGCCGTAGTCATTTTTGGCGCGCCAGCTTCAATACCTAAGGCTACACCAGTATTCGGAATCGAAAAGAACTTCGATTTGATCAGAATTGAGCCGCCAGATCCACCAGCCCCACATGAAGGAGACGTTGCGCCGTAACAAGCCCCATTTCCACCATTGGCTAGTATTACATTAGGATTATTTACCGGAGACAAATTTAAAGTGCCGCTAATCAAAAGTTTGATTCTGCCTCCACCAGAGCCACCAGTCAAAGTTGAATTAGTACCAGCAGGAACTTGCAAACCACCGCCACCAGATCCAAATTCAAGTTTATTAGCTAAATTTAAGTCGGCATCACCGTATTTCGCTACAGACGTATCAACAAGATTCGTCAAACAATCTTTCATGGCAGAGCCAAGGCTTCCGTAGCTCGCGCCATAGCCACAATTCGTTGTTCCAGCTCCCCAAGGCCACTGACCGCCAAACGATCCTCCAGGTCCATAGCCAGCCTTCGCATTCAAAGTAGTACTACAAACGCCAGTTCCTGAAGCATTGCAAAAAACCCCGCCAGGATATCCTTTGCCAGTAACATTGATATTAGAAGTATCTTTGATTATCAAATCTCCAGCAGTTTCAATATCCACCTTTTTCCAGCGAGCTGTGCCGTAAACTTCATCAGCCAGCGATTTGTTGACATTTGAATCATCAGATATCATCTCTGGGATAGTCACGCCGTTATGTGTCAGCTTTGCATTGTTTGATAATGTAAGCGATTGAAACTTTCTGTGACTATCACAGTTTGTTATCGCTGGATCCGTACAAGCCGTCCGCGCATCCAGTGAATCATTCTGAAGCACTTTCGCATCATCAGCATATACAGTTATATCCCCATTTATTATTACGTCACTACCTTCGCAACCAGCAGGAATGTAATAATGGCCGCTAGTGTTCTTAACAGATGCCACATTTATTTCACAAAGTGGGACATATTTACCGCTAAGAGTTACTTTTCCCCCGGCTCCACCGCCGCCGCCAGCTGGCATATGTCCAGTCCAGCTAGATAGAGCCGCGGCACCGCCAAGAGAATTCAGCATGCTGCCTACGAAAATATTGCTCAGCGGCAAGCCGAAGGACAACGAATTCGTAAATTTGCCTGAGTTACCACTATTTGCAGCAGTTGCAGAGAGACCACCAGGAACTATTGTCGCCGCTGGATCACCAAGATCAGGCCAGTAAGACACAATCCCATTTGCGCCTTGTCCTGCAATTTCTATCGTTCCGCCGGCGCCACCACCAGCCGGGATAAGTGTAGGTGTATAGTTTGGAGCACTTCCGCTTGCTGTTATCTGCGCCGTAGGGAATATTTGAACTTTTGGGGCTTCTAAATGAATGTAGCCTCCGCCATTACCACCTGTGAAGCAAGCAGTAGTATCGATACAAGCTACACCGCCAGAAGCGCCATGCAAAAGCGTAGAGCCAGATAAAGACGGGAACTGTGTGGGTGTAGTCGCGCTAGGAGATGTGTAGCTCGAGGCTGTGCCTCCTGTCGAGACACTGCTACTACCACCGCCACCCCAAGCAAACTTGTTGGTGGCTTGATAGCCAAGTCCACCGTGCCCGCCACCAGTGTCATAAGTCGGATAGCCATCAGAATGAGTGGCCATAGTCGCATTTCCAGGATAGCCTTTTCCATCTGCATTTATCTTTGCCCCATCTTCAACCCTGATATAATCAGTCGCGATAATACTTACCTTTTTTCCAAAAATTTGGTTTGAAGTGTCCGCTGCTGCCAACGGCTCATGGGTGACAGTCCCGCCGCTCTGAATAGTAAGATTTTTCAAAGTGTTTGTGAAATATGTTGTCACAGCAGCTGTGTTTGCGATGACGACCGAAGCGCCAGAAGATATCACCGTTTGCTGGCCTGTAGTACAGCTGGTCGCTTTTTGACCAGCCCAATCGTAAGCAAGATCGCCAGTACAAAAAACTTCGCCATTGCCCATCGGAGCCAATTTGCCGGGCTGATCAATTGTACAAGTCGTAACCCCGTCCACAGTATTGCAACCGGCCGACGCCTTGGTCCCAAAGGGATTATTGATGACAATCTTCCATACAGCAAAAGCAAAAACAAATGCACACAACAAAACCGTCAGGATTCTTACTTTCCTGCGCGCTCTAAGTACTTTTGTGATGGAGATTTTTGCCACTTGCCCCTCGCTTAAATGTACTTTTTCTTGTGGTTACACAAATACAAAAACAAAAAAATGTTCTAAATTAATTATAAACTAGCACAAAGTATTACGCAAATATTTACTGATAGCTACATAATCAAAAAAAATCTCAGTGTAAAATATCATATCGCGGCTTCCCAAAAGGAATACGATCGGGCGCCGAATCTTTGGCAGTGTGCATTGAGGCGGGGAAAACTGTCTCAGCCCCAAATTCATCGTTTATCTTGTCCAGAACGAGGGAAAGGCTCTTTGATTTTTCTAGATCTGCAAATATAGAAATCTGCTCACTAGTTTTTCTTTGCAAATCAAACGAGGAAACAGCGACCAAAATAGGCCGTCCACGCCACGGACAATCCTTCAAAAGTTCATAAGTATTTTGCAAAAAACTCTGATTGTCGGAAAAAACTGAAAATCTACGGCTGACCGAAAAAGATTGGCCATCAAGAAAATTTATCATGAGAGAAATACCACCTGCACAGTAGCCTTCTTTGCGCAGACGATAGCCAGCCTTGAAAATTAGTTTACGGAGAATTGCCGTTGCCCCGTCTTTCGTACGAAATTCTGGAGCCAAAACGTGTGAATGTCCGATCGTCTTACTCTTCACCACGTGATCATCGACTTCATAGCCGCGTAATCGAAAATACCAAAGCCGCCCCATGTGCTTGAGCAATCGGACAAGCTCTTCGAGCGATTTACCATAGAAATCTGCTGGTGAATTTATCTTGAAACGTTGCAACGAGGCTTCTGTCCGCCAATTTATGCCCGTAAGATCTTGAAGTTTGAGCGAATGGTAAAAATTGTCCAAATCCTTCAGCTCGAGAACTGTTAGGCCGTCTGGTTTCTTCAACTCGCTCGCCATTTTCGCGAGAAATACAGATGGCGCAATCCCGATGGAACATTTGAGATAATCCCCAACTTCTTCAGCAATCGCCTTCTTCATCTTGAGCGCCAGTTCGGTCGCTTTCTCACGATTTTGGTCCATCGGCGTGAGATGAATAGCAAATTCGTCAACGCTTTTTGCCTCAAAATATGGCGTAAAACTCTCGATCACTTTCTTTATCTTTTTATGATAAATCATGTAGAGAGAAGGCTGCGCTTCGATAATTGCGATTTGTGGACAAATCTTCTTCGCCTCGCCGACTTGGCAGATTTTTACGCCCATTTGCTTCGCTTCGTATGATGCCGCAATGATGCAGCCTGTCCTGCCGATATAAGGCGCAACGCCGATGGGCCGACCACGAAGGGTGGGCTGGACTTGTTGCTCGACAGAGGCAAAAAATGAATTCATATCGAGAAATAAAACGCTGTAATCTTTTGGCTCAGTGGTAATGCTCATGATTACTAGCATAAAGCTAATACGAACATAAGTCGAACACTTTATCCACATAATTTGCTATGATTAAAAAATAGCCCTGCTGGAGAGCTATTTCTTAATATTTACAAATATTGCTTAGTTTACTTTTGTCCTGACACCACCCTTGAAGAGAAGAGCAACCAATGCACCAAAGAGCGCAATAAGCGATGCTAGAAAAAATGTTTTATTTATACCGTCAACATAGCTCTGCTTGCTCGCCTGGCCTATTTGCATTCCTATACTCTTGTATTTTTGAATCGTCTCATCTCGATACTTTAGCATCTTGGCATTTGTCTCAGACTGCACCGACGGTGACGATAAGGTCTTCGGATCATTCGCTTTTTGAATTTCGATAGCTTTATTTTTCAAGTCCTGCTGCATCGACTGCATGAGCAAAGCACTGAGACCGTCTTTTGCATTATAGTTGTTGCCATTTTTCACCTGATTGACGATATCTGTCTGAATAGAAGATGAGAGACCATCAATTTTTGTAAGGTCTGTACGGATATTACTGACGATTACTGTCTGCAGAAATGCCGCAAGAATTGCGATGCCCATGACAGAGCCAATTTGACGTGCAGTCGAAATAACACCGGATGCACCACCGATTTCATCTTCTGGTGTTTCCAAAAGAGTGATATTTGTAAGTGGCGACATCGACATACCCATACCAAGACCCATGATAATGAAAGGCAAAATAAGCTCATTTATCTGTGTGTCTAGTCGAAAATGTCCGATATAGAAACCGCCGATTGCCATGATAGCCATGCCGGCAGAAATCAGATATTTGCCACCAAATTTATCTGCGAGACGACCAGCGATCGGCGCCATAATCATGATTGTGATTGCAAAAGGCAGTAGGACTTGGCCCGTTTTAATCGCGGTAAAGCCCATGATCGATTGTAGAAATAGCGGAAGTAGGAAAAATGACCCCATCATCGAAAAGCTTAGAACTGCTGCCGCAAAGCTACCAATCGAGAAATTTCTTGCCTTAAACAAGTTCATATCTACAAGCGGATCTACTTTCCTGGTCTTTTCGAAAAGTACGAAGACTATAATAAACAAAATTGAAAGTAAAAAAAGAAAAGGAATGACACTAATGCTCCCAGCGCCGATTGATTGACCGAAAAGTATGAATTGTTCATTCACTTTCCACCAACCGAATTTCGCTCCTTCGATGAACCCAAAGGTCAATAAAAAGATAGCAATCGAGGAAAGGAAAATGCCTACGAAATCATACTTATGTTTCTTTTCACTATCCTTCGACTCAGAAATAAACATAAATGATGAGACTATTGCCAAAATGCCAACAGGAATATTGATATAGAAAACATAACGCCAGAAATCCGTGATATGCAGTAGATTGTTTATGTTTACACCAAGACCCTTCTCGGTCAGGTAGCCACCAAGAATAGGACCCAAGACTATGCCAAGGCCAGATACAGCGCCCCAGATACCCATCGCTGCGCCACGCTCTTTCTTTTCGAAATTGGCTGCGATCAGAGACAGTGTCGCTGGCATCATGGCCGCGCCACCGATCCCCTGAATGACACGAAAAGCAATAAGGTAATTGATACTTGGTGCTGCCGCACAAAGAAAAGAGCCTATTATGAAGGAAAAAAGCCCAACCAAGAACATCTTTTTTCTACCGACTTCATCCCCAAGTCTACCGAGCGTGATCAGGAGTATCGCAAAGGTGAGAAGATAGGCGTTATTCACCCACTCAATCTGACCGATCGAAGCGTTAAAAGTTTTCATAATACTTGGCACTGCCAGATTCACCACGTTGCCATCTAACACGATCATGAGTAGAGCGAAACAAACCGTCCCTAGCGTCCACCACTTCCTATTTTTACTCAAACCTTCTCTAAACTTTCCCATTTTCATTTCCTTTTTATTTTGATATTAATACTGTTTATTAAACTTCCGTGACCAGAAATTGACTGTTATACAAAGATGCGTAAAATCCTTTTTTTGCAAGCAACTCTTCGTGTGTCCCCTGTTCGACGACGTTACCTTCGTCCATTACAAGTATAAGGTCAGCATCCCGAATTGTGGATAGCCTGTGTGCAATAACGAAACTTGTCTTGCCCTTCATTAGATTATCCATCGCCTTCTGGATAAGCAGCTCCGTACGAGTATCTACCGAGCTTGTCGCCTCGTCGAGAATCAGCATCGGTGTGTGTGCTAGCATCGCCCTAGCGATTGTAATAAGCTGCTTCTCACCCTGAGAAATATTATCTGCTTCCTCGTTCAAAACCATATTGTAGCCGTCTGGCAATGAATGGACGAAATAGTCAACATGGGCAGCCTTAGCTGCGGCTTCTATCTCAGCTTTGGTCGCATCAGCCTTGCCGTAAGTAATATTTTCTTTCAACGTGCCATTGAAAAGCCAAGTATCTTGAAGCACCATGCCAAACATTTTTCGCAAGTCTGAGCGCTTCATGTTCCGAACATCAACGCCGTCCACTTCGATAGAGCCAGAATCAACATCGTAGAAGCGCATCAGCAGGTTTACCAAAGTGGTCTTGCCAGCTCCGGTCGGACCAACGATCGCGACGCGATGTCCTGGCTCAATACAAACGTTCAAATTCTTAATGATCACCTTTTCTGGATCATAACCGAAAACAACATTTTTAAATTCTATCTTACCCTTCACATCAATAGGTTTTACAGATGTTGCAGTTTCAGGAACCTGCTCTTCTTCATCGAGAAATTCAAATACTCTTTCAGCGGACGCAGCGGTAGATTGAAGAACGTTTGCGATGCTAGCGGTCTGAGCAATTGGCTGATTGAACTGCTGAACATACTGGATAAAGGCTTGAACATCGCCGATTTGAATTTTACCATTTATAACCATCCATCCACCGAGTACCGAAACGCCAACGAAACCAAGGTTTCCGATAAAATTGAGTATTGGAAAAAGTAATCCCGAGAGAAACTGTGATTTCCAAGCACTATTGTAGAGACTCTTGTTGATCTTATTAAATTTGCTAACTGATTGCTTCTCTCCGTTGAATACTCTCATGACTGTATGGCCACCAAACATTTCCTCGACATGACCGTTTAGATGACCTAGCGAATCCTGTTGCTCTTTGAAATATTTTTGCGACTTTTTCATAACACTGCCAAGGAATATGAAGCTTATCGGCAACAAAAGAATTGAAACAAGAGTCAGTGACCAACTGATCGTCAACATCATCACGAGTATTCCCAAAATCATCGTCACGGATGTTACAATCTGAGAAAGGCTTTGGTTTAAGGATTGACTCACCGTATCAACATCGTTCGTCACTCGGCTGAGCACTTCGCCATAGGTCTTTTTATCAAAATACTTCAGGGGCAAGCGATTTATTTTTTCGGAAATATCTTTCCGGAATTTGTACGTAATTTTCTGCGAAACAGCAGACATGATCCAGCCTTGAAGATAACCGAAAAGAATACCAAGCAAATAAAGTGTAATTAGGAGTGTCGCAATATCACCTAGTACGCCGAAATTGATAGATGGCCGCTTCGTCAGGTCTAGCTTTTCTAGTGTGCCCATCTTGTCTGCAGGGATTTTTTTCAAAGCTTCAGCGGGCATGAATTTAACTAAATCTTTCCCCGTCATGCCCGGCTTGATAGCAAAGCCTTTAGGCAGTCCTGCAATCACTCCGTCATACATTTTCATACTTACGTAGTCGTTGACGATCTGATTAGTCATACGTCCGAGGATTTTTGGGCTGAATATTGCAAAAACTGTGCTTGCAATAGCAAAGGCTAGGACGAGGATGATTTGAATCCAAAAAGGCTTCATATAGCTAATGAGAGTTTTCATTGTCTTCTTGAAGTTCTTTGGCTTTTCGGGCGCACCGCCCATCATCCCACCCATCGGTCCTCCACCTAGCGGACCTTTGGTTGCAGGCTTCTTGACTACAATTGTTTCGTTTTGTTCATACTTACTCATACACTCTCCTTCTGTGTCAACTCCATTACCGTCTTGTCCACCTCGTGAAGAGATAAGCCAATATTTTTCAATTCTTCATCGGAAAGTTGTGAGCTGGCGATTTCACGATAGACTTCACAACTCTTGATCAACTGTTCATGCCGGCCTTGACCGCAAATTTTCCCACCCTCGAAAACTATAATATTATCTGCATTCATAATCGTACTTATTCGTTGGCCAATGATCAAAACGGTCCTATCCTTCGTCTCATTCTCTAGGGCCTTACGCAACGCAGAATCTGTTTTCAGATCCAATGCTGAGAAAGAATCGTCAAATATGTAAATCTCCGGCTTCTTAACTAATGCGCGTGCGATAGATAGGCGTTGCTTCTGCCCGCCAGAGATGTTTGCCCCAGCCTGAGCGATGGAGGTTTCGAGACTCTTTTCTGTTTTGCCAATGAAGTCTTCTGCTTGAGAAGTTTTTACAGCTTTAGCTATTTCCGAATCAGTGGCGCTCTGATTGCCATAAGTAATATTACTTTTTATTGTACCCGAAAACAAAACGCTTCTTTGTGGCACATAGCCAATCTTTCGATACAAGTCTTCCAGCTTAAAGTCTCGAACATCTACTCCGTCGATTGAGACGCTACCCGAAGTCACATCATAAAAACGAGGGATAAGATTTATGATTGTCGATTTACCGCTACCAGTGCTACCAATAAACGCTGTGGTTTCGCCAGGCTTTGCAGTAAATGAAATATTTGAAATTACTGGCGATTCGGCTCCAGGGTATGAAAAAGTCACATCTTTAAATTCAACCAACCCTATGCCTTTTCCATCTACCTTAACAGGATTCTTAGGGTCTGTTATTAGTGGCAAAGTCTCAATAACTTCAGCAATTCGTTTGCCAGAAACAGAAGCTCTTGGCACCATAATAAAGATAATCGAGATCATTAAGAATGACATAATCACCTGCATTGCATATTGCATAAAGGCGAGCATATCGCCAATCTGGAGTGTACCGTTGCCAATCAACTTGGCCCCATACCAGATGATGCCAATAGTCGTAAAGTTAAAGATTAAAGTCATAAGCGGCTGCATTATCACCATCAGTCTATTCACAAATAAATTTGTATCTGTAAGATCTTTGTTCACCTTATCAAATTTTTCTTCCTCAATCGTTTCATTATTGAAGGCACGAACAACACGAAGTCCGGTTAGGTTCTGACGGGTAACAAGATTTAGTTTGTCGACAAGTTTTTGTAACAGCTCGAACTTAGGCATCGCGATCGAGAAAATTACTCCGATGATTCCAAACATGACAACAACAGCTAAAGCGATAATCCAGCTCATCGAGGGCGCCATATGATACGCCTTGAATACCGCGCCGACTGCCATAATAGGAGCCGACAGAACCATACGGAGAAGCATGATGACCACCATCTGAATCTGTTGGATATCGTTGGTTGAACGAGTAATCAAAGAGGATGTTGAGAATTTGTTGAACTCTACAAGTGAGAAGCTTTCAATTCGCGAAAATACGCTTTCGCGAAGATCGCGTGAGAAGCCTGTAGCAATCTTTGAGGCAAGATAGCCTGCTCCCACTGCACAAGCAGCGCCAGCCAAAGAGATGCCAAGCATCCAGAAGCCGTCATGCCAGACAAGACCGATGTCCTTGCCCGAAATACCGTTGTTAATAATTTTCGCCATATAGTCGGGTAGCGCCAACGTCGCCATAACCTGCAAGTAGGTTAAAATCAGCAGAATCACTATCTGCCAAATGTAAGGCTTTAGAAATCTAATTAATTTTGTCATAAGGTCTCTGCTAATATTTATATTATTTCTTCTTCAGAAGCACTGTCTGCAAAAAATTGTAGCTTCTCAAATTTTTCATTCATTTTTTGTGCAAATTTCTTGATAACATCTGGCTTCATGATAAGTAAACCATGATTTCCTGGTCCAGAGACAACGAGCAACTTATCCCCGACCTTCAGATCAAGAAGGTTACGAGCTTCGACAGGGATAACGATCTGTCCCTTCTCACCGATGGTGGCTGTGCCAAATAATTTATGATCAAACATAAAATTCCTTAATTTAAATAGTTATACTTATCATACTTGTTATACTTTGATAAATCAAGTATTTTATTTAGTATTTATATAATTTAAATCAAATCTAGTAATGTTTTATTATGATATCGATATCAGAATAGAGTAATTTGGCAATAACAACACTACTCTGTCTGATCAAGAGTTCGAGAACCTTCCTTCTTTTTCATGCCAGTTAGTGGCAGCTTGACATAAAAAGTAGTTCCGACATTTTCTTTAGATTCAAAGCGTATACTACCGCCGACATTGTCAATGACTGTTTTTACAATATATAGACCAAGACCAGTACCTTCAACATTCGAGACGCGAACGTTGTCAGCGCGGAAAAGCTTCTCAAACATTCTTTTTTGCTGATGATGAGGAATACCAAGCCCAGTGTCAGCAACCTTGATCACGACGCTGCCATCACTCCGAGAAACAGAAATAGAAACTTTTCCCTTCGGCGTATATTTGACAGCATTGGATAGCAGATTTTGAAAAATGATTCTGGTTAGCTTCGGATCAAGATTGATCATCGGAATCTCTTTGCCATAGTCTTCTTCAATTTTTAGCTTCTTCTCATCGAGAAGTGCAACTAGCTCCTTCACCGACTCCTCAGCAATTGTAACAATATTTGTAGGAACTGGGTCTACGACGAATGTGCCGAGCTCAAGCCTAGAAACGTTGAGTAAAGAATTTACCAGCTCAACCATTCTCTTATTGCCCTTGGTAATCTCAAGCAAATATTGTTGCTGCTTTTCATTTAGCTTTCCAGCATCACCATCTGCCAACATCTCAGAATACCAACCAATTGCCGAAAGTGGAGTACGAAGCTGATGCGAGGCAAGAGAGACAAACTCAGTCTTCGCCTTGTCAATTTCATATTCACGAGTCACATCACGAAATACCACGACGCAACCGATAATTTCGCCCGCTTGATTCTTTAGCGGCGCGGAACTATCAGAGACAGGAATTCGCTTTTTGTCTTTGCAAACAATCACAGTATGGTTCGACATCTCCTGAACCTTGCCAGTCGAGATGGCATCATTTACAAATTTATCATTTACTATTTCAACTTTAGAATTTGCGTCTTCATGGATAAAGCGAAGAACATCAGTATATTTCTTGCCGACTAGCTCATCCTCACTATAGCCTGACAGATCGATGGTTACCTGATTTACCAATTGTATTTTCAAATTCTGATCCACCACAAATACAGCATCGCCGATGCTTTGTAAGATAGTATTTATTCTATCCTTCTCTCTCTTGGTATTTTCTTTTTCTTCTTCAACATCTTCAAGAATATTGATAATTGCCTTTTGCTCATCATGCATATAAGCTTCTTTTTCAACAATTTCCTTGGTTTGGTCCATGACCTGCTGATCCACTGAAGCTCGTGATGCGATAATCGCTTTCATCATCTGACTAAATGATCTTGAGAGTTCACCAATTTCATCTCTAGAACGAACAACAACGTCAAGATTCAAATCGCCTTTTGCTATTATATCAGCGTTAGTTCGCAGAGTCTCCAAAGGACGTGCGATGGAATTTGCGAGCTTGAAGGAGACAAACAGCATTATGATTATCAGCAAAACAGCAATAGATCCAAGCTGTATTGCGTGACTGTAGACCGGTTGATATATCTCCGCCTTATCAACTTGAACAACAACCCCCCATCCAACGCTTTCGATATACCTAGTAACAGAATAAATAGCATGATCACGATAATTGATATTATTTTTAGAAAGACCTTCAACCTTATTCAGTGCAACGTTGGCAGCGACAGTACGCTTATCTTTCGATATTACAAGTGAAGAGTTTTGGTCTGCAAATCGTGGTGGCTGAATGTACTCAGCATCTCCATTAATATTTTTAACCGCAATGATGGTTTCCCCAGTTTCTCCCAAACCAGAATAATCCGTCATAATTTTTTGCAACGCATCTGAGGCGGTGATTATAAGGACGATTCCGGCATATTTCCCATCTCGAGAGATTGGAGATGTTAGCGCTAAGTCCTTAATAGCCGTAGACGATTCGTAAACGAAAACTTGACGATCAGTCTTAGCGTTGGTAAGTTCGCCGCCAGTCAGTCGACCAAGAGGATCGACAGTATCAGTACCAGTAATAATACTTCCGTCGTCAGCCAGTACATAGACCGCTTTAAAATCAGGTGCAGCGCTGATGACGTCCAGCAGGCGAGTTTTCAGCGAGGCCACATACTTCTTATCATGCGTAAGATCGTAATTTACAACATCATCAGTCAAGCTAGTCCTACTCGAGACTAAGCCTGCTTGAATTTTGTGGTTTTCTATCTCGGAGTTTATTCTGTTTTCCTGAATTGAAGCAATGGCTTCGAGCTTTGACTCTGCATTGTTTACAATATTTGAATCAACGTTATAAAAAGAGTCCGCCATGACAATAATCATCACAAAAAATGTGACGGCAAGGGAAAATATCAAGATTTTATTACGTATTTTCATATTATTGTTTATTTATTTTTTCAAGTTCGGCAACACGCTTCTTAAGTTCTATCATTTTCAATTCGCGACCTGTCATATATTTATTAAGCTTTTCAAGCTCATCACTTCTTGACTGAAGATTTTGCAAGGATTCGATTAAATTTTGATTGATTTTTTTCTCTTGTTTAGCACCTTCTGACAAAAAATCTTGATCTCTTTCTAGAATCAATTGCTTTGAATAGCTAATTGCGGAGACAATTGCCAAAATCACAATTAGGTTTACTAGCATAAAGTTAGAATATGGTAGCCTTGGAAAATTGTAAAAAATGTGCCCGATAATCATTATAATAATGAATGAATATAATATAATATTCCAAACAAGACCCTTTTTTTTCCCTGAATGACAAAGATCAGGGAAGGAAACATGAAAGTCCAAAGCATTCCTGTTTCATAGTAGCCACCAGTAGAAAAATTATGCAATGTGATATATGCCAAAACAAATGCACCAATATCAGTGCCACGATCAACTTTATTTTTATAAACAAGGGTGAGCGAATAAATAAGCAGCAGAACCAAAATATTTTCCATGATCGCAAATGGGTAATCTCTGATGATGTAATTTGAAATACTATATCCACCGATTATAAGGATACCAACAAAACCGATAATCTTAATAAATTTAATCTTATTAGCTATCGAAGCCTGCTCAGAATTATATAGTTTTGGGGTTGTTGTTTTGGTGGTCATAATTCACTTTTAATAATAGCTGCGATTTTCTTCGCTATTTGCATATGCCGCTCCTCGTCATCATGAATCCCTTGTATTACTTCGCGCTCATGAACAGAAAGATTACCGAGAAGTTGCTTTTCATAAAGATCATGCGCTTTCTTCTCGATCAGATAGAGCTCTTCGAATGCATGCAACAATTTAAGCATATCGCTCTTCATGATAGATCCTCCAAGGCTTTTTCGTGTTTACGTGAGTCAATCAATAAGACCTCCAAATAGCCAACGATAGTGTTTTTCTTATTGCGAGGCAGGTCAGAATCAATCACCATTTTCATATAGTCTTGGTCAAGAGCTTGGACCAAGTCTTCCTCTAGCTCTATACCCTCATGGAAACGACTATCTAGGGCTGTTCCAGCTGGAGTATGACCATGTCTTGACTTAAGCTCAAGTATCTCTTTCTTAAGTTCAATCATTTTTAGCTCACGACCAATCATCAGCCGATTCAGCTTTTCCTGTTCACGCAGCTGATCCTCAATCTCGCTTCGTATCTCGATGCGCTCAGATATATCATGAGCGATACTCGAGGCACCTACAATCTTGCTCTGCTCATCAAAAATTGGAGAAACTGCCAGTGCGACATTGATAAGTTTGCCATCTTTTTTGAGACGGGTTGTATCAATAATATTGACATTCTCACCTTCCGCGATCTTATCTAATATTTTTGCCAACTCCCCTTTTTTATCATCAGGAATTATCTCTGAGATGTTTTTTCCGATCATTTCCTCAGCTTTGTAGCCATAAAGTTTTTCGGCGCCCTTGCTCCAGCTTTGAATCGTTCCGTCTAATTTCTTGGCAATAATCGCATCGTTCGACGAATTAATCACACTAATTAATTTTTTTTGCTCCTCAACTGATTGTAAATTTTTGACGATGATCCAAACAGATGTCATTAGGTAGTTCAAGCCATCTATATCATGCTGACCATAATCAGTTTTTTTATTTGCCACGCCAACCACGGCAACAATTTTATTTTTTTCAAATACGGGCACAGTCAAAAACTTATTTAGCGGTGCATGGCCAGCAGGATAGCCCTTTTTCATCGCATTTGGCATCTGGTAGTCGTTGACCATTATCGCCTTACGCTGTCGTACGGCCTCACCCCAGAGTCCAGTTTTATCCAACATATAAACTGTTTGTCGTTGCTGAATGGAGCACTGTTTCATTGCTTCGTTTGACCAACTGTTCAAGACAAATTCTTTGGTATCCTCATGATAGTAGTAGACGTAGCCGAGAACACTTTCTGTTAGCTTGATGGCCTGAGTCAACGTCATATCAAGCAGCTCTGAAGTATTTTTGAAATCTTTTTGGAAAATGCTAACCAAGGACTTGTTGATATGTTTCTCAGAATTATCATCTGATTTTGACTCTTTCAGCACCGGCTCATCAAGAACAACTACATACTTCCGAATTTCATTAATAGTTTTTTTGAATAATTTCTTCGCAGCAGTATTGGCGTCAAGGATTTTCCCGGTTTTCTTATTCAAAACCAAAATAGCTGTATCATCAGCTGCTTTTTTTCGAATCTTTGGCTTTGATATATCTTTTTTTTGCATGATTAATCTGATGGATTGGCTACACGAAGTAGCTCATCAATGGTTGTGAGTCCCAAAATTACCTTTCTCACACCATCATCAAACATCGTCTTGCCTCCCTGTTTGTGTGAAAGCTCAGCAATATCTTCAGACGGTGGACGCGTCATCAAAAGCTCCTTCATCTCCTTCGTCACCTGAATAATTTCGAAGATTCCGGTTCTGCCCTGAAAGCCTGTATTGTTGCAAGCCTTGCAGCCCTTGCCTTCATATAAAGTAGTCTCAGTGTGCGGGAAATACTTGCTAATATGCTCGCCAACTTTATCCAGATCAGATTTGGAATATGATTTGCTGTGACGGCAATTTGGACAGATTAGACGAACAAGTCGCTGGGCGATAATAATATCTAAAGTTGAGGCCAAGAGAAAAGGCTCGATCTTCATATCCAGCAAACGTGGATAGGCCGAAGCTGCGTCATTCGCATGAAAAGTTGAGAGCAAAAGATGCCCAGTCAGTGCGGCATTTACAGCAACTTCAGCAGTCTCGGTATCTCGAATCTCACCAACTAATATAATATCAGGGTCTTGTCGGACGATAGAGCGGATTCCCTTAGCAAATGTCAGATTGGTTTGTAAATTTACCTGAATTTGGTTTGTCCCGGCGATTCGGTACTCCACAGGATCCTCGATGGTCGTAATATTCACTTCTTTACGATTTAGAAGCTTTAGTAGAGAGTAAAGAGTGGTTGTCTTGCCTGAGCCAGTCGGTCCCGTGACCAAAATCATACCAAAAGGTTTCTTGGCAGCAGCTTCGACGATCGCTTGATCTTCCGCAAGCAAGCCGACGTCAGAAAGACTGAGGCCTTTCACATAGTGTGAAAGGAGACGAAGAACAATTTTTTCACCGTCAATGGTTGGAACTATAGATACACGCATATCGACAATATTTTCCTTGTCTTCGAAACGGATAGAACCATCCTGCGCAGAAAAGTGATCATCAATTTTGACGTTAGCCTGAACCTTCACAAGATTGATAATGTTGGTATAATTCTCGTGATCGATGCGTGCCGCATCACGAAGCATACCATCAACTCGAAGCCTGATCAGTGCATCCTTCTCTTGCGACTCAAAATGAATATCAGAAGAATGAATTGTGATAGCTTCAAGGAATATTTCAGTAAGAAGCTGAGGGGCAATCGGCTTATCAGACTTGAGAATGTTTGCAAATCTCTCGGATAGAGGTTTACGATAAAAAAGAAGGCAGGCATCAATACCATGTGGCTGACCATAGCTGATAACTATCTTCTTCTTTTTCAGATACTCTCCAGCAGCTTCCTTGAGCCCTGATCTCTTTGGCTCATCCGTCACGATGAGAAACTCTTTTTCCGTCTCCTTATATAGAGCTGCATGATATTTTTTCACAAAAGATTCTGGCAGCTTCATCACAATCTCTTTGTCCGGAAGAAGCTCACTATCCGTGAACGGAACTGCAAAATACTCGGCAATTGCTTGTCCGAGCGTTGGTTCGCTTATAGTTTTTTGCTCAAGGAGTAAATCGATCGTACCGAGCTGATTTGCACTTGCATACTCGTCAGCCTTGGCCATGTCCTCTTTTGAGACATAGCTTTCCGAAACTAAAATCTCCTTGAGCGTTTTATCATCAAGCACTTCCCTCCTCCGATTTATCCCTATGGTTTGACGATATTCTTCACACGGTCAACTAAATCGCTAATAGCGATGTCTGACTTAATAAAGAAGTCCACTGCACCAAGCTTCATCGCGCGCTCCTTGTCCTCAACCTGACTTAGGTTTGATGCGACAATCGTAGGTACTTTCATACCCTCTTTTTTCATCATCTCAAGCACATCAAATCCATCTGCCTTTGGCATAACAAGATCGAGGATCAAGAGGTCAGCCCCACCAGCTCGGAGCTTGACCTCTGCCTCTGCACCATCTACAGCATGATCGGTTTCAAAACCTTCATGCTGAAACTTAAGTTCTAATGCTTTTGCCAAAGCAACGTCGTCCTCGGCAATCAAAATTTTGGTCATATTGTTCCCGTACTAATTATCTGGAAGCAGAAATACCGGAGTTCTCAGAGTTACAAGCAGTTACAGTAACTATTCCATTTGAATCAACTTGGATTGCATATGCAGTTGAGCCAGATGTTCCACCATTTGGATCTGTTGGAATTGTCTTCAAATACTTAGCCAAAGGCGTAGTCAAATCGACGTGTGCATTCAAGGCAACTGTACAATAAGTGTTGCTGATTGCAGCGCCAGAAGCTGTACCGATCTGTAGCTGAGCAGGCATTCCATTTGAAAGCCCTGTAGGCAAAGTACCCTTGTTGTCGATGATTGACGAATGAACTGCTGATAAGATTGAGTCAACGTCCGTACTTCTTCTAGAATCTCGACTGTCAGCCAATCTCTTTGACGGATTGAGGCTAACGAACACTACAATCGCAAGTATTGCGATGATAAGAACCACCAACAGGATCTCAACGAGCGTAAAACCTTTCCTTTTCATTTCTTCCCTCCATTATTTTTTATTTGTTATATTTTACCAATATATTCTACCGTCTACAATCTGTCTATTTGACATGAGCTAATTATCGTTCTCCAGACTATATATTCTATATTTCCTGCCAACTAGTAATAGTAACCGTGCTTGCTCCCCTTGTTACGACCGCCTGCAGCTTCTTCATAAATGTAAGGTCTACTGGACTTGCCGTCACTGTGTAGACGCTACCAACCTTCGAGACTGTAATTGAGCAATTCCCGTCAGGCGTTGTCGTTGTCCCGCCGGCATAGCTCGCAGAATTGCGTATTTTCAAAATTGCGTCTTCCATACAACCGTCGACAAAGCTAAGTCTCTCTTCGCCTTTTGACGAAGCCAGAGATGACTGACCTTCATTGATCGAAACAAGCGTGACCGTAACGGCGATCATCAGAGTGACTGCGGAGATCAGTAAGACTGTTGTGATCGCAATATATCCTTTGGCTTTTGTGCTTATAATATTCATCTTAGTTCCCCCTGATTTCTGCCGCCGACTTGAGATTGATCGACTGCTTGACCTGACCAGGACTCACCACATTTGACTCAAGTGTGAGAGCAAAGCTAATATTTTTCGTTTTGCTGTCCCCTGAAGAATTATTTGTAAAAACTAAATTTGTGACTGTAATATTTGTAGGCGTGAGGTTTACCACAGGATTTGTATCCAAGGTCAGGCGGAGTGTGCCAGAAGTCACATCAATGACGATTGGATTTCTGCCGACAGTGGCACTTGTCAGCGTCAGCTTGCTTCCCGGTGTTGTGGCTAAGTTTACACCAAAGTTAGAGCTGCCAGTGGTGATCCCGCTAGAATTTCTAATTTCGTATTTTATTCTCTCAGCCGAATACCGAGCGGAGTAGCTAACTTCATTTAGCCGGGCGCTCTTTTGTCCACCATAGATAATATTCCAAGCGAAATAGACAACAGATGTAATAATGACAGAAAAAATCCCAAGATAAAGCAAAAGCTCCAATAAAGTAAAACCTTTTGTATTTTTTATTCTTTGATTATTCAAAATATATCCCAACCGAAATCATAATAATATTCTATAGCTGCCGAACCAGTACTTCCATGTGTAGTAAAACCAAGTGCGTCGGCCGAGCTATATACTTGGTGATTCGTACCATCCCAGAAAATTGTGTACAGTGTCATGTTGGTATCGGCAAGGACAATAATCATTTCGTTGGTGGCAGGCTGCGGAATGACCCGAACTGTCTTGAGCGTACCGACTAAATTATTTAAATTTGTCGCCGCAGCGTCAAAGGTGTTGGTCGATTGATTGTATTTCTTCAGCTTAGGCGTGATCGTGGCATCGGCATAGACAGAAACGGCGTATGTTCCGCCCAACATCTCATAGCCCATGTCAAAAGCTTTTTGTATTCCCGAGTCGGCTGTGGGTGCGATAATTTGATTTGTTGGATTTGTAATCGTCAAAGCTGTATCGCTTCGATAGCAAATTACTTGTGGCACTGTATTTTGATCGCAAGCAATAAATGTTGTGGCAGTTGGGGAGGACAAAGCCTCGAGCACACCAGTTCTAGTACTTGGTGTCCCTTGGTTTGCGCCATTCGTGGTATTCCCCCAGGATCCACCACCAAGACCATTTGCTGTAAACATTTTGTACCGGATATTTCGATCGTTCGCGTTATTGGAAAAAAGGAGAATACCTTTTGTGGGGTCTGTGCTATTCCATGAGAAATCTATAATTTTTTCAGTATTGACAGGGGCAACCGCAGAATGCTCGGTATGCAAAGTCCAGCTACCCGTCGCGTACGCCCCGCCGCTAAAGTACTCACTATTGGTATCGCTCAGCTGATCAAAAGTTACTACCATCACCTCATTTGTCGCATCACGCTGCTTCACTATTATATAATTTGGAATTCCCCCGACGTTTTGCGTCGCAACTTCGCCGCTCCAAACTGTGCCGTTCCATGTGCGAGACTTTGGCGTAGTCGTGTTATCCGAAAAAACAGCCATAAAGTCGCCATTTGCGAGATAGGTTCCATCGAAGTTCTGCACGTCAAGAAAAGTATTTACGGTAAGAGTTGCTAGAAGCTGAGGCGTATTCCAAGACGTTCCGTTAAAAACTTGTCCGTAAATATACTGATTTGTACCATTATAATGCCTTGAAATTAGCACTTTTTCGTTTCTGGTGGCTGATGAGTAAACTTTCGCAGCGCGTAAGGCCTTGTTTGTCGAGCCGGTATCAACATCGCTTGCCGAAAGCTCAGCACTCCAAGTCTTCGCATTTGCATCAAATATTTTATACTTGATCGCGTCGGTTGTGGTACCACCAGCACCATAGACCAGTATTCCACCCTTCTTCGGCACGGCAAAGCTGCTTTTCCAGTTCGTGAGGTATGTCGAAATTACTGAGCTGTCAGCCCGAGTTGGTGAAATATTCCAATTTACCGTTGAAGTGATTTTTTTTGAGAGCGGATCGAGCGTCCCGCCAGTCGCAACAATATTATTGCTAACGTCACGATAAACATCTGCAACGGCAATTGTTCGGGTGAATTTGTTGCTGTCAAAAGTATTGTTCGTTCCTGAGAAAGTCCAGACTCCGCCCGACTGCACGATCCCCGTCGAGCTAGTGTTAATCAGTGAGGCAAAGCTTTGATTTTTGATTGATCTAGCCGCTTCGATACCCTCTGAAGCATATTCTTTCGCAACTGAGTTTTCTTGGGCAAGTCTCGCTGTGTTCCAACCCTGCAAAACCAAGCTAATCACACCAACCGAGAAAACACTAAAAAGCGCTACTGCAAGCAAAATTTCAACGAGTGAAAAACCTTTAATATTTCGAATATTTTTCATTAGTAGCTCACAACTCCTTCTGTATTCACTGAAACACTTCTGCTATTTGTACCAGCTGTGATGCTGATTGAGACTGGTGATGCAACTTGACCAAGCGGACGGGTAAATGACACTGTTGTGAGTCCAGAAACAGCAACATTTGAATTCATCGTATATGTATCAAAGACTGTCCCACCGCTTTGTTGAACTAGAGTCAGCGTGTTTCCCGATAGGACCGTCTGCCAAGTACTATTATTTTTGCCAGCGATAGTGTATTCCTGTGCTTTTCGGAGGGTACTGACAATATGCTCAGAGCTGCTGGCGACAGCATTTTGTAGTAGAAATCTTGAGAAGAAGGGAGAAGAAGCTGCGGCCAAAATACTGACTACTAGCAAAACCAAAAGGAGCTCAAGAAAGGTAAAAGCTGGTCGTTTCTTTATCACAATATTATTTTTGATATTAACGTAGTACATCGGAGAGTTGATAAATTGGCAAGACAATGGCCAGAGCGATAAAGAGGACAACAATGGCAATAGCCACCAGGAGGACTGGCTCGATCATCGAAGAAAGATTTTTGGCTTGATCATCTGTCGATTCTTCAAAATTGTCGGCTAAATATAGGAGCATTTGCGTCAAGCTACCGCTTTTCTCACCGACAGTGATCATCTTAGTGACCATGATCGGAATCTTTTTGAGTTTGCCACTTTGCAAGACCGTTCCAAGCGTTGATCCTTCTTGAAGACCGGCGTTTAGCTCTGCAATATAATGAGCAAATAGCGCATTCTCAGTGGTCGTAGAAGAGATTGTTAGGGCTCGAGTGATTGGTATGCCGCTCGAGAGCATAATGCCGAGATTTCGACAAAAAGAAGATGTCTCTTTGTTTACCATGAACGGGCCAATAATCGGCATACTCATAATAAATCGAGTCCAGAGTAGCCGTACTGATTTAATAATGATTAATAATCGGATAAGGACAAGAAATAGGATAATCGCTGCAAAAAGATATAGGCCGTTTACCTTCATGTAGTCAGCTATCGCAAGCAAAATTCTCGTCGCCAGAGGAAGCTGGACATCAAAAGAGCGGAACATGTCGCCAAGCTTCGGCAGAATATAGATACTGACTGAAAAAGCAACCACAAACGCAAGGCCTATAACGACTTTTGGATAAAATAGTGCTTCATCAACTTTTCTTTTCAGAGAAAGCTCTTTTTCTAGCTTTGTCTCAAGAAAGGTCAAGCTGCTTGCAAGGGTCGCTGACTCCTCGCCTACTCGAATAACATTTTGATAGAATTGATCAAAAACTTTTGGGAACTTAGCAAAAGAGACAGAAAGACTAACACCAGATCGAAGATCGCTGCTGCAGACCTTCAAAATGTCTCTAAACTTGCTGACCTTTGCTTGATTCTGCAGAGTCTCCAAAGCATCGACAACATTGATGCCTGATTTGAGCATGACAGAAAGATGTTTGCTAAAAATCGCAAGATCTTTTTTGCTTACTGTTGCCAATCCCTCTCCTTTTTATATGTATCTACATTATATAGAATCGGCCGACAAAAGAAAACATCCAATAATTTACAAATATGCCCTGCAGGCTTGACTAATCTGATAATTATGTGATACTATGTAATCTGTAAATTTTGTTAGGGGGATGATTATGGCATTTAAGAAAATGATGGAAGAGAAGAAAGAACTTCTCGAAAAGGATGATGGGTCTGATGACGCCTCACTCCGCCTGCGGCTGGTGTCGATGTACCTTCGGCATCCACGCAAACTTACTAACGGCCGACGAACGCCGTTAGATCTCAATTTTGCAAACAAAGATCACCGCGACATTTATATGTACGGGATCAAACAAAAAATCGAAAAGATAAAAGAAGATACCCCGGCGAGTCTGCACTCAATCATTGATGAACACCATGAAAGATACGCTTCAATGATCGAATCAATGGCAAACTCACAAAATTAAACAAAACAAAAGTCTGAGCCCACCATAACTCAGGCTTTTTTTATGTAAAAAATCTGAAAATACTAGCCGAAATATTAAGATCGGAGTACGATTATATCATGATCAAATAAGCGAAAGGATCTTATGGCTAATGAAGAAAAAATTGAAATAGTCGAAGATGGACCGTACTTAATTTCTGGATTACTCTCGCTCGATGAACAAACAGTTGTTTATGACGAGAATGGCGTGCCTGAAGGATGGCAAAAAACAACAGATTATCCAGAGAACAAACATTATGCACTCTGTCGCTGCGGCAAATCAAAGAACAAACCATTTTGTGACGGCTCTCATATAGATAGCGATTTCGACGGAAAAGAGACTGCAAATAGAGATAAATTTGCCGATAAAGTTGAAAAAATTGAAGGACCGGAGCTGATTGTGGATGATGTTTCTGAGTACTGCATCGGCGCAGGCTTCTGCCACCGTGATGGAGGCGTCTGGAATCTAGTCGAAGAATCATCCGACAAGAAGTCAAAGGAGACAGCAATAAAAGAGTGCACAAACTGTCCGTCTGGGCGGCTCGTAGCAAGAGATGCAAAAACCGGCAAAATTATTGATGAGAATTTGAAACCAGAAATCAGTCTTATCGAGCATCCTGAGAAAAATCAGAGTGGTCCAATCTGGGTCAAGGGTGGAATTGCTATAACTTCAGCTGACGGTAAAGAATACGAGAAAAGAACTCGCGTTACCCTATGCCGCTGTGGCAAATCTGCCAACAAACCTTTTTGCGATGGCACACATCTAGAAACCGGCTTCAACGCCGAGAACTAATATTATTCATATCTTAGAGCGTCAACAGGATTTAGCTTGGCCGCTTTGATCGCTGGTCCCATACCGGACAATAGGCCAATAAGTGTGGTAAAAACTATCACACCTGCAACGAGCCACCACGGAAATCCGCCGATATTTTCTATCGGAATATTTGTGTTAGTAGCATATTTGGCAACTAAGATTTTTGCAATCCGAATAATTAAGAATGAAATTATTAAGCCGAAAATGCCACCCCAGAAGCCCAGTAGTGCTGCTTCAAAGGTAAATAAACGTCTGATCGTGGCACGAGTTGCGCCGCAAGCACGCATGACGCCAATCTCACGAATTCGCTCAAAGGTCGCCATCACCATCGTGTTGATGATACCGATCGCCGCTACAAAGAGTGAGATGCCGCCGATCGCCGCTAACACAATCCCAACCATCGTCATGATCTGATTGATCTGATTAAGCATCGCTTCTGCAGTTATCGCACCATAGCTGAGCTTCGTCACCTCCGTGGCCACACTTTTAATGTTTGAGGTGTCATCAACTTTCAAAACGACTGATGTGTAGCCCTGATCAGCAAAATTGTCATGCTTTACAAGTCGCATATATGAAACATTGCTACCCTGGTTACCGCTATTAGATACGTTGCTCTTTTGTCCAGAATTATTTAGAGCTTGCTGAGCAGCCTGTTTCTCCTGGTCGGCTTTTTGCTGTGCTTCTTTATCCCATTCCCAGACGACTTGGGTGTTTAGACGTCTTGCCCAAGCAATATTGATATAATTCTGACCGTCGCCGACTGTGCCATTGTCCGCAACGCCAACAATCTCGGCCTCAATTTCGATTCCCTTGTTACCCTGTTCCTTGTACCAGCTGTCATCGGCATTTGCTGGAGGCTGCGCCGGCGGCGTCCCCCAATCAACACCCGATCCGCCACCACCGCCATTTTTCAAATTGAAAACGACTTTTTGCCCAATAAGTTCCTTTTCGCGACCACGATATTTAAAATCATCCAAAAAGCGAGAGCCAACAACGATCTTATCTAGATCTGCATTTGTAACATTACGACCAGCGACTATCGGGATTTCAAAAACACTAGTGTCTGGCTCAAAGGCCACTACGCTCGCCCAAGTTTTTTTATCCTGGCCTGCGAGTTTCATCGTGTCCGCGCTAATTCCAAGAATTGGTGTTGCGGCGACCACATGATCAATATGTTTTACTGCAGCCAAGGTAGCGTCAGAGATCATCTTGCCCTCAGAGGATCTGCCGCCAGTGCCCATCAGATTGTTGTTATCAACTGAATTTGGATCTTTTACAACAGTGACTAGATTAAAGGCACCAAGATTGCGAAATTGGTCCATCAGCGATTGTCTGATGCTAATCATCAACGAAGCCATCAAGATCAAGGACAAAGAGCCGACAGTAATAGCAATGATAGTCAGAGTAGTTCTCATTTTCTGGCGTGTCAGATTTTTCAGAGCCAAACGAATATAATCAAAAAATCTCATTTTGCTCCTTAGCAGATTTTGCCATCTTTAATATTCAAAATTTTCTTCGCTTCCCGAGCCACCGATACATCATGGGTAATGACAATAAGCGTTATCCCCGCTTCTTTATTTAGCTGCTTCAATAAATCAATAATCTCGGCCCCTTTTTTCGAGTCCAAATTGCCGGTAGGTTCGTCGGCGATTATCATCTCAGGATTATTCGCCAATGCGCGCGCGATGCAAACTCTCTGCCTCTGCCCGCCAGACAACTCCCCAGGTCGGTGACTGACCCGATCTTCGAGACCAACTGATTTCAAGCACTCTAGCGCTCGTTTTTTTCTCTCAGATAGACTAACGCCCGAGAACAAAAGTGGGATCATTACGTTTTCCAAAGACGTGTAAGTTGGCTGCAAATTAAAAGATTGAAAGATAAAGCCGATCTTCTTGTTGCGATAATTCGAGAGAACTGAATCACTCATTTTCACAATATCTACCCCATCAGCCAAAACTTCACCCTCGTCTGGCACGTCAAGTCCACCGATCACATTTGCTAGAGTCGATTTACCCGAGCCAGATGGGCCCATGATGGCAATGAATTCTCCTTTTTCCACTTGCAAATTGACATGATCAAGCGCAAAGATTTTTTCTCCGCCGAGCTCATATACTTTCGAAACATTCTTTAGTTCAATCAAAATCCCTCCTTATTTTGTATACTAAAATTCTAGCTCTAATAGATTATGTCGTCAAATTTGTAATAAAAAAACCAGCTACTTGTGACGGTAGCTGGCGCTGGCATCAATTCATGGTGAGATCAGTTGCAAAATAGTCATAGCTTCCAGCACGGAGACCTGGCTATAATAAATTTCAAACAACTCCGAAAGTAGATTTTCTGCATCCGCTTTGGTAATTGGGTCAGACCACGTCTTGCTCTCATTTGAAAGCCACTCGGAGGCGTTGAGCAAACCTTCCGTTTTGTTGTGGATAAATTCCGCAAGCAAGGCCGCTCTCGATTCATCATTTGAAGCATTTGATAGTGCATGCTCCATGTTCTGGGCATTTCCGATGAGTGCCGAAAGCGCGACGCTGACGACCGGAAAGCAGATGCCTTTTGACATTTTCTCCCGAAGGCAAAAGAGATAAGCCTCAAATAGCTTCATTTCCGAGCTTTTACGAGCAAAGCCCATGAAGCGTGCAAAACTGGCCAAAAGATAATCAAAATCTTCTGCCATTGCCGCAAAAGCGACTTTTCGATCTTCGACTGTTTTTGTCGAGTTTACTGTATTTGTGTTCATTCGTTTTCTCCTTTTCAAAAATTTCTGACGCTGCAGATAAGAAACCTAACGAATGAGCTCATTTTAACACTTTATGATTATTTGTCAATGATTGTAAATAAAAAAGCCAGCTACTTGTGAGGGTAGCCGGCTGATTTGATCATAGATTGTCCATGCGCTTAGTCGTTCGTTTCGGGAAGAAAATATTCTTTACAGATTTCTTCAAGCCGATCAATGGTTGCGACGATCGCCTTCTCTGAAACAAATGGCTTCCACCAAGGTCGCTCGCGTACCGTCAGCCATGTTGAGACACTCTTGATAGCGAGACGTTTTGCAAGCACCACTGACTCATCACTAGGCTGATCCTTCGATTGATCATCCAATAACTCTCTAATCTCGAGCAAATAGGAAAAAATAATCGCCAAGGCTGAGACAGTCATCGGGGAGTATTTTTCCTCCAACCCATCCTCCACCAGTAGAACGATCTCTTCGGCTATCGTGTCCAGCAAGAACTGGTTTGAGGTTTTCTTTCCATAAGAGAGGTAATCAAGAATATATTTTTCATAACGCTTGATCAACTCTTCGCGCTCCTTGACGATCCGACCCCACTCATCAGGATGTATAGCACCCGCTTTGGCAAAGTCCTCTCTCCACTCAATCGTCCCGGATATCGATTCCTCTGTGATCGCATTGAGATTCATTGGCGCCGGGCCACTCTGGCTCTCCAGAATCAATCGAATAATCTCCTCTGGCACCTTTTTACTCATTACATTTCTGTAAATTGATTTACAGTCGCCAACAATCAGCTTGCTCAATGTTATCAAAAGAGATTCTTGCGACGATTGTTGCCGTATTACTGCATTTACCAGATGTGGCAATATTGGCCGACTGACGCTGCCACAAAAAGGCAATATCTCGATCATTCGCCAAAGACAGATGATATCGTTGAATTTGCCACACGAGTAAGAAAGAACTAGTCCATCAGGCAGACACACCCCGACGCCATACTCATGATCAAGCGTTCGAAATACTACTGGGGTCATATCAGTAAGTTCATCCCGAGAAAGCTTCGAACTAAAATAAACATCATACGGGTTTTCGACATGAACGTGTCCTTTGAAGGGCAAACCTTCGTAAACAAAATTGTTCATTTCTTTGAAAATATTCAGAACTGTCATATTCGTCCTCCTCTATCAAAATTTTGCTCTTCGCAATATAAGATAAACGAATGTCGATATATTAACATAATTTGACAATCTAGTCAATCGTAAACGCTCCTTTTTGGGATAAAAAAATACCCCAACTTATAATAAGTCAGGGTATAATGTTCATTCATCAAGCACATTTACCTTATGAATGAGCTCATTGTACTTGCCTTTCAGCATGTTCTTGTTGCGCTCAATACGCGGTTCTGTACCTGTATCTTCGATAAGATAACGCTCAACCTTGAGCTCGGTATTATCTCCAACACTTAGATTCCGTGCAATATGTCGCACGGCCTCGACCGCATTTGGTGCGATGACAACGCGCGACTGCACAGCCGGCATTGAATATACAGTGATAAGATAAAATTTCATTTATCTTCCCCCTTTTTTGGGCTCTTTGCCCTTTTCAGAATGTCATAATTATACTCTTTTTGAGCAAATTTGTCAACACATAATCAATGTTAGTCACAGATTGCTTACAAAAAAAGTCCTTCGTTATAAGACGAAGGACTAAGAGAAGAAACAAGCGATATTATATTGCAAGGAAGCAATATTCAATCTTGTTTTGAAGTGATACTCTAAACTGATCAGAAAAACGCTCAGAGCGCATGATCGAGTTTATCAGATCAGTTGGTTGAATTGCTGGATTTAGCTGATAAGAAAACTTGACATAAGCTTTCCAAAGATTGTCAAGACATTGCTTGATTATGTGGTATGGATCATAGACCGCCTGGCATGTAAGTAGTTTCCTACCAATAATACCAAGATACTCTCTGCAATCGGAAAAGCTGTATTGACGGACTGCCTCCACTGCTGAATCCGTTCCGCCAATAGGAAGCCTATCAAGAGAAACTTCGCGTGCCGGACCACCACCTAATCGAACCTCGGTGTCATAAAAAATTTGTTTTGCACCTTTCGGTGCAACATTTATAACCTTTGAGGTACAAGTCGATTCAGAAGTAACTTTTACCAGCAAGTCTTCAGTAATAACACGAAAGCCGAGTTTAATGCCATCATTCTCGCCATAAAACCGAATGATATCAAACTCCGACGAAATTAGCTTTTCGAAGAAAAGCTCAGTAGTGGAGCCGGCCTTAGGCACGACGCCATTTACTGTAGAGAGAAATTGATTGTAAGGTACATCTGACGGAACAATCAGAAATGCATCAATGTCGTCCATATTGCCTCGAACTAAATCGTTATAGCCATATGTTGCACTGCCGTAAGTCATAAGACTTATCGGTGAGGCAAATGTCATAAGCAATGAACGCATTTGGCCTAAGGCCTGTTGAATTGCTTCAAATCTATGTTCGAAGCTGAGCTCAATAAATCTCTTACTCATGATAAATCCCCCTTTATTCAGATTATCATAAATACCTTATCATTTTTGTCAATGATTGTAAACACTTGTCTAATAATACTAGATATTGTACCATAAGAATATGAAATTAGACACTATAAACCTACAGAAAACCGAGACGGAAGAACAAGCTGCCTACAAAAAGCAGCGAGCCGCTGGCCACACTTACGCTCATGAGATTAAAGGGAATTTTATTGCCATGCTCGGCAGACAGTATAGACCATTTTTCAAGAACGATATCGGATTCAAGCCTTTGCACAGTGGCTTTTATATCAAATACCACGATCTTGAACTTATGGTTGATCCGGGAGTCAACACTCTCGACAGAGCACAAAGAATTGGTGTGAATCTATACAGGACAAACGGACTATTTATCTCACATGCACACTCAGACCACGACAACGACGCCAACATAGTCGTAGAAATTGCCTCAAACAATGGTGAAAAATTTGAGCTACTAGCGTCCGAAGAAGCGCTAGAAGACCGTACAGTAAAGCCTTGGCATATTGAAAAAAATACAAGGGCCAGCATCAACCTTCGTAAATTGTCCGGTGAGAGCATCACGTTATCCCAAAAATATTCTCTGAAGCCAATAAGAACATATCATTCAATCGATGGATCGTTTGGTTTTGTTCTCGACCTTAGTGGGGTCAAGATCGGCTATACCGGAGATTCTGGCTTTACTAAGAGATTCAAAACTACAGACGGAGAATATGTGATCGGATCCGAAGATTATTCAGGAGAGATGCTAGGGCCAGTAGAATTCAACAACGAACTGAAATCTATTTTTGCGAATGTTGATATCCTTATTTTCAATCTTCATAACTTTTCATACTGCAAAAGCTCAGTATTCCACTCAACTGCATTCGACTTGATTGAAATACTGAAGGATTCAAAAGTAAAATTATGCATTTGCGACCATTTCAATCCAAACAGCGCCCTACACAAAAAGTATTTTGAAAATGTCATAAAATTTGTAAAACAAAAATCCAGAAAAAACATTCTTCTAGTCCAAAATCAAGGCCTAGTCGTAAAACTTGATAAATTTGCTAAATAAAAAAACCTCCGAGTTTTGGCTCGAAGGCTTGTTTTCCAGTCTTTCTGGATCGATCAGGCTTTATATGACCCTCTCCATCAATTATCTGAGAGACTCGGCGCCTAATTTTTTATAAACTTTTTGGTTTGGGGATTTCGATCCCCTCTTTTTTTAACTCCCGATTATAAGTCTCGGAAACTTTCTTAGCGGAGCCATCTTCAAAGATGGTCCACTGGGATTGATAGTCGCGCTCTTCAGCTATGCTTATAGCCTGCCAGAGCTGCTCACCAGCGGATGTTTTTAGACCTAAATTAATAGGAAGATAATCCATCCTCTGGATTGTCAATTTGCCGACGAAACCGCTTGGATAGTAGACCGAAAGATCTACACTTTGAGCGAAGATATCTCGCTGATATGGCGTTAACAGCCGAAACGCTTCTCGGAAACCATTTATCACCAGCTGGCTACGATAGCCGATTAACTGAGACTGTTTCTCTGAAACTTTGCTTCTGACATACAGCTCGGCTGATGCTTTCGTATCCGCCTGAACTTTTTGCCAGTGCTTCACGGCTAGGTCGTAATTCATTTTATTGAACTTATGGTCGCTCTCCATTTTGGAGATCGTTGCGTTCGCAGCGTTAAGCTGACCTTGCAACGATTCAATTGCTGCGCCTCTCTGGAAGAGAGTTATGCTTGTGCCTACTAAGTAGACTAGCAACAACGCAGTAAGAACTAACTTTAACGATTTACTCATTTTTCCCATACCTCCGACGAAATGATGTGTATATCATACTCTATTTTACTAAAAATGTCAATAGAATGAGCACAAAAGCATACTTTTGCAGTGTATTTTGGAAATTCACAACTTTGCGGTATGATAGTACTACAAATAAATAATGTAAGGAGAGTCACTATGGCAATCATTTCCGAATCAGAGTTCAAAGGCAACCGCATGATCGTAATCAAAAACGACGAACAGGATCAATACCCTTTTCAGTTTGGCGTAAAAAAAGCAAAGCTAGTTATCGAAAATATTGAAGCAATCAAAGAATTTGTTGCAAAATACGACAAGTAGTCAAAGTTTGAGATTCCAAAAAATGCCCTCTAGCAGGGCATTTTTTTATTGATCTATCGACCAAGTATTGCATCAAGAATTTTTGTACGAGTCGTCAGTGCCGCAGGGATCAAGCCAGATATTACCGAGACCCACATGATCGCCTCAGCTCGGGCAATGTAGTCAAGCTTGGATAAGACTAAGACGGCATCGCAAATTGGCAAGACAAACGGATGCGCCTGAAAATATGGGACGATGGCCACAAAAAATAGTACCGTGCCCAGAATTACTCCGGCTACTGCGTAGACTGCTGCCAAAATTACATAAGAAAATATGATAATGTATGATTTTATACCTATCGCTCGGAGAATTCCAATCTGCTTACGCTTATTCACAATATCGACGTAAATAATTATAAAGATGGTCACGGCCGCGATCAGAATTCCAACAATCGTCACCAAAGCATTGATACTCTTGAAGCTTTCAGCTACCAACTTCATAAGCCCTGCCGCTTCCTGCCAGGAATAGACTTTACCTTCGATTCCTAGCGCCGATATCTTGGTCAAAGTGTCCGCACTGGCTGATTTGTCTGTCTTAATCGCTATAGTCGTCGCAAAGTCAGTAGTTGTAGGCAAAAGCTTTGTTAGCGCTGAATTAGTAATAAATGCTCGGCTATCAGCTTCAACAAATTTAGTAGCAAAGATTCCCTTTATCGTAAACTCTTTAGCGAAGCCCTCAAATGTTAAAGTGACTTTTTCCCCTACCTTGGCACCTTTGAAAGAAAAAGCATTTTCCTCCACGTTCTCACCGCCAGCGATTTGCCTGCCGATGATTATTTGATCATCGTCACCTGGCTCTAGAAAAACGCCAGATGTCATCTTGTCGGCAACATTCGAAACTAATCTCTCGTCCTCAGGATTGATCGCTAAAATTTGCCAGCTGCCACGAATATTCTTGTAGCTCATACGAGCCGGTACTTGCGTCCTCGCGCTCTCACCTGTCACTCCGTCGACCGTTGCAATCAAGTCTAGTGCGCGGTCTTTGCCTTTAATATAATCCTGGCCGTCATTTGGCGTAATGTAAAAATTGCCAGTCATCGTGTTGATAATCTGCTTGTTCGTCCCGTCGATAATACCAGCAAATAACGAAGAAATAAAAATCAGATTGATAAATGCTACAGACATCATGAAAATTGTCAGAAAAAATGTCCATTTTCGTCCACGACGGATGTACTGCCAAGCAAGATAAAAAGGCAAGCGGATCTGTGTGCTCATTTGATCCTCCCGTCCGAGAGATGTATTAGTCTTGAGGCGTATTCAAGCTCCTCTGGTTCATGAGTGACCATCACAATAGTGATGCCGTCTTTCTCATTTAAAGTTTTGAATATATTTAGCACCTCCTTGGCAGCAATAGTATCGAGATTTGCAGTTGGCTCATCAGCAAAAATAATCCGAGGGGAATTTACCAATGCACGTGCGATCGCAACTTTCTGCTGCTCACCACCAGAAAGTTCCGAGGGTAGTCTGTTATGCTTATTTGTAAGACCAACCTTATCAAGTAGCTGCGCAGCTTTCTTCTTGGCTTTTTCTGATGATTCAAGCATCATCGCAGGTAGCATCACATTTTCTATCGCTGTCAGCTCGGCAATCAGCGCATATTCTTGAAAAATGTAGCCAAGTGATGATAAACGAAAATCCATTCTTAGCTGCTCGGAGAGCTCGGTGGTTTTCTGATTATTTATTATCACTTCTCCAGAGTCCGGGAAATCCAAAAGTGCCAGTTGATGCAAGAGAGTAGATTTGCCAGAGCCATTTCGCCCTGTGATCATAATAAAATCGCCTGGCAATATCACTAAAGAGATGTCTGAAAGAGCTCGAATCTCCGCCCCACCAGTATGATAAGTTTTTGATACTTTATCTGCCTGTATGATAGAAGCAATCATGATTCTTATATTTTAGCACAATGCAATTATCTCGACCAAAAAAATAATGTGATTTTACTATCCAAGCGGAGAACATATTTTTGAATTTATACAAACTCAGCTAGCTAAATCAGTATATATGCTAAGTATTTCTGATTGTTTAAATTCTGTAATAACTAGACATTATATATGAGCTCGAATATCAAATCATGACACCAAGGTGAAGCTGCTCGCTTATTCATACCGAAGCGCATCAATCGGATTGAGCTTTGCAGCTCTTGCGGCAGGATAAATACCGAATACGATTCCGACAGCAGTCGAAATACCAACGGCCAAAATAATTGCTGACTGGGTCAGCACTGCCGAAAATCCCACAAAGTGCCCAGCGATTGCACCAAGCCCCCAACCGAGGCCGATGCCCAAAATTCCACCGGCTAGAGTTAAGAAAATTGCTTCGATCAAAAATTGGATCAGAATATCTTTAGTTTTTGCACCGACGGCTTTACGTAGGCCGATCTCTCGAGTACGCTCCGTCACAGAAACAAGCATAATGTTCATGATGCCTATACCGCCGACCAACAGGGAGATTGCAGCAATACCTGACAAAAGTGAGGTTAAAATGTTAGTAATACTGCTGACGGTTGAAAGCAAATCCGCAGAAGTGCTGACAGAGAAATCAGCCAGTTTCTTCTCCTTTATATTATGACTGCTCATTAGAGTATTCTCGATTTCAGTTTTTGCACTGTCGACGACGCTGTCAGAGTTTGCTTTGACAGTGAAACGACTAAATCGATCGGTCCCAAGGGAGACAAAAGCTGCCGTATATGGCACATAGACCATATCATTTGGATTGTTGAATGTACTACCTTTCGCTGCCGCCAAAACTCCGACCACAGTATATGTATCTTTCCCTACCAAAATAGATTTATTTATCGGTTCATCGGTACCAAAAAGATTAGTGGCTGTATCGCTTCCCAAAACCGCAACTTTGTCCTTATTGCCAACATTTGCGTCAGTAAACAAGCTTCCTTTCCCGACAGATAATGAATTGATTGCAAAAATAGCGGTGTTTGCACCCGTAACAGAAAAACGCAAATCGCTGTATGTACCAGAACCGGAGATCACACCAACCACAGAGCTAATATCAGGATTTTTCGTCTTGTCTTGGAGTAGCTCATAGTCAGAAACGGTCAAAGCTGAAGCGCTTTCGCCCATTGCCCCAGATCTAGCATTTTGTTGACCAGCACCAATATTAGAAGAGCTGCCGGCACTAGAACTTGATGTTGCTGCAGCCATTCCTCCGCCATTTGAGATTATCAAAGTAGTCGTGCCCAATGCCCCGATCTGATTAGAAATATATGCCTGAACGCCACTGCCAAGCGCCATCAGCGCAATAACTGAGCCAATACCAATCACAATTCCAAGCACAGTCAGAGCACTTCTGCCTTTATTGCTAAATATTGCCTTAATAGATTGCTTCATCAAAATAAAAAATTTCATATTATTTCATACCTTTCTGATCGCTAACGATTTCACCGTCGATGATCTTGATTATTCTCTTAGCATGTTTTGCAATATTATCCTCATGTGTAATCAAAATAATAGTCGCTCCCTGTTCATTTATCTCTCGAAAAAGCTTCATGATTTCGGCTGACTTTTTTGTGTCCAGATTCCCAGTTGGTTCGTCTGCCATGATGAGAGACGGATTCATGATGAGGGACCGCGCGATAGCGACTCGCTGAATCTGGCCGCCAGAAAGCTGATTGGAGAGATGCTTGGCGCGGTCCTTTAGGCCCACCTTCTCCAACAGCTCGTCAACTTTTGCGTTTGGATTATTTATCTTACCGTAAATCGTTGGTAACAAAATATTGTCTTTGACTGTAGTCTTTGGCAAAAGATTGAACTGTTGAAAAACAAAACCAATTTTCTTGTTTCTAATCTCAGCCTGATCATTTGCACTTATCTTACTAACATCTTCTCCATCAAGATAGTATTTGCCGCTTGTCGGCTTATCTAAGAGCCCTAGAATGTGCATCAGAGTCGACTTGCCAGAGCCCGAAGGTCCGGTAATCGCCACAAACTCGCCTTTCTCAATAATCAAATTGGCATTTTTGACCGCAGCAACCTCTTCATCCCCTGTCTTGTATATCTTCTTGATATCCTCGAGCCTTATAACCTCAGTCATATTATCCTTGCAATTTAATATATTTAAATTTTAAATATAGCTTTTAGCCTTCCAGCTACCCGCGTGTTTTAATAATTCTAACATAAATATTAGATTATTTCGAACAATCATTTATTCAATACAAAAAAATATCCAGCATCGTGGTGGATATTTTGGCAAGACGTTGAGCGTCTTATAAGTCGCGCTAAGCGTGACGGTGAGCTTTGGACAATGTTAGAACCGCTATTGAGCAGAGTTTATGCTCCCCAGTCGCTGTGATTATTTGATATAATCTCTTTTCTCCCTTATTATCAACCTGCTTTTTTTCGTTATTAAAATATTATCTAACACCAACGCGTCAGGTTCTAATTTATCAAAAACCTTAAACACATCCTCAAAGGACCGCGCAATAGGTTTTCCTTTTAAATTCAAAGAAGTATTTATTAAAATAGGAATGTTGGTAATCTTATAAAATTCGTTCAAAATCTCATAATACAGACCGCCATCCTTCGGTACTAACTGGACCCTGGCGCTGTTATCACTATGTACTGCTCCTTCTGCTGCTCCTTTTTTTGATTTTTTAAGGCAAGCAACTTTATTCATATAATAATCAGCATCACCAGTAAACCAGTATCTAAACTTGTCTTCAATAATGCTAGGAGCCAAAGGCCTAAAATACGCTCTTCTTTTCATTTTATTTAAACGATCTCTCAATAAAGCATTCCCAGGATGGGCTAATATGCTCCTATGCCCCAATGCTCTTGGGCCAAACTCCATATTACCATGTGCTAGAAATACAATCTCCTTGTCTCTCAATAATTCTGCAGTTTTTTTGGCAAGATCTAAAGAGTTGCTAAATGTTTCAACGGAGTACCCATTGTCATTTATTCGCTTGATATCAATCTTACCCAGGTCCGGTCCCCAATCTGGGCATACGGTTTGTTCTGGTCTCTTGTTTTTCAAGAGATGGCACCAGCCATAAAGAGCAGCACCTACAGCCGTGCCCGCATCATTTGGGGCTGGAGGAACATAAACATTTTTAAATTTTCCCAAATCCAAAATTTTTCCGTTTAATTTAGAATTCAGGGCACACCCGCCAGAAAATATTAAGTTTTCACAATTAGTTATCTTTTTAAGATGAATGACTACGTGCAAAACCGCCTCCTCAAACGCCTGCTGTACAGCGCTTGCTAATGCGCACCTAGTAGCAAAGTCAATGCGACGGACGTTATTTGGTGACCATTCTAAGCCACCGATATATATTTTTTCCGTCAGCAATCTAGAACCCAAACCATTTTTTATAAAAATTATGCCATGGTCTTTAAATTCAATCATTTCTTAACTGCACGATAAAACTTTTTACCTGAGGAGAGAGCTGCCATCGCCATCATGGTGCCCTCTGGTTCGTCACCAGGAACTACGGTTCTTATCGCAAAGTTTTTATAAAAGTTCCCAAGAGATTGTTTATTTTCCTTTTGCTCACTTTTATTACTCTTTCCAATATCAGTTTCAGAAAGATGATAGATCTTATCAACCCTTTTGTCATCTAAATAAAAGCCTGACACTCTTTCGCGCTGATCAAAATCCGGTCCCAGCATACTTCCTGCCCCATCAATACACAATCCAACAGCCGATCTAAATTTAGTCAGATAAAAACCGGATAAAACATGCGCTTGATGATGACTTATAAACTTAATTTTCCGTTTAATTGATTTTGGCAAATAATCTAGCAATACCCCATCGTCTTCCCCCAATCTATGCTCTGGATGCAAAGAGACTCCAATTATTGTGTCTATTTTGTCTAAGGAAATTTTTGCTCTTTCTAAACAATATTTTAAGGACTCATGGGGAAACAAAAACTTTTCATTTTCGTTCGGATAATTATGTTTGATGCCAGACCATCTCTCTTCTTCAGCAGCATAAATCTTTCCGTCCTTTATTAAGCAGGCAGATGTGTCGTGACCAAAATTTAAACCCAAAGAATAATTACTCATATGCAAAAGGCTAACCTAAAGTTTTACGTCAGTAAAAAACAAAGACATATAATCGTTAAATTCAATATCGTTGTCGACCGAATGGAGAATATTCGGCACAGTGCTAATTTTTTTTCCATTCCTGTCTAGAAGGACAAAAATTTTATTAAGCTTATCTTGATGCAAACGATTGAGCATCGAAGCATCTGCATATTTCCCCCTGATACTTTTTTTGCTACATAAGTGCGGCAAGTAACTAAGGCCCTTCAACTTTGTACCAAATTTTACTGCATCCTTGGGCGTATTAATTTCGCACAATACAACAATAACCTTCCCGGACTCATAGTTGCAACACAATCTTTTGACCTCATCACTCGGACTAGGATTCCAGTTAGTTTTCCATTCGTTGTCCTTCAAATGCAAAGCTGTTTTTCTATCAATATTTAGCTCCTTAAGATTCTTTATCGTATAAAACTCAGAAATGTCTCTGATGATATCTCTGTCAATCCCTCTTTTTATCGCGTCTTTTTTAATGCTAAAAATGGTATACTTTCTCATAAAAAATTATCCCCTATCGTACTAATAAAATCCTCATGCTATTTCTTGTAACTGTTTCTCATACAGGAGGATATCTTTTAACTCTTTATATCTGTCAGAAACCATCTCTCTAGCGGAAGGTATGGATATTTTGTTCCAAGATCTCTCGATTTTTTCAGAAATCCACTTTGTTCCATCCTCTAAAGAGAGCCCTTTTCTACCGAAGGCAGAATAGAATAATATTATTGCGAACTCGAAATGCGCCATCGCATCCGCAGAGGCAACAATCTCCTCTTCAATGTTTTTCTTTTTCATATTAACGCTACCCCTGTGAGCACGTATACAACCTTTTACTTTTTCCGTTTTATCTTTGTCGTACCCTAGATCATTTAATATCTTTTCCGCCTCATCAGAGCTTGTTATATGATGATTTTCCACTTCACCTTTAATCCTTGTTAAATCGTGTAACCAGCAAGAAAGCTCAACAATTTCCTTGTCCGCGCCAAGCTCGTCAGCCAACATATTGCCATATTTAACTACTGGATAAATATGGTATTTCCATCTTTGATCGCTTTCACATGCTTTTTTTACTAGATCGACAACATCATCCAAGATATACTTGTAGGACTTTCGATTTATTGGTGTTTTCATTTGATAAACTTTTTACTTATATATTCAGGATTCATACCGAACCTCCAAAAATCATAATATTTTTGCTTATGCTTAAAACCCTTATAGCTTCTATTTTTTTCTCATTTACAATTTCCGACATTAGCTTATTTTTTTCTTCCTGTGTTGTGACACGAAAATCTCTTACATATTTTAGTTGTATTGAACAATTTGAAACAAATCCATTTGGACTTATTCTAATCTTAGGACATTTTGTTTTGTCGCAAACGTAACCGACGCTGTAGTTAGGGTTAACACCGTATATTCCCATCTTTCCCGCAATCTTATAATATAATGATTTTGGCACATCACCCTCAACGTCGACGGGAGTAATTTTCCCAATCTTTTTAAAGTCATCTATCATTTCGTTAACCGATAAAAAATTCTCGCCAAAAATTGACTTGTTGCTCTTATACATTTGACCGCAGGGAACCATTTCTAGAAAACGGATTATTATTTTATCCCCATACTTATCAAAATAGTTAATCATCTCCTCTGTCACGTGCCGATTTGCTTTCGTTACAACGCAGTTAATCTTAATACGTTCATACAGCTTGGTCGCCATATTGATTGATTTTATTGCCTTATCGAAACCATCGTATCCGCAGATTTTCTTATACTCCTCAGGATCTAAAGTATCCAGGCTAAAATTAATTTTGGAAATTCCGGCATCTTTTAATTGTTCGGCCATTTTATAATACAAAATCCCATTTGTTGTCATGCTTTGTTTCTTTATTCCAACCTCTTTGGCCTCCCTCACAATGTCTATAAAATCGGGGCGAACAGTCGGTTCTCCTCCAGTCCAACTTATTTTACGCACTCCCGCTTTAAATCCGGCATTAATTATACCCATTATATCGTCCTTACTCATTACACTCTTAACGTCAATTTTCCTTTGAGTATTGCAATAAATACAATTCAAATTGCATGCCGAAGTAATAGAAATTCTTAGTGTGTAATTATTTTCCATAGTAATATAAATCCTTAGAGTTTAATAATTTTCCATTTTTTTATCATCCAAGTCCGCCCTCAGTCGAGACGATTGATTTATATTACTCTAACAAAAGAACACCGAAAATAAAAGGTGCTTTGTTGCACAATGCCAAAAAGGTTCTAACCGTCCTAGCGCCATGAAACAAAATCAGAACGGTTTTAGCAGGAAAAATGCGCTGGCAGGGACTAGAGGGCGGGGAATCTCACGCGCCCCAATAAATCGGGGCTTCTAGACACCCTCGTTTTCCGGTTCCTTCCAACAACGGAAAACTACTGTTTTCCGACCACTTCCCCGTTCGATTCACACTTGCTTTCACATCAAAAAAACTCCACCCCAAGGGGTGAAATTTTTTTGGCAGGGCCAAGAGGAATCGAACCCCTATCAACGGTTTTGGAGACCGTTGTTCTACCGTTAAACTATGGCCCTATGAGCGCCGTAGCGCTATTTTTCATTGGTCAATTACCATTTGTCATTAACTGAAAAATGGTAATTTCAAAATATAATCGAAAAGATTATTTTGTTTCTTTGTGAGTTGTTCTCTTTTTGCAACACTTACAATATTTTTCGAATTCAAGTCTCTTGATTACATCCTGACCCTTTGTTCTTTTGTCAGTGTGATAATTTCGGTTCTTGCAGACGCTGCATTCCAGTGTTACCAATTTTCGTGCTTCTTTAGCCATTACAGTTCCTTAAGTTTGATATATAAACAAATTAATTCTATGGAGCCACCTGTCGGACTTGAACCGACGACCGACTGTTTACAAAACAGTTGCTCTACCACTGAGCTAAGGTGGCACTGGTGCTGGGAGAAGGATTCGAACCTACGAAGGCCGAAGCCGACAGATTTACAGTCTGTTGCAGTTGACCGCTTTGCTATCCCAGCACAATGTCAATTTACCAAACAATTATAGCGTATTTTTGCAAATTATTCAATAAGAGATTCTCTTTGCCAAATCTCACGAATAAAAAATGGCCTACGCTCACTATCTGGCCAAATATAATCAATTTACGCTCTCAAAACATATTTCATGGAGCCGTTGACCGGAATTGAACCGGTGACCTACTCCTTACCATGGAGTTGCTCTACCAACTGAGCTACAACGGCACTAAATAACTGCTCTACCAAAGCCGACGATCCTGTCGGCTCCCCGACCAGCGCGTCGGGGCTGAGCTACAACGGCACTAAATAACAAAATAACCCTTTTACTTTAGATATTTTGACAGAAAAGTAATCAAAAATCAATCTCAAACAGAAGAATATTATCTACCCTTAGAATAGTAAGAATGCGCTCGCTGTTTGTCCTCTGCCTCAGAAGCCAAATTCTTATATTCTTTATTGTCTATATCAAGACTCGCTGCCCGTTTAAGGACTTTAGCAGCTTTCGCATACTGTCGAACTTCCATGAATGCCTTGCCGAGTTCTCCATACCAATCTGCGTGTCCCTTTTCGAGATTAATAGACTTTTGCAAATTTTCGAGAGCTTGTGTAAAATTCTCCTCACGCAGTTGTGTTTTTCCGAGACCGAAATATGCTTCAGCCAATTCGTTGTTGCACTTGATTGCAACCGCAAAAGCTTCTTTGGCATCATCAAACTGGCCACGAGAAAAGGCTACTTTACCGATTATGATATATGCTTCTCCACAGCGTTTATTCTGAGTAATGACCTCGATTGAAAGATCCTCTGCTTCTCGCAGATCATTCGCCTCAAGAGCCGCATCTGCTTGGCAAAGGGTTCTCGCGAGGATTGGATCAAGATCACTGTATGTATCTGTTGCTTTCTGAATTTCAACAGGCGCGACGATATGCTCTTGACCAGATACAATCGCCTTCTCGATCTCAGACATATCTACTGGCTGAACTGGTGCAACTTTTCGAGGACGCGAAAATCTTGCAAATATTGCACGAATTCTCTTCGCCTGCTGAACAACACCAGAATCCTTCGCTTCTGGATAATGACGCAAAAGCAAAAATAGCGCGATAGCGAGACAAGCAATTATAATAATTTCTATGGGCAATCTACCTCCAATATGGTTCTATCTTCTAGCTCAACTTTTACGATATTTTTTACGATACATTGATGAACAACAGTTCCCATGCCCTTAGCTGTTTTAATCTTGGATCCGACTGCAGGCAGGGCTTTTTTTTGCTTCTTATAAAAGTCTAATTCATACTTTAGACAGCACATCAGCTTTCCGCAAGCCCCCGTGACACGGTTTGAGCCCATTTGCGCCAAATTCTGATCGTATGCCATATCGATACTAACAACATCAAGCTCGCCTTTCAAGAAGCGCTTGCAACAAAAGCCTTGACCACAGCGACCAACGCCACCAACAAATCTAGCACGATCTCGAGCTCCAACTTGTTGGAGACGGATTAGCTTCTGGAAATTTGCGGCCAGTTCAGAGACAAGAGAACGAAAATCTACGCGTCCAGGAGCAGAAAAATAGAATGTCAGTTTCTTCCCATCGTATGAAATATCGGCGTCGAGTAACTCCATCGGCAGATCATGTTTTGCGACTATCTGCTTGCATCTATCCAAATTTTCTCTCGCTTCGACTTTTCTTTTTTCATCAATTTCAAGATCTCGCTCGTTTAGTCGTCGAACGATCACGCCTGTTGTCTGCGAGGCAGGAACTAAACTATCGGTCTCTTTCTTTGCTTCTGAGCTGAGCATTACGCGAGCAATCTCCTGACATTGATCAGAATCAAAAAGAACCTGATCGCCAGCGACAACCTCAAGATTTCCTTTGTCGACAGGATAAATCTTGCCATCGCTCCGTGTTTTTACAAATATTTCACTCATATATAATCCTTGATATCTAAAAATAAATTTTCTAAAGTTAATCTTTGATTTGCATTCCCCTTGATCATTTTCTTTGTCAGCTGAGTCTTTTCGACAAGCTCTGCCAATTCTGTACAAAGCTTTTCGTTCATTACTTCGAGAAGATAGTCCGACAAACCGTCAAGAAATGGCATTGTTTCTTCATTTTTAACAATCTCTTCGATTTTCTTGAAACCGTCTATCAATGTGCCTTGAACAAATTGATCGTATGAATATTTATGATCTTTCTCTGCGTCTGTGCCAAAATGATAGATTCGACAGCGCGATTTGATTGTTGCGATCACCGATTCTGTCGCCGAGACCAAGATAAAGATGATATTCTTTGAAGGCTCTTCCAATGTTTTTAGAAGCATGTTTGCTGAAGAAATATTCAACTTGTCTGCCGAGTAAATTATAGCGATTCTTGAAGAGTTGTTGGTCGTCAAACTTACGTCATGAAGCAAAGACTTGATTTGCTCCATTTTGATCTCACCAGCCTTACCGATTTTTTCCTCAGGCGAAATGCTGATAACGTCTCCTATCCTACATTTCTTTGAGAGATGAATAAAGTTGATTGCTTCATTCATCTTGTCTACATCGTTACCCACAAACAGGTACGCATGTGACCATGCATCATTCTCGGCTTCCATCTTGATTTTATCTAAAGATCGCATCTATTCTAACTTATCAAACCCGAGGTCAAATAACAATACAAGACTAGCCAATTTCGCATGAAATGTAGTATACTGAAATAAATAGATAACAAAGGATCAAATGAGCGGCGTAAACCTAAGCGATTTAGAGGAAAAGACACTAATCTGTAAGGATTGTGGTAACAAATTCATCTGGACAGCCGGAGAACAGAAGTTTTTTCTAGATAAAGGACTAAACAACATCCCAAAACGTTGTAAAGTTTGTGCTGCCGCCAACAAAAACAAGCTACGAGAGAAACATCCGATGTTTTGGATCAAGTGCAAAGAGTGTGGTAAAAAAAGCGAGGTGCCTTTTGAGCCCCTCACCGAAGACATACTTTGCGAAGATTGTTTTGCACTTGAAATCGAAAAAAGAGACAAGGCAATTCTTGCTCTGGGCGAAAAACTTCCAGAATAAAACTACTTCGTCTCTTTTTTGATGGTTTTGAGGCAGCGAGTGCAAACCAAAGTACCACCAACTTTTTGTAAGTTAGCCTTAAATTTTCTTTTTGTATGAATCTGAGAGTGAGAAATCTGGCTTCCAGATACAGCACTCTTAGTGCAAATTGCGCAACGTCCCATTTGTCTCCTAAGTAAATCTAGTCTTTTAAACCTTTAACTTAAATAATATACTAGAAAATAGATAATTTATCAACCCCATTAGAAAGGAATTCATGTTATTACTAGGATTAATACAAAATCCATTTATATTTTTGGCTTATATAGTAGCCCTAATCATCGGAATCACCGTTCACGAGTACGCCCACGCATGGATGGCGCATCGCTGCGGAGATGACACGGCCAAATTTGAGGGCAGGCTTACGCTCAATCCCCTTGCCCACCTTGATCCGCTCGGTACAGTCATGCTGTTTGTCGTCGGTTTTGGCTGGGGCAAGCCGGTTCCGATCAATCCGAACAACATGAACAAGAAATCAGATGAGCTAAAAGTCGCCTTCGCCGGCATCGTGACCAACTTGATTCTTGCTTTCATCCTAGCAATTCCGATCAGAATCGCACTTATGCAGGGCATCTTGATCGAGTCATCCGCTGTTCTTAGTTTCCTAAATATAATCGTCGACCTAAATATCATTTTGGCAGTTTTCAATATTCTGCCAATTCCGCCACTCGACGGATCACACTTGGTCGAATATTTCTTAAATCGAGAATCAAAATACGCTTACCAGACCGTCGGTCCGTTTATTTTGATCGGCGTAATCATTGCAGAAAGTGTCACACACATCTCTATAATTCATCCGATAATGGAGCCAATTATCCGATTGCTCTCGCTCCTGATCAAGGGGTCATACAACGTAATACTCTAGTACAAATATTTACTCCGAACTCACATTCATATTTGCGACCATATAGCCAACTCCAAACGGACCTTCATAAGACAGGACCTCTGGTTGGTAATCTCGGCCAGAGATCGCCCCAAGCATGATCAAGATTGAACGATAGCCACACTCTCCAGCATTTTCAACAAACTCATCGTCCATATTGATAATCGAGTATTCATCAGCCTTTTTTATTAGTTCTACCAGATTCTTGTCGAATTCTTCACCAGTATAAGTCATGCCCGCAGGCGGCGTCTGTCCGAGTCGATGACTGAGATCGCCAGAAGCGATAATAGCTACTCTTTCATTCGGATTTTTTGTGCAGATATCGGCGATTATTTGGCCAAATATGAAATGCTCGGATCTACTGGCAATAGAATAGCTGATCGGCATAACTTTGCAAGGAAAATCGAGTTTCTCGAGCAAAAAATGGAGGGGAACCATCACACCATGATCGAGCTCGTACTCGTCCTCCCCATTATCATAAAGCATCGCAGGCAAACCCTCTTCTTCTGTCCGATCAACGATTTCTGCGGCCAATTTTGTATTATTGTGACCATGCCAACCCGAATCGTGCCAGTCAAATGCGTTAAAATTGCCGTAGAGATCTCTCATGCCACAAACATTAAATAGATGTGGATAGTGAGTCATATGTGGTGAAATTATAATGATTGTGTCTGGCTCTGACTCGGCAAGATCAGTCGCCAATTTCAGAAGTGCATCATGGGTTTTTTGTGTTTTCTTCGCATCATCATGTCCGATTTCTGGGATAACAATCGGCGGATGAGGCATAATTCCGGCGAATACAATCATCGTTTTCCTTTCGTTAATTACAGATAAATTATATCACATGGCAAAATTCAACAAAAGATAATAAAAATTGATCTATTGATATAATAGATCAATTTCCAATTTCTTCAAACCGTGTTTATTCCTTGCCCCAAAACTTCTCAGCTTCCTCTTCCATCACCTCGAGGCGAGTGTAGTAGTCTGGAAATTCTTTCAAATGAGCCCAAGCGATCTTGCCTGTCATCTCGAGATCATTGTTGGTAACATTTGTCTGTTTGTCATGAAGTCCATGCTCAAACTCGACTGCCATGCCACGTCGAAACTGATCAACGCCAAACATATCCCATCTTACACCGATCTTATCGCCGATTTGTTGCGCAATTTCGTCATCAATCTCTAAGTGCTTCTTATTCTCGTGCATATTTCTCCTTACATTATTCATAAGTCGATTATAACACAAAAGGGGACACGTCCAAATTTGATTTTGGCGTGTCCCGAAAATAGATTATTTTATCGCGTCCTGATATATTTTTCTCGCCTCTTTCTTCGCTGCCTCTTTGTTCGCAGATGCATCAGCTATGGCCTGCTGATAGTGCTTTTTCGCCGTAGTCTTCTCCCCTTTCGTTTTCGCTTTTCCACTTGCCTCTTTGTCTATACCCAGGGCTTTATCCCTCGCTGCTTTGTATTCGCTATTCGCTTTGTCCAGCGCAGCCGAGTACATCTTGCGCGCTTCTTTAATTTTTGACTTTTTATCTTTACTAGAGATCTGAGTTACCTTCACAGTCGTGTCAGCTGCTGCCGCCGAAACTGGTGTTGAAAATGTGATAGCTGAAAATGCAAAGACCATAACGATGATCAAAAGCATGCTCCGCTTTACGCCTATTTGTCTTTTTCTTGCCATACGCCTCCTTAATTTTATTGTACTTGTATTACGCGTTTTTTCGCGCTTTTGTTTCAATAAAATTGATTTGGCGGCGGTATCTTAGATAATCACTGACCACAGTATGACCTATCAATATCAAGATCAGCGGGAAGATCAATATAACTGCGACAGCATAGTATGAATATTCTGACTTAATAATGTAAACTACATCGCTAAAATATGCGAGGTTGACCTCGAAGCTGTCTAAACAGCTTCTTATAAAAAAAGAGAAATCATTGTATACAAAAAAGTAGTAAAAATGCGCCGCAAAATACGATAACACAAAAAAAATAATCCCAAATCTAGCTAAAGATTGGCGCGTGAACTGCTTGTTTATCGCACTACGTAAAATTTGAAAATGGAGTATCGACGAAATATCCCTCTCGCCTATCGCGGTGCTAAAGCTCCCCATGTTGCAGCTCCTTTCGCATCTCACACTTCGCCCGATAAATATAAGTTTTCACTGTATTCAGTGGCAAACTCATCTTCTCCGAAATATCCTTGTAGGCATAGCCCTCACTGTAGAACATCATGAGAACCGTTTTATAAATTGGCTTGATCTTGGCGATCGCACTTTCGATATCAATTTTCAGCTGAATTCCAGAGTACTTTTCCGTATACTTTTTTTCAAGGTAATACGTTTCGAAAGGCTTGTTAGGATCGTCAACAATCAAAAGCTCTCTGTGTTTGTGCTTACGAAACCAATCATTGATCGTGTTTTTCGCTATCGCAAATAGCCATGTAGAAAACTTATATTCACTCTTAAACTTCTTGATCTTGAAGTATACTTTGATAAATGTTTCCTGCGTAATGTCTTCTGCGTCCTTATCGTTCTGCACTATTCGCGAGACAAAATGAAAAATCGCCTTTTCATAGTGTGAAAGGATTTTTTCGAACGCCTCGATATCCCCCGCTTGGGCAAGGCGAACAATCTCAGGATTTATTTGCTCTTTTTCCATCTACTACATTATACGCCAGAAGATGCCAAAAGTACTACAATAGATAGTTTGTTTAACGCCATATCTTCCCTTTTTGTCATCCCAGCCAGTAGCTTGAGAGCCGGAATCCAGGAAGCCTTCTTTCGAATTGTATTTTGGATCCTGAATCCACCCTTCGCCAAGGCTATGGAAGTGGCACGGCAAGTTCAGGATGACAACCAAAAACAGCCGCTTCTTAACAAATCGAATATTATTTAGTATGCTCAGAGAAACAAACGGGGATTAGCGCAGCCTGGTAGCGCGCATCGTTCGGGACGATGAGGTCGTGGGTTCAAATCCCGCATCCCCGACCATCCTTCGCTAAATGCAATAAATACAAAAAAGAACCCTGCTAAAGGATTCTTTTTTTTATTAGAAAATCTTAATATTTAATTGAATATCAATGTTCCGAGCAATTGCTCCAAAATCGTAACATTTGTGCTAAGACCATTTATTTCCATACGATTATTTGCTGGGCTCATCACCACATAGCTTACCGAAGTGCCACTTATGTATTTTTTGGCAGCCCTTGTCCCGATTGTAAAGTTCGAAGTTGAAGTCGGATCCATGCCATTTGGAGCAGAAAGACCATAATCCGTAAGGTTTGCGATTACATCACAAACTATAATACCTGTATGCGCATCGAGAGTAATCGTCTGGCAACTAGTTCCCATCGACTCATCCAAGCTTCTAGCGCCTGCAACTGCGGTAAAGGTAGCCGGATATTTAAATGAAAAATTGTAAGTTGAATTTGTGTATGTCTTCCAGCTAGCAGTTGGATTAGCGACAGCTGTGCCAGTCGTTGCAGCACCAGAAGTAACAGTCGTGCCAGTTGATACAGTTGCACCAGAATTAACTGTTGTTCCGCTCGCTACAGTCTTGCTTGGAGCCTTGGTTGCACTTGTGACTTTAGCATTGAGATCATCGATCTGTGCCTGCAAATGACTTTTATCCTTGTCCGCACTCTTATTAATAAGATAGTAAGTTCCGCCACCGACGACCGCAGCAGTAGCCACGACCGTGATTAGAATTGTCCAAATTGGTTTCATTTTCCCACACTCCGTTTAATTATTCTTTTATAAATATACCCACCTAGAAATTATACCCGACAGCTGCGACAACAACAACTATGGATGACTGATTATCGGTTTTAATTGACTTTTTTGATCATAAGTCGTATATTATAGCTACATTATGACTTTCACAAACAATATTAATTTGCTGCTGTCAGTCCTCACACCACAAAACCGGCGGTAATTTTGCATGATTTGTAGAAATATATTACCGCCATACAGGCGGTTTTTTCGTTTATGAGATCAATCGGTTGGACAATATTATCCAACAGTAGAAATCAGAAACGCACGAAGGAGGTCAGACTATGACCACAATAAATTTGGACAAGAACGCAAAAGTTCAAACCTCACTCTTGGTAGACATTACTATCGAGAGTACGCTACCCGAGCTGCAGGGGAGCCGTGTCACTATTACGCGGATATCCTCTCCAAAGAGAAGGCGGCAATTCACGGCAATAGTGAAAAAGCAAAATGGCGAAGAACTGAATTTATCACGGCTGGATTATTTCCCGCTGATAGTTGGCACAGTGATCGGCGAGCTACTTGATTGTCCTATCACAATCAGGCTCCATGATATCGGACAGCTACGCGAGGGTTATCACGCGGTAGTGACAGCAACCTCATCACTCTTTGGTAAAGAAGAGCAAAAAAGCGAATCTGTCGACAAGCTTGGATGCGTTGCTATGACCAAAGCCGCTGTCAAAGCAACCGAGGCTTTATTCGCTGGCAAAGATTAGAAACAATTTTGTGGCGATCCCACATGACAAAAAACAGGACTAGCCCGACCAGAGCAAGCCCACGTCGCAAGAGTTTGCTAGAAGCGTGAGCCTAGCAAAGAACACCCTCTTTGCCGATAAGCAGCTCATCCATAGCTGCTTATATCTAGCGGTGAATCAGCAGATTCACCGCTTTTTTTGTACAAACCCAAGTATTACTCTTTATTATTTTGCCACATAGTGCTACTATCTGTCTGATCGACACTCGGTGCTGATCAATTTTATATAAGGAGGGTTCTGAGCATGCTGCTTGGAATTATCATTGTACTGGTGTGCATCATTGTCGGACGTCTCATTGTAAAGAAAAATCGAGACAAGATGACCTGGCCACTAACATTCTTCGTTGGAGCAATCGCCTGGACGGCACTATCGCTGGCCATCTCAATGCAATTTGCTTCAGTAACTTCTAACGAAAAGATTTCTCATCTCGAGTCTCGAGATGGCGTAATTGCTAAATTTACGCAATACAATCGTTCAAATGAGCATTGCGAATTCATTACAGAGAGCGGGGTACAAAGTATACAACCCATAGATGGTGAATATCAAGGACAAATACAATATGACGTAGAATCAGGAAAGCCTTATCTCTCGACAGTTGTTAAATCGGTTGATCCGAAAAAAATTTCATGGTGGATTTGTTGGCCCGTGCCCAAGGTGACCTCAACGCTTCACCTGCCCAAAGACAAAAAGGGCGTAATCGTCGAAAAATGGCGAAGCGCCAAACCAGGCGAAATGATTAGGGAGCCTTAATCGCCCAAAGTATTAGAAAAATCGAGCGGTGAATCAGCAGATTCGCCGCTTTTTTATTACTTTTTTTGAAAAAGCTTGGCGATCACTTCTTCTGTATCAATATCAGAAATAGAAATATTTTCTGGCTCAAATTTCTCAAAAACTTCAGTCACTATATCGCCCATTTTATCTTTTTGCACTCTGATGATGCCAATACTTTCAGAGATTTTCTTTGGCCCTTTGATCGAGGCAAAAAGTTTTTTCTCCTCAAGACTACCAAGAAAGATCTCGATTTTTCGCTCTGGCGCATATTTATTTTTCAAATCTGCAAGCAGACCGTCATACATTTTCTTACCCTTGTTGATGATCACAACACGATTGCAAAGTGCCTCAATATCGCCCATATAGTGGCTGGTCAAGATCATCGTGCACTTCTTCTCTTTATTGACCGTCTTCAAGAATTTTCGAATTGATTGAGACGAAACAACATCGAGACCAATCGTTGGCTCATCAAGAAAGATGATTTTTGGATCATGAAGAAGAGAAGCTGCAAGCTCGCACTTCATTCTTTCGCCAAGCGACATGTCTCGAAGCCTCTTTGTGATCAGCGTTTTCATGTCCAAAACCTCGACCATCATCTCGAGATTTGCCTTAAATTTCTTCTCATCGATCGAATATACATCTTTCAGCATGTTGTACGAATCGATTGCTGGCAAGTCCCACCAAAGCTGATTTTTCTGACCCATGACCATCGACATCTGGCCCAAGTAGCCAAACTTTCTCTCCCATGGAGTGTAGCCGAGCACTTTTGCCGTCCCGGAATCTGGGTGCATGATACCAGATAATATTTTCAAGAAGGTTGTCTTACCTGCCCCATTCGGCCCAAGAAAGCCCACAAATTCGCCCTCTTCGATCTCAAGATCGAGATGGTCAACGGCAACTTGAACCGTTTTTTCTGGATTCCAGATCTTCGGCCATTTGTATTTCTTTTTTGTAAAACTTTTTGTAATACCTTTTGCGTCAATAGCTTTCATTTTTCTCCTTAGCTGGAAGCGCTGGAATAGCTTCGCTCGCCCAGTCTCCATAGATAACGTGTGATTAATATAAATGCGGTGGTAACGGCAAAAACCGTGATGATGTCCGAAAAAGTTGGCCCGTGAAAAAGCACCTTTACAGGATAATAAGCAACCACCATTATAGGAAAGATAAAGGTAAGACCATATCTGATCGCTCTAGAAAATATCCCATTTGGGTAGCGCATAAATTGCTGCAACTTGTTGATCGCATCCGCAAGAGACCAAGCCTGCAGAAGCCAAAAAGTCGGTATAATCGTTAAAACTTCTATATAGTAGTAGAGCAGTGTTGTTGTGAGAGCCAAAATCACGAACCAGATCATGCCCAGAAGACCAAAATTGGTTCCGCTATGGATTAGCGCATACGTCCCCAAGCCGATAGTTAGAAGCATAGAAACAAAGCTATAAATCTTTGGTTTGCTGACGGAGACAAGGAACATCGAGTCGATAGGTTTCGTCAGGTAAAAATCTAGCTCACCTAGACGCACATAGCTGTGAGCCATTGCCTGAATCCCATTTTTTGTCAAAGCAGAATGAAAAGAAGTAATCGTCTTTGCAAGTGCATAAAGGAATAAAACTTGATAAAAAGTCCAGCCAGCAATCGACTCAGATGCGCTAAAGATAATATCAAAGAAGACGATAGTGATAACAATTTCCAACATCGAGGTAATAAGACTAACAAAAACAAAGCCTGGAATCTTCGAGTCACGAATATAGGCGTTTCTAATCACTGTCCACATAATTTTTAGGTATTTTTTCATCGTCCGGTCCCCGTATATCGCTTTAATCCGTTCTTATACAAAAATGTAAATATTACATACATCACAACAATCCAAATCCCAGCCTCGATCCATGAGTGCAAAATTTGTGGCCAGGCCATTTTCCCCAGCCAAATATTTGCTGGCACATCAAACAAAATTTTGAAGGGCAAAGCGTTGAATATATGCGCGATCTTTTCTGGCAAAAATATAAGGGGAAACATGCCGCCAGCCAATATCATTACAAGATAGTTTGACAACTCAATATTTGCATCTTGGTCGCCAAAATAAAAGGCGAGCGACTGTAAAGTGAAGGCAAAAAGGCCTGAGAAGACTAGTCCGATGATCAAAGTAACGATAAAATATAGAAGATCAGGACTAGTCGGAAGGACTATGTACTGATGGGCAGCAAAATAGATAATGATCAAGAAGGGAATGTAAATGACAAATCCAACAAACAAATTTGCAAAGGCAAACATATTCTCGACGATTTTCACATTCCAGGGACGGACCAAGTCGTTTGTCAAATATCCGCTCCAGATGTCATTATTTAGCCAAACAGACACGCCAAGATCGAGACGAAAAATAATATTTGTAACAAAATAGTAGGTGATAGTACTGACTAGCGAATAGCCACCGATCCCCTGAAAACCCTCACCACCATAAATCGTTTTCCAAAGAGCGAACGAGATAAAAAAGAAGACAAGAGAAAACAAGAAATTAAGAAAATAGTCCACCTTATAAGCGGTGCACGATTTCCAACTCGAGATAAAATAACTGAAATATTTTTTCATTAATACTACTATACCACTATTTGTCGAGAAATGGTATATCTGTCAATCTGTATTGACATTATCTAGAATACAGGCTTAGTCCAACATTTTGCGGTTTTTTTCGATCTCAGTTATCACGGTCTTCATCGCACGGACAGCTAGAATCGGGTGTTTCCCGACCGAGGTCTCTTCAGAGAGCATCACTGCATCTGAGCCGTCAAGAATGGCGTTCGCTACATCGCTTGCCTCAGCTCGCTCAGGAATCGTCGATTCAGTCATCGAGAGCAACATCTCTGTTGCTGTAATAACCATCTTATTTTTTTCGTTACATTTCTTGATGATAATTTTTTGCACGATCGGAACATGCTCGAAAGGAATATTTTTGCCCATGTCCCCTCGGGCGACCATAATGCCGTCGCTCACTTTGATCAGCTCATCGATATTGTCTATCCCCTTTTGTGTCTCAATTTTTGAGATTATTTTCAATTTTCTTGGCTCAAAATATGTCCTAATCCCTTCAATCTGCTGAGGTGTCTCAGCGTCAGAGATTGCCAGATAATCAAACTTTACATCACGAAGGGAATCAATTTTAGACAAACCTTTGACATCGTACATCAGCTCGCAGTCAGTCGCATCACAGTTTTCTCTTATTTTCTGGTATTGCTCATCTGAACCGTATTTTGTGTTGATTCTGGCTATATTCATCCCCTCGTCAACAAGCTCCTTAAATACTCTAAGGCTCACGGTTGACGGACCTATAGTTGCGATGATTTTGGTTGTCATTTATCTCCTAGTTATGTTAATTTTATTCTAAACATAAAATAGCGCTTAAGCAAGAAAAATTAGAGCGAAATAATCATGGCGCTTTTTACTTCCTAAATATGAGATCATTTTACGGCGTATGTAACCGTGATATATGCTGTAACTTCGTTTTCAGTAAGCGCTGTAGGCGATGGAGTGACGCTCTGACCACCCGCTGACAAGGCTGCACTTGCAGGCAAAGGCATAGCGAGATTGGCTTCAGAAGTTTGCAGCACCTCTGCAAGCTTGTCTCCGTTTTCGTGTGCAAGACTAGCGGCTCTGGTTTTTGCATTTTCCATGGCTTTCTTCTCCGCATCACTACGAGCTGAAGCAACTTTTTCAGAAGCAAAGAAGGGTGTCGGGCCGACTAAATTGGTGGCATCGTTGCCAGTGAGAACACTAGAGATTTCAAGTAGCTTAGCAAGATCAGCAGCTGAGATGGAAATGCTCTCCTGACCGAGGTAGTCAGAGACTTTCATCCCAGCTACAGTCGATTGGTACTCAGGAGTAACGTTGATCGTTTCTGATTTTACATTTTCAGCAGAGATGCCCTTTTCTGATAAAATCTTTGTAATCTGACTGACTTGCGCAGAAACAGCAGTTCGTGCATCATCTGCAGTCAGCTTCTTGACTTCAATAGTTGCAGAATAAGTATACTTTTCAGGAACCACTGTACTCTTCCCCTCTCCAGTTATCTGGATTGTCCTTGCTGCCGGTCGCGGAATAAAGAAGGTAAGTCCTCCCAATATTGCAATCACGATGAAAACGGTTGCAATTCTCCAAGAATTTTTATGAAAGATGTGCTCAAGATTTCCAAATATTTGTTTATTCATACCCCTCCTGTTATTGATAAACTAATTCTAACTCTTATCAAGAGAATATTCAAATAAGTCAATCCAAATCGATGGCCTGCCGTCCGTAGCTTTCGACGTGCAAGATGGCCTGCCGTCCGTAGCTTT
>JBAXEI010000001.1:0-145697 GCA_037140515.1 Candidatus Berkelbacteria bacterium | reverse complement strand
ATGGCCTGCCGTCCGTAGCTTTCGACGTGCAAGATGGCCTGCCGTCCGTAGCTTTCGACGTGCAAGATGGCCTGCCGTCCGTAGCTTTAGCGAAGGATGGTCAGGGTAGTGGGACTTGAACCCACGATCTTCGGACCCCCAGCCCGACGCTTTACCTGCTAAGCTACACCCTGAAATATTTTGCAAATTAACTTTACTAAATAATCATCGTTTTGTGAACGGCGATGATGCATGGTATAATAAAGTTGATTCGAATAACTTATATGGAGGAATAATGAAAATAATTTTAGGCACTGAATCTTTCATTCCGAACATCTCTGGCGTTGCGGTAGCGACAGAAATACTAGCAAATAATCTCGTAAATTCTGGCAACGAAGTCCACGTTTTCTGCCCTGGCGACGGTCGAGACACTTACAAAGACAAAACGATTACAAAATATCCAGTTCTTCGCCTAAAATCGATGGTAAATCCTTTCCGCAAAGGGTTCCGGATAACCTCGGCCTCCAAAAACGAAATCCGCGAACAGGTCAAGAAGATTAATCCAGACCTTATTCATCTTCAAGACGTTGCCACTATTGGCATCATGCTTCGAGATGTTGCCAACGAGCTCGGCATCCCTGTCATTATCACTAACCACTTCAGCCTAGAATTTGCTCTCTCCTATATTAAATTCAAACCGTTACTCCCGATCTCGCGAAAAATATTAATCAATTATCTTGTTCATTTTCATAACAAGTGTGATGTCGTCGTCACGCCAACGGAGACAATTGCAAAGCAGATTCGCGCCTGGGGTGTGAAGACACCTGTTGTTGCCGTTTCTAACGGAATTTTTTATGATCACTTCTCTGTGCATGTGCCAAAAGCCGATATCGAAAAATTCAAAGAAAAATACCACCTGCCTGAAAATCCAATCGTTCTCTACACTGGTCGAATCGACAAGGATAAGAGTATTGACGTTGTAATGAAAGCAATTCCTGAAGTTGTTAAGAAGACAAATGCACACTTTGTATTAGCTGGCACTGGCGACCTAATGCAAGAAATGGAAACCCTAGCTGAGTCTCTAGGTGTTCGAAAAGATGTGACCTTTCTGGGTCGACTTGATAAAGAGTCTCCTGATTTCGTGGCACTTTATAAATCTGCTTCAGTCTTTGCGATTGCCTCAACGATCGAAACTCAAAGCTTAGTCACCCTTGAGGCGATGTCGGCTGGTACGCCTATCGTTGCAGCCGATGCCAACGCACTACCAGAGATAGTGAGACCAGGGATTAACGGATATTTATTCCGACCTGGTGACGACAAGGCTATGGCAGAATATATTATTAAAATACTTCAAAATCCGAAACTAGCCGAAGACCTTAGCCATGGCTCTCAACAAATTGCCTCACATCATGCAATGGGCAAAGCATTTGCTGCAATTTGCGAATTGTACAAAGAGACAATTGCCGCCCACAAAAAGTTATCATAATATTTTTTCAACTAAAAAATGGCCCTATCGGGGGAAATTGGTCCTAAAAAGTGAAGTGGGAGATCTCACGATTACACCGCAGTGCAATCAAATATTGAATTCCCTTCGCAATCTAATTGATAGCCCAATTTATGTCCGACAGGTGCCACAGTCATAGTATCAAACAAAGCTATATTTGAAAAGATTGATAAATTTTGTAATTTCTAGTCTAATAAATTTTGCAAATTTGCTTAATCTTGGTAAAATAAAACGAGGATAAAACAAACAAAAATATGAATCATCCGGCCTTAATTACTAAGTCAACGCTTCTAGCAACAAAAAACAAAATTGGCGACAAAGAACTAGCATGTGAAAAAATTGTTAGCAAAAATTCTGCCAATAATTTTTTGTTCTACCTGATTGAGCTCGACAAACCATACCCAAATTCAAAAATTGTAAATAAGATTATTCAGATTGTTAAGAATAGAGCGAAAACTACTTCTGGAGATATTACTGATCAGGATTTTGACAGGCTTCTTTCCGCCCTCAACGAAGGTGTCAGCCGCGTCGCCGAAGCAGGCGAAAGACAGTGGATCGGACATCTAAATGCCGTTGTTGGCATGATAAGCGATAAAGAAATCATTATTTCTTACTCCGGCAACGTGGTCGGCTATATTTTTAGAAAAAATAAAATTTCCGCGATTACGAACAAGGAAATTGAGACAAGTACGAACCCAATCAAGACGTTCACTGATGTCACCTCTGGCAAGCTCGCCGAAGACGATCAGTTTGTTTTTGCAAACACTTCCCTCTTTCAGCATATTCCGCTTGATCGACTTCGGGACCTGCTAAAGGAACCAAGCGCTACGGAGGCCCTCGCCCTGCTAAATCGCTTGCTCAAAAAGCGCAAAGTGGCTGATGTAAATGCAATAATTCTTGAATCACGCGACCCTCTTTTTTCTGACTTGAACGCTGAAGACGCTGACTATATTTTTCTAGACGAGCCAGAAGAGACAACGCTCCAGATAATTCGAAAAACTATTAAACCGATATACGAAAAATGTACCAAGACAGCAACACCAGTTTTGAAAAAATGCTGGAAAACAACGAAAAAGTGGTCAGCTCTTTTTGCCAAAAATTGGGAGGAGAAATACAGTAAAGATATTTCCAGGGGTCTCGGAAAGTTCAGTGAATCAGTCAGCAGAGGCGCCCAAAAAACCAAGCTGATGATCGAGCCAGAGCTCGAAAAACTGAAGGAACATCCTCACTATCAAAAAGTCAAAATCAACTCAACATATTACTCGAAGTCCAAGCAAAGTGCGGTGCTTTCTTCCACAGTAAATGTCGTAACTGCTATTTATCAAAATATCGCTCAACTTTTCAAGAAAGAAAATCGCAAATTTCTTTACATCATTTTGATGCTAATAGTACTTTGTGTCGCTTATAACAAAATCAAAGAAAACAACACCAACAGGAAAGAAGTATTATCCAAAACGCAGGTTGACACTTCATACGATCGAGCAGAGAGACTCTATAACGATGCCAGCAACGATCTCAAGCTTGGCAAAACCGACACAAGCAATAAATTTAGCGAAGCACAATCTTTGGCAACCACAGCCCTTTCCTCAGAAAAAGATCGTGAAAAAGCGAGCGCACTACTCCGAAAAATCAATGATGTTATTGACGAGACCATTAAAGCGAAACGTTTCTACGTTGCTGAGCCCGCACTATTAGAAGCTAGCGTCAAAAAAATAGCGATCACTGGCACAATGATTTATGGATTTGCTGATGAAGGTAAACTGTTTATGGTAGATATGCGAGACAAGGAGGCTAAGCTCGTGACAGTTCTAAACAAAGAATATGGCATTCCCCAAACCTTATACTACTCAACATTTGAAAATAAATTTTTTCTCGAAACGAACTTAAACCAAATGTTTAAATTCGATCCTTCGAGCAAAGCATTTGAAGGCCTTGCCGTCGTCGATGATGGTCAGAAATGGGAGAACGGAAAAACGCTCAGTACTTACTCTTCAAACGTCTATGTCCTTGACACCGACCAGGGTGAGGTTTGGAAACATGTTGTTAGAGAGGGAGGCTATGCAAAAGGAACAAAGTACGTTGACACAAAAAAAGTTAATCTGAAAAATGCTGTCGACTTTGCGGTAGATGGAAACATTTATACGCTTATGAACGATGGTAGCATTTTGAAATTTGTCAAAGGCTCGCTAGAACAAGATTTTGCAACCAGAGACATACCAGCTCCAAATAACAAAATCACAGACCCAACGAAACTCTATACAGACGAAGATACTGCAAATATTTTCGTACTCGATAAGGGCAACAATCGAATCCTAAAATTCGACAAATCAGGCAACTTCTTAAATCAATATCTGTTTGACGGAGTGACTATCGAGGACTTTGCCGTGAACCCAAAGATACAAAAAATCTGGGCCCTATCGGCTGGGAAAATATACGAGGGCAATCTCTAGACGAAACGCTTTAACTTTCAACTACATTTTTTCGATAACTTCTATGTTGAGGAGATTTAAACCTTTTTTGATAACGATTGAAACCGCTTCGACTAGAGCTAGTCGAGCATTTTTTTTGTTTTGGTCATCGATGCTAAGAACTGGCTGTGCGTGATAGAATTGATTGAAAGCTTTTGCAACTTCATAAAGACCGAGCACGACTCTAGCAGGATTCATTTCAATAACAGCCTTCTGCAGAAGGTCATTAAAATTGATAATGGAATTGACCAAAACTATCTCTTCATATTCGCCAAGCAGACTGAAGTCAATCTCACCGTCAGAGACATTTTTGATTTTAGTAAGGATACTTTTCGCCCTAGCGTAGGTATACAAACAGTAAGGGCCAGTGTTACCCTCAAATGCGAGAGAGGCCTTCGGATCAAAATGAATATCCTGTTTTGGATTGAACTGCAAAAGAAAGTATTTAATCGCCGCATCAGCGACCACATGAGCACGCTTGTTTAGTTCGATATCAGAAACTTCATCATTTGAATCGCGTTTCTTCATTTCCTCCATTGCCAAAACATGCATCTCAGCAAGTAGCTCATCCGCATCAACAACTTTTCCTTCACGTGATTTCATTTTACCCTCTGGCAAATAGACCATCGCGTATGACAAATGAAAGCACTTCTTTGCCCAGTCGAAATTAAGTCGTTCCAGCAGATTGAACAATATTTTGAAATGATGCTCTTGTTCGGAACCGACAACATATATAGATTGCGTCAGGCCATTTTCGTCAAACTTAAGTTTGGCCGTTTCAAGATCCTGAGTGATATAAAGGCTTGTACCATCTGAGCGGATAAGAGTTGATTTTTTCTCTGAACCGTCTTTTTCTAGACCAAACTTATCAGCAGGAAGCGTTGCAATAATTGAGCCATTTTTATCTCGCTGAAAAATTCCCTTTTCAAGTCCTTCCATGACCAGCTGTTTGCCAAGCTTGTAAGTCTTGCTTTCGTAGTAAACTTTGTCAAAAAGAAAATTAAGATTTTTGCAACTATCTTCGAGACCGGCCAAAACCCAGCCATTCATTTTTCGCCAAAGTGCCAAAACATCTTCGTCACCCTTTTCCCATTGTTGCAGCATTTCTTGAGCTTGATCTTCAAGAGTTGGATCTGCTTTGGCTTCTTGCGCAAATCGTACATACCAATATCCAACAAAATGGTCACCCTTCATCTTCATTGATTCAGGAGTAGATTCATTACCCCAACGTTGCCAAGCGAGCATAGATTTACAGATATGAACGCCACGATCATTGATTAGATTGGCCTTGATAACTTTTGCACCACTAACTGCCAAAATATTTGATACAGCCATTCCAAGAGCGCCATTGCGCAAATGGCCGACATGGAGTGGCTTATTTGTGTTTGGACAAAGATATTCCACCATAATAGTTTCTTTTGAATTCGAAGAATGATCACCGAATTTGCTGCCTTTGTTCAAGACCTCTTTTGTAATTATCGAAAATAATTGAGCATTCTTGATTTTGATATTGAGATATGGACCAGAGGCTGAAACACTCTCGATCAGATCATCTTTGACAAAAGATGCAGCGAGTTTAGTCGCGATCAAGGCAGGGCTTAGCTTAAGCTGTTGAGACAAAGAAAAACACTCGAAGGCAAAATCCCCAAGATGAAGATCCGGCGGAAAGGATAAAGAAAGATTTGGCTTATCTACACCAAAGGAAGTAGCAACCAGCTCACTAAGTGTTGATTCAACATCTTTTTTAAATTTATTTATCATTATTTAATCCTATAGTATTTCATTTTACCTGCCTGAATCAACATCCCCTTTTTCACGCCTATCATCGCTTTCCAATCAGTAACTTTTGCTTCATCAATTTTCAAACCTCCCTGTTCAATCAGCCGACGAGCCTCACTATTTGATGTTACGGCTCCGAGATTGACGAGAAAAAGCGGGAGTTCATAGGTGCCTTCTTCGATCACAATCTCGGGGATGTCTTTTGGAAGCTCTTTCTTTGAAAATACATTGATGAATTCTTCTGCTGCCTCTTTCGCGGCGGCTTTGCCATGATAAAGCTCAACTATTTCGCTAGCAAGCTTCATTTTCAAATCGCGAGGGTTGGCACCAGATTTTAGCTCTGCTTCAATTTTATCAACTTCTTTGATAGGCATAAGGGTAGCCAAAGAAAAATATTCGACGATCATATTGTCGGGAATAGACATGGTTTTTCCGAATATAGAATTTGGCGCCTCGGTAATGCCAATATAATTGTCGACTGATTTACTCATCTTTACCTTACCATCGGTCCCAACAAGAAGTTTAACCAATATAATATCTTGTGGAGCTTGACCCATCTTTTTCTGGAGCTCACGTCCGGCAAGAATATTAAACTTCTGGTCCGTTCCGCCAAATTCAACATCTGCTTTTAGAACTACAGAATCATATGCTTGCATCAGTGGGTAAAACATTTCGTGTAAGCCAACATCATTTCCAGCTTCAAGTCTTTTCTCGAAATCATCACGTTCGATAATCTGTGCAACCGTAAATTTTCCAGCAATCTGAAGAATATCATTAAACGTTAGCTGTGCCAGCCATTCAGAATTATACCGAACCTCGGCCTTCTCAAGATCAAGAATAAGACTAGCTTGTTCAAAATATGACTTAGCATTTTCTTTTATCTCCTTGTCAGTAAGCATCGGCCGCGTCGTATTTCGGCCTGACGGGTCACCTATCTTTGTGGTATAGTCGCCAATAAGGAATATGATTGTGTGACCTTCATCCTGAAGCTCCTTCAGTTTCCACATCGAAACAGCATGACCAATATGGATGTCGGGTCTAGTCGGATCGACACCATATTTAATCCGAAGTTTTCTTCCTGACTTCAATTTCTCTATGAGAGATTGCTCATTGATTATCTCAGAAATTCCTTTTAGAAAAAATTCTTCGCGCATAGTCTCCTTGACTTTAATTTCTATTTAGTGCAAAATCTCTCTGCCTCACATTTATAATTTACTGAATACAAGATTCAATTATTCGAGACAAAGCAACACATTGTTAATATTGTTTACAGAATATCAATATACTCGTATAATGTAAAGAAAAGGGAGAACAATGAAATCACGACTTTTCAAGAAATTCAAATTTACGAATCACAAAAGCTCATTATCCAGGACGTTTAAGAAAAAACGATCATGGAAAGAAGTCGCTCGACGCACAGGGCTCGTTTTGGTGTACCTTCTCATAGCGCTTATCTTCTGCACGGCGGCAGCTTTTGCTTGGTTCTCCAAAGATCTGCCAACACCATCCAAAATTGCTGGACGCAAGCCTGCAGTCTCTACAAAAATATATGACAGAACCGGCCAGATTTTACTTTTCGAAACCGGTGAGCAAAAGAGAACGATTATCAAGAGTAACCAGATATCACAGTATCTAAAAGACGCAACTGTTTCTATTGAAGATGCTAAGTTTTATGAGCATCATGGCATCGATTTTAAACAAATTGCCGCCGCCGTAGCCGAAAAATTATTGGGACGAACAAAGGTAACCCGTGGCGCCTCTACTATCACGCAACAATATGTAAAAAATGCACTTCTAACCTCTGATCGCTCGATTACTAGAAAAATCAAAGAAGCGATCTTGGCTGTTGAGCTTGAATTTATGTACAACAAAGATGAAATTTTAACCATGTATCTAAATGAGATTCCTTATGGTAACGGTACAGCTGGTGCTGAAGCCGCTGCTAAAATGTACTATGACAAAACCGCAGAGGATTTGACACTTGCCCAAGCCGCAACTCTTGCCGCTATACCTCAGTCGCCAACCTATTATTCACCATATGGCACCCATGTTGATGCTCTGATAGCACGACGAAATCATGTCCTGGACCAGATGGTCAAAAACGGGAAGATCACCGAGGAAGAAGCCGCAAAAGCTAAAGTCGAGGATACAACAACTGTTGGCTTAGTCGTCAAACCCCGAAGAGATTCTATTCTCGCACCTCACTTTGCTATGTATGTGCTCGAACAAATTGCAAATCAATATGGCGATGACCAAATACAAAAAGAGGGCCTCAACATCATCACGACTCTTGACTATGACAAACAAAAATTAGCCGAAAAAGCAGTTGCTGATGGCGTTCCAAAAAATACTAAGTATGGCGCAACAAATGCCGCTTTAGTGGCGACCGATCCGAAAAATGGTCAAGTTCTAGCGATGGTTGGATCAAAGGATTATTTTGACAACACGATCGATGGACAGGTAAACGTAGCCGACTCACTTCGACAGCCAGGATCATCATTCAAACCTTTTGCTTACGCGACGGCTTTCAAGAGTCCAGATTACTCACCATCAAAAATTATTTTTGATCTAAAAACCGATTTTGGTGGTACACCTCCATATACTCCACAAAATTATAATGGAAAAACCAATGGTCCAGTTACCATGCGCCAAGCGCTTTCTAACTCTCTCAATATTCCTGCAGTCAAAGTCATGGCTCTTGCAGGGATCGATAATGTACTCCAGACCGCGAGTGATATGGGCATCACTACTCTCACACATAGAGCAGATTATGGATTATCCCTTGTTCTTGGAGCAGGAGAGGTCCGGCCAGTAGAAATGGCAAACGCTTTTGCCGTTTTTGCGACTGGTGGTATCAAGCACCCGCTTACGTCAGTACTAAAAATTACTGATTCAAACAACAAAACTTTATTTGAGTATGACGCTACAAAAGACAAGAACGAGCAGGCTCTAGATCCGCAAATTGCCTATGAATTAGCCAGTATCATGTCAGACAACAATGCCCGAAGCCTAGTTTTCGGCACTCGTTCCGCTCTCGCTTTCTCCAATCGTACAGTTGCCGCGAAGACTGGTACGACTAGTGATTTCAAGGACGCGTGGACTGTCGGTTATACGCCATCAATTTCTGTAGCCGTCTGGGTTGGTAACAGCAATGGTGACAAGATGAAATCTGGAGCTGATGGATCTGTTGTCGCCGCACCAATATTTCACAGCTTTGTGGTTGGCGCTCTAGGCGATACTCCAAATGAAGAGTTTACAAGACCAGCAGGAATTCAAGATGTGACCGTCGAAAAGTGGTCAAACAAACTTCCAGATACTGGTTCAACCGAAATGACGACTGATATCTTTACTTCTTGGCAGGCGCCAAAGGAGAAAGATGATGTTCATAAAAAAGTTAGGGTCTGCAAAGGCACAAACAATCTTGCTCCCGACAATGCTCCGGCGACAGTCGTGGAAGAAAAGATTGTGACAGTCATTCATTCAGAAAAGCCAGATAATCCAAACTGGGAAAACCCTGTTATGGCCTGGGCAACAGAAAACGGAATGGTGTCCAATATGCCGACAGGAACCTGTGACTTCGCCTCCCTTTTACCTACAATCTCAATAGTTTCGCCGACGAATAACGCTGTGGTTTCAGGTTCCGCTGATATCACCGCTACTGCTGGCGGGGCCAATCCAATAGCCAAAGTTGAATACTTTATTGATGGTATATCTATAGGCGATGTAGTTGCAGCGCCATATAATCTGACTTATGATTTTTCGCTTCTTGCTGATGGAAGCCACAAGATCTCAGCTATTGCAACGGATAGTCAGGGCACCACGGGCAGCACAGAAGTCACTGTGACCACAAAAGACCTAAACCCGCTCACTATTTCACAGACTACAATGAAGAGCTTAGATGCAACGTCAGAGGACGTGACGTGGATGACGGATAAAGAGTCAACCTCAACGCTAACATATTATCCAGAAGGTACGACAACGCCTATTCTAGTCCAAAGCGCCGAACAAACGCTCCTTCACAAAGTGACACTTAGCAATCTCCTACCAAATAAGAAATATTTTCTTAGCATTCGAGCCGTTGACACAGATGGCAATGTCGCAACCAGCGAAACGCTAAGTTTCACCACACCAGTTAGTACACCATAAAATTACTGCCTACTTCCCAATAGTCCGATGATTTGATCAATACTTTTGATATTGTCTAATACTTTATAGCCAAGAGCTGTTGCTTCTTTGACGCGATCAGTATGTCGGGTGACTTTTCGAACCTCTCCAAGTAGCCCAACCTCACCAAAGACGCAGGCACTACCTAGTAGACTTTTATTTGAGAAAGAGGAAATTATCGCAGCACATACTGCCAAGTCTACCGCAGGTTCATTCAGCTTTATGCCACCAATTACATTTAGGTAGATATCATGATTTGCCAAATTAATACTTGTTTTCTTAGATATTACTGCTGCGAGCAAGTTTAGTCGGTTAAGATCGAAGCCTGAGCTAGTCCTCTTCGGATAGCCAAAATGAGTCGGCACAGCCAGCGCTTGTATTTCAATTAATATTGGCCTAGCACCTTCAAGAGTCACCGTAATGCAACTTCCAGGACTTGGTTTAGATTCGGATAAAAACATTTCGGAGGGATTTGAGATTTCCACCATCCCCTTTTCTTGCATTGAAAAAATCCCAACCTCATTTGTGGCGCCAAACCGATTCTTTGTACCACGCAGAAGGCGCGCATCGCTGAAGCGATCGCCCTCAAGATAAAGTACAGCATCAACCAAATGCTCAAGAATTCTAGGCCCAGCGAGATTTCCCTCTTTTGTAACATGGCCGATAATGATTATCGGGATATTGTGCAACTTCGCATATTGCTGTAGGATCATTCCACACTCTCGAACCTGCACAATACTACCAGGTGTTGAATTATAGACATCGGTAAACACGGTTTGAATCGAGTCGATAATCAACAGCTCTGGCTTAATTTTTGAGACGCTTGAGAGCACATTATCGATATTTGCTTCAGACGCAACTTTAATTTTGCCGGATATTTTCAAGCGATCAGCACGAAGTTTTATTTGTGTGGCTGATTCCTCGGCTGAAACGTAAAAAGTTGATGAAACTTTATCCGCAACTTGAAGAATTAGTGTAGACTTGCCAACACCGGGTTCGCCACCCAGCAGGATGACAGAGCCGGGGACTATTCCACCACCAAGAACCCGATCAAATTCTGAGATACCTGTTTTTATTCGATAGCCGTCGTTTATCTCAATATCTGACAAATTTGTAATTTCCAGAGGTGAAACACTCTTCGATTTCGTAGTTCCTTCTTTGATTTCAACAAGAGAATTCCACTCGCCACAAGCGCTACATTTACCTGCCCAAACCGAAAATTCATTGCCACAATTATTGCAAAGATATACTGATGAAGTTTTCTTGGCCATTTTACTCCTTAGTTATTCGGAGGTCCTGAATATTGAAAGATAATGTCTTTTGATTTTGCCATTCGTCTAGGGAAAGTGTAAACACGATGTCATACTTTTTTATTTTATCAAAGTATTCTGGTGAGCGAGGACAGCTAAACCAGATGGCCTTGAACTTATGCCGAGGCCCCTCAATTACCCCTGAGAAGTGGTTCGCCGTTTTTCCGACAAATCTAAAAGTTGAAAACCGAACTCCAGAGAGAAGAAATGTCGGACGGCTATTGCCCATACCAAACGGTTCAAATTTTGACAAGTCAGCATTAAACGTCATCGTCAAATCAGTCAGTTCTACTTTCGCATCAATTTTAATTTTTTTGATCAGGGCTTCTGCAGAGATTTCCGCTGAGGCAACTTCTGCAATTTTCTTTTCGAACTTTTGAAAATTATCTTTGGCTACAGTGATGCCAGCAGCACCTTTGTGACCACCGAATTTAGAAATCTCCGATTTACAAAGCTCAAAAATCTCGACAATATTTACGCCGGGGACGCTACGGGCACTTCCTGTCATTGTGTCTTCTTCTCGCGCAAACATGATTACCGGTCGCGCATACTTTTCAACCAATCTGCTTGCCGTTGGACCGATAATTCCTCGTTGCCAATCACCAGTAACAATAATGATTTTGTTTTCATTTAATTTATTGGCCGCAATCTTGGCAACAGCCTCTTCTTGCGCTTTATCCATCTGATCCTGCCGAACAACATTTTTTTCGTTTAACCAATTAGCAAGATCGGAGGACTCACCGTCGTCAGAGGACACCAGCAGCTCAAACGACTTTGTTGCATGATCTACTCGCCCTGGTGCATTTATTCTCGGTGCAATCTGAAAACCAACCTGATAAGCATCAACTTTTTTTTGCTCATCTAAACCGATAACTTTAAGTAAATTTGCTAAACCAACGTTTCTGGTCTTATTAATCACAGTTAGCCCGTATTTTGCCAAGATTCTATTTTCATCGAGAAGGGGAACGACGTCTGCAATTGTTGAAATCGCTACAAGGTCCAAGCTCCATTTCAAATATTTTGTATCCAACCTATCTGGAAAAAATTCAGAGAGTCCGACAATAAGTTTATAAGCGACACCACACCCGCACAGCTCTTTAAATGGATATCTATCCCCTGGCTGCTTTGGATTTATGACTACAAGGGCACCTGGTATTTCGTCACCTGGCAGATGATGGTCAGTAATAATTAAATCAAGACCCTGTTCTTTGCAATAAATTGCCTCATTAACACTCCTAATGCCCAAATCAACAGTGATAATCAGTGTGCAGTGCTTCGACACAAGGACTTCTATCCCCTCCTTTGCAAGGCCATAGCCTGTTTCACGATTTGGAATATAGACTGCTACGTCAATACCAATCTGGCGTAGCGCTCGATAAAGTAGAGCTGCGCCAGGAATTCCATCTGCATCATAATCAGCAAAGATGCCCACAGTCTCTCCCTTTTCCGCTGCTTGTTTGATACGCAAAGTTGCCTCTTTGATGCCCTTCATCTTGCTAGCAGGATATAAATCTTTTTCAAAGTCAGGCTGAAAGAATACTTGCTTCGTGGCTTCTTTCTTAGAATTATCAGAGAATACTCCTCTATTAAAAAGCAATTGATCGATTAAATCGTTGTATTTTCTCGGCGCTATTTCCCAAATCTTATCCATAGTTATAAACCAATTAGTTGTTGTTCTACAGGAGCGAAATCATCCGTCAGCACGATTCCATTTAATCCCAGGCGACTATCCGAGCTGATATCATTGCTCAAATATTTTTTCAATTCCACATCAGTAGTAGTAAAAGCTTTTTCCGAAACATTTTTAGAGCCTATCAGAACGTAATTCTGTATTATTTTACTGTCTTTGCTGTCCGAGACTGCGTAAACATAGACTTTGGGAAAGACCGATTTGAAGGTCAGGTATTCAGAATTTAGAAACTTGCTTGATTCGCCATCAAGTGACGAAATAATGTTTGCGAAGACGATGCCTCCATCAGTCAAAGACAAGTCGCATTTTTGCAATGATTCTCTTGTAGTGAGTTGGAAAGGGATTGACTCATTTGATTTAAATGCATCTAAGAAAATAAAATCATACTTCGTCTTATTATTGTTCAGGTACATCCGACCATCCCCGATATGTATGGATATATTCGGCAAATCATGATAATCAAAATATTTCTTTGCAATGTCTATCAACTGCCCGTCTATCTCCACGACGTCGACATGGCTTTTCGGATATCGACGCACAATGTCCACTGGTTGGGTCATAGCCCCACCACCAATTACTAAAGATTGTTCTGGTGAGTTATTAAAGATATCGGCTAGTCTGTAGAATTTAGTATATTCGAATACAAGATCGTTATTGACGTCCGTATAAATCCCAGATTCCGCAGAAGCGTGGGTTCTGGTCAGATACCTCATTGGACGGCTATTAGCCGTTGCAGGTATATCGTATATTCCGTATCTGTCATAGATCGTATCAATATCAATAAAGCTCTGTAACGGTTTGACCGTAATGCAACTTAAGTTCAAAGCAAGGAATAGTATTGAGATTGTTACCCGTTTGCTACCGCTTTTACTAAGATAAAAAGTGCTAAGAAGAGCGAGAGCAAAGGACAGCCACAATATTATTCTTTCTGATCCGACTAAGGTGATTAAAACAAACCCAGCGACAAAGGTCCCAAAGATACTACCGAAAGTTAATACGGCATATAGCCGGCCGATTATTGAACCAGAATTCGCAAGATCTCTTATCCTAAGTCTAGTTGCATATGGCGTAATCATCCCCAAAAACGTTGAGGGAGCGGCGAATAAAAGCATCGAAACAAGTACCGAGATATATTTAGTATCACCGGACCAGACTATCTGTGGTAACAGTAGCTTATCAAAAAGATAAACAAAAAAGATTGATACTGCCGCGAAGAAAAGCAAGGAATTCATTGTCAAATAATCAGACCTTTTATCAGCAAGCTTGCCTCCAAGAAAATAACCCAGGCTCATGAAACCCAATATTACCCCGATTAAACTAGTCCAAATAAATATTGAATTACCAAAATATGGCGCAAGAAGTCTAGAGCCAACGATTTCTAAAACCATCCCGACTGAGCCAGACAAGAATAAAGTAAATTCAATCGAATATTTAGTAAAGAATTTCGTCATAAAATTACTAGCATTTATTTATAGTAGGCCCAGCCGTCTATTCGAAGATCAACGTATTCATGGATATCCGGTCTTTTTTCGACCAAGACCTTCTTGAGATTTTCAAGCTGTTTATTGCTTGAGCGTAAGCTGTTAAGTTTGATATATATACCTGCGTCGGTGTACAGATTGACATCAAATGTAGTCTCGTCTATTTCAAAATATGCTGGCTTAATGTTCGTTTCAGTAGCAAAGTTTGCGTAAATATTTTTTACGAAAACGATGAAATTCGCAGAGACGATTCGTTGCCCTTCGACGATAGGCAAGTTCCGCTTGTCGATTACTATTGGCAAGTTTGCGCCTTCCTCACCAACTATTTGTCTGGCAACTTCACCCTGAGTACTAACTAAGTATTTGAATCCACCGCTCTGCCAAACAATACTTCCCTCTTTTTCGAGAATGACAATCTTGATGGCATCTGGAAGGCCGCGAAAGATTTGTACGTCCGCAACCTCGGGAAATTTTATTGAAATTTTATTCGAAACATCTTTGGTATCGAGCAATAAAATATTCTGATTCTTTGGTATCATAGCAGCAATTTGGTCTTTCGATAGCAAATTTGTACCCTCGACGATTACATCTTTTACGATAAACTTCGAAGAAATAAATAAATACCAGGCTATAGCTATGAGGACAAGGATAAATAATATAAATTTAAAAAAGGCGAATGAAAAACGTAGGCGATCTGGTTTTTTCTTTTTCGCTGGATTATAAAGAGAAGGGTTGCGAAACTGCCCAAACCCTTTGGATTTCAATCTAGAATAATCTTTATTTCTTCTTATGACCATCTTCCGATATACTCAATCTCTTCTTCTATAACTTTATTAAATTTCTCTTTGACTAGATTCTTTGCCATCTCAGCTAATTTTTTCACATCCGCGGAGGTCGCATTTTTCTTATTAACCAAGAAATTTGCATGCTTCTTAGAAAACGCTGCATCCCCGACACGTAAATTTTTAGCACCCGCCTGCTCGAGCAAAAACCCAGCAGCATTCTCTCGGCCAAGTCCAATATTTTTAAAGAAGCTTCCAGCAGATGTCTCCTCGAGTGGCTGAGTCTTCTTCTTGATGGCTAAATGATCTTGCATCATGCGTAGTATTTCGTCCTTGCGACGCTGGACAAGCTGTATAGTCGCAGTCAGAATAACTGGTTTTGGACCGATTATTTTATCTTTGAGTCTAGAACTTCGATATGAAAATTTCATACCATCAGCTGTGTGTCGGACGATTGTCATCTTGTCTTCCTTGGGGACAAGAAGAGTGACTGATTTTACGAAATCACCGATCTCATAATTAAAGGCGCCGGCATTACCATAGATTGCACCTCCGACTGTACCTGGAACGCCAAAGAGAAATTCCAATCCTCCAAGATCGCGACCAGCCGCAAGATTAATAAGTTTTCCAAGATTGACGCCAGAATCAACAATTACTGTAGAAAAGTCTGGACTAAAAACTATATTCGAACTCTTGTTTTTAATAACCAAGCCATGAAATCCTGAATCAGAAGGAACCACATTGTAACCGCCACCTAATACAAAATATGGCAAACCTAGACGATGTGCTAGGGAAACGGAATGAGTCAAATCAGCAATATTTTCTGCCGTGTAGAAATAGTCTGCGACCCCTCCGACATGGAGGCTCACATGATCCTTCAATAAGTAATTTTTCTTTAGTTTCTCCCCTAGCTCATCCTCAAGGATTTTATCGATATTCATTTTATTCCTTTCAGCAGCTTTTCTGAAATTTGGTAAACAGGAGGTATGCCGATCGTTAACAAAACAGAGTCCTGATCCAACCTTTCGGACAGATATTTAACAATCTCGTCATCGGTCTCGAAAAAGATCGCATTATTTTTTATTTTATTTATTTTTTCCACTAGTGTCGCAGAGCTAATGTTTAGAACCTCATCGCGACCTGGAACAAAATAAATCGGTTTTATAATGACCTCATCTGCTTCGGTAAATGCATGAGCGAACTGATCAATCAGCGGTAAAATTCGTTTATATTGATGTGGCCAAAAAACCACAATCTTGTTCTTGTCAGGATACTTCTCGTTAAGCGCGGCGATCGTCGCCATGATTTCGGTCGGATGATGGCCATAGTCATCAATAAGATCGGAACCATTGTAGACGCCCATAAGCTCAAATCGACGATGTGCGCCAGTGAAATTAATCAAAACCTTCTTAGTAATTTGCTCATCAATTTTGAGGTAATCCGCTAGTGCAGTTACAGATAGAGCATTCAAAACATTGTGACGCCCGGGAACACTCAGTTCGTAATCTAGATGATTAAAGGCCTTCGCCTCGAAACCGTAGTAAACTATTTTGGCTTTGGTCTTGATCTTGCCAAGAACATCAACCACGTTCTTATCATCGAAGCACGCTATGATCAAGCCATTATCAGGAATTCGATCTATATACTGGATAAAAGCTTCTTTTATCTCTGCTAAACCACCAGGATACGTATCGAGATGTTCTTCTTCAATATTTGTTAGAATCAGAATCTGTGGCGAAAAATCGAGAAAACTTCGGTCATACTCACAGGCTTCCAAGACGAACCAGTCAGATTTGCCGAGTCGGACAACATCATTATCGAAATCCTTAACTTCGTCGCCAACAAGCACAGTCGGATCCATTCCAGCCTCAATCATTAGAAGTCCGACCATAGATGTAATGGTTGTTTTACCATGCATGCCAGAAATCGCAACAAGCTTCTTGCCAGCGGTTAACCGGCCGATCAATTCAGATCGTTTAATTACGGGAATATTCAACTTTTCTGCTGCCTCCACCTCCACCCAGCCTTCACTGCCTGGATTTACGGCCGAGGTACGGACAACGCAATCTATATCCGCCGTAATGTTCGAGGCGCTATGACCGCCACTTTTCAAATCAGAACCTGTGACGATGTTTCCAAGACTAATCAAATATTTTTTTAAACCTCGCATCGAGACACCCTTTTCACCAATCAGATGATATTTCATTTTTCCTCGATTTCTTTAATTATACTGTCACAAATTTTCGCAACTCCATCTTTCGGAAATACCTCGGATATCGTTTTGCCGTTATGATCTTTCTTTGAAAATGCAACGTCAATCGCAGATAGCAATGTCGCTGGGGTAAAAGCTTCTTCTTTTATCATAACCGCTGCATTGCTCTCTACAAGGTATTGTGCGTTTTTCAGCTGATGATCTTGTGCAGCGTGCCGCCAAGGGACCAGAATCATCGACTTCCCCAAAATTGCAGCTTCGGCGATTGTACTGCCAGCTCGCGTGATTATTAGGTCGGCTGCTTTTATCGCCTCCCACATCATATCAGTATCATTCTCAATGCTCAAAAATTCGGCCAGATAATAATGTTTCTTATCTTCGGGAGGCAGTTTAGACCAAAATTTATTCGCTATCTCGATACTATGTTTTCCTGCTTGATGGATAATATCGTACTTCTCCAACAGCTTTGGAGCAATGTCTATCAATCCTTTAGTCAGCGAAAGCGATCCTTGACTTCCCCCTGTCATGAAGATTACAGGTCTCGATTCAGAAAACTTAAAGAATGCTTTCGGATCCTTTCCAGTATCTGCAAAATGTCGAAGTATAGGTCCGCTCCAAACCAATTTCTGCTGTGCAATCCCAGGATAATATTTTGTCGGAAAATTAACAAAAACCTTCTCGGCTTTTTTTGACATAATCCTATTGGTCTTTCCCATTTCAATATCTGATTCATGCAGGAAATAAGGAATCTTTAGAATATTAGCCGCGGAGATCAATGGCATTGAGGTATAACCACCCTTGGAAAAGATTAGCTTTGGCTTGAGTGAAAGCAATAAGAAAATCGATTCAACAAAACCATAAGAAAACTTCAACGACTCAACAATATTTTTCAGTGTGACGTAGCGATGTAATTTTCCAGATTTGATCTTGCGATATAGTGGTAGTCCATCAAAAAAATGCTTTTCCTCCTCACTACCAACACCAACAACATATATCGATAGATTTGGTTGGGTCTTTTTTAGCTCTTGATAGATCGCCAAAATCGGTCCAGCATGTCCGCCTGTACCGCCGCCTACCAACATTATCGTATTATTTTTTTGTTTCATAAACTTGATATTTAGAAATATTAGTGAGAATTCCTACAGCTGAGAGTAAAACAATAAGTGAGGTTCCGCCATAACTGATAAATGGCAAAGGGATTCCGGTGAGCGGTACAAGTGAGAACATCGCTGCGATATTGATTGCCATTTGGAAGAAAAGCCATGAAGTGATACCAATTGCCATCAAACGAGAAAATGTATCTGGAGCGTTTCGCGCAATTAGGAGTCCACGATAACCAATAAAAGCAAAAACTAGAATAACCAAGGATGACCTTACCATGCCAAGCTCCTCGCATATTATAGCAAATATCGAGTCAGTATGCGCTTCCGGCAAATATAAATATTTTTGTTTGCTCTGGCCAAAGCCAAGACCCCATAGGCCACCTGAGCCGATGGCAATAAGCGCATTCTGGATATGATAGCCTGAGCTCGAAGTATCACTTCCTGGATTCAAAAAAGTTGTGAGCCGTTGCATTCGATATGGCTCAATCTTGATCGCTAGCCAGAGCAGAAAAGCTCCCGAACCAGTCGCGGCGACTAGCTGATATAAGGGTGCTCCGGCAAATATAAATATCACCGATGCAATCACCACAAAAATTGCCAGAGTGCCCAAATCCTTTTGTATCAACATGATAGTGGCAATCGCGGCAACAATAGTTATGAATGGCCAAAAGAGCTTTGCAATATCCTTCAAATTCTTATCATATTTGGCAAACATGCCAGAGAGGTAGATAACAAAAGTTAGCTTTGCAAGCTCAGCCGGCTGAAAATTGATTCCTGCGATGACTATCCAGCGGCCACCAACGGTAATGTTGAAAGGACGCAAAATCAGAGGTAACAGCAACAAGCCGAGTGTGATGAAAAAGAGGTGACCAAGATATTTTTTATAAAATTGATAATTGATCGCTTGAAAAGCTATCCATGCACAAATTCCAATCAAAAGACTGCTAAGCTGCTGTTTCAAGTATAGTTTGTCGGTTGCGCCGTGTGTTATATCGAGCGAATCATACTTCGATACAGAGTAAATCATAATCAAGCCAAAAACAATCAAGCCAAAAACGGCCAATGAAAGCCAATAGTCAGAATGTCTTTGTCTTAATTTATTTATCATATTATTTCTTTGGTAGATTCAAAACCGCCGCCTTGAACTTATCCCCTCTGTCTTTATAATTTTTAAACATATCAAAGCTTGCACAGGCCGGCGAAAAAATAATTACATCGTCTTCTTTAGCAGCATCATATGAAGCCTGAACGGCCGCGTCGAAATCAAGAGCTTTATCAATGATAGTTCCGGAATACGTTGCATCTAGCAAAGCCTCTTTTATCCTTGAGGCTTCCCTACCAATCAGAACGACGACTTTTACATTTTCGGAAGTGATTTTATTTGCTAATTCATGAAAATCGGCGCCTTTTGAGCTACCGCCCAAGATCAAAATCTTATTGTTACGAAAAGATTCGATAGCAGCAATTGTTGGTTCTGGGTTTGTAGCGAACGAATCATTTATGAACTTCATTCCATTAATTTCTCTCACCAGCTCCAATCTGTGTGGCAAACCTACAAATTTTTTGACCACCACGCTAATAGTTTTAGCGTCTACACCAAGCGAGTCCGCTACCAAGGTTGCAGCGGCTATATTTTCCAAATTATGCCTACCAAACAGATTAATCTCCATAAGTCCACATATTTCTAGATTACGAACGGCTGGGTCCAGGATTACTTTGTCCCGACAAACGATTGCGTCTTCAGAATCAGAGCCAAAATATCTAATTTTCGACTTCACGGAAACAAGCTCATCAGTACTAAAAGATGATTTTTTGTTCAATACTGCTATATCACCTTCTTGCTGATGAGCCAAAATGTTAAATTTTGCAGTACGATACTCTTCTGTACTCTTGTGGTAATCAAGATGATCAACATAGACGTTTGTTACTACAGCAACCTGAGGGCTCTTTCCAAGATCAGCTAATTGAAAATTCGATAGCTCAAGTATGACGATGTCATCACTTTTTATTTCTGGAATCAATGTAATAGCAGGATAGCCAATATTGCCAGCCAAGAAGACATTACAGCTTTTGGCCTTCTTTAGTATCTCTGATATCAAAGTAGCCGTTGTTCCCTTACCCTTGGTCCCAGTCACTCCGACAATCTGGCATGGGCATAGATCAAAAAATAAATCAATTTGGCTAGATATTTTCACACCAGAGGCGCTGGCAGCTAACAACTTCGGATCAGCGAAATAAACAGATGGCGAACGAAAAATGATATCGAACTCGTCCAGCGAATCCATGTAGCTTGAGCCAAAAACTTTAGTAATTCTTTCATTTTCAATGACTTTAGAGATCTTGAGATAGAGATCTTGATCAACTTTTTCCTCGATTTTTGCCGGATCAAGTTTATCCAAAACTGTAATGCTCAAAACTTTATCAATAAGAAACTCGCAAAGAGCAGCGCCCTCGATTCCGAGACCGATAATAGCTACCTTGCTCCCCGCTAGCTTAGCATGTGTATTTTTTGTATTGATCATTAGCTACTCCACTTTATTTTAGATTGATCCACGACCGAATAAGGCTATGGCAAGTCCAGCTACAGCAGAAACAGATCCCAAAATCCAAAATCTCATCGTAATCTTATGCTCAGGCCAGCCGATTGCTTCAAAATGATGATGGATCGGCGAAGAAAGAAAAACTTTTTTACCATTACGAAGTTTTTTCGAGATAAATTGGATAATAAAGCTGAGACCCTCGATAGAGAAAGGAATAGTTATCACAAGAAGTGCTACGACAGAGTTAGTCAAAAAAGCAATCACACCAAGTGTCATGCCGAGGGCCATACTACCAGTATCCCCCATAAAAAATCTTGCGGGTGGAATGTTGAACCAAAGAAATGCCATTAGAGCGCCCATGATTGTCCCGCAAAAGACCGCGAGGCCAGCCTGACCATTTGTTAGTGCAATCACAGCATACGCGCCATAAGCTAATGCAAAGAGACCACCAGCTAAACCGTCTAATCCATCTGCCTCGTTCGAAGAAAAGGCCATCCACACTAATATAATGATGAAGATAGGAATATACCAAATACCTATTGTAAAATCGCCCATTGCTGGCAGATGAATTGAGTTCCAATCCAATTTGCTATAGAACCACCAAGAACCAATTGCAGCAATAATCGCATAAAGAGGAAACTTCTGTCGAAGCGTCAATCCGCCGCCCTTTTCGCCGATGCCCCGAACGTTCAAGACATCGTCGATAGCGCCAACGATTCCAGTTGCAACAAGACAAAAGAGAGGCAACCAAGTTGCTTGGCGCGATAAATTAAACAAAACAGTTAGAAGTGCTGTTGTTACCCAGATGAGCAATCCGCCCATTGTTGGTGTCCCCGCCTTTTTCTCATGGAGCTTGGCCATTATTGGAGCATCTTTGCTGTCTCTAATTCTCTTACCCAGCTTATTTTTGTACAAGAAATTGGTCAGTATAGGTGTCCAAGCAATCGCAATCAAAAAAGATGCTAGTGCAAACCAGAACATTTTTATCAGGTCTTCAGGTCTAATTGCTAGAATTTCCATGGCTTATTTCTCCATATCTATAATTTAATAACTATTATTCTTTTTTTTCAGCCAAAAACCACTCTGGCGAACAAGCTTCTTACTCGCCTCGTTCGGATATTTCATAATATTCTTCACTACCTCCTCAAAAAAATTCATATTTTGTGAAGCTTTTACTAGAACTAAATCATTTGGTTTCAATATTTTATCCAATGATGTGATCAGTTCAATTCGATTTGGATATTGATAACAAGTTTTGCCATCATTGTAGCCTTCGGCCATGTATTGGGCATTCGGGCCGACAAAAATCGCAATATCACATTTTTTGCTGGCATAGGCTCCAATTTCTTGGTGCAAGTTCTTTGCTGCAGGGCCCATCTCATTCATGTTTCCCATAATAAATATTTTACGGTTGTTTGCATTGCTAAGCGAGGCTAGTGTATCTAGGGCTGCTTTCACCGAAACTGGGCTAGCATTGTATGTATCGTCAATTATCATCATACCGTTTCTGCCCTCAATGAAATTCATACGACCGTTAACTGAAGATATTTTTTCAAGAGATTTTTTAATCTGCAAAGATTGAATTTCAGATAATTGGCCAATAGCATAAGCGAAAAGAAAAGGATAAATCAAATGCTGACCGACAACTTTTGATTTAATAGCAATTTTCTGGCCAAGACTAACAACACGAAAATCAGTACCCTTGAGAGTCACCCGAATATCCTCTGCATGATACTGTGCACTCTTCTCAAGGATTCCGACAGACACAACGTCTCTACCAGCAAGTTTTGATTTCAATGCGTTATCGTCGAAGTTTGCTATCACAACCCCATCTTTGCGAACTTTATCTGCCAAAGATATTTTCTCAGCCTGATATGCGGATAAGCTCGAAAAATTCATCAGGTGAGCGCCACTAACCGAAGTAATTACTGCTACATCCGGAGTAACTATCTTAGTAAAATACTCGATATCACCGACATGCTCGACGCCCATCTCTAATATTAAATATTTTGGATATTTCTTTTCATTCGTTCGAAAATAGGCGCCAACAAGAAATGGTAACCAAAGAAACTTATTTGGAAGACTTTTGTAACCCAAAATCGTCAGGGGGATCCCAATCTCTGCATTCAAACTTCCGTAGTTCGCTCGCACCTCATCGTCGCCAAAATGGTCTCTCATGACCTGAAGTATAGCTTCTTTAGCTGAGCCTTTTCCGACAGAACCAGTGATCGCAACAACAAAAGGATGGTGTGTATCGATCACCTTTTTTGCGTAAGCCGCTAGTATTTTATAAATTATGCCAAGGAATGCATTTTTCATCTTATTTTGTGAAACTTTCATACTTATTTTGGGATAACTTCAGTCGGCGCTATTCTATAGTGATAGTTTAGCAGAAAGGAGGAGATTTCGCCAAACAAAGGCACTGCCGTTGACTCAGCATAACGATTTGTCTTTGGTTTATCAAGCTTCACCAGCATGGCGTACTGCGGATCATCAATCGGAGCGAAGCCAGCAGCCGTATGAACAAATATTCCAAGACCACTATCATTTTTCAAATAGCCTCCGTTAATTGGATCCGCGATCTGCGCAGTCCCTGTTTTCGCCCCAACTTTATAGCCAGGTACATTAGCCTTTTTCCCTGTTCCATTCAAAACAACCGACCTTAGCATTTCGCCAACATCCTTAGCCGTCGCGGCACTGATCACCTGTTCGCCTTCTTGTTTCGGTACATTTTTTTCTGTGCCATCAGGTAAAATTATTTTATCTACCAAATGAGGATAAATATATTTGCCAGAATTGGCGATTGTGGCATAGGCAGTAAGCAGCTGAAGCGGCGTTGCAGTTATGCCTTGGCCAAATGCAATTGTTGCTCTGTTAATGTCTTTCCAATCCTTCACAGGATACGCTGGTCGGCCGGTAACCTCTCCCTCCAGGTCAATGCCAGTTTTATCATAGAAACCAAATTTCTTGAGTTGATTGTTGAGAACTTCATTACCGATTTTCTCCGCCACCCAAACCATACCGACATTATCCGAATTTTCCAGAACTTGTGTCATTGTCTCGAGACCGAAAGCTTTACCTTCTGCAGTATGGATAGTGTGTCCGCCGACATCGATAGACTCACCAAACGTCTCGCTTGTGTCCTTTGTTACAAGTCCATCATCGATTGCCGCAGCCATAACAATCGGCTTGAAAATGCTACCAGGCTCAAAGGTATATGATATGGCAGGATTCATAAACAAATTTGCATCAGCCTTCGCCTGATCTTGATAACTATTTGGGTCAAAGGTAGGCGAGCTAGCCATCGCAATAATACCGCCACTCTTTATATCCATGATAATAACCGTACCAGAATCAGCCTGATATTTCGTAATCGCCTCACTTAATTTTTTCTCAACAAAATATTGGACGGAGCGATCAACTGTCAGAACGTAGCTTGTTCCGTCCTGTGGATCTTGCTGTTCTAGTAAACTTATAACCCTTCCAAGTGTATCCTTCTCACCTTTTACATTCCCCTCTTTCCCTTGCATTTCTGCGTTGTATTTACCCTCAAAGCCATACATACCTTGGCCTTCAGCATTTACAAAACCGAGTACCTGAGAGGCAAGTGTGCCCTCCGGATAATATCGGCTATATTCGGGCACAACCAAAACCCCAGAAAATTTCTTGGCTTTGATGGTTTTTGATTCATCCAGAGAGAGACCATGCTTAATCGGCGGAATATAGTATTTATCGTTATTTATCTTGTCAAAGATGTCCTTCTCCGGCAAAGACAAAAACTCAGCAAGAGACTTTGCAGTAGCCGCTTTATCCTTTAGCTGTCTTGGAACAACCCAAACCGCAAATTTCTTCTGATCAAAAGCCAGGGGATAATAGGCCTTAGAATCGACTGGTGAGTCATGAACATAAATCCGACCACGTTGGCCCATCTCGGTAGTCTCAAATCGCTGCTGACCTTGGGCAAGTGCCAGATATTTATCATTCTGCAAAATTTGGAGAACATACATTTTCCAAAACAAAATCACAACAACTATGATAATAACCACGCCGAACCATTTTAGACGCGCTTCGATTGTCCTTGTGTAATCGTTCATATTTATATGATACCAAAAAATCAGTTCGCTTGCGCAATACCCGACGTCCCATTCTGAATATGTTGAACGCTAGAGACAGGTTCTAAAGTATTTTTCTGAACTCCACTATCAATTTCCTTTAGCGCCTTGAGCCGAGTTTGCTCAGTCTCTAATCTTTCTTTCTCTAATATTAGTTCGCTTTTTTTGCCTTCAATATCTCGAATCTTCAAACTTCTAGAAGCACCAGCTGTTGATTGATTGAGATAAACAATCGCCAAAACAGCGATTATTGTCAGGGTGACAAATTTAATCGCGTTTGGTCCAATCACAATCTGACGACCAACTGTTTTCTTCTTGGCGCCAAGATTATTATCATTACTATTTGTAACTACAAAACTTCGTCCCAATTTTCCTCCGAATCACCGATTTATTACATTATTGGTCGCTCAAGTCACCAGCCAGCAATTTTTATTTTTTCGTACTTTCGGATATAATAATCCTTGAAGCGATTACCTGTTCAATTCTACTTGAGCAGGTTTTCTTTTGAAAAATCTTTTGTTTTTGATGGCGATTTTATCGCCTCGTATAAGCCCCACCCCTCCTTTGCCCTCCTCCGTCGCTTGCGACGCCCCTCGTAGCTCGAAAGAGCGAAGTGGGGCAGCATCGTAAACGTAGTACAAACGAGCATTGGATGAGGCTTATATGGCGCTGGCTGTTGACTCGATAAACCAATATATTGATAAATTGTTGATGAACTCCTAAAAACCGATCTCGCTCAAATTTTCTGCAACCTCTTGTGAATTTTCTTCCATCCCCTTCTTAAATTCTCCCCAGTTCTTTTCGGACCAAATCTCGATATGATCGTACATACCAGTCACGACAACCTTGCTCTTCATACCGGCGTACTCCGAAAGATACTTTGGAATACTCACTCTGCCAGCCCGATCGATCGTACTATCTACCGCTCCAGACATGATGAAACGTGCAAAGGAACGTGAATTTTTCTGCGTGATTGGAAGTGCCGCAATCTTGTCTGCAAGCTCTGCCCATTTTTCAGCTGTATATAGCCATAAACAGCCATCAAGCCCACGCGTCAGAACACATCCAACCGAAAGAGCACCGCGAAATTTGACCGGTACTGACATTCTGCCTTTTTCATCGATTGTGTGGCTGTATTCACCTATAAACATACGAAACGCAGCTTATTGATCAGATCCCCCTGCTAGCGCGAACTCTATGGAGTAAATATTGGATGTCCCATTTTCTCCCACTTCTTCCCACTTATTCATATAATAAGACTTATAAATGCTCCCGTCAAACTATTGTGACCTCATACCTGTGGATACAAAAAAATACTCAGTCTGTTTATAAGTCTCAGACTGAGTATTCTCGAACTATAGCGTGATTTTTTACTTAAGCTTGTTGCTGATAATTTCAGATATTTTAGCGACTGAAACTCTTTCTTGCTTCATAGAATCACGATCTCTGAGGGTCACTGTTTTATCAGTCAAAGAATCAAAATCTACGGTAACACACCAAGGCGTGCCAATCTCATCCTGACGACGATAGCGTCTTCCTACTGAGCCAGATTCGTCGTAGAAAGCCTCTATGCCAAGTCCGCGCAATTCCTTAGCAATTCCATGTGCAATTTCAGGAAGCCCTTCTTTTTTGACCAAAGGAAATACAGCAACTTTGATTGGAGCGAGCTTTGCGCTCAATCTCATCGTCACTTCACCGGCTTGTCGGCCGTCAGTACCATCGGATTCATCATATGCGTCTACCAAGCAAGCGAGCATCGCGCGATCGATGCCCATCGTAGGCTCAACAACGAAAGGTACGTATTTCTCACCAGTTGCTTCATCAAAATATTTGAGATCTTGTCCAGAGTGCTTCTCGTGTTGAGTCAAATCAAAATCTGTTCGCTGTGCAACGCCTGCAAGCTCAGAAACTCCAAATGGAAAATTATATTCAATGTCAGACGTTCCAGATGAATAATGAGAAAGCTCCTCTTTTGCATGCTCACGAATAGTCAAGTTCTCTTCTTTGATGCCTAAGTCCAAGAAGAATTTCATCCACTCGTCTAGCCAAAGCTTGTACCACTTCTCAGATTCTTCAGTCGTAGGTTTGATAAAAAATTCAATCTCGCCCTGCTCGAATTCACGAGTACGAAAAATATAGTTTCCTGGAGTAATTTCATTTCTAAATGCTTTGCCGATTTGGGCGATGCCAAACGGTGGCTTGATCCGAGTAGACTGAATCACATTTTTGAAGCTTAAGAAAATCCCCTGAGCAGTTTCCGGACGAAGATATGCAGTTGAAACAGAATCTTCAGTCACACCGACAAAGGTCTTAAACATCAAATTAAACTCTTTTGGTTCGGTGAATTCTTTACTGCCACAAGATGGACACTGGTTTTTATCCTTAGCCTTACCGCCGACAAATTTTCCTTCTTCCATGTGGTCAACACGATATCTAGAATGACATTCTGTACATTCGATCAAAGGATCAGAAAATGATCCAACATGACCAGAAGCGACCCAAGCCTTTGGATTTTGAATAATAGCGGAATCAAGGCCGACTATGTCTTCTCTTTCAGTGACGAATCGTCTCCACCAAAGATCCTTTAGATTTTTCTTCAGCTGTGAGCCAAGTGGACCAAAGTCGAAGGCGTTGGCAAAGCCACCATAAATTTCACTGGCTGGGTAAATAAAACCGCGTCTCTTGCAAAGAGAGATAATTTTTTCCATCCTGTCATCCATAGCTTTAGCGGCGGATGGATTATCGTTTTTGATTTCTGCCATAAAATTCCTTGAGTATTATGATACTATCCGTACCGAATTGGTAAAATAAATTTGTCATTAAATATACATTATATATACCACATTTAATCTCACTCTTCACTATTGATACAAATGCTTATTTATGTTATAGTAATCAACAGTTACTGCTTGTTTAGTCGAATCGCGATTATCCAAGACTTTTTGCAACAGGGGGTTTTAGCATGGTAACAAGAAATGGCCTAGCACTTGCGCCAAAACAATTTAAATTTTGGAGGCGCATTCTCGAGTACTGTGGTGATGGCGATAGGCTATCATATAGAGAACTGGAAATGATTTGTGCCGAGATATATGAAAATACACATTTATCTCAGATTGGATTAACATTCAATCTATTTCTGAAGAAAGGCTTACTATCAGAAATTGACGAAACAGATTACTTGGTGAAGAAGGATGCAGAATGCCACAAAGTGAAGGAGCATGTAGCACAGAAAAGAGGGGCAGAGAATCCGCCAGGAATCAGAATTGTTTCTCGAGACGAATTGCAATTAATAAAGAACGTAGGCAATTTGACAAGGAGAAAACGATGGCACTAAAAGAAATCAAAGTCCGACTGAAGTTCCTTAGCGCCTCGATATCATCTAATGAAGATAAAGTATGCTTAAAAGGCGCCACGCTTGAGCCGATGGGGTCATGTATAGACAGTAAGCCCCATAAGCTGAGAATCGAAGGTAAAATCTTCTGCGAAAAATGCGGGTGCACGGTTTGTGCCGAAGCAATCATAGTTACGAACTAAGAATCGAGTGCGGAAATAAAATTTTCCGCACTTTTTTATTACAAACTTTTTAGAAACTTTTTGCTCTTAAGTTCACGCTCCAGGATATTTGCGATATACCGCTCCAGAATATCACTAGCTTCAAGTGCTATATCAGGCTTGGCTTGAATGCGTCGAATTTCTTCAATCGGATTTTTCTGAATAAATCGAAAGAGTTTGATCGTACTGTTATCAATCTCGCGACCATGCTTATGCTCTCTTTGGCACTTTTCGCAAATCAGTCCCCCTTCGATTCCGTCCCAATAATTCTTCTCTTCACGTATTTTTTCCTGACAGTGAACACATTCAAATAACTCGGGCTTATAGCCAGAATGCTCTACAATTTTGAGCTCAAAAGCAGAGACAAGGAGAGATTTTTCTTCGGATTCGATACTATCTAGAACTTCGACAAATAATGAAAAAATTTCTGGCGCCCGCTGATGTTCTTCAAGAAAACGATCGATGAGTTCACCAACATAAAAAGCTGTGCTTGTTTTTAGCAGGTCAACGTGGAGCTTCGGAAAGTCATAAACAATAGAGGCTCCAGTCACAAGATAAAAAGTCTTGCCTTCATACAACATAAGGTCAGAGATAATAAACGGCTCAAGCGCGCCAGCCATATGAGACTTGATCTTTTTTATCCCTTTCGCCATAACCTTTACCTTGCCAAAACGCTCAGTCATCACCGTCAAAATCTTATCGGCTTCACCAAAATTAGTCCCCCGAATAACTATTCCTCTGGTCTTGATAGAATGCATCTGGAACCAATTTAAATAATAACTGATTAATGCCACTTCTTCATAAAAAATTATTGTTTGAGCGAAACGAGTTGAATTTTTTATGAGAAGTGGCGACCACTTTCCGTGTAGGAGGTTGGAGTTTTAGAGGATAGGGGGACGACTTCGGAATGAGTCCCTCTGTCCTCTAATAAATATATAATAAACTTGCTTATCTTCGATTATTCAATATCTCTTCAGCTTCTTTCAGCTGATCCTGCGTATTAATGCCCAATGCCTCATTTTCTTCAGAAACAGGCATGGCAACGATTCTCTTCCCCTGCTCACGAGCTAGGTGAATCATATCAGTCAAATATAGTTCGTGCTGAACATTTTCAGTTTTTAGCTTTGTAATATTTCCCCAGAGCCAAGCTGCATCAAAGATATAAAAAGCTGGATTCCCCTCTTTTACCTTTAGCTGCTCATCTGTGCAATCTTTTTGTTCAACAATCGTATCAACCTCGCCATTTTCATCACGAATTATTCGGCCAAAAGCCCAATCCATCAAGGAATCAGAGACAACCGAGAGCATCGCGATAGTTGGCCTTTCTTTTTCATACAAATTAATCAGACTACAAACCGTCTCAGGCTTGATCAGCGGATTGTCTCCTCCAAAAACTATTAGCGACTCAGCTTCGCCATCCAACACATCCTTGGCCATCGAGACAGCATGACCAGTACCAAGCTGCTCCTCTTGAACTGCATAGAGAACTTTATCGCCAAAGTATTCCTGGACCATTTCACGCTTATAGCCAACAACCAACACAACTTTATTGATCCCAGCATTTTTAATGCAGTTTACGCTATATTCAATAATTGGTTTTTCATTTAAACGAAACATAACTTTTGGAATTGGCGAACCATTTACATCCCCCATTCGAGTTCCCTTACCAGCAGCCAAGATTATTGCAGCATACTTTTCCATTGCTAAATTCTCCGATTATTTATGACGCACCAAGCATAACAAAAATAGTACCCCTATTTCTAGAGGCGCTATTTTATTTCTAACAATTGATAAGCATAGCCGTCCATAATAACCTTCTTCTATATATGTATTAATAAATAATAGTGAATTGTGGATCCTAGCTTTTTTGGCTAGGATCCCTGTTTTGTCCGCTACAACGGAACAACATCGTGATAGCGCGGGTCAATGTGCAAGATCAGGAACGACCGAACATTTGCCCAGTAAATACGCATACATTTATCTTTGATTAAATTTACTAACAATTCAATCTCAGATATGTTTGCACCCTCATGAGATAATTGCAAAAGACAACCGACTTCGAAAGTCACCACTTTTGCACCTTCGGCAAGACTGAGATCTACCAATTTTTTGATTTCACCTGAAATTGGTTTGTTGTAATATCTGCGCAGATCAGCAGACCGAATAACTACATTATTCATGTTCCCCCCCTTTTTTTTGCTTTGTACCAGCCTAACAATGATTTTAGGCTCATAAAAACAAAAAACCTGGCCGTGAGCCAGATGATTTTAGATTTATGAATTAATCAGATACTAAATAAGAGCTGGCTTTGGGGTCAGGGTAAAAAAGTAAAACCAAGTTTTAGCTGCAATATTTTTCATGATTAATCTAAACATAACACTATCTGCTCTTTCTGTCAACATTACTTGACGCATGATAATAGCAAAATACACAATGCTACATTGACAAATCTACAAATTAGTTTACAATAATGTAGCCGTAAGGTAAATACACCCCAAGGAGAATAATATGAATGAAATTAAAACGGTTGCGATCGACATGTTCGGTGGCGACCACGCTCCAACCCCACAAATCAAGGCGGTTCGTGATTATCTTGAAGATTTTCGAGAAGCGCACATCATCATGGTCGGTGATAAGAAAATTCTTGAAGATCACTTTCCTGCCGAACCAAACAGTCGTTTCGAAATCGTTCATGCATCCGATGTAATCGGAATGAACGAGCCTTTTTCCAGAAGAATACTTGATCGGAAAAATTCTTCCATGGCCGTTGCCATCGATCAAGTTGCAACGGGCAAAGCTGATGCAGTCGTGAGCTGTGGCAATACTGCCGCACTGGTGGCTTTTGCCTCAACAAAATTGCAACGACTGTCTACACCCAGTGGGAAAATTTCACCGGCATTGGCCACGACTTTTCCATCCAACTCTCTACCATCTTTAGTCTTGGATCTTGGCGCTAGACCAGACTGCTCTGATGTTGATTTGTATTATCTTGGTCTAATGGGCAAGGTATATACTGAGAAAATCTTAAAACGAGCAAAACCAATACTGGGACTTCTCTCAAATGGCTCTGAAGAATCTAAGGGCAACGAGCTAACAAAGGCGGCATTTAAACTGCTCATAAACTATCCCTATTTTCAGGGAAATGCAGAACCGCAGGACGTACTTGATGGTAATTTCGATGTCATTGTCGCCTCCGGCTTTGACGGAAATCTCGGACTCAAGTGGATCGAAGCCACTACGAGATTTTTGCTCACACAAATGGCAAGCATAGCAAACACTGAATCACAAATAGCTCTGCTAAATGCCATTAACAAAAAGATCGGCTACGAAGCCAATAATGGCGCTGTTCTGCTCGGGCTTCTCGGAATATGTCTAAAGGGCCACGGCAAGTCCGACGCCGAAGCCTGTTGCTCCCTGATCGACGCGGCTTTCCGCGCTATCGAAAATGACATAAATTCCGCCATCATGGCAGAATTTGCCAAATACCCGCTTAAATAAGCAATGCGCTTGTCTCAATTTGAGACAAGCGCTATTTTTTACAAATTTAAGGGAACACTATACGAGTTTGTGTTCCCTACGGTTCTACTGGTGATTCGGATGCCTGGGACAACGCCCTTTTCTGTGAACCACACCGCACTTTGGACATCTTTTCGCCCTGTCTGTGTTGCCTCGAGTATACTTCGAAGGGCAATTATATGGAACCGGTTTCCATGGGTGTTCAGTCATTTGTAACCTCCTAAACACAAATATGGATAGACTTTTTGTCTACCCATATAATTTAGCCCAATATAAAAATTAATCAAGAGACGCTAAGGAGTTGCACAAAGCGCAGTATAAGCTTTCGAACCATAGAGCGGATCAGTCCATTGAAGTGTAGTCGGCACTGTTCCAGTTCCAGACCAAAGAACGCCTTGGCATCTTTTTGAGGTTCCGACATTCCCAGACGCGTTTTCGAGCAATGCTTTTACCTGAAAAGCGTCTGATTGACCACTCTTACCCAAGAGTAAATAGCCGTAGATATTATCAGTCCACGCACCAGCTCCTGTTAATATCTTTCGATTTGTTGGATCAATAGGTATCGTCGGCATAAACTCAGCGATTGCATCTTTGAAAATTGTGTTTGCATTCGGCGTCCCCATAGTGGAACCATCTGAATTGCAGCCTTTTGTTGCGTCTCCCTCTATATAAAACCACGAACTGTTGCAACTGCCAGTACCGTAAGTTTGCAAGCCGTATGACACATAGTCGTTGACCCCGGCCGTTTGATCGATATAAGGAATTTTGCCGTTTGCAGTATAGTACAGCTGCATTGCCTGCGAAATTGAAGCGACATCATTTTTTCTGATTGCATCTCTCGCTTTCGACTTTGCGACGTTTGTATTCAAAACAACCACCGCTGACAGTATCCCGATCACGGCAATGACGACCAAAAGCTCCACGAGCGTAAAACCTCTCCTATTGTTCATCTGACCCCTCCGTAGATTCAATTTAGAATATTCTTTTTTATATTATAACAGTAAAATCCTTAAAAACGCAAAAAGTTATTACTTCTGGCAAGTTGGACAATAATGCGTTCCTCGACCAGCAATAGTAGTCCGGTGGACGAAGTCGCCGCACTTGTTTGCGCAGGGCTCCCCTTCTTTGTGGTAGACCTTCAAAAAATCTTGCATACCGCCTTTTTTGCCCTCGACATTTACATAGTCACTATCGGTCGTACCACCCTTTTTGATCGCTAAATCAAGAATTTCGACAATCACTTTGATTAATTCTGCCCACTCTGATTCATCAATATCTCTAGCCAATCGATATGGAGAAATCTTAGCAGCAAAAAGCGCTTCATCTGCATAAATATTACCAATACCAGCAATTATTGTCTGATCGAGCAGAAATTGCTTAATTTTGCGATTCGGATATTTCTTGGCAAATTTAATCAGATATTCAACGTTAAATTCTTTCGCAAAAGGCTCTAAGCCATACTTTTCATCATGAATCGCCATAAGCTCTCTGCCAGAAAGCACCTTACACCAACCAAACTTACGCAAATCGTTAAAAAAGAGCTTAGAATCGTCCTCAAAGGTAAAAACGATGCGTGTGTGTTTATTTGGCAGAGGTAAATGCCAGTCATGATCAGGATGGCCGCCCGCAAAGAAATCGCCAGATTTTTCATTACTCTTTATCGCAAGTGCATCGCGATAAATCAGTTGTCCTGTCATCTTCAAGTGAAAAAGTAAATTTGTATCATCAATTAACTCTACTTGAATCGTTTTTGCGCGACGCTGGACAGAAACAACTTTTTTGCCAATGACATCAGCGGAGTCACCCTGAAAAGATTTTAGCCAATCAAAAGAGAGATCAGTAATTTTTTTACCGACTATCTTTTCCTGCAATCCACGACGAATCGTCTCGACTTCGGGTAGTTCTGGCATAAGTCTCCAAAAATTTTATTAAATTCTAAATGAATCATAGCACTACGTATTTGATTTGACAATTTATGCTCTTTGCTATAAGTTAAATATACCGAGACGAACGAGGGTTAAGACAATTAAAAATTACAAATTCAGCGAAGGTGACCATATGGATCTAACGAACGAAGGATATTGGCGAAAATTGATTAATCAGGGGCTGATTAAATTTTTTTTGCTCAAGGTTATATACAAAGACAAAGAAACATATGGCTATCGCATCGTTAAGCGTATAGAAGAGCTGTCAGACGGCACGTGCAGACCAACAGAATCAACTGTTTACCCAGCGCTTGAGCAGCTTCACAAAGATGGCTACGCCACAACACGCGAACTATCTGTCGGCTCTCGAACTCGCATCCTCTACTCACTTACCGAAAAGGGTCGAGCAGCATACAGAGCAGCAGCAAAGTCATATGGCGAAATAATCCCGTTGCTAAGAGAGTCAATCCTGTTATAAGTCTTGCGTATTTATGATTATTTGTTAAGATAAATTTGTGATTAGCTAAAAATATAGGAGTCAATATGATCGGCGGAGAAGAAGGTTCATGCGAAGGTTGCAACGGCGGATGCTGCGGTAACTAATCGTAAACCAAAACAAAAAAATACCATCAAGAAATTGATGGTATTTTTTTGTACTAAAAAAGCCAACTTACGATCTTAGTGTTGGCGCCGCTCTACTCTCCCGGGACCTTGCGGTCCAAGTACCATCGACGCAAAGATGCTTAACTTCTCTGTTCGGAATGGGAAGAGGTGTACCCATCTCGCCATAAGCACCAACACTTAAACCATAAATTGGCTTGCTCTAACTCAAAATTATTTCGAGTTGTATTTTAACTTTTTGATTCCCACATGGGATAAGACAAAAATTATCTTACCCCCATGTGAAAATCAACGTGAGCTCGATCTAGTGAGCAGTAATGCACCTACCGTTTAGTGGATAAATCCGCTAAAACTAGGAACAAAACCACCCAACAAGTATCTTAAACGCTCGATAAACTGGATAAATCCAGAAATTACTAGTCAAGATTTCATTGCTTTTGACCTATTAGTACTTCTTGGCTCAATTCCTCACGGAACGTACACCTAAAGCCTATCAACCTCATAATCTTTGAGGGGTCTATATGGATACCTAATCTTGTGGCCAGCTTCGCGCTTATATGCTTTCAGCGCTTATCCGTTTGAACATAGCTACTCTGCAATGCACTAGGTTAGTGCAACAGATACACCAGAGGTTCACGCTCCCCGGTCCTCTCGTACTAGGGGAACACCCACTCAAGTTTCCTACGCTCACAGCAGATTAGGACCGAACTGTCTCACGACGTTCTGAACCCAGCTCGCGTACCCTTTTAACTGGCGAACAGCCAGACCCTTGGGACCTGCTTCAGCCCCAGGATAGGATGAGCCGACATCGAGGTGCCAAACCGTATCGTCTATGTGGACTATTGGATACGATCAGCCTGTTATCCCCGGGGTAACTTTTATCCGTTGAGCGATATCTCTATCACGAGATGATATCGGATCATTAAATCCCGCTTTCGCGTCTGTTCGACTTGTAGGTCTCACAGTTAAGCACGCTTATGCTTTTATACTTCGAGGCCCGATTTCCATCCGGGCTAAGCGTACCTTTGAACGCCTCCGTTACAATTTAGGAGGCAACCGCCCCAGTTAAACTACCCACCTAGCACTGTCCCTTTCTTGTATCACAAAGAAGGGTTAGAACCAGAAAAATTCAAGGGTGGTATTTCACCGACGACTCCGTCACGACCAAAGCCATGACATCAAAGTCTCCCACCTATTCTACGCATGAATTTCCCCAATTCAATACCAAGCTATAGTAAAGCTCCACGGGGTCTTTCCGTCTTGCTGTGAGTAACCGGCATCTTTACCGGTTCTGTAATTTCACCGGACCTTACGTTGAGACAGTGCCCAGATCGTTATGCCATTCGTGCGGGTCGGAACTTACCCGACAAGGAATTTCGCTACCATAGGACCGTTATAGTTACGGCCGCCATTCACTCGGGCTTAGTCGCCCCCCTAGCGCAACAAGTGCGATCAGGGGTCGGTTTGACCTTCGAGCATTGGGCAGGCATCAGCCCCTATACATCATCTTACGATTTAGCAGAGACCTGTGTTTTTGGTAAACAGTCGCCTGGGCTCATTAGCTGCGGCCTACATTGCTGTAGGCAGTCCTTATCCCGAAGTTACGGACGCTTTTTTGCAGAGTTCCTTAACGTAAGTTCTTCCGATCACCTGAGGCTTCTCGCCTCATCCACCTGAGTCGGTTTGCGGTACGATTTTTACACACTTTTGAGCCGAACTTTTCTAGTCCCCACCTACACCATACAAAATAAACCATTATTTTTGTATGACTACGGCAAGGCGTCATCGGTTATATGTGTAAAAGTTCATGAATATTAACATGATGTCCATCGTCTACGCCGCCACTACAACGGCCTCAACTTAGGATCGACTAACCCTGGGACGATTACCGTTGCCCAGGAAACCTTGGATATTTGGTGGCCATGTTTCTCGCATGGCTTATTCGTTACTCATCCCAACATTCTCACTTCTTGGCGCTCCAACCCGCCTCGCGGCGTAATCTTCACCGCACCAAGAACGCTCCTCTACCACTTGCAATAAATTGCAAATCCGTGTCTTCGGTCATAGTCTTGAGCCCCGTTAAATTTTCGGCGCAAAACCTCTTAAATAGACCAGTGAGCTATTACGCACTCTTTAAATGCATGGCTGCTTCTAAGCCAACATCCTGGTTGTTTTGGAGATTTCACCACCTTTCCCACTTAGACTATAGTTAGGGACCTTAGACGTCGGTCTGGGCTGTTTCCCTTTCGAAAGCGCAGCTTAGCCCGCGTTTTCTGACTCTGGTATGAATCAAGAAGAATTCGGAGTTTGTTTGAAGTCGACCGCCGAAGCAGCCGAAATTCAGTCAGTGCTCTACCTCTTCCTGCAACAAAATACCAGGCTATACCTATATATATTTCGAGGAGAACCAGCTATTTCCAGGTTCGATTGGAATTTCTCCGCTACCCACAGCTCATCCATCAATTTTGACACATTGAGTGGTTCGGCCCTCCAGTCGATTTTACTCGACCTTCAGCCTGTCCATGGGTAGATCACCTGGTTTCGGGTCTAGTGTGTTCTACTAATCGGTCATTTAGACCTCGCTTTCACTACGCCTACGTGTAATATCACTTAAGCTTGCAAAACACAGCTAACTCGTTGGGTCATTCTACAAAAGGCACGCTATCACCCACCAAATAAATTTGACAGGCTCTAACTCCTTGTAAGCATATGGTTTCAGGTTCTATTTCACTCCCCTAAAAGGGGTTCTTTTTACCTTTCCTTCACAGTACTAGTTCACTATCGGTCAGAAGATGTATTTAGTCTTGGACCGTGAACGGCCCGGATTCACACCAGATTTCACGTGCCTGGTGCTACTCGGGAGTCTCACCTCACAACTACTAGGATTTAAGATACGCGACTTTCACGCTCTATGGTCGTCCTTTCCAGGCTCATTCTCCTATCGTTTCATTGTGATTATGTGAGTCCCACAACCCCCAGCGCTTTCCTTGCGGAAAGTGATGCTAGGTTTGGACTTTTCCCTGTTCGCTCGCCACTACTAAGGGAATCTCATTCGATTTATTTTCCTCCGCCTACTAAGATGTTTCAGTTCAGCGGCTTGCCTACCTCCACGACTGAGTCGTGTGGTCTATAGGGTTTCCCCATTCGGAAATCCCCGGATCAAAGCTTGTTTGACAGCTCCCCGAGGCTTATCGCAGCCTACTACGTCCTTCTTCGGCATCTTCTGCCAAGGCATCCACCATACGCCTTTAATTGCAACGAAATTTAATTAGAGGTCGAACAAATTGGGACAATCATCCTTGCAAGCAAGGACTTCTATCCCAATCGCCCGACATAAGTTGTTCTTGACTAGTAATTTCTGGAGACAAATTGCTTTGCACTTCATGATTACTTAGTTTTGAGAAATTTTTATTATCGGAAGATAATTATTGTATTACAGTTTTTAAAGATGTTTCTATTACTCTTTTTTACTTTTTTGCAGATGTATACATACCTATATATGTAATTTCTGCACAAATTGTTAAAGTGCGAACTCTAAGATTACAACATGTGAACCCTAAGCCTCACAACTATAATCTTGCCGCGTCTGAACGAGACAAAAAAATCAATCTCGCAGGTAATTTTTCCTTTATTGGAATATTATACCCGCGCACCCCCCATGTAGTGTTTATCATTTAGCATTTATCAATCGCTAAATAGGAGCTTAGCATATTTGATTTAGGATTGTCAACACTTATTCGCTCTCAAACGGTAATTTTCTGATATAAATTTGGAATTCTAAATTATAAATTATAAATATGCTGTTTTACATAGTCCTAGACTAGATAATTTGACAACGTCAAGAATTCTTAAAAGAGACATAAAAAGTGCTTCCGACGCCTTCTTTTGACTCAACCCAGATTTTACCACGGTGCATCTCAATAATTTTCTTAGTAATATAGAGACTAAGGCCTGTTCCCTGCTGCTCCATCGGTGAAAAACTGTCAAATCGCTTGGATTGAAAAAACTTCTCAGCCAAATGTGCCTTGTCTTCACCGCTAAGCCCAACTCCGTTGTCCTGAATAGAAACAATCGTTTCCCCTTTTTCCGATTTTGCCGATATTTTTATTTGACCTTTCGCCCCATTTACGGTGCTGTATTTGATCGCATTGTCCAAGATGTCGGCCAGAACTTCCTTAATCTTCGAGCGATCTATCTTCAAGAATAATGGCTCTTTGGACAAATCAGCTTCCAGATCAAAGTGGCGATCACTTTTCTTGGCTTCTTTTATTATCTCAGTAATCAATTTGTTAAGGTTAGTCTGCTCACGAGAAAGCAACATCTTCTTCTGGTCGATCTTGATAACCTCAAGTACTTCACGAAACATCTTGCCAAGCTTCTCAATATTTACAAATATTGGCTGCAAGTACTCCTTCTCCTCTTTTGTAAAATTACCGAAACCTTCGTCTAGAATCATCGACATCTTGCCACGAAGCACCGTCACGGGTGTATTTAGCTCATGAGTTGCAACCATAAGAAATTCGTCCTTCATTTTATCAAGCTTCTTCAGCTCCTCTTTATCCTTTTCCAGCTTGATATTTTTTTCCGCCTCCGAGATAACAGAATGAATAAAAAGATAACAGATGCCCACAACCGCAGCAGTAAGAATAGAGCTAGAAAGTGACGGCGCCATTGCCAACTTTACGAATGAGATAAAAATCAGAAGCACTGAATAAAGCTCTGACAGCACAACCCTTGAACCATAAATATAGTGTTTCGTGCCGGCAATCACGCTTACACCTATAAGAATTAGAATAAAAACTGGGCCGAAATGGTTAAACCGAAAATAATGAAACGCTGGCATAATAAGATTGAAGGTGATGCCAAAAAGCATTGCAACAATAAATCCGCCGACAATGTAAATAAGTTGGCTGCGTCGGATTCCAACAAGCTTATTTAGAGCAATCAAAAAATAATAGACTAATGCTGCGATACAAAGAAGGATATAAAGATAAAATAGTGGAAGCCAAGCCCCAATGCTTGTCATATCGATATAACCCTTCGAAACATCGATTTGACCGGAAACCGCGTTTGGAATCATACAAATACTGATCATTATGAGTGTCGGTATTCCGATAGCCAGAGAGAGCTTCGCAGTTAATTTATTGAGAAAAGACAGAAGGAAGAATATCAGGAAAGCAAAAATCAATCCCGCAAAGATAAAAGAAAATCCGCCGACAAAAGGACTGCCAGTTCGAATAGTCAAAAAAATGGCTGCAGCCCAAAAAGCCGAGCTAAAGACTGCAAGTCCAAGATAGGTATAGCTTCTGTTGTGCCTTGCAAAGAAGAGTAACCAAAAACCCACGATTATACTCATGCAAAAACTAAGCAACAATAAGACATTTACGACCGACATGAAAATCCCTCCGATTTTGTATAGTATAAGTTTACCGAAAAAAAGAAAAATAATCAAAAAAATGCTCCGATGAATTAAATTCAAAGGAGCAAATGTGTTTATTTTTTCGACGGCTTTTCAATCAGTTTCTTTGACCACCAATCAAGTGGTGCGCCAAGCCATCGCCAGGTCGGATCGAGCACCGTAAGCCAGAGCAGCAGTCGATCTAAGATCGGATTGAACGCTGGCTTTTCGCAGCTTTCGTACTCGACAAGATTTTCGAATCCGAAATGCTTCAGGATTACCATCATTCTACGCCGATGCAGTGGATAGCTGACAACGCCGATCTTAGCAATCTTCCGATCAAGGTGAATAGTTTTGAGGAATTCATCGATCTTTGGCAAAGCCGCTTCAATATCCCGCTGTGAGTTCGTAGCACTCGCATCATAAAAAACCACTTTGCCGTCGGTCACCTTCGTTGGCTGACTCATAAAATTTCGATATGCTCCGGCGTAGCCGATAGAATATCTATTAGTCTTGCCACCAATTACCGCGATCGAATTGCAATTACCGCGTAAAAGAATTACAGAAGCGGCAGTAATTCGATCAATTCCAGCTTCATCCGGCTTAAAATCCTCTGTCATTCCAGCAACAGACATTAACAATAAGTCGCATTTTGCGTGTGGATCACATATCTTGGACATAGAACCTCCAAAAATGCCTTGGCTTAGTTTGATCTAAGTATAGACCACCAAAACAATATATAATACCATATTTAACGCTAAATGTAAATCCTTAGTCTGACGTAAAAAGGTCAGCAATAGCCATGATCACAAACATCCCACCAATGAAGACAGCTGGGATGAATCCAAGCCACATCTGGGCAGACCGATCCCCCGTCCTGAAAGTACGGATGTTTACAACTATTGCGTAAATAACATAAGCTAGCACCAAAATCGCTAATACTGCGCCAACAAGTGCGCTAGAGTTTTCGCTCATCACATGATCAAGGGCTGGGCGACCAACCGCGGCGAATATGCCCAAGAGTGGCATAACTAATAATGTTGAAAGCCCGACCCACATGGATCTTTTCACATTCTTTGCTGGTTTTGCCATTTTGCTCCCTGCTATTTTTTCAGAATTTTCTCAACCTTATCAACAACATCATGAATCTTCCAATCAGCCTTGACTAAATACTCCAATGGCTTATGAGTCACAATATCAGTCACCAAATTTTCGTCGGTAGCACTTAGATTAGTAAGAATCACCACAGGAACATCTGCGCCCCATTTATCTTTTCGTATCTCCTTCAGTGCAGTCATCCCATCCATTACTGGCATGACGAGATCGAGCAAAATGAGGTCGGGATGCTCAGACAAAGCTTTTTCTACGCCATCTTTTCCATTAACAGCCTCAATCGCTAAAAAATTTTTTGCGCTAAGAACAGTGACAATTGCATCCCTCAAAGTTTGTTCATCTTCTACTACTAAAATTTTGTGCTGCTTCATAGTTTTCTCCTTTATGGTAAATATGCGATTATGCCTCAATGAATAAGCTTTTCAATCTTATCAACTACATCGTAAATCTTGATATCTGATTTAACCAAGTAATAAATTGGCATTCCCTTGACGACATCCTCAGTAAGCCGGTCGTCTGATGCGTCCAAATTCGTCAAAATAATAACGGGAACGTTCTTACCCCACTTGTCCTCGCGAATTTTAGTGAGAGCTTCCATTCCGCTCATTACTGGCATTACAAGGTCAAGCAAAATGAGGTCAGGGTGCTCGGATAGAGCTTTCTCGACTCCCTCTTTGCCATTTACGGCTTCGATTGGGAGGAACGCTTTTGATCTAAGTACTTCAGCAATTGCGTCTCGTAAGCTTTGATCATCCTCTACTATCAGAATTTTTTTTTGAGGTTTCATATTTTTCTCCAAATTATTTGAGGTATATCTTATTCAATATCATATAGTGTAATTAGAGATTATTTCGTCGACACATCTCTTCGAAGAGAAAAACTGACCTTCTTGCCAAGCGTAACCTCATATGCAGAAACAAGATTAGCAATAATCTTCGCAGGAGATTCTGTGACTGAAAGTACTCGACCAGTTTTAGCATCAATTTTGAGACCGCTGATGTTTTGCGCGATAAATATCGCATCATCTCCAACTCGAGCACGCATTTGCATAATAGTGTCGCTCAAAATTTCATAAAAAGGACGCTGATCACTCGGAATATTATCATAATCAAGATCTGAGAATCTCGAAACACGACGACGCTTGATCAGCATGCGGCCAATTAAAATCAATAAAAGACTCATGACAACAGCAATGCCACTGTAAAGATAAAAATCGCTCAAAAAAACTCCAAAAATCTTTTTTTCAACAGTAAAAGGGACTCTCGTTGTAGCTGGAGCTACTTGTCCAGGATAGGTCACTGCAGTCACCTCAGTATATGATCCGGAGGATGCATTAGCGGGAATTTGGATAGTTTTTACATAGCTCGCACTTGTTTCGACAGCTACTGTTTCGACAGCAGCGTAAATTTCAACACCAGTACTATTCAGCAATGAATATTTGACCGACACATCCACCCGAGCAGTACCGCCAAAGTTAGACAGTTGCACTGAAATAGGCAGCAATTCATCTGGTGCTACCTTGCTAGAAGATGCGGCCTCTAGATAAGAAGTAGGTGCGAGCAAAATCAGGCCGATCAACGCTGCCAGTGCGCTGTTACTGATAAATTTGAGTAATTTCATAGTGATCATAATTATATATCCCCTCTGCTAATTATTCAACTTTTTCGTCTAGGATGACTTCGCCAATTCCTTCAGCCTTTTCTCTATAGAACGTCTTCTGACACGACCGGCGATAAATATCCAAAGTAGCGCGACAGAGGTCACGATAATGATAGAAATCAAAGTAAATGGAATTGGATTTTCCTGTGCAGTCTTAGACAAGTTTGCCACCACATCGAACAGGGCCGGTGTTGCTGCTGCAGGCGTCGAACCAGCTGCTGCGGCGGCTACTGTCGGAGGAATAACGGTTGGGACGGTGGCAGCAGCGGCAGGCGTCGTTGGGGTTGTTGTTGCCGGAGCGGCGACAGGTGCAGCTGGGGCTGGTGTAGGAGTCGGAGCTATAACAGGAGCTACTGCAGCTGCGATAGAATAGCCACTTTCCTTTGTAGTTGAAACATTTCCTGCACTATCGACTGCGCGAATCACCAAATCACCGCTTGCAGTGATATCGATCCTACAATTTACTGTCCGTGTATCAGCTTGTGTGCAGACAAAATTTGTTTGGCCGGCAGTCGAAGAGGCATCGACTGTTACATTTGCAACTAGAATTGCATTGTTATCTGTAATGCTAATCTTTGTGTCTGTAATTGTTGTTGTAGATGTTTTAGTCGGGGCAGAGACTATAGCGACAGGTAAAATAGTTTCGATCACATAGCTGTCTTCAGGTTGAGTCGCCGAATTTGTGAGACTATCCGTAGCCTTAATCACCAATCTGCCACTTGAAGTTATTACAACAGTACAGTCAACAGTGCTTGTGTTGATTTGGGTACAAATGAAACTTGTATAGGAAACTGTATTCAAGGCATCAATCACCACATTAGAGGCCAGAACTCCGTCTACATCAGTCACATGGATGGTTGAATTAGAAATATTTGAATTTGAAACTTTTGTTGGAGCGGAAATAACGATGACTGGTGCTGCAGTATTAATAATATAGCCACTCTCTGTTTGAACAAACTGATTTGCAACATTATCGATCGCCTTGATAGCCAGGGATCCCGATGAGACTATGTCGATTGTGCAATCAACAGTATTGGCATCAGTCTGTGTACAGTTGTAATTAGTAACTCCCGCTGTTGTTGAAGGATTAATCGTAACGTTTGCCGCCAATAGTCCGTTACTATCAGTTGCATGGACTGTTGTGTCAGTAATTGTCGCATTTGAAGCTTTAGTAGGAGCGGTAATGAGGATCGCAGGAGCGGTCGTATCCAATATGAAATTACCCATATTTGTCCAAGCTGATTGCGCTACACCGTCATCATTTCTAGCACACCAATAATAAGTTGCATCTAAAGAGATCGGGCTAGCCGGAGTCCAGACAGTATCTTCGCTGTTAGTCGATGTAACGGCTGACGTCCCGCTTGCAACAACGACACCTGCCAAGCAGCCAGCAGGACTAGTTGCAATTCTGTAGTCAGTTGTGCCAATGTCAGCAAGATCTGGATCAGTATAATTGGCTGATAAAGTTGGCGTAGTATCTCTGGTCAAGGAGCCATTAGCTGGCGAGACAATCGTTGGTACATTTGGAGTATTATTACCTGGGTTTGTTGAGATAGCAATTTCGCTCGCATTTGCCTTATTACCGACGGTATCATAAGCCCAAATGTTGAAGACATACTGGGTACCAGCCGAAAGTCCACTAACAGCTGTACTCGTTACACCATTATAATTGATATATCCGAGATTTGAATCCAACTGTTGACTATCCGATTCAGTCACGCCGGTTGCCGCCTGTTTATAGAAAACCTTATATTGATCAAAGTTTACTTCAGACGTTGCCGCCCCAAAATTCAAAGTGATACTGCTACTGCTCTTACCACCAAGCGTCAAGTTGCCAGGTGCAGTTGGGCTCACGGTATCGGTATAGATATCTTTAGTTAGCTCATTGGTTGGGTTTACGTCCGTTGCCGTATTGCCTGCCAAGTCCGTGCCCAGGACAGACCAGTTTTCCATGACTAACCCAATAGCAGCGGCATCTGTCACAATTGTTCGCGTATATTTGTAAATATTGCCAGAGACCAAAATTGTCGCCCCATGAGTCACGTCGTTAGCAGTACCCTCGGCGAGTATCGAAACAGTCGGATTACTGAATAAAGCTTCGTTTGAAGTAATCTTTACATAATATGTTCCAGCACTTAGCTTAGCATTATCAGCAATAGGTAAAGTCAAAGACGAGTCATAATAATACTGCATTGTGAAAGTTGGATCCTGCGAGTCATATAGGACAGAATGATCGGTCGAAGTCGAAGCCAGATTATCATTTCCAGCGGTATCAGTAACTTTCGCTGCATCAAGAGATGGGATCACGGTGCCGTCAGCAGTAATTGCAGAAGTGGCTATCGTCCAAGTTATATTGTCCGAGGTTGAAGGAGCAGACCAAGTAATACCTGAAGCGCTACCACTATTTGTAATATCTGCCGAGGTAAATGTGGCAGGATTAATTGGCTCAGAGAAGATAACTGTGAAGTTGATTGCTGGATTGTTAGTCGGATCAGCCTGACCAGCAGCTTGATTGACAGTTACAGTTGGATTAGAAGTATCAAGGATGAAGTTTCCCATACTCGTCCAAGCAGACTGAGCCACCCCATCGTCATTTTGTGCACACCAATAATAAGTAGTGTCAACGCCAATTGAGGAGCCAGGTGTCCAAGTGGTGCTTTCGTTGTTTGTCGAAGTAGTAGCAGAAGTACCACTAGCGACCGTCGTCCCAGCTAAGCAGTTTGGAACACTTGTGGCAATCCGGTAATTCGTGGTGCCAACATCTCCGGCATCTGGATCTGAGTAGTTCGCCGATAATGTTGGTGTGTTGTCATTTATGAGAGAGCCACTGCCAGGAGAGACAAGGATAGGAACATTTGGAGCGTTGTTGGCGAAGACTGTAGTGATGGTGATCTCAGTAGCGTTTACCTTGTTGCCCGCGGTATCATAAGCCCAAATGTTGAAGACATACTGGGTACCAGACAAAAGACTTCCGACAACAGTATTTGTCGTACTATTATAATTAATAAAGCCTAAGTCAGAATCGACTTGCTCAGTATCCGATTCAGTCACACCAGACGCTGCTTGTTTGTAAAATATTTTATAAGTGCTGAAATTTACCTCTGATGTCGCTGCGCCAAAATTTAAAGTAATGGTATTTGTAGTCTTTCCGCCCAAAGTCAAGCTCCCTGGGGTTGTTGGAGCGACCGTATCGGTATAAATAGCCTTCGAAGCTTCATTGGTCGGATTGACATTGGTCGCAGGGTTAGAAGCAAGATCAGTTCCGCTCACAGACCAGTCTTCAAGAACAGTGCCAACTGCAGCGGCGTCTACAGCAATCACTCGGGTGTATTTATAATTATTACCAGAGACTAGTGCTGTGGCACCGTTTGTAATATCGTTCGCAGTCCCCTCTGCAGCAATGCTAACTGTAGGCGTTGCAGAAAGCGCTTCATTCGAAGTAATTTTTACATAATATGTTCCAGCCTTGAGCTTGGCATTGTCGGCGATTGGTGTAGTCAAGCCTGAGTCAGAATAATACTGCATGGTGAAAGTTGGCGCGGCAGTATCGTATACGACCGAATTATCAGTCGAAGTCGATGCTGCGTTATCATTTCCAGCGCGATCAGTCACTTTCGCCGCATTGAGCGATGGGATCACCGAGCCATTAGTCACAATTCCAGTTGAGGAGAGAGTCCAAGTAATATTATCGGAGGTAGAAGGTGCTGCCCAGGTCACACCAGTTGCAGACCCACTGTTAGTAATATCGGCCGATGTAAAAGTAGTAGGATCGATTGGCTCCGAGAAGACAATCGTGAAATTGATCGCTGGAATATTTGTCGGATCAGCCTGTCCAACGGCTTGATTGACGGTAACTGTTGGACCAGTCGTATCAAAAGTGATGCTTGTGTTCACTATTTGAGTTGCAACATTTCCTGCGAGATCCGTACCGTCGAATCTGAAGGTGTAGACTGCGCCATCAACCAAAGATTGTGCTACTGTACAACTATTAGATGTATTCGACATATCAAAAGCAGTATGAGCACCGCTATTTAAGGCTGCGCCAACCAAAGTACAAGTGTGTGGAGAGGAGCCATCAGGAGTGCCACTGGTCTGAGCCATAGTAATCGTTCCGCCAGAGATTGCTTCGCTCAAAGTGTAGCTGACCGAGGAAGACGAGGTTATGCTCTTGATAAATGCACCAGTCGCTGGGGCAGTCAAGGAAATAACTGGGCTAGTCGTATCGGTATAAATAGCCTTCGAAGCTTCATTGGTCGGATTGACATTGGTCGCAGGGTTAGAAGCAAGATCAGTTCCGCTCACAGACCAGTCTTCAAGAACAGTGCCAACTGCAGCGGCGTCTACAGCAATCACTCGGGTGTATTTATAATTATTACCAGAGACTAGTGCTGTGGCACCGTTTGTAATATCGTTCGCAGTCCCCTCTGCAGCAATGCTAACTGTAGGCGTTGCAGAAAGCGCTTCATTCGAAGTAATTTTTACATAATATGTTCCAGCCTTGAGCTTGGCATTGTCGGCGATTGGTGTAGTCAAGCCTGAGTCAGAATAATACTGCATGGTGAAAGTTGGCGCGGCAGTATCCAAGATGAAGTTACCCATACTAGTCCAAGCGGACAGAGCCACCCCATCGTCATTTTGTGCACACCAATAATAAGTAGCGTCAACGCCAATTGAGGAGCCAGGTGTCCAAGTGGTATTTTCATTGTTTGTAGCTGTTACAGCCGATGTGCCGCTTGCGACTGTCGTCCCAGCCAAGCAGTTTGGAGCACTTGTGGCAATCCGATAGTTCGTCGTTCCAACGTCCCCTGGATCGGGATCAGAGTAATTAGCTGATAGTGTCGGCGTATTATCGTTCGTTAGCGATCCGCCACCAGGAGAGACCAAAACAGGCACATTTGGAGCAGTATCACTGGACTCACCAAGCTGAAAGTCACTAAAAGATGTGAGACCGGTCGCTTGGGTATTTGTCGAATTTCTTGTCCCAACTGTTGGATAAGACCAGGTACCTGTAGAGTATTTACCAACGATGAAATTTGCTGTATTTGCACCGACATCCAAATCTCCAGGATTTATGAAATTAAATACTGCGCTATAATTGTTAAAGGTAATTCCAGAGTTCGTCGTTGTCCAATATCGATTAGCAGTCTTGCTTGCAGTTATAGTCGAAGTACCGATATTTGGATGATCGCCAGAAGCCGTAGTCAAGGTCAGATCTCCAGCCGCAGTCACGTTGCCAAAGGAAATACTGACCGGCGCGTAGTTTAGACCATCGCCAATTTCAAAGTTTTTGCTCGTAGCCCCTGTAGCAATATACTTTCTTAAGTTTCCAACAATATGTCCGCTGGTGTGCGAAACGCTACCAGTTGAACTCACATAGAGATCATCTGTGCTAGTAATAATATTGCCTGAAGTAAAGGTTAGCGCTCCATCAACTCTGGTGCCTGCTCCGCCGAGATATGCCGTGCCTGCAGATTTATTAATGATTAAATTGTTGTAGACAAGAGCACCCATGGTTTGAGCTGAGGTACCATTGTAAGTCACTGTTCCAGAATCCTTGGTAAATGTACCATTGTTGGTCCAGTTTCCACGCAACGAAATTGTCCCGGAACCCGATGTGATTGCCCCACTTCCGGCAACATCGCCAGTAACAGTTATATTTGAATTATTTGTACTAAGTGTGGCTGCACCTCCGCTTGTGGTCCAATTACCACCAACTGTTATAGTGCCGGTTGCAGTAGTCTTAGTTCCAAGTCCAGAAAAAGTCAGGTTTTGATATAAAGGAGTCGCAGATACATTTTGGGCTACGGCTGCCGCATATTCCACAGTTGTACCAGATGAGATATTAGCCGTTGCAAAAGACGGCCAGGCTGTTGCGGCGGCAGCACCAAGCTTAAAAGTTCCAGAGGTAAGATTTAGCGTGCCAGCCGAGGTTAGCTGATGTCCTCCGTCGCTTAATATACTGTTCGAAGTACTGTTGCCGATCGTCACAGTCGCAGCAGTAGCGGTGTTGCTAAGCGTCAGACCAGCAGAATTATTGATTTGGAGCGTAGTATAGGCTTGTGCAGCCGGAAGATTACCAGTTGTCTGAGCAGACGTACCATTATAATTTACAATTGCCGAGGTACCATTGAGCGTGATCGTATTCGTCCCATTTGCCGACAAGCTCCATGGGGTGGCGCCAGCAATCTTCAAGGTACCGGTTTGGGCCCCTTGTGCCAGAGTTACGAGCGAAGTATCAGTGCAAGCCTGATTGTTTGTTATCATCTGACCGCCAACAGTTGCCACACCAGATTGTAAACTAAAAACAGCATTGTTGACCTTTGTCCCAGAGTCGGTCGAAACCAATGTGACATTATTTGAGACTGACAAACTAGCAATCGTCAAATTAAGCGATTCCAAATTGGTTGGATTTCCCGATGGCACAGTAGCATTGCCAATCGTAATATTGGCACAGCTGATTGAGCCAGTTCCTCCGATATTAAACGTCGAGTTCTTTTTGCTTGTAGGTAAGGCAAGAGTTCCCGACAATGTCAGCGATCCAGGCGATGTAATAGTCAGTGTACCTGTTGAGGTACCAGCACCAGCTGTAATTGCTGCAAGGGAGACTGATGTAGCAGAGCGGCTATCGGTGACTGTAACCGTATCACCGTTTGCAAGTGTCACAGTGTCGCCAGCGCCAGGAATTACCCCTCCAGACCACGTTGCGGCAGCATTCCAATTGCCGCCGCCAGTACCGTTCGAGGTGATGGCAAGGGCATGGACTCGAGGAATATCAACCAGAAAAGATAAAGCAAATAAAGTAAGTACAACAAAACTCAATATTAAAATCGGAACACGAGTTCTGGCGAGGAGCGTAGAGTTGCTCGAGGATGCTCGTTTAGTGGGCTGGCACCCCTCTTCTTGATCCTTACAATTTGACTGAGAGTGCTTGCTATTAAATAATTTCATTTTCCCCCCGGAATTAAACTATTATATTTGAAATCATTATATTCCTACAGCTAGAAAATACAACAATTATACTTTTTAAATGACAAATTTAGCGCATGCCGACTATAAATAAACGTTTTTTCAATAACAATCTTGTCTGTCCGTCAATTATTACTATTCAAAAAGACCACCATGACAAGCAAATGGTGATCTTTTTTTGGTGGACCCTAGGGGATTCGAACTCCTGACCTCCTCAGTGCAAATGAGGCGCTCTACCAACTAAGCTAAGGGCCCAAAATAAATTTTAATCTCGATATTCGGACAAGCTCTACCAAAGCCGACGATTCTGTCGGCTCCCCGACCGTAAGCGTCGGGGCTAAGCTAAGGGCCCGATATTTTCAACGTTGTAATAATACCTGAAAATTGAAACTTTTTCAAGAAGCTAAGCAATAATGTCTCTAATAGTTCAAATAGAAATAAAAACCACCAATGATTGTGGCGACGCCAAGTAACTTCCAAACAGTATAAGTGCCGGTCGCCCCAAGAAAACTTTCCGCCCAATCGAAGCGCATCGTATTATCAGTAATCCATTTGCTATATAGAATAAAAACAAAACCAAGGCCGACAACCAAAAGTAGTGTAAAGAAATTCATATTACCCTCAAAAATTATTTAATTAGATTATGCCAAATAACAAACAAAATCACAACAACAATCTGCGTCAAGGCGCCAACTGGCCAACCAGGAGTTTTGGCATGTATTCGCAAATGGAATCGATGAAACAATCTACCAAATTTGGTATTGCGTATAGTAAAAAAAGGAATATTGTCGAGTAAATCAGGTAAAACTCCGCCAAACGCGCCCCAGAGCAACGGATTTGAGAAATTTAAATCTGGCTTCAGATATCCGAAAAGCATCCAAGCAGTAGCGAGCACATCAAGGGCGGTAAATATCACCTGTTTATAGTTCCACTTCCCATTCTTTAGGACATTATCAAAATGCGGAATGGCGTCGAGAACGAAATGCAAGATAATCCCCAACAAAAAAGCATAAATAGGATTTCCTATCGCCTCGCCGGCTACCCCACCAGCCAAAAAATGTACAGATATTATCATAATTAGATATTACTTATATACCTCTGGCGTGATAGCAGTTTGCATAAACTCAGTTTGCTTCTCGAGATCACGTAAATGTTTCTGCTTCTCGGTAACAAATTTTTCAATATCGAAACCATATTTTGAGATTAGCATCGACGCAAACTTACCGCCCAAGAAGTGCGGGGTAATGACATATGTTGCACCAATTTCATACAAATCAATCGCCTCTTCTGCTTCCTGTGAAAGCACGATAATGACTGCTTTTTCATTCACAAGACGAATTTTACCCACCAGTAGTTCGTTCGTGTCAAAATCAGGGATTGTAGAGATAATCATTTTTACTTTACTCAAGTTTAGCTCCTCGAGAAATTCGTTATCATCCGCATCACCATAACGACAGTTGATACCAAGCTCTGTCAGCTTCTTGATTGCTTCAGGATCGAAGTCAACAACAAGGAATTTGTCGCCCAAGTCTTTGAAATCATTTACGAGATCGTGACCAACGCGATTGAAGCCGAACAAGATTACCTCAAAATTGCCACCGCGCACTTGGCCACTCTTCGTCGCAGTTCGCTCAAACATAAACTTTTGGAAAAACGGAAAAATCCTGTTTGAGTAGATCACAAGGTATGACGAAATCATAATAGTAATCAAGCTTACAAGCGTGATCAATGAGATAAAAGAAGATGGAATATGCCCAACCTTTTCACCGAGAATCAAGAATATTATCGAAAATTCACTTACCTGGGTAAAATTTATCGCCGTCATGAAGCTTACTTTCTTACGATAGCCAAAGAGAGAGACCATGACTGAGACAAGAAGCGGCTTCACGATAATAATGAAGAGTGATAAAAGCAGGGCTGGTCTCCAAAGATCTACGATTGCAGCTGGAGTTATCCTTGAACCAAGAAGAATGAAAAAGAGAATAACAAAAAAATCTCTGATCGGTCGAAGTCTTGAGCTCATCTCAAAATGAAAAGGTGTTGTCGAAAGAGCTACACCAGCGACTAAGGCGCCGATCTCCATCGGAAAGCCGAGAACATGGAAAAGTGTTGCAAGCCCAAGGCCCCAACCAATTGCGAAAAGGAACAAAAACTCCTGAGATTGGGCAAAAAAGGCTGATAAACGCGGAATTACATACATAACAGCAAGGATAATAAGATCAAAAACGACAATTCCCTTCAATAGAGTCACGATCAGATGACCCCAGTCAGTTGCTCCGCCACTCAGCGCTGAGACGGCGATGAGCAAAATAGCAACCAATATGTCTTGGAACAAGAGAATACCAATTGAAAATTTGCTATAGAACTTCGACAAGTCTTTCTTATCGGAAAGCAGCTTCATAATAATGATTGTACTTGAAAAAGTTAGTGCGAGACCAAGATAGATTGAAGATACAGTCGAGAAACCGAGCCAGCGGGAAACACCAAAGCCAGCGAGTGAAGTAAGTATTATCTGACCAAAACCAGTAATAAATGACGCCTTCCCGACTTCCTTGATCACGCGCGGACTCAAGTTTAGACCAATAATAAAAAGAAGTAGGGCAATACCGATTTGAGAAAGAGAATCAAAAATGTCTTGGAATTGAGCGTTGTGAAACAAATATGGCCCAACGATCAAGCCGGTCAAGATATGTCCGATAATAACTGGCTGCTTAAGTTTCTGCAAAATACCTGCGAGTACTGCTGCCACTACCAAAGTCAAACTAATTCCTACAAATAAGTCCATATTTCCCTCATAATATTTATTGTAGTTTAATAATACTATATATATGGCTACAAAAAAAGCGCCACTTGCGTGGTGAAAATAATGAATATTCCTTAGTCGAACATAGAATGCGGCTTGCACTCTGAGATGCTATCTCTGGCTCGCCATGACAACCCACGGTTTTCATTACTTTCCTACACGGGAAACTTTCGTTTCCCGACCCCTTCCAAGATTCGAGCTCCCCCATAAAAAAATCACCACTTTCGTGATGATTTTTTGGTGGGCATGGGAGAACTCGAATCTCCGACCCCGTCATTATCAGTGACGTGCTCTAACCAACTGAGCTACATGCCCCTAAACCAATTGAACGTAAAAATCATAACAAAAAAACAGATATTTTTCAACATCAAACGCCTAAACTAATTTTAGACACAAATCACGCTCAGAGCATTGACTTATTGTACTCAATATGATATAGTATAGCCACACTCAGCGCAAAATACAGAAACAAAGGAGACGAAGCAACATGAGTGATATTTTTTTGGTTGTCGATGACAACGAAGGCGCGAGATGCGGATTTTCATACTTATTAAAGTTTGGATTCCCTTCCTCACGAATCCTCGAAGCCTGCAATGGCAAAGAGGCACTTGACCTTTTCATCGCTAACCCAGGCATTTCCTTGATCTTTACGGACCACCAGATGCCGAGAATGACCGGCATAGATCTGACAAAAAATATTAGATTGTCAGATAAGAAGGTCAAGATCATCGTCACAAGCGGTTTCGAAGGAATATTAGTGCCTGCTCTCGAAGCTGGTGCAAATGCCTTTATCCAGAAGCCACCATCCCCGCAAGACGTGATTAAAATTGTTAAAGAACTTCTCGAGACAGAAGAGCTCGAAGAGTAAAAACAGAAGAACAAAACCACTGGCCAAAAACCAGTGGTTTTTTTATATATATACAAGAAAAGACTGCCTTTCGGCAGTCTTTTCTACAAAAGAGTTCTTTTGCAACTAAATAGTGATAGAGTATGCACCTTTAGCAGAGGTTCCGCTAAAGGATTTTTCTTAAATCTTTGTAAACAAAGTTTAAGAATCGACCATCTCCCACTGTGCCTAAGCACAGGAGATGCTCCTTAGAAAGGAGGTGATCCATCCCCACCTTCCGATAGGGATACCTTGTTACGACTTAGTCCTGATTACCGATCTCACCGTGGTACCCTGTTGGGTGCTTCGGGCGTTACCGACTTTCCTGACTTGACGGGCGGTGTGTACAAGACCCGAGAACGTATTCACCGTAGTATGGCTGACCTACGGTTACTAGCGATTCCGACTTCATGGAGGCGAGTTTCAGCCTCCAATCCGAACTGAGGGTAGGTTTGGTGGGATTAGCTCCACTTCGCAGTTTGGCAACCCATTGTTTCTACCCATTGTAACACGTGTGTCGCCCAGGGCGTAAGGGCCACGCTGATCTGACGTCATCCCCACCTTCCTCCGATTTAACACCGGCAGTCTTGTATGAAAATTTAACATACAATAGGGGTTGCGCTCGTTTACCGACTTAACGGGACACTTCACAGCACGAGCTGACGACGACCGTGCAACACCTGTCTTAAGGCTCCTTGCGGCACCCCACCGTTTCCGGCGGGTTCCTTAGATGTCAAGCCCTGGTAAGGTTCTTCGCTTGTCGACGAATTAAACCACATGTTCCACCGCTTGTGCGGGTCCCCGTCAATTCCTTTGAGTTTTAGCCTTGCGGCCGTACTACCCAGGCGGCATACTTAACGCGTTAGCTTCGAAACGCAGAGGGTCGATTCTCCGCATTCCTAGTATGCATCGTTTACGGCGTGGACTACCGGGGTATCTAATCCCGTTCGCTCCCCACGCTTTCGCTCCTCAGTGTCAGGATATACCCAGAAGACTGTCTTCACCATTGGCGTTCCTCACGATATCTACGCATTTCACTGCTACACCGTGAGTTCCATCTTCCCCTGTATACCTCAAGTTATGCAGTTTTGGATACTTTTTCCCAGTTGAGCCGGGAGCTTTAATATCCAACTTACAAAACCACCTACGAGCTCTTTACGCCCAGTGAATCCGGATAATGTTCGCACCCTACGTATTACCGCGGCTGCTGGCACGTAGTTAGCCGGTGCTTATTCATTAGGTACCTTCATAATTATTCCCTAATAAAAGAAGTTTACGATCCGAAAACCTTCATCCTTCACGCAGTGTTGCTGCATCAGACTTGCGTCCATTGTGCAAAATTCCCTACTGCTGCCTCCCGTAGGAGTATGGGCCGTGTCTCAGTCCCATCGAGGCTGGTCATCCTCTCAGACCAGCTACCCGTCATCGCCTTGGTGAGCAGTTACCTCACCAACTAGCTGATAGGGGGAAGGCCTCTCCCTAAGCGCCTTGCGGCTTTAACCTTGCGGTATTATGCAGGATTACCCACCCTTTCGGGTGGCTATCCTTCACTTAGGGGCAAGTTCCTTCCTATTACTCTCTCGTCCGCCGCTATATCGCGCGACTTGCATGTATTAGGCACACTGCCAACATTAATCCTGAGCCAGGATCAAACTCTCCAAGTAAACCCCACAAAATCAATTAAGAAATCATGGAGCTTGTATGAGTTTGATTTAGCTCTTTATAAAAAAGTTAAATCATATTATCTCAAAAGAATTGTCTAGCCCGGGTTTAAAGGGCTAGTTCAACATATCTATCACTATTTAGTTGTTAAAGAACGGTTGCTCGTGATGAACGAATAAAATTGCGACATAGAAACAATCACCCCTGATTTATGTCTATATGTCTTTTTGCAACTAAGGACAATACTAGCGAAAAAAGATCTTATTGTCAACACTTATTGAGAGATAATAAGTATTTTCTTCGATATATAGCGATATATGCTGTCAAAAGTCTGATTCTGACTACAAAAATGGATCAGAATTTTATTTCTGACCCATTTCTTTTAGCCCCTAAACAACGCTACTCATACTAATATAGCCTATTTTTTCACTCTCGAAACACGAATGAAGCCAGAACAAGGCACGATCTCGATCCCCTTCTTCTCTAATTCGTCACAGATAATGTTGAGTCCAAGCGAGTCAGACGCGATATGACCAGCTATTACAATATTTAGATAATGTTTCACCGCTTCTTCGCGATGTTTTTCGGAAATATGCATACCGATCTCGGTACCAATACCGTATTGGCTCATCTTTTCATAAATCTTTTCTGAGCCAGAAGTTCCACCGGTCATGCCAGAAACAACAATCTTGCCAGCGCGCGACTTTTCGCTACCAGCGAAGATCACAGGGCCTGCATTTAGCTTCGCCGCCGCTTTGTACTCCGGAATTTCCTTAAGCACTTCTACAATCTCGCCAACATTTTCTGGCTTCTTCTTGGAGATAAACTCATCCACAAACTTCCAGACACAATTATCAGCGGGGGTGTGAATATTCATCATCTGAATATCAAGAATCTTCGCGGTATCAATTGCCTGATAGTGATTTATCGGTGCAAGCGCCTGAAAAACCTGGCGAAGCCTATCTTCGAGGATCTTCTCGGCAACATTTGCAGGAACGCCTGCTTGTTCCAAAACCTCGATCTGGATATCCATAACTTCATGAATATTGGTCAACGCCTTTCCCTCTGGATGATGAGCGATGATCAGATCGATCTTCTTGCCCTGTCGCTCGAGCTCCTTTGCAAGTAAAACCTCGGCAGAAGTAATGTCGATGCCGACTAGCACTCTCTTTACTTCACGTTTCTCATCGCTATAATGTATTCCGCTGTCAGAATATGGATTGGTCAATTTTTCAATATCAAAATCTTCTTTTTTCTTCTTCGACATTTCTTTATAATCTGAGGCGATTTTCGCCAATATTTTCTCTATTTTCTTCCGGCCTCTTGGATCATGATCGATACCAACTTGAGTAGCCAACTCAAAAATTTCTTTTGTTTTCATAAGTCTCCTTGTTATTAACTACTTAAACTTACCAGAAAAAATATAAATGTACATAAATAATAAAAAAGTGACGAAACATAGAGTTCCGCCACCGACATTTTCATCCCTGTTTAGCAAGGAGTTTCTCATACTGCACTTTTAGCGCCGCTTGCCTTATCCGAATGGGCGTTTGATCGCATGTAACCGGCGTGTGCCATGAATACTCATGACCGTTCCAGCCTGGATGCAAAAACGCTTTGAGGTCTTGATGGTACTGCAGACCGAGGTCCGCCTTGCATGATAGACAATTCTGTCTTGCTCGAGCTTCGAGCTGCACGATACGATCATGAGTAATCTCGCGATTCTCAATGTAATAATCCTCTCTGTGAGAGCGAATTATATTCCAATAAATTTTCTTTAGCTCAAATGGAATTTGCCAGCCGAAAAGATCTTCAACTTTTTCTTTTGTGAAAAAGTTTGGATCGGCCCACTCTGATCTGTAGTACGTCAGATAAGCAAAGCCAACGTATCGCTGATAACCAGCGACCATCTTGTTCATCGCATCATGATCAAATGCGATATAGACTTGGCCGAGGTCGCACTTTTTTATTTGCCGCTCGGTCCCACGATAAAGCTCGTCCTGTATCTCCTTCAAATCGATAAGCGCGACAAGCTCACGCCCTGCAGCGAATAAACTCATAACCGGAAGAATTGGTTCTATAAGAATATTTGCTTTCATTTCTTACCCCTTTTCAGAACATGCCGTTCTGAGTGAAGCGAGCTGATTTGCTGAGCTCGCTTCAACTCAAAAAAGATCAGCTGTCTACTTGATGACTTTATCGATTATCCCATATTTAAGCGCCTCATCAGCACGCATATAAAAATCGCGATCAGTATCTTTATCAATTTTCGCCGTTGTTTGCCCTGTATTTTTCGCGAGAATTGCATTCATCTCCTCACGAATTTTCAATATCTCCTCGGCCTGAATCTTGATGTCAGAAGCCTGGCCCTGAGTTCCACCGAGTGGCTGATGAATGAGAATTCTGGAATTTGGTAGAGAAAATCTCTTGCCCTTTTCGCCACCAGCAAGAAGAAAAGAGGCCATGCTTGCAGCCAATCCAACACAAATCGTTGAAACATTTGGCTTGATGTATTGCATCGTGTCATAAATCGCCATACCAGAGTAAACTTCACCTCCAGGTGAGTTTATGTACATCTGAATATCCTTCTTGTTGTCCTCTGCTTCAAGAAAAAGTAGCTGTGCGATGATCAGGTTTGCCACGTCATCATCAATTGGACCAGTCAAAAAGATGACCCTATCCTTCAGCATTCGTGAATAAATATCGTATGAACGCTCGCCGTTCAATGTTTTTTCAATTACCATCGGTACCAAATAGCCCATATTCTCCTAAATCTAATTAAAATCTTTAATAAAAAACTAGCTAGTAAATAACCAGCTAGTTTTTTTATACATCTTTATAGGGTCGAAGTCAAAGCTATTTGACGACTGTTTTCACCAAGAAATCAATTGCTTTCTTGCCAGCTTCTTCATCATGACCACCAAATTTTTGGTCAACAGCGATTTTGCCGAGCATTAGGCCAATCTTGATATTCTTCTCGGCAGCCTGACGCATATCTTTTTTCAAATCATCGAGAGTTTTTTTCACGCTTGTTAAATACTCTTCGAAACCAAGACCCATCGATTTGATCTGGCCTTGATATGAAGTAACCAAGCGCTCAACTTCTTTGTCGATCATTTCAGCCGGAATGTCAGACTTCACTAGAGGCAAAACAGCATCAAGAATGCGGTGCTCTAGCTCCTCTTCATACTTTTTATCATATTCAAGAGATAAATTTTTCTTAATAGCTTCACGAAGCTCTTTCTCGTCCTTCTGACCGAAATCAGCGGCAAATTTCTCATCAATCTCAGGTAAAATCACTTCTTGCAAATTTACGAGCTCAACATTGAACACTGCATCTTTGCCAGCATACTCTTTGCTATGATAATCCTTCGGAAATTTTAGCTTAATCTCTTTTTTCTCACCCTTTTTCATACCAATAATACCGTCTTCAAAGCCAGGAATCAGGGTATTTTCGCCGAGCACGAGTGGGTGATTTTTTGAGCACATTTGATCGATTTTTACATGTTTGATTGAGCCTTCATAAGTCAGCTCTGCGAAGTCGCCTTTTTCTGCTGCTCGATCAATTTCTTTGAAAGTCGCTTTTCTCTTTCGAAGACTATCAACGACTTTGTCGACATCTTCTTTGGAAGCGCTCTCTCGAGTAGGTTTCTCAACTTTGGCCTTTGACAAATCGCCGATTTCAACCTCGGGAAAAGTAGTAACTGTAAGCTCAAATTCGAGTGGTTTTTCGATCTCATCAGCAGTCGTGCCATAGTTTGGGTATTTATTGATCACGACATTTGGCGAAGTCATAGGGTTGATCTTGTGCTCAGCCATTGCTTTCATATAGCTCTCATTGATCGCCATATCAATCGCCTCGGATAGAATTCTAGATATTCCTACTGAGCTCTCGATCATCGCACGAGGTGCTTTACCTGGACGAAATCCTGGTAGCTTCACATCTTTTCCAGCGTGATCAAAGGCGTGCTCGATATATTTCACAAGCTCTTTTGGCTCAAGTGTAATATTAAATTTAACTTTGCTTTCTTTCAGTTTCTCTACTTTGACTTCCATATAACCTTTGTTTAATTTATTTTTACCGTGCAAATATATCACCAAATACAGATTATTTCAATTAAAAAAACGGCAACCATACTATTGTACGATCGCCGCTCTGCTAAAGTTGTCTAAACGAATTTTACGGTGCCTGACACCTCAATGATGCCGACAAGTTCACCGTCAACCCAAGCGCTTATCTTTCCTATAAAGAAGATTAGCCCCCTGATGTGCTTAGGCTCACCAAAGTCTTCGAAAGCGAAGAAGACTTCTTTACCTGGCATTACTGGCTTCTTCATCTGAACCGACATTGTGCTCGCGAACACTTCCGCCTTTTTATATATGTATTCGTTGCTATCGTCACCTCTGAAGTGACGAACTGCGGCACAAAGTCCCAAAATCGCACCTGACTCCATCAAGTAATGTGCCGGCAGAACTGGCTGTCGATAGAAATGCCCTTCAAAACGAGCCATTTCCGGTAACCAAGTACCGTACATACGGTCTTCGAACCGGAAGATTGAGTCAGCCAGCAACGCCGATCCACGATGAGGTACAATGTCCTCGATATCTTTGCGATTGAGTGCTACATGACCTTTGTCTCGCATCTCTGCTATACAAGTTGTCAATTTTGCCATTTTATTTCCCCCAACAGAAAAATTTGTCTATAAAAATAGACAATAGTAATTATACTATAATTCACGGCTTAAGTCAACTAGTCGAAAAGCTTCTTGGCAGATTCATCGATCTCGCTTTTCGTCAGAAGCCCCTTTTGTGCACCGATATATTGGATCACGGAGTTTGAGTTCGCCATCCCCCACTCAAGAGCACTGCGTATCAGGTCTTCATCAATAGTTTTAGAATTTTCGGCAATTATACGGCCGAGAAAACCAGTCGCAAAGGAGTCGCCAGCACCAGTCGAATCGACTCTTTTGGTGATCTGTCGCGCCTTCATTTCATAGAAATCTTTGCCGTCATACACCGTCGTCATTTCTTTTCCATTAGTAACCACAACAATTTTTGGTCCATACATTGCGATCTTGCGCATCGCATCTTTAATTTCGGGACGACTAGAAAAATTTAGGAATTTAATTGCCTCCTCACGATTCAAGAATAAGACAGAAGTACATTTGAGCAAATGCTTATAGTGATTGATGCCTTTGCCGATCTGCAGTGAACCCGGGTTCCAGGCAAAGTGTGCACCTTTCTCAGAAACTGCTTCGATAACTCGTTTCTCAATCTCATCTGTGTTTTCACCAAGAGGCGTTACAAAAATCCATTTTGCTTCAAGGGTTTTAGCAATTTTTAGCTTCGAATAGTCTTTTACCCCATGATAAATGAATATGGTGCGCTCCCCTTCCATTGAAAAGATAACTGAGAAGCTCGTTTTTAAATTCTTATCTACTGTCACAAGTCGCAGATCAACATTTTCATCCGAAAGGACTTGGAGAACGCGCTGTTTTGGCGTGTCCTCGCCAAGGGCACAAACAATTGCAACTTTATTACCCAATCGCGCTAAACCAACTGCCGCATTGCAAGCCGAACCGCCAACTTCGTATTGGACAGAATCAAGCGGAATTTTTTCGCCAAATTCGAAACAAATAGACTTACCTGAAACTGCAGTCCGGCTATGGGTGATTTCGAGCTGCGGTTGAACAAAAACGTCCTCAGTCGCGTCTCCGATTGTGATAATGTCATACTTCATAAGTGAGTATCAGGTTAATATTACTTTTTGCCACAGCTAAGCAGCTCAATATATTTGGCTACAACTTTTTCGACTTCTTCCATACCCTCTGCGTTTGCCTTGCGATAGTCAGCTTCTTTAGATTCTTCGATTGCAGAGGAGAAAGCGACTTTGATATTTGTATCAATGTTAAACTTAGCAACGCCCAGACCAATCGCGCCCCGAATATCGCCATCCGACAAGCCAGACGAGCCATGCATTACCAAGGGGATATTCACAACGTTTGAAATCGATTCTAATATTTTGAAGTCAACTTTTTCACCACTTGGTGCCCCATGCTGGTTGCCAACCGAAACAGCGACAGAATCAATACCGGTAAGATCAATAAAATTTTTCACCTGATCGGGCATCGACATCACCGATTGCCCAGACACAGCACCGCCCTCCTCGTGGCCAATCACGCCAATTTCTGCTTCCACCGAAACGCCACGCGCATGAGCATAGTTTACGACTTTACTCGTCAGTAACACATTTTCGTCATACGGAAAAGTTGAGCCATCAAACATGACTGAGGTATAGCCAATATCGATCGCTTTTTTAACAATATCGAAATCTTTGCCGTGATCAAGATGAATCGCAGCCTTAATATTATTTGCTTTGATTTCAGTCGTCACAATATCAAATATTTGCTTGAGCCCTGCATACTCGATCGCACTTGGCGTGGTCTGAATCAAGATTGGCACATCAAAGTTACTAGCGGCTTTACAAATCGCCTTCGTCACCTCAAGATTGCTTGTGTTGAAAGCACCGATAGCATAGCCACCAGCCCGAGCTTTTTTTAATTCATTCGCGACATTTATAGACATTCCCACCCCATTTCAAATAGATTATTTTAATGCTTCGATTCCTGGCAATTTCTCGCCAGCAAGAAACTCAAGCGCAGCGCCACCGCCAGTAGAGATAAATGAAATTCCCTTGCTAAGTCCCGCCTCAATAACGAAGCCAGCTGTATCACCACCCGCAATCACTGTTTTACCATTTATCTGAGACATAGTTTTAGCAACTGCTTTTGTCCCCTCCTGAAACTTCTTTTCCTCTGTGTAGCCGAGATTACCATTCCAGAGGACTGTCTTGGCCGACTTAACAGTACTTGCGAATAGCTGACAGGTCTTCTCGCCGATGTCCATAATCTTGAACTGTCCATTAGCCGCCGCTTCCTCAGCATAATCAACTGGCAAAATTATCTTATCTTTGTAATTTTTTAGCATTTTTGCACAGTCATCAACCATTTCCTCATCATAGACAGATTGACTAATATCAACACCTGAGGCTTTCAAAAAAGTATTCGCAACGCCACCACCGATTAAAATTTTATCAACTTTTGGAGCCAGATACTTTATCATGCCGGCCTTGTCCTTGACTTTGACACCACCAATGACCAAAACAAATGGTGATTCTGGTTTTTCCATTAAATGCGACAAATGCTCGATTTCAGACTGAATCAAAAGACCAGCGTAGCTTGGTAAAAACTTCGTAATCGCTTCGACCGAAGCGTTAGCACGATGCGATACTGCAAAAGCATCGTTGACATAAAGATCGGCGTAGCTCGCTAGCTCTTTGGCAAAGGTAGCATCATTCTCTTCTTCCCGTTTATCCCAACGCAAATTTTCCAAGACCAAGATACCGCCTGGCTGCAAGGAATTAACCATTTTCTGCACCTCTGGCCCGACAATTTCAGGTGCCATTGCCACACGTAAATTGACAATTCTTTGTAAAGCTTTTGCGACCGGCGCAATAGAAGTCTCAGCACTTTTCTTTCCGTCAGGTCGTCCGAGATGGGTGCCGATAATGATTTTGGCTCGACTTTCGACCAAAAAACGAATGGTCGGCATCGCAGCCTTGATCCGATTATTATCTGTGATTTCGCCATCCTCCATTGGGACATTGAAATCTACTCTCAAAAAAACTGTTTTGTTAGCTAACTGTGCATCTTGAACTATTTTCATAACCTTGCGTCCTGCAATTACTAATATTATTTAGCCTAATTTTACATCGAGACTATATTTAAATCAAATAATTTGCTGACAATGTTTTTTTCATATAAAATATAAATATATACGGAGGGAAAGTGCAGGGAATTTCAATCAACAGTCATCAGCTCAGTCAAATTATCGCTAATATTGCGAAGAGTTTTGATATTTACGGCACGATCTCCAGCAATGGCAAATTGACTTTTGCTAAAACTGGGAAATTTAGTGAGCTCATAATACCAACGCCAAAAACACGAATCCCCTTCAAAAAAATTCTCTGGGCAAACCATCAAGCTATCGACGAGCTTCCACTCAATCCAAAAATAAAGTTCGCCTTTGTTGGCATCGTAAATTGCGATGTCTTAGCGCTCGACATACTGCTCAAAGAAATGTCGGCCTATGATTTTTTACCAAAGCGCGAAGATATCCTGATTATAAGCACTGAGTGCAAACCGGACGATCACTGCTTCTGTACCGCTTTCGGACATAACAAAATTACTGGGTTTGACCTGCATATACAAAAAGATCAGGCCGGATACTCGATATACTCTGGCAGCAAAATTGGTAACAAAATTTTGAAAGAAAACGGGCTGAATTCGAGAAAGCTTGGCTCATTCCTAAAAGATATCAAACTTGATTCAATCGATAAATTTAATGATAAAAAACTCTCAGAAGAAATAAATAATCGCAAAGACCACGAGCTAATTTGGCAGGGCGTTGCTAACAACTGTTTTGGTTGTGGCGCTTGCACGGCTGTATGTCCGCTCTGTTTTTGCACACGACAAGATTTTTCAAACAAGACCGATGGCACCAGCAAGATTTGCTTGGAGTGGGACTCGTGTTTTGCAAAAAGCTTCTCTGAAATTCAAAATCATTATGATCTTCGACCAGAAAATGTTGACCGACTTTATAATTGGTATCATCACAAATTTGTACGTGCCTACAAAGATAAAAAACACTTTCTCTGCACAGGCTGTGGCCGTTGCATAAAGGCTTGCCCAGCTCACCTAAATCAGCACAACATTCTCGAAGCTATAGAGACGAATAAAGAGGTACGACATGAATAAAAAGCTAGACCTAAAATACAAGGAATATTCAATCATTCGCCGAGAAGAGATTGCTCCTGGTATAAACTTGATTCGGCTAGAAGGTAGAATGGATTTTAATCCTGGTCAGTTTGTCCAAGTCGCTCTAGATCATATCGGCGAGGCGACCTTCGCAATCTGCTCTGATCCACATGAAAAAAGTTACTTCGAACTATGCATACGTGGCTGTGGCAATACTTCTGATGGACTAAACAAATTGCTTATAGAAGACAAGGTAAAAATTCGTGGGCCATATGGCAATGGTTGGCCAGTCAAACAGCTCTGGTATAAGGATGTTGTGCTTCTCGCAGGTGGCATGGGGCTAGTACCACTCCGCCCTCTTATATTTGAGATGATCAGAAATCGGATCAATTTCGATAAAATTTATCTTTTTGCAGGATTTAGAACAGCCGATCATATTCTTTTTGAGGACGAGCTAAAATCATGGCAGAAAAAACTAACGAAAGTAACTGTTGCTGCCGAGCAGGCCACAAGTAAATTTTGGGGACAAAAGGGGCTGATTACCGAAGCGCTTGAAACGACAAAAATTGATCCAAAAAAAACTGTTGCTCTCATGTGCGGACCAGAAATTATGTGTCCATTTTGCAACAACGTTTTACTCCAGAAAAAATTAAAAGAAGACCAGATATATATCTCTTATGAGCGACGGATGGAGTGCGGGATCGGCGTTTGCCAACACTGCAGCGTCGGCAAATACTTGGTCTGCAAAGATGGACCGGTTTTTCGACTTGATCAAATCAAAGACGAGGTGGGAAAATGAAAAAATCACTTGCAGTGTTTAGTCTGACCAGTTGCGAAGGTTGCCAATTTGAAATGTTGAATAGTTATAAAGGCTTCAATCAGCTGCTCGAATTCTATGATTTGCAAAACTTTCGTCTCGGCCAAGAGATTAATCTACCTGGAAAATTTGACGTTTCAATTGTTGAAGGCTGCCCCGATGGCGCAAAGCAAATTAAATTATTGAAAAATATTCGCGCGAATTCAAAAATAATTGTTGCAATTGGTGCTTGTGCGCATCTCGGCGGAATCCAGTCTGAACGAAATCAGATTAAGAAAGTTTTGATAGACAAAGAGAATATTAAGCCGGTGCCAGATGTAATCAAAGTCGATTACATCGTCCCTGGATGTCCAATCAATCACCGAGAGCTCTACAAATGTCTAATGGACGTTTATTGGGGTAAAATCTTCACACTTCCCGACCTTGCTGTTTGCTTCGAGTGTCGTCAAAATCAGAATGAATGCATCCTTCGAGAAGGTAAGCCTTGCCTTGGGCCGATCACCCGCATGGGCTGCAACTCTGTCTGCCGCAACGGCGGCGAAGCTTGTCTCGGCTGTCGTGGTACGATTCCTGTGCCAAATATACTGAAAATGAAGGAAACCTTAGCAGGCATAGTCAGTGAAAAAGAAACTAAGAATTTATTAACAATTTATGGCAACCTGGAGAAAAAATAATGGAAGCAGTACCAAAAATTGAAGGGCATGCCGCTTTTTATACACATTTGAAAAATGGGCATGTCGACGAGGCCCGAATCATTGGTCTTGAGAACGATCGCTTTGTCGAGAAAATTTTGGTCGGCCGAAAATATTGGGAAGCGCCAATAATCACCTCTCGGATCTGTGGTATTTGTCCCACTATTCATAATGTGACGTCGACGCGCGCAATAGAGGCTGCCTGTGGCATCACGCCAAGTATACAAACACAAAATCTACGCAAGCTGATGCTCAGCGCTCAAATGGTACAAAGCCACTCACTTCACTTATACTTACTCGTCCTGCCTGATTTTGTTGGCGCCAGCTCCTCTTTTGAACTTCAGAAAAATCATCCAGAAATTTTCAAAAATGCGATTGAGCTAAAACGTTATGCTGACAGAATCATCGAAACAATTGGCGGTCGAGCTGTTCATCCTGTCTCAAATGTCCCTGGTGGCTTCAAAAATTTGCCAAAAACCTCAGCCCTCAAGGAGCTGCTTGAGATGTCCGAACCAATCGAAGATATCGCTGAGTATACCGTGCGTCTTTTTGCAGGCCTCAAATATCCGAAGGTTGAGCGAGAGATGATCTATAGCTCCCTTTTCCAAGAAAATGATTATGCTATCTACGACGGCGTCATAAAAACTACATCAAAAGTTAAGTTTAAAGCACAAGATTATACGAAGTACATTCAAGAAAAGCTCAAGCCATACACCCAAGCCAAGTTTGGCTCCCTAAATGGCGAGACCATGATGGTTGGCTCAATCGCTCGGGCCAATATCAATAAGAGCTTTCATAACGAAAAGGTTGATGCGCTAGCAAAAGATCTTGGAATCAAAATCCCGCTGAGCAATCCGTTTGACAATATTTTGGCACAAGCACTCGAGAACTATCTTTTTGTCTTAGAATCTGTTGAGATGATCAAGAAATTTATTAAGAATGGCACCGAAGAAGAGCAGATAATAATTCCAAATAGTTTCGGTATAGGCACCGGTTCTTGCGAAGCACCACGAGGTACTCTTTTTCACCACTACGAGCTTGACAGCGAAGGTTTTATAACGAAATGCGACATCATCACACCGACTGTTCAATATCTCACAGCTCTTGAGGCAGACATGAAAAATATTGAGCCAATAATAAAGGATATGAAGCCCGAAGAAAGAAATAGTACTATCGAAATGCTGATCAGATCATACGATCCATGTATCACCTGTGCGACACACTAAGATCTAATTTTAAAAAATACACGAAATATTTCGTGTATTTTTTATATCAATTAGTACAATTATTCGTGACTGTGACAAGCCATCTCTTCGTGTGTTGCAATAAACTCGAGCTGTTCGTCATATTCCTGATCCGATATTTTGGACAGCGCTCTGCCGTCGTGCATCAGCACGTTGCTGCCGACTTCAACATCAGTAAGCAGCGAAATATCGGTCTTGTATTCGATACCATCATAATCAAAATAAGCGAGATTTTCTTCAATTTTTTTTACTTTACCGGGTATCGCTAGGCACATAAATCTCCTTTATTCATAACCATATTTTTTTGTAAACCAATTTTTTACTGCTTGAACCATCAATAGATACAATATCACAAACGCCAACAAGAATAAGAAGAAAATAGCAGGAAGAGGCGCGAAGCCAAACCACTTGCCAATAATTGTGTACGGCAGCAGTGCCCCTAGAGCGACAACGCCCAAAGTAGTATAAAGCAAAAATTTGCTTGGCATACTCTCAATGAATGGGATCTTTTTTGTACGTATTATCAAGACAACTAACGTTTGTGTGGCTAGAGATTCAACAAACCAACCAGTTCGAAAGAGATCAGGCGAAGCATGAAAGAAAAACCACATCAAACCAAAGGTTGCGAAGTCGAAGATAGAGCTGACCGGACCGATTACAAGCATAAATTCTTTGATAAATTTAATATTCCATGGCCTTGGCTTAGCTAGATCCTCCTCGTCAACCTGATCCATTGGAATCGAAATTTGAGAAATGTCATAGAGAAAATTGTTTAGCAAAACCTGAGTTGGTAACATCGGCAAAAATGGTAGAAAAATACTAGCGCCAGTCATACTGATCATGTTGCCAAGATTCGAGCTTGCACCCATTTTTATATATTTGAGCACATTTGCAAAGGTTTTTCGTCCTTCCACCACGCAAGAGCAAAGCACACCAAGATTTTTCTCAAGCAAGATAATACCTGCTGTTTCCTTCGCTATATCCATCGCAGTATCAACAGAGATGCCAACGTCAGCGACTTTTAGCGCTGGCGCATCATTTACTCCATCACCTAGAAAACCAACGATATTTTTACCCCGCTGAAGCGCACGGATTATTTTCTCTTTCTGAAACGGAGTTAGGCGAACGAAAATGTTTACCTTGACGACAGCGCGCTCAAGCTCTACCTCACCCATTTCAGCAACCTGGGCGCCAGTAAGCAAACCATCTATTTTTAGATTAACCTCCTCGCACACCTTGCGAGTGACAAGCTCATTATCACCAGAGAGAATTTTCAACTTGATTCCAAGCTTTTCAAGCTCACCGATCGTCTTTTCGACATCTGACTTTGGCGGATCAAGAAAAGCCACAAAACCACGAAAAATCATCTCCTTCTCATCTGCACGTGAATATGAGGTACTCTTCAAATCTTTCTTGTAGGCAACGCCCAAGACACGAAATCCATCCGAGCTCATTTGATTGAAAACTTCCAATATTTCTGCACGACTACGTGGCGTAAGTAAATGTACTTTTCCGTCAACCTCATAAGCAATACAACGGTGTAAAATTTCCTCTGGAGCGCCTTTAGAGATCAACTGGACATTCTTTTTGACTGAAACGATTACTGACATTAGCTTTCGGTTGAAATCATAAGGGACCTCATCAACTTTCTTAATATCAGTACGAATAAACTTCTCGTGCTTCAAGATCGCTTGATCAAGTACATTTTTCAGCCCAGTTTGGTAAAAACTGTTTATATGCGCGAGTCCAAGTACTCTTTCGTCCTCAATACCGACAGGATTGCAATGCTTGACCAAGGCAATATCATCAAGTGTCAAAGTGCCAGTCTTGTCTGTGCAAAGAACGTTCATCGCGCCAAAATTTTGGATAGAATCAAGCTTCTTTACAATGACCTTCTTCTTTGACATCGCGATCGCACCTTTAGACAAGTTTACCGTCACAATCATTGGCAACATCTCGGGAGCCAAGCCGACGGCAACTGCAAGTGAGAAAAGCAGTGCCTCAACAACGTTTCCCTTCATAATCGCATTGATAAAGAAGATGGAGGCACCAAGAATTATGATGAAGCGGATCATCAGCCAGATATATCCGCGAATCCCTTTGTCAAAAGCGGTCGTTGAACTGACCGAGACTAGTTCGACACCTAATCGACCAAACTCAGTCTTCTCGCCGATCGAGACGACTACCCCGAGACCAGCGCCACTGGCGACGCTCGAACCCATGAAAAGCAAATTTGGGATTTGATAAATTTCCGAGGTATCTCCGGTATCCGCAACCGCCTTTTTTTGAGTTGGGAATGACTCACCATTTAGCGATGACTGATTAACATATAAATCTTTGTCCGAAACTAATCGTATATCGGCAGGCACCATTTCACCTGAAGAGAGGCGAACCAAGTCACCTGGCACGAGATCGGCTATTTCCACTTCTCGGTTTTTTCCGCCACGAATTACGGTGGCACGAACTTTTACCATTTCAGCCAGCTTCTCAGCGTTTTTGCTTGCACGAGTTTCTTGGATAAATGAAAGAACCATACTAAGCGCCGCCATAGCGATCACGATAATCGAATTTATCTTTTCACCAAAGTAGTATGAAATAAGAGCGACTGCGAATAATGTAATAACCAATGGATTTGTAAAACGTATCAAGAATTCTATAAGTATATGCTTTTTGCGATTAGCGAATTTGTTGGTACCAAAAAGACGGTGACGCGAGAGAACCTCATCCTCGCCAAGCCCATGACGCGAAGTAGAGAGAGCCTTATAAACCTGGGCTTCTCCAAACTTCGCGAAATCAGCAGACGATATTTTTTCTAATTCGTCTTTCGAAAGCATAATTGCACCATCTTATTTAAAATTCTTAATGCTTCTTTGATACTAGCTGAACAAGATCAACTAATCTCTCTGAGTAGCCCCATTCATTGTCATACCATGAAATTACCTTGACAAGATTGCCTCCGACAACTTGCGTTAGGCCGAGATCTACAACCGAGGAAATTTTGTTTTTAATCATATCAGAAGAAACAATCGGCTCTTCGGTCGTGCCCAAAATTCCAGCCATTGCCCCGTCCTCTGCTTTTTTGAAAGCCTTGTTCACCTCTTCAATCGTCACATCCTTTTTCAAGACAGAGGTAATATCAGAAAGAGAAACAACTGGCGTAGGGACTCGAACAGCGAGACCGTCAAATATGCCCTTGAGCGCAGGGACAGTTTTATAAACAGCCTTAGCCGCACCTGTTGAAGTCGGGACGATATTACAAGCAGCAGCTCGAGCTCGACGTAAATCTTTGTGTGGACCGTCAACTAGATTTTGGTCAGCAGTGTACGAATGGATTGTTGTCATCAAGGACTTCTCGACACCAAAAGTTTCTTCGAGGACTTTCATCACCGGGGCGATACAATTTGTTGTGCAAGACGCATTTGAAACAATCGCTTCACCTTTGTAGCCATCAGCATTGACGCCGACAAGGTACATTGGGGTTTCATCCTTCGGTGGCGCAGACAAGACAACTTTTTTTGCGCCAGCTTTGATGTGTAAATTCGCATCTTCAGTAGTCAAAAAGTGACCAGTCGATTCTACAACTATATCTATCTCGAGCTCTTTCCAAGGTAAATTGCTTGGATCTTTCTCAGCATAAGAATGAACTCTCTGCTTATCGATAATAATATCTCCGTCATCATGGCCAACTTCGTGCTCCCATATGCCATAAGACGTATCATACTTCATCAAGTGTGCGAGCGTCTCCACGTCTGTCAGATCATTGATGGCCACAAGCTCCATGCCAGGTCGATCAATTATAATTTTGGCCACAGCACGGCCGATTCTACCAAATCCGTTAATTGCAATCTTCATGCTTCCTCCTATTTATTTAATATCTCTTGCCTCACTCCAAATTTTGCAAATTTTAATAAAATCATTTGCTTTGGCGCTTGCACCGCCAATTAAAAGTCCTCCGATTTCGCGTTTCTTGGCATAGCTCAGGGCATTGTCGACCTTGACACTACCACCATATAGGATCGCTGTATCAGTATGGACAAGCTCACGCAGCTTCGTTACTACTTTCGCAACGTACTCAGCGTCAGCATTCAAACTTGTGCCAATTGCCCAAATCGGCTCATAAGCCACAACGATATTTTTCAACGCATTTTTTGGCACGTTTTTCAATGCTTCCTCGAGCTGCTTGAAAGGCTCAGTAGGTGCTGCATCCTTTTTTTTCTTGCCAACGCAGATGATCGGTGTGAGACCTACTTTTAGCGCGGCCAGCACTTTCTCATTTACATCAACATCAGTTTCGCCACAATAAGCACGCCGCTCAGAGTGGCCAATGATTACGTACTCTGCCATCTCCTTGGCCATTATTGGCGAAATTTCTCCGGTAAACGCGCCCTCAGTTTCGTAAGAAATATTCTGAATACCGATTTTCGTCTTAGCACCTTTTTTCACGATCTCCGCAACTTCAGAAAGCCAGAGCGCTGGCGGACAGATCACCGCCTCAATCCAAGGCACATCAGCAACACCATTTCTGATCGAAGTGGCAAGAATATGAGCATCAGCGGTGCTTGTTACATACATTTTCCAATTACCGACAATTAGAGAATTCTTCATGGACCCTCCGATGAATTAGCTTGATTCTATTTAACCTTATTATACAGCTCTATTAGCGACTTTGCCAATTTATCCGAATCATGAAAGAGCGGATTTTTATCATCAATCACGTCTGAGAGTACAATTTTGACTCCTTCTGACTCTTTTTTGTTTGTAGTAATATTATGAATTTCACCAAGCACGGTCTCATCTTCTGTGCTTCTCAATATTTTGCTATTCACGAGACAGTATTCAACTATTTTCTTTCCCCCGTATTTTTTTATCTCTTTGATATGATCTTCGATACTAAAATTCCGCGTTTGAGTTCGCTCGGTCGAACAGTTTGCGATATAGACCTTGACCGCCTTTTTATTCTGTATAACTGCATCACGAATGCCTTTAATCAAAAGATTAGGAATAATGCTGCCGTACAAACTTCCAGGGCCAACGATTACTAAATCAGCGTTCAAGATTGCTGAAGCTGCTTTGTCATAAGCCGCCGCGCTTGGCTTTGTGAGCGTAACTTTCACAATTTTTTTCAAAATTTCATCCAGATAGTGTTCGCCCTTGAGCGTCTTACCATCCTCATATTTGATGACCAAATCAATATTTGAGAGAGTAGCAGGAAGAACTCTGCCAGCAGTTTGAAAAATCTCAGACGTTACCTCCACTGCCTTCTCGAACGAACCGAAATAATCAGTAAGTGCCGTAATCCAAATATTTCCGAGAGTATGGCCACCAAACAGCTTCTTCTCTTTTGAAAAACGGTGCTCAAATAGATTAGAGAGCAGAGACTCATCACTTGCAAGCGCGCCGATACATTTACGGATATCACCAGGGGCAAGCATGTCGAAGTCCTCGCGAAGCTGACCAGTTGAGCCACCCTCGTCGGCCACAGTTACGATTGCCGATATATGTGTCGAGTATTGTTTCAAGCCACGTAATAGATTTGCAAGTCCCGTACCTCCACCAATAACGGCAATGCGAATCACCCCACCAGATTTGAAAAGCGGGTCATTTGGCTCATAACGTAGCCAGTTCCACCAATTTTTAATATATGAGTTCATCTTTGTGCGATCAAATTTATTCTGCAAACATATCCTTGAGATGTAGCTTGCGATAGAAACCAATCGCAAATCTATGTGCCTCGTCCCTCGATGCAATAGTGATATTCGTGAGTGCCTGGTCGTTCATAAAATATTGCGCTATATCACGATTTGAGAAGTGAAAATCATTCTTTTTGCGTGCTGGTCCCTTAGAAATTGAGATAACTGGAATGCTTAGATTAATATTTTTAAGAAGATCTTTGGCCACCCGCAGATGCATCTCTCCCCCGTCAATCACCAGAAGATCGGGTTTCGGCCAATCATTCCCAAATCTTCGCTCAAGAACATTTTTGATTCGAGATAGATCGCTATCGCCACTTTCACCGACAAGATTCTCTGGGATCTTGAATTTACGATATTCATCCGTATCCGGCTTGCCATTTGTGAAGACGACCATAGAGCCAACTGGAAATTTGCCAGAAATATTCGAAATATCATAACATTCGATTCGTTTAAACAAAATGTTTTCAGCGTTAAAAACATCGTCACGAATTCCGACCGCGACATCTTTCAAATGTCCGAGTGCTGACAATTTATTTCTAACAAGTGCTGCTTCCTCAAATCTGTGCGTCTTGGATAACTGATTCATCTCACGCTCAAGCTTCTTCACTATCTCCCCTTTTCGCCCCTTCAAGAAGCTCTTTAGCATCAGAATATTCTTATTGTACTGTGATTTGTTCACCCACTCGGCACATGGACCAGAACAAACACGGATATCTCCATAAATGCATGTGCGCTTTTTCTTTTTTGCCATATTGAATTTAGTTTTCGAGCAATCGCGATATGGGAAAATTTTACGCAAAAATTTGAGTGATGTTTTTAGCGCTTCGCCAGCTGGATATGGACCAAAGAAAACGGCTGATTTGTCTTTGCGATCAACATTTCGAAAACGCACGAGCTCAACAGAGGGAAAATCCTCTTTTATAATCTTGATCAGATAAAATGATTTATCGTCCTTCAAGCGAATATTATACTTTGGCTTCAATTTTTTGATGATGTCGGCCTCGAGCAAGACCGCTTCGATCTCCGACTCAGTCTCAACAAAACGAATATCGGCAGCAAGACGGACCATATTTTCAATCCCAGGTCCGCGTCCAAGCTCCTTCATATAGTACTGCTTGATACGATTGCGAAGATTCTTAGCCTTACCTACATACAAAACTAAGCCATTTTCATCTAGAAAATGGTAAACGCCTGGGCTTAGCGGAATATCTTTGATTTTGCTTTTTATATCGCTTTTCATGTTTTTTGATTATACTCTGAGTTCAGAATTTTTCAAATAAAAAAATTCCCCGCTGGTTTTATCCAGCAGGGAAAGTCATTTTGTGCTATTTGAGCAGATCTAGCATCTGCGTCAATCTTGAAAAAATTGATTTTTTGTACTTGGGTGATATGCCATCCTTGATCTTGAGAAGTTCATTGATGGCAGTTGTAGCCTTTTGCTCACAGCGATGAGCCACGAGCTGAGGAGGATCCGAAGTCTCACGCTTTCGGAGCAGAAGAAGACGCTTCTTAAACTCATCTGTAGTCAATTCTGACTTGATAAGTTTGAGTATCGATCTCTCGTTTCCGCCATATTTAGCTACGAACTTCTCTGAACCTGTTGCATACTTATCTGCAACTATCTCAGCTCGAACCTCTTTAATCAGCAACTTCGCATTTTGGTCCGTCATAATAACTGCGGGACGACCAGCAACAAGTGTTCGGCGAAGTTCACGTTGCTCAGGAGTAAGATTGGCAACAAAGAAATCATAAAGATCATTTTTGTCCATTCCCCACTTTTCAGTAAGAATTCTGTTTGACGAGGCTTTACCCTTGATCAGCTCAGCTCTCACCTGTCGAAGGATGCCGCTTCTCACTTTTGCCGAGAAACGCATATAGCCCGTGGGCTTCTTCGATTGCTTGCCAGATAATGCACTGTTTGGCTTCAAGACAGGCTTTGACTTAGAGTTTCTAAGTCTCTGTCTTCGAAACGTCATTTGGTCTTCGGTCAACATCGTCTGTAACATTTGCGAGACAATGCGCTCTCCTAAACCATGCTTCTTTGCATACTCCCTCGGGGTAGTCGGCCGACAATCTTTTTGTAAAGATACTCTTTCTGCCCTTAAGATCAGACTGAGCTTCTCACGAAGCTGGCTTTCTTTCGAATTGAGTTCGGAGATTGCAGCAGCTACGTTTTCATAGCCTAAGCCATGTCTCTTTTGCAATTCAGCGATAGTCAAGATCCGACCAAGACTGAGATCATCTCGAACAGCTGCTAAGCACTCCCTCTGACGAACACGCGGATTTGCATGTCTCTTCGAATAAGAAAAAAGAGTTGTCTTTTCTGATTCATCGAGACCAGCTTTTAGAGCCTTCTCGATGCCACAGACCGCCATACCAAATTGATTCGCAAGTGTCTCGTAGGAGCTCACTTTGTCTATCAACCCAGCTTCATAGCTTATCATCTCGTTGCGGACAAATGCCAGCAACTCCGGTGAAGGTGTATACTCTGGCGGTAATTTGGCTGGCTTTTCGAGCTGTGATTGTCGCTTTTCTGCTGCGGCTTGCTGAGCTGATTTTTTTTCATTCAGCGCCCTTAGCTTTTGTGCGTCAACCTTTCTCAGCCAAAATTGTCGACACTCCCATTCATCATTTGTGAGTTTAAGCTTCAACAAATTATGCACCTGCATTGCCGGATGGCCCTCATCATTTCTATGTCTGAAATGATATTCGTTTGCCAAGTTTTCGTTAGTAGTCAGCTTGAAGCTTTGATAATCTGTCAAAATAATCGAAAAATTATCATCATCGCTTCTCGCTGCGATCTCACCAATCTCTTTTTGAACCCGAGCGACCATCACACCGACTGAAACAATTCTGTTGATAAACTCACTGTTTCGAGATGCGCTACGGTCTCTCATCTGTCTGTATTTGTCTGTCATTTTGGTTTCCCCTCTACTGCGATACTTCCCTTACATAAAGATTTATAAAGGACACCAGATTCTAACCTATTTATCCTCTTTTGTCAATATTATGAACGCGTATTTGGCGTTTCAGATTAATTACGTTATCATATAAAAAAGTAATTCGGAGATGGTATGACAAATTTTGAACAAGAAATATATAGCACTACAGACCTTTCCGCTGAGACCGACGGCCAAGTACCGGAGCTAGCGATAATCCCAGAAAACGAACAAAAAAGAAAATTCCTAATGTCTGAACACAAACGTTGGCGCGACGACACTTATGCCAAAAATACACCCCTCACCCCAGTCGAGATGGCTTCTTCTTTTATGGTATTTGCAACGACCGGACTAAATATTGCAGCGCTGGAGACAGATGAGGGCAAGAAAGGCCTGATTGAGGGGCTAGCGCTAACACAGGCTATCTCAGGTTTTCAAGGCAAATTTGCAATGGCAAAGGAAAATAACCGATCCATGGAGTACAATTCGAGCAACATAAAGGATTTTGGCAACTATCTTAGCGAAGGATCACGAATTTCAGCAAACTTAGTTAGCGAAATGCGCCAAAACAAAGACGAGTCAAATACTGATGAGACGATGGAAGAACGGATCGCAAAAGGGCAACAGAACGAAAAGGAAGTTTCTAATATCGAGAAAATGTTTCATGGAGGAAACAACGAAAATAGAGAAGGTGTAATCAGGGGAGAAATCGAAGAGTTTCTCAACGCGGTCGAGCTCACAGAAAGTCAAAAAAAAGAAATTACCGAGGACTTGCTACATATTGTCTCACTAGAAATTTTCAACAATCTAAAACAAACAAATCAAATAGAAGATGTTGAGATGGATGGCAAAACATATTCACTTTCCGAGCTAAACCCTGATAATAAAGAAGACTTGGCTAGAATCTGGAAAATCACTGAAAAGACCATGGAAAATAAGGATATGACGGGAGAAATCAGAACAGCCACCTCAAAAGTGCTGAACAACTGGCTAAGCCAGTTTCAAAACGTAAACTAAAAGCTCATAAATCAAAAAACCCGAGATCTGAGAATCATCGGGTTTTTTTGTATAGATTTATTCTAGTTCTTTGATCAGGTCTTCATTTTTTACCATGTATGTCTCACCATCTTTTTGCAGCTCGACAGAGTCATCTGCAAGCGTCTTTTTGCTCACAACGACACGAATCGGGCTGCCGATCAGATCAGCCTCTGCAAATTTCTCGCCAGCCGAGAGATCGCGGTCATCGTATATAACTTCAATCTTCTTTTTGAGCAGTTCTGCATAAATTTTATCCGCATTTTCGTTTTGATTTAGCGAGATCAAATGAACTGCAAACGGTGCGAGCTCTTTTGGCCAAAACATCTTGTTCTTTGCAACGTCATAATGAACTTCAACGACTGTGGCTAGCGCACGAGTGAGGCCAATACCATAGCAGCCCATGACCAAATCATTTTCCTTGCCGTCTTTGTCTAGGTAGGTCGCCTTCATCGGACCAGAAAACTTGTTCTTTAGTGGAAAAATATTGCCAACCTCGATACCTTTATCGACTTTGATCGTGCCGCCACATTTTGGACACTTGTTGCCCTCGAAAACTTCGGCGATTTCCTTGTTCTGAGCAAAATCACATTTATCACAATAATAGATTGTGTCTTCGCCAACTGCTGTCAAGACCTGAAATTCGTGGGAGAACTTGGAGAATATACCACCAGAAGCCTCAACTAGCTTTGCATCGAGTCCGCAACGTTTGAAAATGTTGAAATATGCAGGAATTGATGATTGATAAAATTTCTCGTGCTGCTCATCATCTGTCGAAAAGCTATACATATCTTTCATGATAAATTCGCGTCCGCGAAGCAAGCCAGACTTCACTCTTGGCTCGTTACGAAACTTTGTCTGGATTTGATAGAGAGCGAAAGGCAAATCTTTGTATGAACGAATATTCTTACGAACGATGTCAGTCACCTCTTCTTCGTGAGTAGGTGCCAGATTGAGATCTTTACCTCGGCTGTCAGTGAGTTTGTAGAAGACATCAATCGCCGACTCCCAACGCCCCGTCTCTTCCCATAGCTCACGAGGTTGCAAGACATTCATAAGAATCTCCTGACCAGAGATTGCATTCATCTCTTCGCGAATAATGTTTTCGATCTTTTTATAAACGCGCATACCAAGTGGCAAGAGAGCGTATGCTCCAGCCATATGTTTGTGGACATAGCCACCGCGCACCAAATATGACGCGTTTATCGAATCTGCATCAGCAGGTACTTCTTTTCGAGTTTTGATAAATAGTTGTGATTGTTTCATATATTTCTTTTTGTATGATTAATTGTGAAATATTTTGACGATGTCTTTATAAGTAATCGCTAGTATCAGCAGGATCAGCAGGATGAAGCCGATAGCGTGAATCATGTTTTCAACTTCTTCTTTGACAACTTTTTTTCTAAGAACTCTCTCGAAAATGATGAACAACGCTCGTCCGCCATCCAATGCAGGAAAAGGGAGAATGTTGATAATCGCCAGATTGATCGAAAGCATCGCGATGAAGCTAATAAGCACCGCGAAGCCACCTCGAGCAGCAGAGCCACTTAGATTGAAAATCGCAACTGGTCCGCCAACCTGATCAGAAACCTTACCAGTTGAGAATAACTTTGCAAACATACCAGCCAAGACATCCCAAGTGCCGACAACTGTTCTATAAACCTCTCTAGCAGCGTAGCCTGGCGCCTTGTACCAAGGCAAGCGTACGATCGCCTGATCAATCATCGCTATACCCATCGGTGCTAGCATATCCGAAGACAGCGCGACTTTCTCATCAACGAGAGTATTATCGCTCTTAATCTGCAAAATAATATCTTTTCCGAGATGCGAACCAGAGAAAATTGTCACATCATCCGCAGCCGCAAATGTTGTTGTCGCGCCTTCGAAAGTTGCACTAATAATCTCGTCACCAACTTTCAGCCCAGCCTTCTCAGCGGCCGTGTTTTTCATAATATCAGCAATAAATATCTGCGGCTTGATCTGCTGACCTGGCAAATCAGAAGATGGTGTGGCTATTGGCGTCATTCCAACGGAAAATCCGATGGTGATAAGAACCCAAGCCAAGACAATATTCATAAAAACACCAGCAATAGAAATGATAAAGCGTGATCTTGGTCGCTGATTGTTAAACGCTGCAGGATCCTTTGATTTCTCTTCTTCTCCAAGCATTCGAACATAGCCACCAAAAAGCAGTGCACCAATCGAATACTTGGTACTATGGTATGTTTTTGAAAAAATTCGAGGTGGAAAACCGATTGCAAATTCGAGAACCTTCACGCCAAGTAGCTTGGCCGCAGTAAAGTGACCAAGCTCATGAACCATGACTAAGATACCTATAACCAGCAGAAATGCGAGAATTGTAATAAACATGTATTTAGATCTTCATTATTTCTTGTTCTTTTTCTGCGACAACTGTCTCAACTTCCCTGTTCATCTCATTTACGATCTTGTTGAGCTCATCTTCGGCCCAGCGACGATCATCTTCTGTGGCCTCTTTGTTCTTCTCGGCACTCTGAACCTTGTCCCAAACTTCACGACGAATATTACGAAGAACTACTTTGGCTTCTTCGCCATTTTTCTTGACCAATGTTGAGATTTCTTTTCTTCTCTCTTCAGTCATTGGAGGCAAAATCAAACGGATCTGAGCACCATCGTTGATTGGCGAAAGCCCAATCTCGGAAGCTCTGATCGCTGTCTCAATATCACCGAGTGCATTTCGATCCCATGGCTTGACTACAATCTGATTTGCTTCTGGCACTGTCACAGTCGCGAGTTCGCGAATCGCATTTTTTGCGCCATAGTAAGATACGACAATCCCATCAAGAACACTTGGATTTGCCCGACCAGTTCGGATTCTAGAAAGCTCAGTGACTAGATTCTCTATCGCCAACTTCATTTTTGGCTTAACATCTTTGATAATTTGTTCTATCATATTTCTCCTGTTTATTATGCTGATACTATTGTGCCAATTTTCTCGCCAGAAACAGCTTTTTTCAGATTGCCAGCTTCGCTCATCTTGAATACTGCGATCGGAATGTCGTTGTCCATGCAGAGCGTGATTGCGGTGCTGTCCATAACCTCGTATTGATTATTGATTATATCCAAGTAGGTAAGTGTGTCAAATTTCTTCGCTGAAGGGTGCTTGACTGGATCGGCATCGTAGATGCCGTCAACTTTTGTTGCTTTAAACACAATCTCACAATCGAGCTCACAGGCACGAATGGCTGCTGCCGTGTCAGTAGAAAAAAATGGATTTCCACTTCCCGCTGCGGCGATAACGACTCTCCCCTTTTCCAAATGTCTGATTGCCTTGTCTCGGATGTATGGCTCGCAAACTTTTGGCATATCCAAGGCAGAAGCCACGCGACTCTCGACCTTAATTTTTGACAACGCACTTCGCAGGGCCAATGAATTCATCACGGTCGCCAGCATACCAATATAGTCACCGGTCGTTCGCTTCATCCCATGATCCTCTGCAGCTTTACCACGAAAAATATTTCCGCCACCAAGCACCACGACCACTTCGGTCCCGTCCTCAGTCACCGTCTTGATCTCTTTTGCGATGTAATCGCACATTTCAGGGTCAATATTATGATTGTTGCCAAGCAACATCTCGCCTGAAAGTTTTAGAAGTATGCGTTTGTATTTCATGTTTTCATAATATCGTAAAGTTGCAATTTTGTCTCTATTGACTAAATTAAGTTTTTGTAGTATAATGTATATAGAAATACGAATTTGGAGGCGTTAAAATGAAAAAATCGGCTAAACACTGGCACTACGTTGTATCTTTTCTTTTGGCTGGGGTTGGCTACTTCATGCATGACTGGCAATTGCTTGCTTGGGCAGCGATTGAAGCGGTTGTCGGAGTTGGCCTAACAATTGAAAACAAAACATTTGTCAGCGACACCGAAACTGTCGAAAAATAGTTCGAACAATAGATCACCGTCAATTATGTTGGCGGTGATTTTTTTATTAAATTCGCTGATGCCGTTTGATCTTGGAAATCGGAATGAATCCCCTTGTCCTTTGACATAAATAATAAAAATGAACTGCATTTCTGCAGCCCATTTTTTATATAACTTTGAATTGTATTTAGTTTCCGATTTGGAATCGAGACATTCGAGCGATGACTATTTTCTCACCAATCTTCGAAATTTTCTCGTTTAGCAAATCTTCGATTGTCTTGCTTGGATCCTTCACAAATGGCTGATAAAGCAGGCAATATTCTTCAAAATATTTGTTTAGTCTACCTTCAACAATTTTTTCAGCGATCTCGGCAGGCTTGCCAGAAGCTTTTACCTCTTCAAGCAGGATTTCTTTCTCCTTAGCAACCTCATCAGGAGGAACTTCGTCCTTAGAGATGTATTTTGGTGCCATAGCAGCGATGTGAAGAGCAACATCATGAGCGAACTCTTTGAACTCGTCGTTTTTTGCGACGAAATCAGTTTCGGCTAGAACTTCGACGAGAACGCCGATTTTGCCGTTACCATGAATATATGCCTCAACGATACCGTTGTTTGTCTCACGCTCAGCTTTTTTTGCAGCTTTTGCACCACCCTTTTTGCGTAATATCTCAATTGCCTTTTCTTCGTTACCTTCAGCCTCAACGAGCGCCTTTTTGCACTCCATCATGCCGATACCGGTTTTCGCACGAAGATCAGCAATGTCTTTTGCTGTAACTGACATAAGTCTCCTCTTCTTTTAATATAGATTTCGTAAAATTTATTTTGCAGCAACTTTGGCTGACTTGGCTCGAGCTTCGATGATTACATCAGCAAATAGATTTGCAAATAAAGAAACAGATTTTGTTGCATCATCATTTGCAGGAATTGGGTAAGTGATAAGCTCTGGATTTGCGTTTGTGTCAACGAGAGCAACGATTGGCATATTGGCCACAATCGCCTCTTTGAGTGCATTTGTCTCATCATGAGCGTCAAACAGAACCAAGATATCAGGTTTTCGCTCTAGACCGACTAGGCCACCAAGAAATTTCTCGCCACGAATTGCGTCTTTACGCATTTTTGAAAGTTCAGATTTGTTTAGCTCAGAATTTTCTTCATTCTCAAGCTCTTCTTTTTGTTTCTTGAGCTTCTTCGCAGCAGATTTGATCATCTCGAAGTTTGTGATCGCGCCACCAAGCCAACGATTGTTTACATATGGCATGCCACATTTGATTGCAGCTTGCTTGATGATCTCACCAGACTGTTTCTTCGTACCAACAAATACCATGATCTTGCCAGCTTCAGCTTCTTTACGGATGAAGGCGACAGCTTCTGCTGTTTTTTCAGCAGTTTTCTCTAAATTGATAACATGAACTCCTGATTTCGATGTGAAAATGTAAGGAGCCATTTTTGGGTACCATCTTGAAGTCTTGTGACCAAAATGTACGCCAGCGTCGAGCAAATCTCGAAGCGATGGAAGTTCTACCATGAGTGAGCCTTTCTTGGATAACAAAAAATTATCCTGTTTATGAGTTTTTTGACTAGTTTTTGGTTCCTTGTTAAATTCATCCGCTCAACCAACTCCATTTGCAATGGAGAGAAACCAGAGATGAGCGTGTCGATTCTTTTTTGTCCCGCTTGGCTAACGTAGCGAAGTGGGATCTTTCTTAATCGTCTTCACAGACTCTATCACAATCTTGACTTGAATTCAAGAGTGTGCTAGAATCACATAGTAAATAAATTATAAACGTCGTATTAGTAATATTATTGTGATTCTCGTTATGAAAAAAGATATCCACCCAATTTACAACAAAGATGTAGTTTCCACTTGCGCTTGTGGCGCACAGTTTTTGACTGGCTCTACTACGGATGAAATCAAAGTTGAGCTTTGCTCTGCTTGCCATCCATTCTTCACAGGCAAACAAAAATTGATCGACACTGCAGGTAGAGTTGATAAATTCAAAGCAAGAGTTGAAGCATCAAACAAGATGAAAGATGAAGCTTTCAAAAAAGCTACTGCAAAGCCAGTTGTTGAAAAAGTTGAAAAGACTGAATCAAAAGAGAAATAACTTCGATCCAATATACTAAATCGGCTGAAAACAGGATATAATCTTGGCAGAGGCCGATTTTTTCTTATAATTTTATCCATTTAGGAGAATTGTGAACCAAGAAAAACTACAATCTATTCTCGATCACTATAACGATTTGCGAAAAATGCTTGAAGATCCAGAGACAATGAAAAATCAAGCCGACTTCACAAAGCTAGCGAAAGAGAAATCAAGTCTAGAAGAGCTGGTCGGACTGATCAAGCAGTATTTTGCTGTAATCCAAAACATCGGCGATAACCAAGAGCTTCTTGAGACTGATGATGCCGAGCTCACAGAGATGGCGAAGGAAGAGCTTGCAATTCTTACACCACAAAAACTTGAGTATGAGAAAAAATTGGAGCTGGCGCTTCTTCCGACAGATCCAAATGATGAAAAAAACGTTATTATCGAAATCAGGCCAGGGGCTGGCGGAGACGAATCAGAGCTTTTTGCTGCTGAAGTTTTTCGCATGTATACAAGATATGCCGAGCGAAAAGGCTGGAAGACCAATATCTTATCCAGCCAAACTACTGGAATCGGTGGAATTAAGGAAATCTCCTTCGAAATCAGCGGAGAAAAAGTCTATTCAAAGATGAAATACGAATCTGGTGTTCATCGCGTTCAGCGTGTTCCTGAGACCGAGAAACAAGGCCGCGTCCACACTTCTACAATTACTGTAGCAGTTTTGGCTGAAGCAGAAGAAGCAGATATCGAAATTCGACCAGAAGATCTCCGTATCGACACCTTCTGTTCTGGTGGAGCTGGCGGACAGTCTGTAAACACAACCTACTCCGCAGTCAGAATCACTCATATGCCAACAGGCACTGTTGTTCAATGCCAAGATGAACGAAGTCAGCTAAAAAATCGAGAAAAAGCGATGAGCATTTTGCGATCTCGTATTATGGCAGTTCGTGAAGAGAAAGCCGCACAGGAACGTGGTGATATCCGTCGTTCTCAAGTTGGCACTGGCGACAGATCAGAAAAAATCAGAACTTATAATTTCCCTCAAGACCGCCTCACCGATCACCGTATCAATCAGTCGTGGCACAGCTTACCGAATATTATGGACGGCGATATCGAACCAGTAGTCAGCGCCCTCATGACCGAAGATCAGTCCAGAAAACTCGCTGCAACGAATGAAATCTAAAACGATCTGCACAATCCTACATTGCACTCGCGAACTTTTCTCGACGAATAATATTGAGTCGGCGGATCTTGATGCGCAAATAATTATTGCACATGTTCTGGATAAAGATCGCGTTTTTTTGTTCTCACATCCGAATACACCAGTCAGCAAAGAAGAATGCCTAGAAATCGATTCTCTGGCGAAGAGACGAGTATCTGGCGAGCCAGTCGCCTACCTAACCGGCAAGAAGGAATTTTACGGCTATGACTTTTTTGTGAATAAAAACGTTCTGGTCCCCCGACCAGAGACAGAACATTTGGTCGAAAGAGGCCTCGAATTTCTTAAATTTAGAAATAGTAAAATTGCTAAATCTCAAAATGTCGTTCTCGACCTCGGTACCGGCTCTGGCTGCATCGCCATATCGCTAGCTCTAGAATTGACAAAAAAGAGTAGCCTAAAATGTGAGTTCTATGCGACTGATATCAACAGTGAGGCGCTAAAGATTGCCAAGAAAAACGCCAAAGCGTACGAGACAGATGTAAATTTTTTAGAATCTGATCTCTTCTCAAACCCGCTACTGCCAGATGAATTTGATTTGATTCTCACCAATCTCCCCTATGTTCCTCACAATGTTAAAGAGGAAGAAAATCTAAAATTTGAGCCCAAGAATGCTATTTTTGCCAAGGATAACGGCTCATCAATCATAAATGAGTTTCTAATCCAAGCAAAATCAAGATTAAACAATGACGGACTAATCATCATCGAGCTCGACCCGAGAAACGCCAAACAAATCGAATCATTCGCAAGGGAAACTTATCAAAGGAAAAAAATTGAATTAATAAAAGACTACGCCGGTCACGATCGCTATCTGGAAATAAAATAACCTGCAGAACTCTGCGGGTTATTTTTATAGAGTAACTATGTGTTAGCTTTTACTCTCTTCGAGCTTGATCGTCACTTCCTTCTCAACACCCTTAGAGAAAACCTTCAGCTTGATCTCGTCCCCTACCTGGTACTTTTGGACCAAACTAATCAACGAATTGTTTTCGTCAATCTTGTCACCATTTATCTGAGTAATAATATCATTTTCGACTACGCCCGCCTTGTCTGCAGGAGAGCCAGGAACAACGGCGAAGTCAGTCAAGTTTGTGCCTCGCTGTACAAGAGCACCATGGTCTACGGCGAGATTACTCTGTTTTGCTATAGCAGGAGTAATTTCAAAGTAACGAACCCCGAGATATGGTCGGATGATCCGGCCAGTTTTTTTAATACTATCAATCGCGGATTTTGCAGCATTGATTGGAATCGCAAAGCCAATTCCCTGTGCGTCTGCAGCGACAGCAGTATTGATGCCAACCACTTGACCAGCTAGGTTCACAAGCGGACCACCTGAATTACCAGGGTTTATGGCTGCGTCTGTCTGGAGCAAATCGCTAAGTGTCTCAGAGCTACCACCACTCGAATCAGAAGCTTGAATCTTACGGTCTTTGGCCGAAACAACACCAGCAGTAACTGAGTTTTGAAATTTACCAAGCGAGTTTCCGACTGCGATCACCCATTGACCGACTTTGAGCTCGTCAGAGTCGCCAAGCTCAACGGCGGTGAGACCTCGCGCATCTATCTTCATGACAGCCAAGTCATTTACCGAGTCAAGAGATTGAACAGTTGCATCGTAAACCTTACCATCGTTTGTAATAACCTGATAAGTCGCAGTCGCATCTGCAACCACGTGTTTGTTCGTGAGAACAAGGCCGTCGCTAGTGATAATAAAGCCAGTGCCTGCTCCTTCGGACGTATAAGCTCCGAAGACGCTCTGAACTGTCTTCTTCTGGGTGATTGATACGACAGATGACGAGACCTTATTCGAGGCATCTATTATAGCGCTCGATTCCTCAATAACAATTTTTTGCTTCGTAGGTATCGCGATATCAGAAAAATCCTTAATCCCTAGCTTCGAGGCAATCTGTCCGTTATTTGCTGAAAAAAGCAAAATCGTACCAATACCACCAATTCCGCCGACAACAAATATCAGTACCGCTGCCAATATAATAAAAACAAGATGAGCAACCTTATGTTTTCGTGGTTGCTTCAAAACTAGCTGATCAGACGACTGATCTTTTAATTCTTGATTCTCCATAAGTCCTCTATTAACTTTCTAACTTTTTTGAAATATCATCTGCGACGTCTTTGATTTTGTCTTTAGCCGCATCTGTTACCTTTTCGACCATCTTTTTACCCTTCTCAACATATTCTTTCGATTTCTTTGAGATCAATTTTCGAGTATCTTTTCCGCTCTGTGGAGCAAAAAGAACACCAGCAATAGCACCAGCTAGAGCACCAATCGTAACGCCCAATATAACTTTGCCCGCATTAGTCTTCATCTTCAACTCCTTCCTTGCCCTCAGATCTCCGAGTAGCAAAACCACTTAATTTGTTTTTTATTGTCTTAATAAAATCAAAAGAAGCCGCGAAACCTTTGACCACGTCAATACAGTTTCTGACCATAATTTGAATTTCGGCGATCTGCGCATCAATCTCATTCACCCGTTTTGAAACGACTTTGGTGACTGATTTAATGTCAGCAAGCACGTCATAGAAACGGCAGAATACAATAATAAAGAGAACTCCTGCGACAATGCCAACTATAAGTAAAATCTGAAACAACGTTTCTGTTAACATATTCCTCCTTTGAATTTATTAGCAATTATTATTATATTCCGAGGATCAAAAATTCGCAAGAAACGAGACCTGCGCCTACTTCTTTTCGAGTACTACCCAGCCAATTGAGTCGATCTTTGAGCTAGGCAAAATAAAAAGTTTTCCAGCGTCGTCTCTGATTCTGATCTTTCGCATGTCAATCTTCTCAACTATGCCCTCTATGTCGCCTGATTTAATTCTATACCCGACCTCAAAATCCTGATCCTTAGACAAAAATACTCCAGAAATAATGTCGGCAGTCAGAGTAGACAGACCGTTTGCCATGGCAAAACCGAGAGCTACAACAGAGCCAGAAATTGTGAGGGCAAGACTAGCAAGACCAAGTTGTCGAGCGACTTCAGACAAGAGCAAGATCCAAAGCAAAATGTTAGCAAGAGATGTAACAATCTCGATAAGCGCTTTGTGTGCTTTACTAATTCTCAAGATTCTTCGAACAATCGCCATCATGATACGTATAAAGATATAGCCAAGCACTAAAGCAGTGATTACACCTGGCAACTTCGGTCCAAGATTCAAAAATAGCTGGTAAAACTTTTCTATGAACGCCATTTATTCCCCCAATTTCTCTCTTAATAATTTGTTAATAATTTGTGGATTGCCTTTGCCTTTGCACTCTTTCATCACAAGACCGACAAAGAAGCCTATTAGCTGTTTTTCACCTGCTTGGTAGCGGGTAACTTCCGTTGCGTTCGCAGATAAAATATTTCCAACAATTTCTTCTAGATTTATCTCTTCTCCACCGATAAATTCATTTTCGATTTTGGCGTACTCAACTTTGTCTTTCTTGATACGAGCGACAATATTTGCGAATATATTCTTCTGGATTTTTCCGGCGGCCAACGATTTCAGAGCTTTTGCGTACTCTCCCGCTAATTCCGAATCTTCAGCGTCGAGGGTAAATCCAAAATAATTATGCACAACAGCTTTTGCAGCCATTATTTTCTCATCATTTTCTGATAAATGGCTGAGAATAGATTCGTAGAATTTGACCTTATTCTGATCGCCAGCCAAAACCTTTGCATCGGCTTCAGAGATTCCAAGGTCGACTAAATTTTTGACTTTTGTTTCTTCATTTTCAGCTGTCTCGCTCTTCATTTTTTCGAGATCAAACTGATCGGAATGAAATGGCGGAAGATCTGGACAAGGGAAATATCTATAATCAGCCGCTTCTTCCTTGCGACGCTGCAGATAAACTTTATTTTGAACACTATCATAGCCCCAAGTCTCTTTACTTGGCTTCTTCGGCCAAGTCTCATACTCATCACGAATCTGAGCATCAACAAGAGTAAGTGCCTTTTCGACAAATTTGAATGAATTGATATTTTTGAGCTCGACGATCGGTGACATGAAGCCATTTTCATCGGAAACTGAGATATTCGCGTCACAACGCATATGTCCTTTTTCCATACTCGCCTCAGAGACCTGGACAACGTCACGAACGATTTTTTGCAATTTACGCAAAAATTCGCCAGCCTGTTTCGGAGAGGTCAAATCTGGTTCCGTCACAATCTCCATGAGTGGAGTGCCAGCACGATTAAGGTCAACCAGGCTTGCATTGCCAACATGATTTAGTTTACCTGCGTCTTCCTCAAGATGAATTCTGTTTAAACGAATCTTTTCGCCGTCTATTTCAAGAAAACCGCCAACACAAAATGGCTCATCATACTGGCTGATCTGATAACCTTTTGGGAGGTCAGGATAAAAATAATGTTTTCGATCAAACTTCGCTGTTGCTGGAATCCTGCAACCAAAAGCAAGGCCCGTTTTGATAGTCCACTCGATCGCTTGATGATTAGCGACCGGAAGCGCACCTGGGAGTCCTAGACAAATTGGGCAGACTACTGTATTTGGCTTCTTACCTTCGGCATTGTTGTCGCAGCGACAAAACATCTTGCTCTTGGTTTTGAGCTGAACATGTATTTCCAAGCCAATCGTAGTTTTTAGTTTATTTTCACTCATAGTGTTTTCAAATATTTAAGTAATTTATTTGCCGCTTCCTTATACTCAGTATTTTGAAGTTCGAAATCATGTTGGTGAGCAATTTTGTTGCGGACAATATGTCCATCCCAGATTTCATTATACATATCTCTGTCAATGTAATCACGAGCATTTTTCAAACGATCTGCCATCGTATTGCCTTCATAGCCCTTGAGCTGAAGCGCATAGTCAACAAGCTTATCTGCTTCTGAAACTGCATGACGAAGCTCGATTGAAGACTGACTTCCTTGCAGAATAGAAGCTATCTCGTTTCTTTTTGCCGCAATATTGTTTCTATCTTGAACGCTAATTCCGCCACGTTTGCCACGCTGAAAGCCCTTGAACGGTAAAGTCAGAAGCCACCAAATCGCCTTGAATAAGCCAGCGATGATTGTTTCCAGCACAGTAGGTTCGTATTCTCTTCGTCTTTTTGCCATGTTATTCCGTGACTTTCGTTATTGAGATTACATAAACAGGATCGAGTGGCTTATCGTTTGCGTCAACGGGCACGGCGGAAATCGCAACTGCGACATCCAGGTCTTTGATAACTTTACCAAAGACCGTGTGCTTGCCATTTAGGTATGCCTGATCTTTTTCAGTAACGATAAAGAATTGACTTGCGTTTGTGTTTGGTCCACGATTGGCCATCGCAAGAGAACCAACTTCCATTTTGTGCGACTTAAGTGCGTAATTATATTTGTATCCCTGTCCGACTAAGTCGCTTATTGCTTTTGATGTAAGATCTAGGCTCTGTGGATTGATCTCATCCGCAAAGTCTGCGCCCGAAGCGCTCTCACCGCCTGTGCCGTCACCTGATGGATCGCCAGACTGAATCATGAAGCCCTTGATCACACGATGCCAAAGCAAGCCGTCGTAGTACTTATTTGTGACTAGCTGTTCAAAGTTACTTACTGTATTTGGTGCCGCGTCTGGATATAGCTCAACAGTAATGTCGCCCTGACTAGTTTTGATGAGATAATCGTTTTTGGCAGTAAATGCCTCGGGATGAATAAAAGGATATGCGACAACTGCAAAAAAACAAACAACGTAGACCCAGAAGTTTATTCTCTTCCAAAAATTCAGCCAAGGACTTTTCTCAGCCTCCATTAGCTTACGAAATTGCTTACGTTCTTTGTCGTATTGCTCTTTTTTTTCTCGTCGTATTTGAGATTTTTTACCCATTTCGCTCCTTACAGTCGCATTTACAATTTATTACTTGATATCTGGCTTCTTCTTGTGCCAGTCTGTCGCTTGCTGATATGCAAAACCTGCATTTAGAATCATCTGCTCACTCCAAGCTGGACCAATGATTTGGAGACCGACTGGCAGAGACTTGCCATCTCTCTCGACGAATCCGGCAGGAATGCTCATAGCTGGAATTCCAGCAGGGTTTGCTGGCACCGTCAGAACATCAGAAAGATACATTGAGAGCGGATCTTCTGATTTTTCACCAAATTTGAAGGCTGGCATCGGAGATACTGGTGCAATCAGCAGATCAACAGTTTCAAATATTTTTTCAAACTCTTTTTTTAACAATGTTCGAACTTTTTGAGCTTTTTTGTAATACGCGTCATAGTAGCCAGCTGACAAAACGTAGCTGCCAAGCATGATTCTGCGCTTTGCCTCAGGGCCGAATCCAAGTGCTCGAGATTTCGTATAGACCTCTTCTAGGCTTTTTGCTGACAAAGCTTCATCTTTGATAGCAGATAGTCCGTATCTTATACCATCAAAACGAGCAAGGTTTGAGCTCACTTCTGCGGGCATCAAAATGTAATATATTGCCAAGGCATAATGAGCCATAGGTAATGATACCTCGACGGTCGTAGCACCAAGCTTTTTATACTCTTCTATCGACTTCAAAATTGTCTCTTTTACGTCATCATCAAGCCCCTCGCTGAAGAATTCTTGCGGAATTCCTATCTTAATCCCTGTCATGTCAGCTTGAAGCTTGCCAGAATAATCAGGCACTTCACTCTTCGAACTAGTCGAGTCATATTTGTCGTGTCCAGAGATGACCTTCAAAACTATAGCTGCGTCTTCAACTGTTTTGGTCATCGGACCTGCTTGATCGAGTGATGAAGCCATAGCAATGGTACCATAACGAGAGACACGACCGTATGTTGGTTTGAGGCCAGTGATCGAGCAGTGACTAGCAGGCTGGCGAATGGATCCACCGGTATCGGTGCCAACTGCGGCGACACAAAGATCGGCAGCGACAGCAGCTGCAGAGCCACCAGATGAGCCGCCAGGAATGCGCTCAAGGTCCCAAGGGTTTCTTGTCGTCGAATCGTATTCTTCCGAAGTATTATAAGCAGAGGTTTCAGTAGAAGAGCCCATAGCAAACTGATCTAGATTGGTTTTTCCAATAAGAACAGAACCGGCTTCCCATAGCTTTGTAGTGACCGTAGATTCGTAGACAGGAATAAAATCATTAAGTATATTTGAGGCGGCGGTAGTTTTCACACCCTTTGTCAGGAACAAATCTTTGACTGCAAATGGCACGCCATCAATCTCGCTCAAAACTTTGCCCTCTTTACGTCTGTCGTCAGATGCCTTCGCCATCTCTAGCGCCTTCTCCTCGCAAAGCGTGATGTATGCGCCAACTTTTGGCTCAATATCCTTAATCCGCGCAAAAATTGCTTCAGTCAGTTCGACTGATGTTATTTCGCCTTTTGCGAGCAAATCGGACGCTTCTTTGATTGTAAGTGAATATAAGTTCATCATTTTTTCAATATTAAAGTTATTCAAAAACTCCGGGAACGACGAAGCTGTCCTTCTCAAATTTTGGTGCATTTTGACCGATCATCTCGTGAGTGACTCCAGATTCTTCAACTTTGTCCTCACGCCATATATTTTTCAATCCTGTGATATTCGCTGTTGGCTCGATACCCTCAGTGTCGACTTCGGAAAGTTGGTCAACATAATCAAGCACACTTGAAAGCTGCTCACTATAGAGTTTCTTCTCATCGCCACTTAGCTCGAGACGAGAAAGTCTGGCGATATGTTCAATTTGTTCAATACTCAGTTTTGACATGTTTTTGTGATAATAATTACAGCCTTATACTAGCACGTCTTTTGACTTCGATCAACTAAGAATAAGCGCGCATGTCGTTCGGTTAAAGTGACTAGCTAGACCTATTTTTCAGGAATGTTTACAATTTGTGGTCTCTCGGGAGTGCGACCGTGCAAAAGTGTGTGAATCGCCATTCTGAAGCCCTTCGGAATGAAGAAAAAGAGATAGTCATACAGCGCCAAGAAGGACCATTTGCCATATTCAGCCTTGGTCTGATGATAGCGAAGTGCGTGCTTCAAGTCGATAGTAGTTTTACCTTCAAATAGTGTGTAGCCGCGACCAATCGCTTCAACGATATGAGCATCGCTCGAACCAGTCTCTCCGCGAAAAAGTAATGTGTGATTCACAAACGAGGCCTGAAGATTCACTTTCTGTAGAGTTGGCGTGGCGTTTACGATCTCAATAGCATTGAAACCAGCCTTTTCCTTGATCAAGGTAAAGAGACCAACACCATCCATTAGCCGAATCGACGGATTACGCCAGCGAGTATGCATAAACGGGTGTGAGGCTATCGCGATTCCGTCCTGTTCGTGGATCTTTTTCAATACTGTATGAGCAGATAAACCTGCTGGGATTTTTTCTTTTAGATATAAACCAAGAATATGACCCTCATTTGAGGTAATTTCCTCGCCGACAATAAGCTCAAAACGGTATTTTTTCGTTTTCATGATCGCTTGTGCTATGAGAGCTCCTTCGATCGTATCGTGGTCGGTGATTGCGATTACATCTAGCCTAGTATGCTCCTCAACATAATCCAAAATTTCCTCAATGCTTGGCCGTCCATCAGAATATTTACTATGAATATGCAAATCGGCTCGTCCAAGATGTCGAGATTTTTCGATTTTGTGAGTCCCGTTTTTTTCCATATTTTAGTAGAAATTAAATATTAAACTAGCTTACCATTTTTAGAAATTCTTGCTCAGTCATCACTTTGACGCCAAGGCTCTTTGCCTTCTCAAGCTTGCTCCCTGCTTCCTCGCCAGCGACAACGTAATCGGTTTTCTTGCTGACCGATTCTGAAGCGTTGCCACCAAATTTGCGAACCATATTCTTCGCTTCGTCACGAGTAATAGTTTCCATACTACCAGTAAATACGAGTGTTTTGCCCGTAATGCCCTCTTTTGTCTCGGCCTTCGCACGAGGTTTGAAGGTGACACCGTTTTCAAATAATCTCTCTATTAAATGCAGATTCTTTTGTTCATGAAAATATTCATAAATACTCTCCGTGACAACTGGCCCAATATCGCGAACACTGTTAATTTCCTCTTTTGTCGCGTTGGACAACTTCTCAATCGAATCAAAACGGTCAGCCAAATCAATCGCCGTTTCCTGACCGACATTTCGAATACCGAGGGCAAAGATGAAGCGTGCAAAATCAACTTTTTTCGCATTGTGTACTGACTCAATCAAATTCTGAGCTGACTTCTCAGCAAAACGTTCGAGTGGCTCTAGATCTCCGATTTTGATTGAGAATATGTCTGCCGAATCCTTGATCAGACCCTCGTCAATCAACTTTTCAAGTATTTTTGGTCCCATGCCATCGATATCAAATGCTGATTTCGAGACAAAGTGCTCTAGAGCGCGAAATTCCATCGCAAAACAGCTTTTGTTTGCACAGCGATAAGCCACTTCACCCTCTTTGCGATAAACTTCGCCACCACACATTGGACATTTCTCCGGCATCTTGAACTTCTTCTCTTTACCGGTGCGTAGCTCGATGATTGGCTTCACCACTTCAGGAATTACATCCCCTGCCTTACGGACGATGACCGTGTCGCCTATTCTTACATCTTTCTTGTATATTTCATCTTCGTTATGTAGCGTTGCTCTCGAAACGACCGATCCGGCGACTTCAACTGAGCGCAAAATCGCGATTGGCGTGAGCACACCAGTGCGACCAACGTGGACTTCAATATCTTCCAAGATAGTGGAAACTTCCTCGGCTGGCCATTTGTAAGCAATCGCCGCTCTTGGCGATTTGCCAACTGTACCAAGCTCACGATACAGCTCCGAATCGTTTATATTTACGACCATGCCATCAATCTGATAAGGCAGCTTTGGTCGTTCTTTTTCCCAACCTTGCCAAAGGGTAAAAACGCACTTCAAGTCAGGACAAAAATGATTAAATTTATTAACTGGCAAGCCAAGGTCTTTGATTATCTCATGCTCTTCTTCGTGCTTCTTTGTATCAAAACCGATCAGGCCATAAGCCATAAAGCTAAGATTTCGACCGGAAACAATATTTGGATCGAGCTGACGAACACTGCCAGCGGCTGCATTTCGTGGATTTGCAAACGGTGCCTCACCTTTGGCGACGCGATCTTTGTTTAGATCAGTGAAGCTCTTGATCGGCATATAGATCTCACCGCGAATTTCAACTCTTTTCTCCATCGCTGCAGAATAATATTTGGAATCAGGACGCAGCTTGAGAGGTATTGCATCGATCATCTTCACATTGTTTGTAATCTCTTCGCCAATCTTGCCGTCGCCTCGCGTAAGCGCATATGCAAGCTCGCCATTTTCATAAACAAGGGAAATAGCCAAACCGTCCATCTTGATCTCACAATAATAGCCAGATTGATCAATCGCTTTATTTCCGACGATTCGCGCCATGCGATCATACCAATCTTGCATCTCCTGCTCATCAAAAGCGTCGTTTAGCGAGATCATCGGATATTGGTGCGCTCGGTTTTCAAACTTTTTTAGTGGCTCACCGCCGACTTTTTGCGATGGCGAATTGTGATCATAGAACTCCGGAAATTCGCGCTCCAAGGCGACTAGCTCGCGCATGAGCGAGTCGTAGTTTTCATCGGTGACCGAAGGATCATCAAGAACATGATATCGATAACGCAAATCATCGACATAAACACGAAGTTTATCGATTCTTAGCTTAGCTTCATTTTTGGAGAGTTTTTCTATATTCATAGCTTGATTTTACCCTCAACTAATATGTAATTCAATAGAAAAAGGCCAGCTGACAAAAGCTGACCCTTCGGATGAAGTTATCTTCCTTACTTAGTCTCCGAACAATTATGATCCGTAATTTTGCCCTTGGCGGTGGCCTCGTCATAACGTCTGAGACATTCGCATAAATTCCGTGCGCCATGTACTTGACCTGTGCAAATATGAAATCTGCCCGTTCCGCTCGTTTCGTAGCAACGAAGATGACTTGATGGATGGGCATAACATACCGCAACAGATGCATACTTCTCTGGGAATTCAACAACGCTGATCAGCTCATCAAGCCGCGCAATAACTGGGCGGATAATCCCCCACATCTCATCAAAAAGATGATATGCAGAAAATGTATTGCAATTGAAAGGCATATTGTTATCGTAATATCGCAATTCAATCAGCAGTCTCAGCGCCCGACAACAAGTTGAACGAACCGAGCATTCTACCAGCTTATAGACGACTTGTTCTCTTCGGGCAGGGCCAGATAGAGCAAGTCGACAGTAACGGATATCTCTCGTCAGCTCATTCAAGACTTCATCGTATCGCACATCTTCAAAACTATCGTCAACATCCACAAGGTTTAGAAGATTAACCTTTGGAGCCAATCGCATAGGCTGAAACTCATCCAGCACGGTCGAAATTATGCGAACCAGAGCTTCTTCAGACCGCATACGGTTGGAAAAGAACCTGTCAAGTATAGAATACAGCTCATGATGGCTGCCATACTCAAAAAGAACATCCTCTAAGCTACCTTCATATGTACTAAAATCTATATCGCAGTACATAGTTACCCTCCCTTTGCTCAAAATTTTGAGCAGATACTACGTATTCTATAACACTTTTCAAATATTTGTACAAGAAAAATAGAAAAATGCTCCGGTGAATTTCGGAGCATTCTGTTTATCGGTGCCTTCTGCTACCTCCTTTTCTTTCGAGACGCCTTCTGGCAGCCTCGCGCATCTTGAGAGCAATGTACTCGTCTACTCTCTGTTGCATAAACTCAACCGATGGCTTTCTTGGTGGATCCGTAAAATAATGCAGATCCGCATGAGCGCCATGATCGATGGGAACTTTGTAGATTGGTAAATTACGAAATGTAATTTCCAACTCCGTGACATAGAGCCTCTTAGGCCACCACTGGTGGTGAACGCTTTTATGAACCCCTTGTTTCACTATTGCGGTCGTACCCTCCTTTGATTGTCTATATATATTATAACAGCGAAAAGTAAAATGTAATACAAAAAAGCGCTCCTTTTTAGGGGAGCGCGGGTAGATTACCAATAGTTTCAGAGCGTTTTACTAATCTTCAGGAGCTTCTCGGTATAGTATACGGGGAACCAACTCTAAATCTTCAAAACAACTGTCATAGCACTTGCGGCAGGAGTGCGAGTATGACGCTATGCTAAAAAGTAAATTGTTATTCTGCCGATCGACAAAAATTTCTTTAATTTTAAAAGGATTATAATCCGAATCCTTTAGGGTCCAAATGTCCTTCTCTCTCAAACTCCAGACGACTATTTTCTCCGATACCAGTGTTTCCTCATAAGCTTCTCGATTCATCATGCCACAACGTATCACCTTACGATCACCAGCATCTTGCAATGCAAAAGGAATAACAACTTTGCCAAGCCCAAACCACGGATTGTTTGTTTCTGATTTAAGGCTCAGGCGACGCATCACTATCGCTGGGTTGATGTTGTCTGCAAGGACAATCCGACATAAGATAGAATCCATCGAACAGTTTGGACTAATGCTAGAGATTCGCCAAAGCTCAAACATTGTTGTGTTGCTTCGCCAGCATCGGCCAGTATCACACAAAAAGAGTAATTCCTCAATTTGTGTGGCAGTCATGAGCTCTATAGCCATGACTTGACTGTCATCTTCTTTTTGGAAGACAACAGGAATGGTAGAAGATGAGAATTTCTCAAAATTGAGCAATACTCCATTTTCGTTTTGTAGATTGTTAATGTACGTATTCATCGCGTACCTCTATTTGCGATCGCTGAAAATTTATCGAAACGCTGTTCGACAGATACGACCGACTTGGAGAAATTAATTTATTTAATTTCTCCGAAGCCAAACATATTCTATACAGCCTGATCTGAAGCATCGGACCAAAAAGCATTCTCGAGTAAACTTGCGATTTTGATCGCGAGCATTCTTTTCTCGGTGTTGTCGCACAGATCTTTCCGCAACACGATTACCGTGTAAGACTGCATCAGCTCTTCAACAATCTTCAGCTTGTTTGCAACCAACGATTCGCCTGTCTCTGTAATGTCGATCACCGCATCAGCCCCAAACTTCACTTTTCGCTCTGTGCCGCCATAGGATCGAATAATCTCAATATCCTTACGACCACGCTCAGCAACAATTGCTTCCGCTAATTCGACGTATTCTGTTGCGATCTTGGCATTCTTTTTTAACGTTTCGACAGAAGTGCAATCGCTTGACTCCTCCGCTACAAGCACGACTCTGACTGGCTGCAAGGTCTTACGTGCAACTGGCAAACGCGTCAATATTTTTGCGCTGCTTTGCCAATTTGCGAGCCAATCTTCGCCGACAATGGCCATGTCAAAATAACCTTTTTCCAAATAAATCGGGATTTCTTGTGGACGCATGAAGGTCACGCTCTCGATCATCGGGTTATCTACAGTTCCAATTTTTTGCCTCTCATTTTCAATTTTTATCGCTATCCCTGCCGACTCAAAGAGATCTAAAATTCTTTTCTCCATTGAACCATCAGGTACGGCAATCTTCAATTTATTCATATATTTCCTTTGTTAATATTCTCTCTATCCCCTTGTCCAAAAAGCAGCTACGATCGCCAGTGTGGCAGGTCGGCCCTTGCGGCTTTGCCATTATTAGCACCGTATCTACATCGCAATCGACTAATATTTTTTTGGCGATAAGCCAATTTCCAGATGTCTCCCCCTTGGTCCAAAGCTTTCGCCTTGTTCTAGACCAAAAAGTCACCTTGCCTGTCTCTAGAGTCTTCTCTAAAGCTTTTTTATTCATCACTCCGACCATCAAGACTTCTTTTGTTTTATAGTCCTGTACGACGGCCATAATCTTGCCATTCATTTTGCTAAAATCCATTTTCATATTTTTCCTTATTATTATTTGATACCAAAAAATCCACCATGCGGCGGATTTGCGAGAGGGGCAGATATTTTTGGTTACGACAATTTACTTCAGCTTGTCTAAAGCCAACTTATATCCGCCCATTCCGTGATTTAACCAATAATTAATACGAGTCACCGTAGTCGTGGAAATACCAATTTCCTTCGCGATTACACGAATACTTTTGCCTTCCTTGAGTAGCTTTGCAGCTAGAAATCTTCTGCTTGCCTCTTCGATCTCTTCAAGTGTCAGTAAATCGCGCAAAAAGAGAGCCATCTCTTCGGGCTTATCAATCTGAGCCAAAACTTCATAAAGCTTCATGGCTGCAGGTGTTACTAACGTATTTTCTAATTCTCTTTTCATGATTTTCTTTTATTATTGTTCGAGGTTTTCACCGAGAACTAATTAACTTATTTAAACTTCTCACTCCCGTTCGAAATATATTTGACACAGTTTGATTAAGTCTCACTGTGTTAACACAATGGTACACTATCAGGATAGAGTTGTCAATAGCTGATAAACAAAAAAGCTCCACAGAAATACGAATACTTCTGTGGAGGGTGGTGCAACGCGACATCGTAAATTCGAGAAATTATTTTCTCATGTCTTTATCAGCGGGCGTTGCTCCGTCGAATAAAGGCAAATCAGCTCTGGTGTAATACCAGAAATAGGAGTGAGCCGACCATTCGGCTCCAAGATATCTCGACGGCCGTTTACGACTGCGAGCCAGATTTTGCCAACTTTGCAATTTGCAAAATTCTGATCAGCAATTTGCTGAATTTGCGTGAGCGTGCAAATGTCCTGCCGTGAGTGGTCAAGCGCTACAATTGTTGCGCCGTGAGACTGATGATCCGATAAATCTCCAGTCTCCATAAGTAAATGCGTGATCCACTCTGGTTTGTCACGCGATCCGCACACAACAACAATTGCACAGCGCTGAGATTGGATCATTTCAATATCTTTTGTCATTTATGCTACCTCCATTGGGTCGTTCTTTTCTAGTAAAGCCCGATCAAAACTGCTTGTCAAATGACGTTGACTCGTCCCCCCTTTATCTTCGCGCTCAAATTTACTATTATAAGAATCTAGGTATAAATCTGAAGGAGCAAAATGACAAAAATAAAAATATTAAGCACTGGCTATCTCATGCACGAATCAGAAGGTGGCATTGGTTGCACGATAACCTTAGTTCAAGATGAGGATAAATATATAATTGTTGATCCAGGAACAACAAAGACTGAAAATGAAATAGAAAAAACACTCAAGGATGAAAACTTGAGCTTGAGCGACATCGATTTTGTTTTCCTCACCCACTCTCACTATGATCATTTCAAAAATATTGGAATTTTCCCAAATGCAAAAATCATTGAATACTGGGGAGCGTGGGATGGCGACAAAATCTCAAGTCGTAAACAAAAATTCTTCTCGGACAATATTGAAATCGCGAAAACACCTGGCCATAGTATCGATTCCCTAAGTCTAATCGTGAAAACTGATCTTGGCAAAGTAGCCATCGTCGGCGATCTCTGGTGGCAAGAGAACTTTCCAGAGTTCGACAAAGTAGCCGAGAACAATGACGTTTTGGCTGTTGAGAGAGCAAAAATACTCGAACTAGCCGACTATGTAATTCCTGGGCATGGAGAAATGTTTAAGACAAAACAGAGCTAAACGCCCGAGCCCCTTAGTGCCTTGATGCGCTCTTCGATTGGTGGATGAGTAGAAAATAATTTTGAAAAATAAGATTGTTTTCGGCCTTTTTTGCCATCACCTAGTGGATTGGCGATGAATAAATGCTCCGTCGCAGAGCTAACCTTCTGCATTGGTTCACTGTATGCAGAAATTTTCTCAAGTGCAGAAGCCAGACCCTCGGGATAACGGGTAAGGAGCGCACCAGATGCATCAGCCAAGAACTCACGCTTTCGAGAAATAGCGAGCTGGATAATCATCGCAATAAATGGTGCGAGAATTGCCGCAATGAGTGCCACAATCATGAGCAAGCCCTGGAGTTGGTCTCCACCATTGCTGTTATCTCTGCTTCGGCCGAAGCCAAACCAACGCGAGCGTATGAAGATGTCAGAAATAAGAGCGATCACACTGACCAAGATCGCGACAATCATCATAAGACGAATATCATAATTACCGACATGGGACATTTCATGTGCCACCACGCCCTGCAATTCATTTTTATCAAGGCGTTGCATCAAGCCAGCTGTAACAGCCACAGAGGCATGCTCTGGATCGCGACCGGTTGCGAATGCGTTTGGCATTGGATCTTGAATTATATAGACCTTTGGCATTGGCAAACCTGCTGTGATCGCCAGATTCTCGACAATATTCCAAAGATCTGGATTATCTGATTTCTTGATCTCTGAAGCGCCAGACATAGAAAGGACAATCTTGTCGCCAGAATAGTAGCTCACAAGAGGCTGAACGAGAGCAATAATGACTGCAATGACTAATATCGCGTAGGAATTATACACATAAGAAAACAAAAAACCGAGGCCGACGACGACCAGTATGAATATCAGCATGAAGCTGATGCTTTTTCTTTTATTACTGTCTACCTGAGTCCAAAGGTTCATAAATGACTATAATTAAAATGACTATTCAACTTATTTTATTCTGTCATTCCTGCCAGAGGCTTGAGAGCAGGAATCTTATAATTTTGCAGCAAGATCCCGCATCTCGCGCTTACAGTGCGGGATGACAAAAGAGAGATTACAAGGCGTGAGCGAAACCGGCTACTTGATCGCAAGCTTGCCGATAAGTGGCAAAGGACGCTCGTGACCGGTGACCACGTTGATAATGCCGACGATAATGCAGACAACGATAAAAAGAGCGAAGATCCAAGGGGCGACGGGTAGGTAAAATGAAAATGCAAACAAGACCCAAACGATCAGAAGCGCCATTCCCTGTCTTGTATGATATTGGATGAAAGGTTTCTTGCTACCAAAAATAATTGGAATAATGACAAGAATATAAAGGTAAGAAAGGATCGCTAAGATTGTCATAGAATTGACTTTTCTAAGATTAAGCTTAGACCAATCGAGCTTAGCTATCTTTATCTTTGGTATTTTTTTGACAGAGTTGTTTGTAGGCATTGTACTCATTTCTGATTAATTATTAAAGTCGACTTTGACAGGATTCTTTGCAGCCACTTCCTCGAGCTCGAAAAGATCTCTCTTCTTGAAGCCGAACATTTTCACGAACATATTTGCAGGAAAGGACTGAACTGCAATGTTCATCTCACGTACGTTTGAATTGTAGAAACGTCTTGATGCTTGAATTTTGTCTTCAGTGTCCGTCAATTCAGCTTGTAGCTGTGAGAAGTTTTCATTTGCCTTGAGCTCAGGATAAGCTTCAGCTACTGCAAACATTGACTTAAGCGCACCTTCAAATTGATTTTCTGCTTTTGCTTTATCAGGAACTGATTGTGCAGAAAGTGCATTTGCACGAGCTTCAGTAACCTCCTCAAAAACACTTTTTTCGTGCTTGGCATATCCTTTCACAGTCTCGATCAGATTTGGGATAAGGTCATATCTTCTCTTCATCTGTACATCAATATCGCTCCATGCTTCGTCAGTACGAATGTTTAGCTGCACAAATTTGTTGTACATTGCCATGATTATGATTGCAAAAAGTAAAATGATCCCGACAACAATCCACAATGTCATGCTCATATTTTCTCCTTTTTAATTAAACTAATTTAATTTTATAATATAGCTCTTCTCCAAAATTGTAAATAGAGTACTATTCACCTTTCACAATATAATCGAGCGCTCTATTTAGCTGAAGATCGTCCGTCTTTGTCTCGTCGTTTGCGATGATAATATCGGGCGTAATGCCTTCGCCATTGATCGCTCGTCCCTTAGGAGTCAACCATTTCGCAACTGTTATCTTCACCGACGAACCGTTTGATAGCTCAAGGAGCTCTTGAACGCTGCCCTTGCCAAATGATTGATCACCAATAATTTTGCCTGTTTTCGTATCCTGAAGTGCGCCAGCAAATATCTCTGAGGCTGAAGCTGAGCCTTTGTTTACCAAGACCGCAGTTTGAATGCCTTTCAATCTTGCTTTGCGAGTCACTTTATAATCATGAATTGCTCCGCCCTTACCCTTTTCGGATACTACGACGCCACCATCAAGGAAATAGCTAGAAAGACTTACCGCCGTATCAAGATATCCGCCCGGATCATTTCGGAGATCGACGACGATGCCATCAACCTTAGCTGCCAACATTTCGTCAATAAATTGATTAAATAGTGTGTCTGTATCATCACCAAATTGACGGACTTTTACGTAGCCAATTTTTTTGCCACTTACAGTTTTGGTCTCCCAGGTCACGCTTTTGACCACGATCGTGTCTCTCTCAACTTCGAGAGTCAAAGGTTCATCCTTACCTTCTCTAGCAATTTTCAAAGTAACTTTTGTCCCCTTCTTGCCTCTAATCTTGTCAACGATTGCGTTAAAACCAAGGTCAGAAGTTTTCGTCCCATCAACTTCCATGATGACGTCGCCAGCTTTCATCCCCGCTTTTTCAGCAGGCGTCTGCGACAGGGGTGCCACAACTGTAGGCAAACCGTTCTTTACTATCAGCTCTACACCGATGCCATCAAATTCACCTTGAATGTCCTCTTTGAATCTCTTGTTGTCCTCTGGCGTAAAGTAAACTGTATACGGGTCGCCGATCGAGCCGAGCATGCCAGAGATCGCTCCATCCAACATTTTCTGTGGCTCAGGATTGAGTACTGACTTATCCTGAAGCTTATTCCATGCTTCCCAAAATAATGAAAAATCGACAGTAGTCGGTTTGCCTGTCTCTTTATTTACGACTGTGATAGATGGGCTGAGGCCAAGCGCCGGAACCGCCTTACCCTTCTGACCCGTCGTGTAGCCGATCGTAAATACGAAATAAAGCGCAGCAAGACCAATCAATAAAAAGGATGCAACCTTGTACCAAAATTTCTGAGTTTCTTTTGTAAATATTTTTTTCATGAAACAATCTTACCATTTAATAAATAGCTGGGCAACGATCAATCGAAAGTTCTCATTGCGAAGAATGAATAATTATTATAATCAGGGTTAGAACCCCATTTCGTATAAGGATCATACCAAGAGTAGTTGCCTTTGCTTCCGCCGGTCAGAACGATCCAGTGGCCGATCGCAATGTTGACACCGACTATGACTGGATATCCTTTACTCAGTTCGGAATCAATCTTATTATAATCCAAACCTTCGCGTTGCTGATAATTAGATAGACCAGTGATTGTGCTGTTGAAGTAGCGAAAGTTTCCCCAGCTCGCCGATGAGCTATTCGAGCTATCATAGAAACTAGATGCGTCAGTAAGACTGCCAGGATCATAGCTCAAGCCAAAAGAGGTGGCAACCATCGCAAGAGAAGTCATTAGGCAGCCATATGAATCCAAGTCTGGGCCATCTGGCCCAAGTGTCTTGCTCGCCCAACGAGAGTCATTTTGAGAATAATAGGTCAGCGACATTGCGGTCGGACCATGAATATTCGGGCCCTTTGACTTTCCGCCACCACCAGCCGCCTTATATGCGTCTTGTATTTTTTTTGTAAGATTTGCTATTTCAACGGCGGCTGCAGCTTTTTCGGCCTCGAGCGACTGAACGGCGACTTTATTGTCAGAAAGCAGCTCTGATTTCAATGTTTTACGACCCTCTAAAAAGTTCTTTTGCGTGACTTGTGAAGTTTTTAGCTCGGTCAAGTCAGCTAGCTGCTTATCTTTTTGATCTTTCTGAGCATTCAAATCGGTCTTGATCTTGGTAATCCGCTGGATCGATCCTTCAACTTGCTGTTGAATAGATTCATAATACTGCTGGTTCGTGATTGCTTCAGTAATGCTATTTGAGCTGAGAAGAGATTCAAGAAGACCAGAGTCTCCCTCCATATAGAGAGACGCGATTACTTTGTCCATCGTCTTCTGCTCAGTTGCAAGATTTGCCTCTTGGGTCGTAATATTATTACCGAGCTCGGCAATTTTATTTTGAGTTGCCGTAACCTGATTGTCTGTGCTGATGATGGCATTTTGCGTTTGAGTAATTTGATTGCCAACATATGAAATTTGAGCGCTCAGGGCTGCGGCTTCTTTCTCTTTTTGTGCTTGCTCAGCAGCTGCCTTTTTCAGAATCTCCTCTTGAGCTTTTTTCTTTGCATTCAAGTCATTAATAACTGATGAAGTCGCTGCATATGCGAAAAAAGTCGGACTAAAAGCCAGATTGAAAGATATTAGGCACACTATCACCACAATCAGATTTTTATGTAAATTCTTCATTTTACACTTTTAGATATTTACGAACTGCGAAACCAGAGCAAAGTGTGCCAAGAACCAGGCCGACGGCCAGCTGAATACCGATGATGGCTCCAAGATTGATCCCAGAGAAAATCGACTGTGCGCCTGCAGCGCCGAGGTAGCTCTCAACCCCTGGCAGGGAGTATTTGATCGCAGCGTACAAGATAAATGAAGAAATAATAGAGGAAAGGAGGCCATACATCGTCCCTTCGATGAAAAATGGTCCTTGGACGTACCAGTCAGAGGCGCCAACTAGTTTCATAATCTCAATCTCATCTGAGCGAGCATAAATCGTCAAGCGAATTGTATTGTAAATGATCAAAATTGATATCAAAAGAAATAATACAGATAGACTCCAACCAATATTTTTCAAGAAATCTGTCATTTTGATCAATTTATCGATCACAATTTTATTCTGCTCATAACTGACATGACGAACGATTGGCTTAATCTCATCGGAACTTAAAAATGCGTTAATCTTATCCAAATCCTCAGGCTTGTCAGCCTTTACGTCTAGGCTTCGTGGCAATGGATTTGAGGTTTCATTGATCACGTCCTGCAAACCATTCTCCGAATCAGTGTACTTTTTGCCCTGCCAATCCTTCCAGCGCTCCAAAGCTTTCTCTTTTGAAATATAATCGACATTTTTGATATCAGACCGAGCAAGAAGAGTGTTTTGCAAAGTGAAAATCTGATCTTTGGTTACATCCTCATTGAAATACACCGAAATGTCTGCCTTATCTTGAAGATAAGCTGCAGTCTTATTCGTCACAAAAAGGACGCTGGCAAAAAATGAAATCGTAAAAAGCGTCATCACCATGATAAGCGTGGCTGCTAATGACAAAAGCCGATTGCGCCAGAGCGATACCATAGCTGTCTTAAATATTCTATAGACTGATACAAGAAACATCATAGTGAATATACTCAATTAAATGTTATTTAACTTCCTAATCTAGTCACAAAGTGATTAAAATAAATATTTGCCCTTTTCCTGATCTGAGACGATTTTACCATCACGCATCGTGATAACACGACGCTCGACGGTATCAACAACTTCCTTGTCATGCGTCGCCAAGAGAACTATTGTCCCCTGCTTGTTGATCTTGAAAAGCAACTCGATGATCTCCCAAGTCGAAACAGGATCAAGATTACCTGTCGGCTCATCCGCAATCAATAATTTTGGATTATGAACAAGCGCTCGAGCAATAGAAACACGCTGTTTCTCACCACCAGACAGCTCTTCTGTGAAAGCAAAAGCACGGTTACTCAGACCGACTAATTCAATTATTTTTGGTACGCGATCATGGATTTCTTCGTTTGTAGCGTCAGAGACCTCAAGTGCATAAGCAATATTTTCATAAACTGTCTTGCGTGGTAGCAGCTTAAAGTCCTGAAAAATCACGCCGACTTTGCGTCGATAATAAGGCAGCTCCTTCTTCTTTAGCTGTGTAATATCGCGGCCGGCTACTAAAATCTTGCCACTAGTAGGACGCTCTTCACAGGTAAGGAGCTTGATCAGGGTTGATTTACCAGCGCCAGATGGGCCTACTAATGAAATAAACTCACCAATCGAAAAATTACAAGTCGCATCAACAACAGCATTTATCTTGCCTTGATACGTCTTATATACGTTGTGAAATTCGATAACTACATCGCCACTGTCTTTCTGCTTTGGCTTGCCACTCTGCTCCTCGGCTACAGCTTTTTTTATCTTTGTTTTTTGCGCAATATCTTCTGTCATATTTTGTATAATTAATGTCCTAAACTTATTTTATAGCATTGCGATACTTAAATCCATGCCGGTCATTTCTTTTGGTGCGCTAACGTTCAGATTTGCTAGGACTGACGGTGCGACATCAGCCAGCACTCCGATCGGAGTCGACATCGCATACTGCATATATTCCTGCTCTTTGTACTCAGTCTGAGTAAATGAATAAGGCTTTTTAATAAAATCTAGATACACAAATGGCACAGGATTTGTCGAGTGCTCCTTACTCATCGATTTGGTTGTCTCGTTGATCATACCTTCACAGTTTCCATGATCGGCAGTAATAAATACCTTATATCCTGCTGCTGATGAACTGCTTAGAATCTGCCCAAGACAGCTATCAACAAATTCGCAGGCCTTTATGCCGGCGTTCAAAATGCCCGTGTGCCCAACCATGTCACCATTTGCGTAGTTCACCACGATGAAATCGTAATCTGCCTTGATTGCAATCTCAACTTGCTTTGTCACCTCTCCTGCCGACATTTCTGGAAGTTTCGCATAGGAAGCAACTTTTTTCGAAGGCGCCACGACATCCTTCTCTCCAGGATATAATTTGTAAACGCCTGCCTTGAAAAAGTAAGTAACGTGAGCAAACTTTTCTGTTTCTGCCGTATGAAATTGGGTAAGGCCCTTTTTTGATATCACTTCGGAGAGATTATTCATCATGCTTTGAGGTAGAAAAATTACTGGCGTCTTCTGATCCTCACCGTACTGCGTCATTGTAAGCAAATTCACATCTTTTGGCATCGAGAAGCCAGCTTTTTTACCTTCAAAAAGCTCAAGTAGCTGCTTGCTTCGGTCACTGCGATGATTGAAAATAATCACTGAATCACCTGCGGAGATCATGCCTCCTTCACCAATGACGCATGGGTCAATGATCTCGTCGCTCCTTTTGGCTTTATAATTAGCCTCGATTGCCTCGTCAGCAGTCAGATAACGGCTCCCAACATTTGAAATAAAAAGGTCAAACGCTTTTTTCTCGCGATCCCAGTTTTTGTCTCGATCCATCGCATAGAAACGACCAATAATCGTTGCGATCCTTCCGACTTTAAGATAATCGCAAGCGGATTGGACCTGTTGCATAAAAATTTTGGCCTTTTCGGGCGGTGTATCTCGTCCATCGGTTATGGCGTGAATACAAATATTTTTCACATTCTTGTTTCTTGCCATCTCAAGAAACGAGATCAGATGACGGATATGCGAGTGCACCCCACCATCAGAAACAAGACCAACCAAATGTAGTGTAGTCTTCTTCTGTATCACTCTGTTCATAGAAGCATTTATGACAGGATTTTCAAAAAATTCCTGATTTGCAATTGCTTGGTCGATCCTTGGCAAATTTTGCATTGCGACGCGTCCTAAGCCAATATTCATGTGTCCGACTTCAGAGTTTCCCGGCTCGCCCTCGATCAAGCCAACTTCGGCCCCTGATGCAGAAAGCGAAGTTTTCGGATAGTTCGTATAAACATAATCAAGCGTTGGCGTCTTCGCCAAAAAAGGCGCATTCCCCCTTTTTTCAGGTGAAAGGCCCCAGCCATCAAGTATAACAAGTAATACTTTTTTTTTGCTTTTCATTTGCCCCTCCGAGAGCGCATTTACACTATATGTTCAGTCATCATTATATCATTTTTTATTTACCACAACACTTCTTATATTTCTTGCCAGAACCGTCCCCCTACGCCCATCCTTCATTAAAATTACGGACGGCACAGCAAGGCTTCGCAGGGACTCCGTTAGTTTGCGTATTGTGATGCTATTTACCGCAACAGTGTTTGTACTTCATCGGTCTTCCATCTGCATGCTTCGCTCCGCATGGGCATGGATCATTCCGACCCACTTTCTTCACATTTTTCACCTGAGACGCAGGCCCTGTTGCTGATGACTCTTTCATCCGATCGAAGACCGTTTTACCTTTTTGCAAAACTTTTGTAGTCACTGAATTTTTCGCTTCTTCTGATTCAGAATACATCCTCTGAGCCACTGCGTCATCCTCTTTCCCGGACATCTGATTCGGCATATTTTTGCCAGCATCTTGATCAGCCTCAAAACCACCGATCGAATCAGGATCAGGTTTTGTGTACTCAACATTTTTTGTTGAAGCAATAGGCGCTGACTGACTTACTTGAACTTCGACACGGAATATCGTGCGAGCGACAGATGATTCAATATTTCTCAATAAATTTGTGAATAATGCATAAGCTTCCTGCTTATATTCAACAAGAGGATCGCGCTGACCATAGCCGCGAAGACCAATACCAGTACGGAGCTCATCCATCGTTGTCAGATGCTCCACCCAAAGCATATCGATTGTACGGAGATACACCATGACTTCAATCTGACGCATGACAGGTACGCCGATTTTCTTCTCGCGCTCCTCATACATCTCTGCGACCAACTTCTTCAACACTTCAGCATCCAGAGGCAGATCCTTCTGATCGCCAAGAATCGCTCTGATCTCCTGCTCCGCCTTATCTTTGTCCTCAATGTTCGTGTTGATTATTGATTCGATTTCCTCATCAATGATGTCAAGAATTTCCTCTTTTAGCGTCGATTCCTCAGTGACTTCTTCATCAAATTCATTTTTCTTTTTGACGGTAAGTTTATTATCCTCGTTCATTTCGAGAATTCGGCGACGCTTTCGATAAATCACTTCACGATGTTTATTCATCACATCATCATATTCGACTAAATGTTTGCGAGTATCAAAATTATAACCTTCAACACGCTTCTGAGCCGACTCAATCGAGCCAGAGATCATCTTGTTCTCGATCGGCATATCATCCGGAAGGCCAAGTCTCTCCATCAGACTTTTCAATTTATCGCCACCAAAAATACGCATTAGATCGTCATCCATCGAGACAAAAAATTGCGATGAGCCTGGATCGCCCTGGCGACCAGCACGGCCACGGAGCTGATTATCGATTCTACGCGCCTCGTGTCGCTCAGTACCCAGAACGTGTAAGCCACCCACTTCGCGGACACCCTCGCCGAGCTTAATGTCGGTTCCACGGCCGGCCATATTTGTAGCTACCGTCACGGAGCCAAGAAGTCCGGCTCGAGTGATGATCTTTGCTTCCTTTTCATGATGTTTCGCGTTTAGCACTTCGTGCTTGATCCCGGCTTGCTTCAGCTTCTTTGATAAAAGCTCATTCTTGGACACAGAAACAGTACCGATCAAGATCGGCTGACCCTTTTCATGTCGCTCGCGCACAGACTCGACGATCGCATTTAGCTTCGCATCTTCGCTCTTGTAGATTCTATCTGGCGAATCAAGTCTTTTGACTGGTTTATTGGTTGGAATCTCGACGACATCGAGCTTGTATATTTTGTAAAATTCCTCTGCTTCAGTCGCCGCTGTACCTGTCATACCAGCAAGTTTCTTGTACATTCGGAATAAATTTTGGAATGAAATCGTAGCCAAAGTCTGAGATTCACGCTTGACCTCAACCTGCTCTTTCGCCTCAATCGCTTGGTGCAAACCTTCAGAGAAACGTCGTCCGACCATCATACGGCCAGTAAACTCATCAACAATCAAAATTTCGCCATCACGTACGACGTAATCTCGATCTTTTTTGAATAGTGCATGAGCCTTGAGCGCCTGCTCGAGATGATGAACCATCGAGAGGCCACCTGTACCATAGATATTATCGATGTGAAGCATCGTCTCCATCTCTTTCATACCCTTGTCAGTCAGAGTTACAGCACGATCCTTCTCGTCGATCGTATAGTCCTCGACTTCTTTCAGCCGTGGCACGAGAGCAGCGAACTGCTGATACATTGCACCAGACTCTTCTGCTTGTGCGGAAATGATAAGAGGGGTACGAGCTTCATCGATCAAGATCGAGTCCACCTCATCAACAATCGCAAAATAAAGCTCTCGTTGAGAGCACTGCTCAACACTTGGCGCCATATTATCACGCAGATAATCGAAGCCAAACTCGTTGTTCGTGCCATAAGTGATATCACAGGCGTAAGCCTCTTTGCGACTGCAAGGAATGAGATTAGAGCCATCGCACTCTGAGTAGTGTTTGTAGTCTACATTTTTCGCAAATTTATAAGTTTCTTGGTTGCTCTGGATGATGCCGGTTGAGAGGCCAAGAAGACCAAATACTTGCCCCATCCCCTCACCCTGATGTTTGGAAAGATAATCATTTACCGTAATAAGATGAACGCCGTGGCCTGAGAGTGAATTTAGATATAGAGAAAGTGTTGCCACGATCGTCTTGCCCTCACCAGTTCTCATCTCAGCAATTTTACCCTCATGAAGTACCAAGCCGCCAATTAGCTGAACATCAAAATGACGCTCGCCCCAAGTTCGACGCATCGCCTCTCGAAGTATAGCAAAAGCTTGAGGCGCGAGCTTCTCAATCAGACTCTGCTCTTCCTCGTAATTTCCCTCAGCTTTGGCGATTTCTGCCTTGAATTCAAAGGTCTTTGCCTTGAGCTCATCATCGGAAAGTTTTTTGATATCTTCTTCGGCAGCGTTAATCTCATCAACTTTGCGCTGAAGTGAATTCAAGACCTTCTTGCTCGGATTGTAAATCTTATCCAGAAAACCCATATTTGTTCCTTAAATTTCTTCTGTCATCCCAGCTTCGCAGGCTGTCATCCTGAACTTGATTCAGGATCTTACAACTAATTAAACAGCAACGGGATCCTGAAACAAGTTCAGAATGACACTTATAATATTATTTCTATCTAGAAAAAGCCATCATCCATATGATTCGGTAGCTAAATCTTAGCCTCAAACCTCATGAATTGCAAGGCAGCTGAGATCAGAATATGTTTGAGACAGCTCTGGCGGTCACGCTGCGTGACCGCCAGATAGTACTATAGCTCTTCGTCGTAAGATTTCTTGACTCTGATCGCCTTCAGGAAACGATCGAAATGATTGTCCCCTTTCTGGGTTCGGTCAAGCTGTTTCTCATGAAAATCATATAGATTACGTTCAAGTTTTTTGTAAGCAAAAGCAAATGCACGTAGAAGTCGGCTATCAACCTCGCGAACAAAGAATCTTTCGTTGGAAAATGTCGCCGAAAGCTCAACCGATTGATCTACTCCACCCTTCTCAACACTCGTTTCATCACTCAAATATACATCCAAAATCAACGTTTCGTCTTTTACATATCTCTTTAGCTTCTGAAGCTTCTTTTCAATCATGGATTTCTGACTCGCGGTCAGCACCACGTCCTTGATGTGGAATTCAATTTTCATACAATTCCTTTCCTCCCCTTGATTAATGCTCCTATATTTATATTACACTATGCAGATAATTTGTGAAATATCGGACAAAAAAACCGCTGTGATTTAACACAGCGGTCGAGTATTATCGAACAATTTTGATGCAAATTGGCATCATTCTGAAACAAATAAATTTCTCTTATTCATTGAATTCAATTTTCGGCGGAAAGAGCGAGGTATCTTCAAACCGCTGAATTTCGCACTTAAGGCTTATTTGAACTTTTGGAAATACTTTGAGCTTCTCTGCCAAGTAATCCATGATCATCAGCTCGAGTGTAGTATTACTGCTGTTGATCCGACTCGCAAAAGGACTAAATTTGCCAGACGCCGCAAGATCAGCAAGTGCGTGCATGAACACTGGAGTAAAATATTCTTGGAACCAATATCTTGCGCTGGCGTTGGGATATATTCCACGAATGATCTTAAACGTCGCAAGGATTTCTTCTCTTGATGCCCCGTCCATACTGATATTCATTGTGAAAAATAAAATGCTCACAAGAGCACCAAATTTCGTAGGGACCGTTTGTCTGAGATCAAACGAGGTATTATCAATATTGACGGACATCGCAAGATTGGCCAGCGCTGGATCGTTGTCCCAATACCAGCCTTCCAACTCTATCTCATTCCCATCATGATCAAGATGAATTTTATCATTCCGACCAAAATACGAAGAGCCGACGCTTTCTTGATAATAGCGCTCTACAACATGATATGCGACCACTAAGATCCCTGGGACGACCAGCCACCACGAACACGTGACAAGCAGGAACCAGAATGTTAGTAGTATCACCACCAACGAAAGGAGCCACTTTAGCCAATCGTTCTCCATTGGTTTCAGACGACGAGTGAAATAATTCTCTAAAATTTTATTCAACTTTTTTCTCCTCTGTCTTACCCAAGTTTTTCTGTGCAAGACCAGTCTTCTTATACCACAAGCTGGGAATATTGTCCACTCTACCACAAAAAAACCGCCGTGAGTTAACACAGCGGTCAGAGTTTCTAAACTATTTTTCTGGAACACAGGGAGAAGTCCCATAAACATGCTTCACTTGAGATGCAAAAGCATTATCAGCTGCTTCATAAAGATAGAACTCATCAATCTCCTCATTCGAGTCAAGTAGCTGGTAGCTGGCGCTTACAGAGAAATCACCACCAATCAAATCAAGCTCAGGCTTCATCGCTCGTTGTATTAGTTCGAGCAGCTCGCCATCCATATTCTCATGGAAAAATCGAGACAGTTTCCCTTCTATCGCGAGTGCCGTGACCACATTCCATGTTTTCAAGGGCAACCTATCTTTCAGCCATCTTCTCCAATCAGTCGAAGCCTCCGGATCGAGCACTCTGATAGATTTGAATAGATTTAGGACTCTTGTTCGAGAGGTACCGTTGAAGCTGATTCTAATGCATACTGCCAGACGCTGGACAAGATCACCAATTCTGACAGTGCGATCGGAGATTTGAGACCACTGGAATTCAGCGAGATCAAGCGATCCAGCATAATCTTTGATAGCAGGATCATCATTCCAATATTCACTTTCGTCGAGGTTCATCTCAACAAAATTGTTATCGAAATGGACAGCATCAGCCTTAAGCTGTTTGGAGCCAAAACGCCGAAATGGCGTAGAGACGTACCAGATTGCTACCGCAGACACCAGAAGCATTATCACAGCATACAGAATCGCATGGTGTAGCAATAAACACGCTGCTGGTACGATCCCAATCAGCGCAAGCACGATAAGAACCCCTCGGTTAAATGATGGCGGAAGCCACACCTCACCAATTTCTTTCTTCATCTCTTTCTCCTCCGTCCTACCCAGATTTTTTGAGTAAGACCAATCTTCTTTTACCACAAAGATAGAGTGTTGTCCACGGATTATGATTGATAAAACAACGCATAGCATCGCCAGCGCCCTCGATCAATGCTCTAGATCATATTTTTAAGTTATTTATCCCAATTAGTACGCTATAGCGTACTAATTGGGATAAATTCAATAAGCATAATCTACTGTTTACAGATAAATCTGGAGAGTTAAAATAAATAAAAAAGAAGCCACCCGAACAATGACAAGTGACTCTAACGATTTAGGAGTCTAAATTTATGGACTTTTCTGAACCGGCCTCACTGGCAGACTTTCCTTGAAAGGACCGGCGACCGGCTGTGTCGGCTTTTTAACTTCTGGCAGCGGATCAGCCAAAGTCTGATCAATCTCATAGTAAGTCACCATCTGATTGTAGTCATAGTTATCTACGACCGCCATCCCAGCATTTGGAGCGCTCGGGCTGACTTTGATAATGGCAAACTTTTCTTTTGGGACTTCGAAACACATAGGGACTGGTGGAGTGCCGATAGCGAATCCTTTTCGCGTTCCAAGCTCCTGCAAAACGATTATCTTGCTCTCTGGCTCGAGAACTCGGTAAGTCCCAGAAGATGGCATGACATTGATCGGATTACCATTTCCGTTCATCATGCATCCTGCCATCAAGATAAGCACCCCTACTCCGAATCCAAATCCACCGCCACGGTGATAGACCTCGTTCTCTGATGTCAGATTCAAAAGTCCGTAGATTACGACAACAGCGCCTACCCAAATTAGCAAAAGTGGAATCACCCCATGTAAACCATACATTTTTCTTCACCTCGCACAAAAATTTTCCTGACCTTCAGGTTGCAAACATTATATCACAATCCACGTAATTGTCAATTACAGCAAAGCTAAAACAATCAATTATCTTTCGACTTTTATAAAATTGCCTCCGATTTCTCGAGGCAATTTTATATAAATGAGTGCAATTTTCTATTTCTTTGGCTTCATGACTTTGAAACCGGTATATTTCTGAAGAATCTCAGGGACTTTGATCGTGCCATCTTTTTGCTGATAGTTTTCCATGATCGCGATGAGTGGACGCTCTGAAAAACCTGTGCCGTTCAAAGTGTGGACAAAATCAGTCTTGCCCTCTTTGTTCTTATAGCGGATATTAAGTCTTCGAGCCTGATAGTCAGTGCAGTTTGAGCATGAGTGAGTTTCACGATATTTGCCCTCGCTAGGTATCCATGCTTGGATGTCAAATTTCTTTGAAGCAGGTGCGCCGAGATCGCCAGCACAAATGTTTGAAACTTCATATGGCAGACCAAGGCCTTGCATCAGCTTCTCTTCAAGCGAAACAAGATATTCGTGCTCTTCTGCTGATTTTTCCGGTGTAGTATAAACAAACATTTCTACTTTGTTGAACTGATGACCACGAAGAATTCCCCTTACATCCTTGCCGTGGCTACCAGCTTCACGACGGAAACAAGTGGAGACACCAACATAGCGAAGCGGTAGATCTTTTTCGTTCAAAGTTTCATCCATGTGATAGCCAGCAAGAGGCTGCTCTGCAGTTGCAGCTAAGTATTGATCATCCTGTGTGCGATAAATCTCGTCCTCACCACCAGGAATATAGCCTGCACCCTCCATAATCGTTCTGTTTAGCATAACAGGCGGAATCATGAGAGTGAAGCCTTCGGCAACCAAAAGATCAACAGCGTAGCGAAAGAGAGACATTTCGAGTATTGCAAGGTCGCCCTTGATAAAAAAGAATCGTGAACCAGAGATTTTAACGGCACGTTCGATATCAACAACATCAAGCTTCTCGCCAAGCTCAACATTGTCAAGAATTTTGAAATCAAATTCTGTTGGCTTTCCCCAAAGTCGATTGGTCGTGTTCTCCTTGTCAGAAGCACCGTCTTCGACATCATCGGAAGGCGGATTTGGAATCTGAAGCATCGTCTTCTTGTAATCTTCAATGATCTTGTCAAGCTCAGGCTTTAGATCCTTGATCTTCTCAGAGATGTTGCCAGCTTCATTGATTGCGTCAATCTTTTGCTGACCATGAAGCATCGCGATATCTTTCGAGCGCTTATTTAGCTCACTTTGGCTTTCTTCGATCTTCAAAATCAGCTCACGTCGACGTTCATCGAGAGAGATTATTTTATCGATAAGCTCGCCATCTGCACCTTTGCGGACGATTTTGCGCTTTATTTCTTCAGGATTTTCACGAATTACTTTTATATCTAACATAGGCTCCTTTGAAGCAATAACCAAGACATCGGATCTGTTCCGCTGAATTTATTTCAGCATCCCACCGCTATTCGAACGGTTGATTATTGAATATTGATAATAGTTTATTATTTCTTTTCGACTGGTTTCTTTTCTTCTGGACGCATTAGTGGGAACATTTGAGACTCACGTGCCGGGATATCTGCAAGGAAAGAAAATAGTCTTTCGGAAAAGCCAAAGCCAGAAGTTGGCGGCATACCATACTCAAGCGCCTCAACGAAATCCTTGTCATGCATCTGGGCTTCAGCATCGCCTGCCTCGCGTAGCTCTGCCTGCTCAAGGAAGCGTTCGGCTTGATCCTGCGGATCATTCAGCTCAGAGTAGCCGTTGCCCATCTCAGAACCTGCAATAATTGGCTGAAATCTCTCAACAAGTCTTGGATCATCTTCTTTTCGCTTTGCAAGTGGTGATACTTCGACTGGATGATTGATGAGAAATACCGGACCTGCAATAGTTTTGCGAATTTGCTTCCAGAGAAGATCTGTCAGACGACCTTTGCGATCAGCAGCGTCGAAATGAACGTGAAGCTCTTTTAGTTTAGCGCGCAAAACATTCTCGTCAGCGGTTAGGACATTTATCCCCATCTTATCCTCAATAGCTGAAACATAGTCGAGAGTTGGCCAAGTGCCAGAGAGGTCAACATCAAACTCAGCAATCTTGAACTTCTGTGTACCAAAAGCCTTCTCTGCAATGTGTTGATAAAGGGATTGCACGAGCTTCATCGAATCCTGATAGTTGTGATATCCCCAATAAAATTCCATTTGTGAGTAATCTTGAAAATGTTCACGAGATATACCTTCGTTGCGAAACTGTCGGCCGATCTCAAAAGTCTTATCAAAGCCACCAACCATGAGGCGTTTCTGCCAGAGCTCGCCAGTCGAGATTCGAAGATATACGTCAATATCGAGCGCATCATGATGAGTTACAAATGGATTTGCGTCGGCGCCGCCAGCGCAGTTTTCAAGCACCGGTGTTTCAACCTCCAAGAAACCGTGATCAATCATGAAGTTTCTAGTTGCCTGCCAAAATTTCGCCTTTTTGACAAAAAGTTCGCGCGTCTCAGGGCTTGTCATAAACTCTAGATATCTTTTACGGAAACGAAGCTCTTCATCCTTCAAACCATTCCATTTATCAGGCATCGGACGAAGCGCTTTTGCAAGGACTCTTATTGAATGACTTTCGATCGAGAGCTCCCCTGCATTAGTCAAAAACACCTTGCCTGTCGCATCGATGAAATCGCCGACTTCAACTTCGGCAAAAATCTGCATGCTTTTCTCCTCAACTAGGCCTTCTTTGACCACAATCTGGATTTTGCCAGTTTCATCAAACAGGTCAACAAAAGAGAGCTTGCCATGTCCACGACGAGCCATAATCTTACCAGCGACCGTGATCTCCTCCGCAGATTTGATTAGCTGTTCTTGCTTCGCATGAACATCGGCGGCCATATGATTTCGATTAGATTTTGATGGATACGGATTCACGCCAAGCTGCTTCAACTCTTCTAGTTTCTTGAGTCGATTTTCGATTAGTTCTTTTTCCGTTGTTCCGAGTTCACTTGACATGGTTTAACCTCTCACTGGGTATTATTTTTTTCAAATGTATTTTAGTTACTTTTTACTTATATCATAATTTTTTCAATAATAAAACGACTCGCTTCGAGTGGATCAGAAGCGAGTCAAATATAGAAACAATGTCGATTATTAGCTAACGCTTATGATCTTGCAGACTGAGACACCGGCTGGAGTTCTGACTTCGATCTTTTCGCCCTTTTTGTGGCCGATCAGCGAAGCGCCGATTGGAGAATCAATAGAAATCTTGCCTGAAAGTGGATCAGATTCGTCTGAGCCGACGATTGTGTACTCAAGCTTCTCGCCATCATCGTCGATAACAACAGTTGAACCAGCCACAACGACATCGGTTGCTGCTTTCTTCTCGATAATTTGAGCGTTCTTGATCTTGCTCTCAAGCTCAGCTTCTTTGCCCATGAGAAAAGATTGCTCATTTTTGGCTTCATGATATTCAGCGTTTTCTGAAAGATCACCCATCTCACGCGCTTCTTTGATTTTGAAGCTGACTTCTTTGAGTTTTAGTTTGATTGTTGCAAGTTGGTCTCGTAATTTCTGTAGACCATCTTTTGTAATATAGTTACTCATATTTTCCTTTATTCTAAAAAAATTAAACACGCCTTATTTAGTGTGTTGGTTTGCTTTTTACTCGTGAATTCTCTCAAATTTGGTGGCTTTTGTCAATGCAAAAAGCACTGTCGCTGAGTTCGTCACTAAGGCCAAACAGTTTCCTAAAGTGACATTTGAAGCTCAGGGAGTTAATAATAAATATATTTGTAAAAAGTTGCTGACTATTTTTTGTTCGCAAAGTAATAGGACATAATCTCTTTGGCCACAGGGGCTGCAATTTCATGACCACCGCCACCGCCGTCCACAAGGACAACGACTGCTATCTCAGGGCTCTCGTATGGTGCATAGCACTCGAACCAAGCATGGGTCTTTTCGTTATTAAGAAACTGCGCAGTACCAGTCTTTCCCGCAACTGTAAATGGCAAATCGTTGAGATTTCGAGCCGAGCCATCAGTGATTGTGAGTCGCATACCCTCAGCAACGGTCTTTATGACACTTGGATTGAGAAAATTCTCGCTCTGAACGACTGGCTCAAATTGTTTGACAACATCGCCATTGTTATTAACAATTTTCTTTACCAACTGTGGCTGCAAAAGTTTGCCACCGTTAGCAATCACCGCCGTCGCCCTGACCATTTGCAAAGGTGTAACGAGTAGATCACCCTGGCCGATGGAAGCATGGTAAGTGTCACCGATATACCATGGCTCACCCTTGACCGCTAGTTTCCAAGCACCATCAGGAAGGAACCCAGATGCTTCAGCTGGCAAGTCGATACCTGTCTTCCTACCGAGTCCAAATAGCTGCCAATACTTTTTGATTTTATCGATGCCGAGACCTTGAATTTTGTCAAAACCGCCACCAAGTGAATAGAAAAAAACATTGTTTGACTCTGCGAGAGCCCGCTCAACGTTGGTGGATTCGTAGCTATGGTCCTTCCAGTCAGGAAAAGTATATTGGCCGATCACAATTGCCGCAGGTGTGACCAGCGTTGTGTTTTTGTCGATTGTCCCCTCTTGTAAAGCGCCCGAAGCCAATATAATTTTGGAAACCGAACCAGGCGGATAGGTACCTTTCAACGATCGATTAAACATCGGCAAGCTTGGATCGTTTATTAGAGTTTGATAGTCAGCTGTAGAAATTTTTGAAGCGAATAGATTGTTGTTATAGTCTGGCAGGGAAACCATCGAAATGATTGCCCCCGTATTTACATTCATAACAATCGCCGCGCCACCAGTCACCTCTTGGCCAGTCAATGTTTTACCACTCTCCATACCTGCCTTCAATGCTTCAGCAGTTTTCTGCTGAAGACCAAGGTCAATGTTCAGCATCAGATCATCGCCAGGAGTTGACTCTTTGTTTTCGTCCTTCACCAAAACCTTAACAATATTACCCTTAGAATCAACCTCGATCTGCTCAACACCGTGATTACCTTTCAAATATTCTTCGTATTGGAGCTCGAGCGCAGTTTTACCAATCCTGTCTGAAAGGTAGTAGCCAACGGTCTTTTTGAGATCGTCTTCAGAGACAATACCCGTGTAGCCAATCAAATGGGATAAACCTGGGGAAACTTTGTACTCCCTGATCGGCTTCTCTGCAATAAAAAATCCAGTAATGCCCGCAATCTTCTCTTCGAGCAGGAGCGCATCGTCATGAGAAATATTTTCTTTTATCAAAGTTTCGTCGAGAGAAGATAAGCCATTTTTCTCGGCTTCAAGCTGAACCTCGGCAAAGCTCATCCCGGCTACGTCGGCGATTTTTTGATAAGTGGCTAGTCGCTCATTTTTATTTCGTGGCATATCCGAAGGATAGACAGCAAGTGCAAATGAAGGCTGATTTCTTGCTAGCCAGACGCCATTTGCATCGTAAATTTGGCCTCGATTTGCTTCAATTATTCTAGGTCTGATTCTATTTCCTTCTGCAAGCTGTTGATTCGCCTCACCCTCTACAACCTGAATAAAAAATAATCGAAGAACTGCCGCACAGAAGATAAGGACTACAATAACTTTCAATGCTGTAACAGATTTCGGTCCGCTACGGTCTTCAATCTTGCAGATTGCCTCGTTTGTTACATCCGAATACGAAAATTCTAGGTCTTCAGTTTCCTGTATTACCCGTTTCTCCTTATCTCCACGAAGAAATGAAAAATTACCAAATATATCCATAATGCCTAGGCTTTGATCTCTTCAATATTAAAATCATTTTTCACTTTTTCCTGCAAAATGTAAAAAATTACCCCAAGGATACTATTGAGTACTACAAAATATGAGAGCGTGAGTAGTCCAGCCTGATTGTACTCTTTTGAGTATACTAGCAAGACAAGTTCAAAAATGAAATTTCCAAAAAGATAATATACTGGAGAGGTCACCGCCTTTGGCCTCGGGAAGTATCTCGTCATAACATAATTCAGTCCGACAGGAAGAGCAAGAAACTCAAGTGCGATAACCAAAAGAGGTAAAGATGAAAATATGGTGAAAAAAAGAATCAAAGAAAACACATAGATCAGATAATTACGACTTCGATCTGTAATTGCCATTGTAAGAAGCACGGCCAATGAAGAAATTATCGTTGCACCATATATTTCGAATGCACTAAAAAAAGACACATCCAAGAGAACAGTTGCGAGAGCCAAACAAACTAATAATATTTTTTTAAATATATTCATTTTTGTACGAAGACTATTTCTAATTTTGTAAGATCGACCAAAGGTTCCACTGCAACAGTCTTAAAAAGTCCAGTTCCAGAGCTTCCAGCCTTGTCGGCCTTACCAATGAGGATCCCCTGCTTCAGCTCACCGCCAAGACCAGAGGTGATGATGTTTTCGCCATCTTTGTATTCAGCGTCGGAGACGATGTTTTCAAGAAATAGCCCGGATAAACCGCCGCGAAGAATCCCTTTCGCGCGCGAATCCTGGAGCATCGCCTGGATAACAGAATCTTTGCTCGTGATCAGAACAACGCGAGATGAGTGTTCATACACCTCATCGATTTGTCCAACCAAAATGCTGTGTGAAATTACAGCCATATTTTTGACTATTCCTTCCGAAGAGCCCTTATCAATCAGGAAATTATCAAGAAAAGAAACTGGCTCGCGCTGAATAATCTTCGCTGGCACTAAAACTTCCTGCTGATCCAATTGAAAGAAGCCCAATTCCTGCTTTAGCAGTTTGTTTTCATTTTCTAGCTCAGCAATGCGACTAGAGTCAACCTGAAATTCGTTCAGCATATCAGCTAATCGTTCGTTTTCAGACCTGAGGCGACCGATATTCCCAATAAAAGAAAATTTTTGACGTATATTTGTCCCGAAGGAGAACAATCCGCCAGAGATCCTTCCAGTGAAGCTATACAAAGAAGACCTAGCGGTGACCTTAGCGGCTGGAAAGACCCCAACAAGCACGATCAGAATGATAAAAATCGCCGCAAATATCCTCAATTTATTGTTATGTTTTTTCATTAGTCATGTAAGATTAACGGCGAAATTCTTTCGGTAAAAGAATGTCAGCCAAAAGATCCAGATCTTCAAGTACCATACCCGCTCCACGAACGACTGCCGTAAGTGGATCGTCAGTGACCTGAACCTTAGTTTGAGTCTCCATTGCAATTCGACGATCGAGACCACGCAGGAGAGCGCCACCGCCTGCAAGCACAATTCCACGATCCATAATGTCGGCCAAGAGCTCAGGCGGAGTTTCTTCCATGGTCGCCCGTATACTTTCAATAATCGTGTTGATAGATTTTCGTGTTGCCTCGCGAATTTGAGTGTCATTTACCATAATCTCTTTTGGCAGACCTGTCACCAAATCTCTACCACGCATTGGCGTCTCAAGCTTCTCTTTTAGCTCAATTGCCGAACCCACCCGAATTTTAATGTCTTCAGCTGTTCTCTCTCCCAAAAGTAAATTGAACTTATCTCGAGCATATTGAATTATATCGTCGTTTAATTCATCTCCAGCGATGCGAAGAGATCTAGATGCAACGACGCCACCGAGAGAAATCACGGCAACCTCAGTCGTGCCTCCGCCAATATCGATAATCATGCTGCCAGAAGCGTCTTGAATAGGCAGCCTTGCCCCAACAGCAGAAGCGATCGGCTCTTCGATCAAATAAACTTCACGAGCCCCAGCATTTATCGCTGCCTCTTCTACAGCACGTCTTTCTACTTCAGTAACACTGTGCGGAATGCCAATCACAACGCGAGGACGAGGAATAAGAGTAAATCTTTCTCGATGTACTCGATCGAAGAAATATTTGAGCATTGTTTCGGTAATTTCGAAGTCAGAAATAACGCCATCTACGAGAGGCCTAATTGCCACAATGTGGGCTGGCGTCCGACCAACCATTCTCTTCGCTTCTTCGCCAACTGACAAAACTTCTTTTGTTCGCTTGTTGATCGCAACCACAGAAGGCTCACGAATGACAATGCCTTTTCCGCGCACGTAAATGAGTGTATTTGCCGTACCCAAATCGATCCCAATATCTTGAGAAAAACGGCTTAGCAATTTGTTGAAAGGATTTTTCACGTATTTTATATTTAGTAATGATACGACAACAGCGAATCAGAGAGCCAAAATCGTAAGACATTTTTTAGTCTAGTGTAAATAGAGACGACGGTCAAGCACGATATTTCCAGAGATCTGATTTTCGATATTTCTACATTTTTCGTTTTTGTACATTTCCTACATATACTTCTGAACATTCGTCTCATGTTCGGCTTGTGTCTTCGCTGTATGAATCTTTTTGTCTCTGCCATAAAGGAAATAATAATATTGGCTTGCTGTAGGCGAAAGCGTCGCTTTGATACTTGCGATCCCAGGGCTACAAAGAGGTCCTGCTGGTAAGCCGCTGACCTGATAAGTATTGTAGGGAGAAACAACGCTTGTGAATTCCACTGTATGTGCTGGTTGCCAAAAAGAATATTCTTTCTGTTTCTCAACGCTAAGCTTCGCCAAGTTATTTGTATCTCGTCCATACTCAACTGTTGGATCAGACTGTAGCTTCATACCTGCTTTAACACGATTTTTGTAAATACCCGCGATTAGTGCACGGTCAGCATCATTTGCCGCCTCGCGCTCGACAATCGAGGCTATTATAAGGTCAGAATCAGAAATTGCGAGATTCTCTGTACGCCAAGAATAGTCGTCCGTCATCATTTTCACAATCTCAGTCGCGGTCATTTTTGGCTTGAAATAGTATGTGTCAGGAAAAAGCTTGCCTTCATATTCACGAGCTAAAGCTGTGAACTCAGCATAATCAACGATACCATTTGCGTCCAAGCGAATCGCCATCTGCTCCATTCGCCAGCCTTCAGGAAATGTGATTTTCGTCTGTTTAAATTCGCCGCTACCGAAAAGAGCAATGATGTCCTTCATCGACATCGTAGGCGTAATTTCGTAGAAACCAGGAATAATATTTTTATGGCTTACACGCTCGAGCAAGTAATACAGATCGAGAGATCCCTTTTTTAATACTCCTTGCTCAGACAGCATTGCTGAGACTTGCTTCGGCGTGGAGCCATCAAGCACCTCGACAACTTTATTATCAATCAGCAAATTAGACTTTTGAGTCGTTTCTTTGTTGAAGAAAAAAATCGACAATGCGATCACGATTAATAACAAAAAAACTATCGTAAGTTTTATAATAGTTCCAGCTGTTATCTTTGGTTTTGGCTTCTCTTCATTCATCAACAATCCCTCTATGGCTTATAGTCTGGCTCGATTGTATTCAGTCCAACTCGCTCAACTTGGTTTAAGAATTGTTCGAGAATAAGAACTGCGGACATTTCGTCAACTTCCCCGCCTTCTCGAGTGTGGCTCTTCTTGTTCTCAACGAGCATTCTCTTCGCCTCCGCTGAAGAAAATTGCTCGGGCTCAAAATATACTGCTAAATGAGTAAATTTGGCTAATTTCTCGGCAAAATCACGAATCTTGTCCGCTATTGTCCCCTCTTCACCGGCACTTCTGATCGGCATACCGATCACAATCGCCTCGACATCGTTTTCTTTGACGATCTGCGCTAATTCCGAGAGAATAATCTCGATATTTTTGGCACCGTCAAGAACACCCGCACCACGTGGATACATAGTTCCTAGCGCCAAGCCTATTCTTTTCAAACCAAAATCAATAGCTAAATACATATAAGTCTATAATATCGAAGAATTAATGTTATTGAAAGAGCTCTATTATTGTACGTAATCAAAATTCACTTGAATTTTTTCAGGAAGAATTGGCGTTCTTGGAACAAATTTAGGCCAGACTTCTAAGGTCACTGATTCAACTCCATCTATTCCAATGAGGTAGTTCTGAGCGGTTCCAAGGCTTTTGTTTGTAATAGCATTTCTCACTATGTCAGTTGAAATCCTCTTGCCAACCTGGCCCTTGTAGTCAGCTTTTAGCGTGATATTTCCCTGATCAAGATTTGCAACATTCAGCTTATAATCGATCGTCATATTCTCAGGATTGATAATCATCTGATCTGATGCGAGTTGACTGATGGCACCGTCTAGGACGAATTGTTTGAAGTCAGCCTCAACAAAACCAAGTGCTGAAATGTTTGTTTTCACTTTATAGTCAAAGGTATCTACAGTGTCATCTGCCTTTTTGCTGGACTCTGAAGCAATCACGTTTTCAGATGTGCAACCCTCTAAGACTTTTAGCTTCGACTCATCTATTTTCAAAAGCAAGTCAGCATTTGTTGCATCATAAACCTTTTTCTTCATATCTGTTTCTGCCTTCTTCAAGTCATCGGCTGTCACAAATTTCTGCTCTTTCGTACTACCACCAGCAAAAGCAACTGCATTTGCCGCCGTTACCTTTTCCTTTTTTGTGCCCGTAAATGCAACAAAGCTAAAGACACCTGGCTCAAGGTTAAACGCTTCACCAGGGTCAATTGCAGCAACATCAACGTCGATTTTACCTGGAGTGATGCTAACTACGCTAACGCCATCGACAACCGCGAGTGATGCAGTTGCGATTGGGACAAAAACGCCTTTCTGGACGACGAACTGCTTGTCACCGCGAACAATCACAGCACCTTTTTCTATTGGAATAGTTTTGCTTGTATCATATGAATTCGAGACAGTTACTTTACCAATCGCTTTTTCGCCAACATTTTTCACCCCTGTTGAGGGATACTGGCCGGTCAGCTCCTTCTCGGCAGTTACAATTTGGCCATTTAACTTCATGTTTGCTAGATCGCTTTCTGCTTGGTTTTTATCAACCACGACATTGAAGCTTTTCTCAATCGGACTAGTTTTCAGCACTAATGAAGCTTTCGCGGTAGGCAAGAAGACGTAGGCACCAGCAAGAAGCGCAACAAAAAGAACACTAAATGTGACGATTAAAACTTTTGTCAGCCGCTTCATTGGTTTCTTCGGCATATCAGATTTCTCTTCGCGACTTCGCCCAATTTTATCATCAGCGTTCACTTCTGACTTCTGACCTCTCCGATCTCTGTCTACATAATTAAAATCATCTGATTTTTTCTCTTCATTTTTTGATTCAGCTTTTGGCGCATCCTTCTCTTTCTTGTCTTCAGGTTTTTGTTTTGGTGCCTCGTCGTGAGATTCATCCTCGTCAGCCATCTCATCGATACTATGGTGTTTAATTTCAGGGGCATCCTCGGCTTCTTCAGCCATCACCCCCTCACCAACTTCATCCAAATCTTCGTCTTCTTCGATATCTTCGCCCTGATCGAGTATTTCTTTCTTCGCTGGAACCTCTTTCACATCAGCCTCTTCACCGTTTTCATTCAAACGACTTAGGTCATATTTTTTGTATGATTTGATCTTCTCTTCCTCATCGTTCGATAGAGGCTTTGCTTTCTCAACCTCGACAGCTACAGCCAAATTGGCTTTTTCTGCCTCGCTAACTTTAGAGAAAACTGAGATTCCAAGCTGATCAGAAAGATTGTTTGTCACCGAATCGTTGGTCACCAAGGCGATACCCTTACCATGTTCGAAGGCGTTTCTGCGAAGTATTTTCAGATTGATAATGCTTTGACCGATCGTACCCCCTCGCGGGATCACCAAAACAGCCCCGTCCTCCTTACAATTTCGGATTCGGTTGATTACCTTTGTAATTTCTTCGTCAGCTTCGAGGTAAAATACTTGATTCATGATTTATGATCTCAGTCCATCTACTATTTTGTCTAAAATATTATCTACAACTTTTTCGTCGCCTGCAAGATCAATCGCGAGATTAGCTAAGCCCATAGGGGTGATGTCCTGTGTGCTCTGAAGCTTGCCAGTATCGTCGATGACTGTCGCAACTTGGCTTGGCTTAATAAAGTCTATCTTTGGCATTTTTGCAAATGGCAGATTCTTCACCCAACCAGTCTTGGACAGATATTCCTGAATTTCAGGAAGTAATGAGCCACCGCCACAAAGCATGATCTTTGATGGCAAGAGCTCGATGTTCGTAAACTCTTCTAGGGCTAATTCTACGCCAGAGAGCCAGACTTCGCAATCGTTTTCAATCGCTTTTCTGATCTTGCGGTATATCTCCGAATCCTTCGCGATCTTACCAGATGAGTAGTCTAGCTTAAGCTTCTCTGCCTCGTGAAATGGCTTATCAAAAGCATCGGCGATGGATTTGGTAAATACTCGTCCACCGATCGCAAACATCTTCGTCCCATCGATTCCACCAGCACGAACCACGGCGATATCCGTCGTGCCACCGCCAACATCGATAAAGATAGATGAAAACTCAGCTGAATCTTCCATGCCAACGCAACGAGCCACCGCATATGGCTCTGCAGCAATAGAAAGAAGATCAAGTTTTAGCTCTTCAGCAACAGTCTGAAGTGCGCCGATGTGAACTATTGGCGCAAAAGCATTAAATATACCGACCTGAACATCGCGACCTTGGAAACCGATCGGATTTGTGACCTTGTAACCGTCTATTCGGACATCGACAACTGCCGAATTAACTAATTTGACGTCAACCTCAGTCTGGCCACTCTCCCAAGCCAATTCACTTCGTGTTTTGTCAAAAGCGCGATCTTGAACTTGCTCAATAATCTCTTTTAGCTCTTTGACCGTAATCTTCTCTGAAACTTTGTCTCTTTTATAGTGAATTGTAGTTGTTGCACCCTTGACGAGCTCGCCAGCGATACCGATGATGCACTGCTTTGGTGTGACTTTGGCCTCCTCAAAAGCTTGCTCGAGGGCAATATCACAATTTTTGATCACGCCATAAATATCGGTCACTCGCCCACCCTGCATATCCGAAAGCGCCTGCTTCTGTCGGCCAACGCCAATAACATGAGCAGTATCGTTTTCAATCGAAAAAACAAGCACTTTTACAAATTCTGTGCCGATGTCTAGCGCGATCGCGTAGTGTTTTTTTGATTTCTTAAATAGTGCCATGAACTCCCGCTCCCTTGTTATAACCGCTTTCTTCACGAAGTAGGACAAAAAGCCCTCTTTACTAAGGTTAATTACATTATAATTAATAACCAAAATTTGTACAAGTAACCGTTTTTTGGGTAAAAAAAAGGGCAGTATTTTTCATACTGCCCACCAGTTCATTCTACATTAGCGGAACTGGTCCGGTTGGTTGAGATTTTACCTCGTTTTTTTCTGCGTCTGCCGCTTCGCTCTTCTTGCGAATATTTATGAGAATATTCTCGAAATTCTCATTCTGATAATTGGTACAGAGAAGGAAGTATTTGATCGCTTCCTTGAGATCTCTGATCTTTGGAGACCTTGTAGCCTTGTCTCCTTTTGTGCTATCAAGCTCCATCACCACAGCAGCCAACGTCAAGGTTCTCTCGTAATGAGCCCAATTGTCGAAATACTCCATTATCGACAAAGCTTTCACAAGTTTTGGATCTTTCCGATTCGTCAGCTTATGAATGGATTCAATTTCTCGACTTCTTATGCCATCAAAGAGCACCCACTTTAGCGACCCTTCTTGTCGAGAAGACATGAGCTTCCAGGAACCTTTGAAATAGTTTGATTGGCCAGTAAACGCTGTATCGCCAATCTGGATATTTACGATGAAAGCGCTGGGCTTTCTTTCCCTTAGTGGCGTCGCATCGATAAACATTTGAAGATACTCGCAATCGCCCGCACGATAATAATGCGGATTGAACAAATACTCAGAAAGGTCAGAAGCGCCCTTGAGCCAACATACCTCTGCGATTTCTGCCTTTGCAAGCTGCTCTACTGGTAGGTCAATCGTTTTGCAATTGAAATCAAGCCAATCTTTCAGAATCTTTGCCTTACTAAGCTTCTTGACCCGCTTCAACGTATCGCAGAATGGGGCCAAAGAAACAACCAAGCAGGCAGAGGCCACAACAGCAGAAAGCTGACCAAGCTCAAAGCCACCAGTCTTCCATTTTCCAAAGCACGCAACTGTGCCAAGTATCGCCGTCATCGCCATGCCAACTGCAAACCATGACAGCACCCAAGCCTTCAGATATGTCTTAAACATACCTTGCTCCTTCACTGCCTACTCACACATTGGCATCTCATATAGAGCATGCCCGCCGTGCTACGCAGCAGTTTTTTGCGATACCACCTCGGTGGTTGCTCGCAATGTATTTCTAACATAAATGCTGAATGTTGTCAATGCGATGAGCTCAATTATATCGATCTCATGGGTGTATTCGCGTCTGTCATTCTGAATGTGAGTGAAGAATCTCCGGAGATCCTTCGGTGCCTCAGGATGACAAAAGTAAAAAAAATAGAGCCGATCCAGCTTAGCGCTAGACCGACTCTTCGGTTTATCTGCTTACGGTTTCATTTGTCTCTGAAAATGCTTCCAATTGCCATCCTTCTTTGGAGGAAGTGCAACCGAGCCATTTTTGCAAGGAACGCACTCAGAGGGCGCGTAGTCCTGCATCTCAACGTTGAAAACTGCTGAGACGGCCAGACCTTCTACCGACTGGGTATTCGAACGGTTTACGAGAACAAGCATCTCAGGATAGAAATTCACTTTCCCAAAATTGCCATCTCTGATCGCGCGAATAGTCGCACCTGAGCTGACTCCGCGAGTCAGTAATTCATCAATCGCGAGAACAACTTTGTCTTCGCTTACATTGAAATTCCAAGTCTGGCCTGCTGTTGCTTTTTCAGTGTAGAAGTACTGAGCACGGAAAAACTTGGCTAAGAACATGCCGATACCCATCGCCCCAAAGCTTGGCGAAACGATGACATCAATCTTAGTGTCTCTGTGGCGGGTGCTAAAATACAGCCACATCTGATAAGCCAGAAACTCACAAATGTTTGCATAAGACAGAGGGATTCGGCTGTTTATATAGCCGTCGGAGTGATTTTTGCTCTTTAGCTCCGCATGCGGATCTTCGGGCTTACCACTGTGCTTCCACCATGATTCAAATACAACATAGATGTGAATAAACTCTTCGATTGAGATAAGCCGTTCCTTCGCATCTTGCCAATTTAGTTGGCGAAGCTGATTGACGCTGGCCATTGCCAGAATCTGTTCCTTTGATATAGCCATAGCTATTTCCCCTTCGCAACTTGTCGCGCAAGTTGCCCCGCTGCAATTTCCATACAGAAATATTCAAATGCCTCAGCAGGGTCTTCTGCTTCAAGAATTGGACGACCGACAACGAGCTGATTTGAGCCGTTTTCGATAGCCTTTCTTGGCGTGACGATCTGCTGCTGATCATCTTTCTTATCTGTTTCCCGTCTAATACCAGGAGAAACCACAAGAAAGTCTTCACCGCACTTTTCCTTAATCTTGGAAGCATGTTGCGCGGATGCAACAACTCCATCCATACCAGACGATTTTGCAAGCTCAGCGAGACACAAGACCATCTCTGACATCAAGCCATCACCATGAAACCGTGCTTGATGATAGAGCCCCATCTCATGAATATCGTCCATGTTTAGGCTGGTCAAGATCGTCACGGCAATCATTTTTGGCCGCGGGATATGAAGATCTTCGGCTGTGTTTGTTGCTGCATTTGCAGCCGCAACCATCATCTTTCTGCCGCCAAGAGCATGAACATTCATCATCTCTATAGCGTACCCGTATCGTAGGCCTGTCAGGATAGATTGTCTCACTGCGTTTTCCACGGTCTGTGGAATATCATGAAACTTTCCGTCCAAGAAAATTCTGCAACCTTTACGCTCGTAGATGTGGCTCATCACGATTGCAGCTTTATCAAGCTGCGCCAGCGTGTTGTAGCCGACTTTGAAATAATCAACGCCAGCGGCACACATCCTATCAATGAGCTTCATTGCAACGTCAGGATTGACGTCAAGCGGAACAATAAGACTGTTCCTTGGGTTTTCTACGTTTGGCGGTATTACGTTCATACCTTTCTACTCCCCTTCCGTTTTCACGGGTGCCGTCCTCATTTGTGTGAGAACAAATTGTTGCTAGCTTTTGGCTAGACTACTACAAATTGGCCAAACTATATAAATATAGTCCAGCCTCTCCAACGAGAAATATAGTCCAAATGGTCTAAAAATGCAATAAATCGCTACTCTGCCATGCCCGTATTCTTTGTTATTCCTGCGAAAGCAGGAATCTTAATTGAAATAGCACAAGATCCCGTATCTCCAGCCCCAGTACGGGATGACAAATTTAAATAGTTAGAACGCGCCAATATCTAGTCCAGTATCGCCTTGATGCGACGAATGCCTGAGCTTGAGCTCTCTTCTTTTTGTATTTTGAAATGATGAAGTTCGCTCGTGTAGCTAGCATGAGGACCGCCACATATTTCCTTCGAAAAACCACCGATCTCGAAGACTTTTACCTTTTCGCCATATTTAGAATCAAATACGCCCATAGCGCCGAACTTCTTCGCCTCGTCGAGCGACATTTCAGCCATAATGACGGGCAAATCAAGCTCGATCTGCTCATTTACAAGCTTCTCTACTTCTTCGATCTGCTCTGGCGTCATCTTATCTGGATGCGAAAAGTCGAAGCGTAGTCGCTCAGCAGTGATATTTGAACCTTTTTGATATACATGATCGCCAAGTACTTTTCGAAGTGCTGCAAGCATCAAGTGTGCTGCTGTGTGCAGCCGTCTTGTGGCAACACCATCATCGGCCAAGCCACCCTTGAACATGCCAGCCGAAGCGGTACGCGACAGCGCCTGATGCTCACGAACAAGTTCTTCAAATTGTTGAATTGTTTCAGCTTTGATATTGAGCCCACGAATGTTCGCTTCCTCAAGACTAATCTCGAGCGGTATGCCAAATGATTGATAAAGGTCAAACAAGGATTTGCTATCTATCTCCTTAAATGAATCTAGGACTTTCAGGCCGTCCTTCAATGTTTTTCGAAACTTCGTCTCTTCCTTTTCAAGCTCAGATAGGACTAGCTGATTGTTGAAAGGATAGTCACCATCGTATGTTTCAAAAACTTTTTCAGCAATTTTGTGAGTGAAATTTTCAGAGATGCCAATCTGATGAGCTTTTACGATCGCGCGGCGAATCAAGCGACGCAAGACATAGCCTTGATCTTTATTCAGCGGGACAACACCATCACTGATCATAAATGTCGCTGCCTTCAAGTGGTCAGCCACAATCCGAAATTCTTTAATATAATTCTCATATTTTTTGCCAGACAAACGCTCAATTTCGCTTAAAATAAGATTGAATAAGTCTGATTGGAAGACGTTGTCTCGACCATCTAGGTATGCTAATATTCTTTCCATTCCTCCGCCGAAGTCGACGTTTTTCTGAGCCAAAAGATCAAATTTTCCATCTTTCGTCTTGTTGTATTGCATAAAGACATCGTTGCATATTTCGACCCAATTTTTATCCGTTGGATCGTATTTATCTGGAGCGTCTCCGCCACCAGTCCAGACAAAAACTTCGGTATCGGGACCGCATGGGCCAGTTGTTCCTGCCGGACCCCACCAATTATCTTCACGACCAAGAAAAGCTATTCTCTCGCTTGAAATCCCCAAGGACTTCCAGACATCGGCAGCTTCATCATCTTTTGGGATACCGTTTTTTTCATCACCTTCGAAACAAGTTACTGCCAAATTTTTAGGATCAATGTCCAACTCTTCGGTCAAAAATCCAAAAATAAACTTGATCGCGTCAGCCTTGAAATAGTCTCCTAGTGACCAATAGCCAAGCATCTCGAAAAATGTGCAGTGTGTTTTATCACCAACCTCATCAATATCACCAGTCCGGACGCATCTTTGAATATTGCAAAGCTTTGCCCCACTTGGATGTTTTTCGCCCATCAAATTAGGCACCAAAGGGTGCATACCAGCTGTCGTAAAAAGAACCGTCGGATCATTTTCAGGTACAAGTGACGCTGACGGGATAATTTTGTGACCTTTGGATTCGAAGTAGCTTAGAAACTTTTGACGGAGCACCTTTGAGTTCATTATTTTGCACCTAGATTAAAAATATTGTCGAAAATTCTTGACCAGACAAACCCACGAACTTTTGCGCTCTGAGGCTCCTGATCAGCCTTACGAAGCTCTGCGCTGATATTTAGCCCGAGCTCTGTTCCGTACATCTCCGTATAAACCTGCTGATAATGCGTGACTTTTTTAACATAGTTTACGGTCTCGCTGCCAGAATTACTGTCTATGACTTTATCAAAAATATTTGCGCTGATCCAGCGGTCAGCCGTGCCTGTACCGGCGTTATAGCCGACCAGTGCCTGCTCGACGTTTCCATTATACTTCACAAGAAGATCGTGGATATGTGCTGCACCAAACTCGACTGATGTTTCTGCGTCAAAAATATCATAATTTGGCCAGCGACCAGTCTCCTTCGCCATCGTCGCGGCGGTGCCAGGCATGAACTGCATCAATCCCTGAGCGCCGACTGGAGATGCAGCCTTCGGGTTGAATCTGCTTTCTTGCAAGATAACGGCGGCAACCAAAGCAGGGTCAACATCGTACTTGGTTGAATATTTTACTATAAAATCAGTATATTTTAGCGGATAGACTTCATCTGCCACCATTCCGGGCAAAAAGAAATAGATCAAAACAGCAGCCGCTACCAATAGCGTTGCGATACTTACGGTCATAATCTTGGCTCTTTTTCTCATATTTGTCCCTTTCGTTAGCTCTAGAATAACAGAAAAAGATCGTTCTGAAAAGTTTTCCACGAGATGAAATTATCAAAAAAACAAGTTCTAATAAAGATATTATGGCTACCGAGAAAGTACAATAACTCTCATGAACTGCTTCGGGACTTTTCAGCAATTTCTAAGAATTTATGTTATATAGTATAAATATGAGAATTTTAATAGTTGAGGACGACCACAAAATAGCAAACGCGATCAAAAAGGGCTTAGAACAAGAGTCCTATGCTGTTGACGTGGCTTATGAAGGCAAAGATGGTCTCGGCTCTGCGCTAACTGAAGATTACGATATTGTTATTCTCGATCGTATGCTCCCAGGCGATATTGACGGATTAAATATTTGCAAGGCGATGAGAGATAAAACTATCCACACTCCTGTTCTAATGCTGACCGCGAAAGACAAAGTTTCTGATCGTGTCGAAGGCCTGAACTCAGGAGCAGACGACTACCTGATCAAGCCATTTGCCTTTGAGGAGCTGCTTGCCAGGATCAGAGCGCTTCTGACGAGACCAAGAACAAAAGTTGAAAATGTCCTAAAGGTTCGAGACATCGAATTGAATACCCTCAAATTCTTAGTCGTGAGAGCAGGCAAAAACATAACGCTGTCCTCAAAAGAATTTGCTTTGCTCGAATATATGATGAGAAATCAGGATCGAGTACTGACAAAGGATAATCTAATTGCTCATGTCTGGGACTATGACGCTGATATCCTTCCAAACACCGTCGAGGTCTATATCGGATACTTACGCAATAAAATTGATAAACCATTTAAGGGAGAGCCAATAATCGAAACTGTCCGAGGATTTGGCTACAAAATATGCAAATAAACAAATTTCCAAGCTACATCAAGCTCACTCTCTGGTACATGCTGATCGTCATGGCGATAAGCCTAGTCTTTAGTGTTGCTATCTACAAGGTCTCCTTCAACGAGCTCGACAGAGGTTTCCGCAGACAACCAGTCGTCATGCAAATATTCCCAAATGGCGACGGCCTCGGAATGCAGTCAGACAATCTGGAGCAAAAAAGAATTGATCGGATGAGCGAGATCGATCAGAGCATCAAATCGTACCTTTTCTACCTAAATCTAATCGTCCTACTACTTGCAGCATTTGCTAGCTATTTTTTGGCTAAAAAAACCCTCCAGCCAATTGAAGAAATGGCAGAAGTCCAAAGTCGCTTTACCGGCGATGCTTCTCATGAACTTCGCACTCCCCTCACAGCGATGGAAACTGAGATTGAGGTTGCGCTTCGTGACAAAAAAATGACTCTTGCTGAAGCGAAAGAATTGCTAAGAAGCAATCTGGAGGAAATCGAGAAACTTAAATCATTATCAAACAGCCTGCTCAGGCTTGCGCAATACCAAAACAATGAAAAACAGTCTGTCTCTGGCGTCTGTGATCTAAGAGAGATAATCGAAGAATCCAAAATTAAATTAGATAAAATTGCCGAGCAAAGAAACATCAAGATAATCTCTGATATAGACAAAGCTGCAGTCACAGGTGATTGCCAAAGTCTGACTGAGTTATTCACGATTCTTCTGGATAACGCGATAAAGTATAGCCATGACAAATCAAAAATCGAAATAACCTCAGAAATACAGAATAAAAGCGTCACAATCTCAGTCAAAGATCACGGCCTAGGCATTAAAGCTTCTGACGTTCCATATATCTTCAACCGTTTCTACCGCGCGGACCTTTCTCGCTCAAAACACGATATTCCAGGCTATGGACTTGGACTTTCAATAGCCAAAAAAATTATTGATGCGCACAATGGAAAAATTGACGTAATTAGCCAACCAGGCAAAGGGTCGGAGTTCAGAGTCAAACTTTTCCTAAACCATATTTAATTATAATTTTACTCGAGCAAAGCCTCTTCATTAAAACCAGAAGAGGCTTTTATTATTCAGCAATCACGATATAATGGAATTAATTAAACAAGGATCAAGATGGAAAAAATCGCTGTTGAATTTGAACAACTTTCTGAATTCTTAAACTTTACTGAAATTGAAAATATGGAGGAGCACTTAGCTGCTGCTCAGGAGAAAATTGTTGATCAAACTGGCGAAGGTGCCGAATCTCTCGGCTGGTTCAACCTCCCAAGGAGCTTCGACATGACTGAGACCGCTAAAATGAAACAAGCCGCAGAAAAGATTAGATCAGACTCTGACGTTTTCATCGTCATCGGTATTGGTGGCTCGTATTTGGGAGCAAGAGCTGCCATTGAAGCGCTAAAATCAAACTTCTACAACAAGCAAGAGAAAGCTCAACGAGGCTGCCCAGAAATTTACTTTTTGGGAGACAATCTCTCTGGCGGCTATGTCCAAGATCTTATGGAAATCATTGAAGGCAAAGATGTCAGCGTAAATGTTATCTCCAAATCGGGCACGACGACAGAGCCAGCAATCGCCTTTCGACTAATGAAAGAATATCTAGAAAAAAAATATGGCAAAGAGGCTGCGGCCAAAAGAATTTACGTTACGACTGATGCAAGCAAAGGCGCGCTCAAAACCATGGCTGACGCTGAGGGTTATGAAACATTTGTCATTCCCGACAACGTTGGCGGACGATTCTCAATTCTAACTCCTGTCGCACTCTTGCCTATCGCCGTTGCTGGGATCAGTATCGATGAGATGCGCCAAGGCGCTGCAGAAATAATGCCTGATCTCCTGATCAAAGACCTTTCAATCAATCCTGCTTGGCTTTATGTTGGAGCACGTAACATTCTCTACCAGAAGAACAAGAAAATCGAAATTATGGCCAACTATGAGCCAAACATGCATTACTTCGCGGAGTGGTGGAAACAGCTCTTCGGTGAAAGCGAAGGCAAAGAGAACAAAGGTTTGTACCCAGCCTCAGTTGACTTCACCACCGATCTTCATTCACTTGGCCAATACCTTCAAGATGGTGAGCGCCATATGTTCGAAACAGTAATCAAGATTGACGGTGAGAAGAAAGACATCACAATCCCCACAGATGCAGCTAATTTAGATGGTCTAAACTATCTGACAGGCAAAAGCATGGATTACATCAATGGCAAGGCGCTAGAAGCTACAGTGACTGCCCATACGCAAGGTGGTGTACCGAATCTCGTTATTCAAGTTCCAGAAATGTCAGCCTACTACATGGGGCAACTTTTTTACTTCTTTGAAATTTCCTGTGCCCTCAGCGCATATGTTCTCGACGTTAATCCGTTCGATCAACCAGGTGTCGAAGCGTACAAGGGCAAGATGTTTGAGCTACTCGGCAAACCAAAAGCCTAAATACTCAATAGACAATATAAAAAAAGCAGCCGACTGGCTGCTTTTTTTATTTGAGTTGACTTGGAACTATTTTACCAGCGCCTTTAACTCGTCAACTTGTTTCTGGATTTCATCTATCTTCGCTTTGATCGCAGCAGTATCACCTGTCGTTGTCGCGGTAGTAGGAGCGACGGTTGAACCGGTTGTGACGATTCCCTGCGTCACATAAGCGTTGAACTGTGCCTCTGTATCTACACCGACGACTTTATTTGTCTTCGCATCAAAAAGGACGGTTTTAGCGATGCCAGCTGCATCATTTGGAATGATCGAGAGTAGCCAGTTTAGGTCACCATTGACCTTGATCGGTCGTGGCTCAGCGAGACTAAAGGCGTCCCAGCTATAAGTCGGAAACTCACGTTTGATATAGTCCGCCGCAGCGATTGGACCGGTAAGCTGTGAATTTTGATCATACTGAATCACTTCTCTTTTACCAGTGGTCGCGTCAAAAAGAAATATTTTGTAAATTCCATATGAGCTACCATATGGCTCTGCTACCACCATTTGCTTCAAACCCTCGGTGGTCGATGCGTGTAAGATTTCTTCGCTTCCGGAGAGACTGACGGTCTCAATCTGGTTTTTATGCAAAAACCATTTGTTTAGAAGTCCACCCTTGTATGAGTAAGAGTCAGTATAGTAGTAGACGAGCTCTTTTGGATAAATTCTATTTCCTTTCATATACGCTAGCTCTTGTGCTTGCTCGGGAGTATAGTCTGTAATCGTACCGTCAGATTGGACGACCATCACACCTGCCCAGTAAGGCACACGGAAGATTAGGCCTTTATAGCCAACGTAAGGCACGACGGTAACCCATTTGCCAGTGCCATCCTTCAGATAAATTGGTTCCGAGGAATAAGTAACCGCATATTTTTTCAGCGCTAATCGATAGTACAGATTGTCAAAAATTCCGATACCGTCGGCATATTTAAACTGCTGATCTTCGATGGAGACTTTGCGATCCAGCGTATCAACCTCGACAGTGACGAAGCCGTTCATTTTGTTTAGCAGGTATAGTAAGCCACCATCTGGATTTCGAGGGAAAACTCTCTCCAGCTTCCCATCCATCAGCACAATCTGTGAGTCACCCAACTTCTCCTGAGGATTTTGGAAAGTGTCGTCGGCATATCTCTTCGCGACCTGCTTCGGTGTCAATCTTATCGGATCAAAAGTTGGCAAATCGGCCTTGTCCGTATAGTCAATCTGCTTCGCTGTGATCAGATAGCGAATTTCACTCTCGAAATTCAATGCAACAAAAAGCAAGATTAAAAGTCCAATATAGCCAAATACAATCTTTGGGCCAACTTGATTTGATGGATGAATAGTGTAATTCTGCGGGCCAGCAGGAACGACCGACAATTTACCAAATTTTTTCATAAACATCACAATGCCGGCGATAATCGCCAAGATCAAAATCCCCTTCAGCGGACTGACCACGAAGCTCATTACAAATGGATGAAAAAACGGCCGCAAAAACCAAACTATAAGCAAAACGCATATAATGATCACAATCAATCGAACTTTTGACCTCTTCATATTCTCCTTATATTTAATACGCTATTTATTTAATCATAAGATCTTAAATATATTTTTGCAATGATTTTCTCAGCGAATTCTTAGAATAAAAGATTTACTATATAGACAACGAAAAATTAATTAAAATAGAAGGCAAAAATGTTTCATTTACGCTATCTCGGCTCGGAGCTGTTCCGACGTTGGGGCAAGACACTCACGATCTCTCTCGGTTTATCTATCGCAAGCGCGATCATCATCGCAATCATTTCAATTTCGCAGTCCCTATCGGCTGCTCAGGACAAGGTGCTCAATCCGCTACAAAATGTCGGCACCGACATCATGGTCTCTCGTTCAGTCAGCATGGATCAATCTAGCACCCTCGACGAGACCACTCGTACCGAGATGATGTCGCAAAACAGAATTTCGACCGATTTGTCAAAGCTCGGAAACGCTGGTGATTCATTTACAAACGACACTTTCATGTCTGGAACTCAGCTGACATTTGAGACTGCCGTAACAGCAAATTTGGACAAAAACTTGGTTGCTGACTCTGCAGCAGGTTTGATCCTCACTGTTCAGCACCAAGAGGGAAAAATTCCAGTCGTGACCTCAACTTTCAAAGTTACAGGTCAAACTGTCGAGTTGAGTCAAGATATCGAGCCGATGACCGATGCCGAGCGAACAGTTGTAGATGCTGCTCGCACTAAGGCCATGGACGAGCTAAAAGCACAGGGAATCGATGATCGCTCAGAAGAAGGTCGCACATATATGCGTACCGCAGAAAATGCCGCTATGCCAGAGAGATTGAAGAAATCAACTTTCAAATATCAGACGCAAGATCAGTCTTTCACTCAAAATGTTGGACCAATCTCAACCGATATCAAGACTACTTCGTTCACCGTTGCTGGAGTTGACACGACGAAGACAAATATCGGCCTAATCTTGCCAAGTCAGATCACCTCAGGCGTATATTTCGATGGAAGTGCTAACAGCGTTATCGTCAACAAATCTTATGCCGACAAAAACAGCACAAAGCTCGGAGACAAGATCACTCTTGCAAAGACTGAGCTCACGGTAATCGGTATTGTTGATCCAAAGCTCTATACAAACACCGCTGACATGTATTTGCCTCTCGCCGATCTGCAGAAACTATCAGGCAAGACTGATCGTATCAATATCTTGCTAGTGAAGTCGACAAATGCGAAAAATGTTGATGCGACTGGAACCTCCCTAAAAACTCTGTTCACCGGCGCAAGCATTACCAGTGCGCAAGATACAGCAAAACAAGTTTCCGGAAGCTTGGTCAGTGCAACAAACCTGACGAACAAATTTATTGGCATCGTCAGCATCATCATCGTTCTTGCCGCTTTCGTCATCGTCAGCCTTCTCACGATTCTCTCGGTCAACAAAAGAATTCGTGAAATCGGTACACTCAAGGCGCTTGGCTGGAGCAATGCTGCCATCATTCGCCAGATTATCATGGAAAATATTGTCTTGGGCATCTTGGGGGCAGCGCTCGGTGTCGGCATGGGTATCCTCGCAATCGCGATATTGAATCACTATAATATTTCGCTTTCGGCTACAGTCGCGAACACCAGCAGCTCTTTCCAGGGAATGGCACAGAGATTTATGGGTAGAGGCAGAGGTGCAGATACTTCAGCACAATCAACAGGAATTACAACTTCAGTTGAGCTCAAAGTCGCTTACAATTCTATGATCCTACTACTTGGCGCAGGTGTCGCCTTCCTCGGCTCTATCCTCGCTGGTGCACTTGCAGCAGTGAAGTCAGCAAGCATGAAGCCACAAGAGGCGCTGAGAAATTTGGAATAATTAACAACATAAGGACCCCATGGCTATAGTAGAAGCAAAAAACGTAATAAAAAACTACAAACAAGGCGCAAGAGTCATCCATGCCGTAAATGGCACGAATCTCGCGATCGAGAAAGGTGACTTCCTCGTCATCATCGGACCGTCTGGCTCAGGCAAGAGTACGCTCCTCCAACTAATCGGCGGCCTTGACCGCCCGACATCAGGTATCATCGAGATAAACGGCACAAACATCGCCAAGATCAGCGACGCAAATCTCTCAAAGCTTCGCCGAGACAATATCGGCTTCATCTTCCAAAATTTTAACCTGATTCCGACACTTACTGCTGCTCAAAATGTCGAAGCAGCAATTGCCAAGCGAGGAAAAAGTGATGGCGACCGGGTCAAAGCGGCGCTGAAACAAGTCGGCCTCGAGGAACGTGCAAATCACCTGCCTAGCCTTCTCTCTGGTGGTGAGCAACAACGAGTTGCTATCGCCAGAGCGCTGATCAACAAACCAGCGATCATCCTAGCCGATGAGCCAACAGGCAACCTCGATTCAAACACAGGTGAAGAAATTCTGGATATTCTGAAAAAGCTAAATGAGAAAAACAAACAGACCGTTATCCTGATCACCCACGGCGATTATGTCAAGAAATATGCCACTCGCATGATTCAAATCAAGGACGGCAAGATTTCTACAGTCAAATAACCAATTCATCCCCCATTTTGGACAAAAAACGCTCATAGAGAGCGTTTTTTGTTTGTCTTTTAAGCGTATGGCTGGCGAAGCACTGTTTTGAGCTTTTCTGGGGCCGACTTACGAGGGTCGCCGAGATAGATCTCATGATGTTTGCCAGACAGCTTATGACCCTTAGATTTTATATACTCGTGAATTTTCATGATATTTGGTCCTTCAGCTGAGTATGGGCCGATATGCATCAGCTGAGCCACTTTACCCTCTTTGTAGCTCTCGAATCTCATTTTCTCGAGCGCTGGAAGATTTTTCTTTTTCTTAGTTTCCGCTAACAGTTCCTCAAAAATTTCTTTGGTCACAAACTCTGGCTGCCGTATCATCGCAGTCCAAAGCCAATTGTCTCTGTTCCCCTTCTCGGGATCGTAATCTCCAAAATCTTCTGCCCACCACAAGCCCTCTAGTGGCATCACGCCGTAGTCGACTCCCTGCGTTTTCTTAATGTGAAATTTGATCCCATATGCGACCGGATAGAGCGCCTCGATAGCTTCTGTGTACTCCCCTGGCTTTCCAGGATCGCCCTTGCCATCGATCATGATAAAATTAAATGCAGGCACTTCGACTTCAGAAATTTCCTTCGCAGAAGGGTTGAAAAGCTCTTTATCTTTCTTTTTGTAATCAATTTTTTCCATAATATTTCCAATTAATTATTAATCATTTTTTCTAAAATACACCATTTACACCAATTTTTTAAGCAAAATAAAATCCTGCTGAACATTATATTCAGCAGGACAAGTAAATTTGTAACTATTTTATCGGTGCGCCATGTAAGGCAACCGATTGGTCGTTGAATCGTGAATCATCCGTGACTTCACGAGCGCCGTGAGCCCAATTTGGCAGAGTGAAGTCGTCTGGATCTTCATTCGGCTGGAACTCACATTCGAGCTTAACGTGCCCCTGATTTCTTTCATGATAAATATCAAGCTCAATTAAATGCTTGCGATAAGGGATCGGGTAACGATCTTTAAATATTCGACGTCCTTCGGTCCCTGCCCAAAGATGATCGAATACCCAAGCCGGAATTGGCCGATCAAACTCACGACGGAGAATTCCGCCAACGCCATCTTTGCCCTTTACGGCCATCGTGTGCTGATTGTCAGTCTCACGAATACGAAGTTCTCCGCGACCATCTACATATAGATAGCCCTGGCGGATCCTTTTGGCTTGTGGCAGCTTGATTTTAGGGACTTCAGGTAAGATCCAGCGTCTTTCAACCTCTTTGTCGAGGTAGACCGAGAGTAGATTGATGACTTCAGAAATCTTCTCCTCCATGCTCAGCTTGCCAGAAACAAAGTGCCAATTTGGATGACCTTTCCACGCTTCGCGAGTTCGCATCTCAAGAGCTTGTGCCTGTTCGAGCGTTTCGCGACGATGCGGATTGGTAGATTTTAATTGATCATAAAGAGCGGGATTAGCAGTCGCCAGAGATTCGAGATGAATGACCATCTCATATTCTTTGAACGTCGGCTCTGCTTCAATCTGAAATCTTTCCGAGAGCTCCTTCTGTCCACCGAGCAAATATGCTGCAGGATCCATCTTTCCACGATCACAGATGATTAGGCTTTGCCCGTTTTCACGAGCGGACTCAACCAGCTGAGATTCCAGATACTTCTGTAGCGGAATGATGGTCCGCTGCAATTCTTCCAACCAACGTTCAGAATAGCTGATATCACGGCCAGCTAACGGGTATCCCATTTCGAAAATCGCGGTTGCAACTTCTGCTGCAATAAGAACTTTCGCCTTCGAAAACTCAGCGATAATCGCGTTCAGAATAGTCGTCTTCCCGGCACAAGGACCGCCAGTCAGAACAATTTTTAGAATGAGAAGTAGTCTCTTCAACTCTTGCACCATCTATTTTCCCCTCCAATTCAGATTTTGTGTACGTCCTTTCGGACTGCTCCATCTTAGCAGAGATCTCGGTAATTGCAACTCAAGACCATTGCTCCAGTAAGCCGAATGTGGTATAAAAACGATGAGGAGGCTAGAATCATGAAAAATATTCTTGAGACCCCGTGTCCTGCTGAAGCTGTAGCAGCTATCGGTAGTTACTTCGCGAGTATCCCTGAATTGTTTAGCCACTTAGGAGGAAAACTCGCAGAAGCTTATTTCATCGGTGATGCACGGCATCATCTCGTCCTATATCGCTGTCTGAACGAGAAGTACTATCACATAGTGCATCTCGGCTTCCGTCTCGAAGCATTTGGAAATCTAATTCCAAATTGCATGCAACATCTCAACAAAGCAATTACTGCTGCGCTTGAGATGCATCGCGAAGCCGAAGCCAGCGGTATGCCACTTGGCGCAACTGCCGAATACTTCGAATTTGTCAAAAGCTTCGGCGTACCAGAGCGCTGCCTAAGACAATGGCAGATTGCCTATCCAAAACTCGAGGCTGATTGCTGCGCTCGAGAGAATCCCAACATGATTGGTTTCTAAACCGTTTGAGCTGTCCGGACTTTCCGGCGGCTCTTTTTTAAATTATGACTTTATAGTCTAGCAAATTATTTTTGTATTGAATATAATAGAACTAGCATCTAAATAAGGAGCTTATTATGGATTATGGAAAAATTATCGGGCGAGCGTGGGAAATCACGAAGAAATATCGTTGGCTTTGGTGGCTCGGGCTTCTGGCACTCTGCGCTGAAGGCTCAATGAGCTCTCCTGGAAGTTTTTTTGGTTCTGGCAACGGTGGCTCCAGCACAGATCAAGGTACGAATGGTGATTTATTTCAACGATTTTTGCCTGCGACACCAGTCAGCGGAGACAAGTCTGCTTCAATTTTCAACATTTTTCCCAAAATTCATGCTTCGTCAAGCGATGTTTTATCAAAATACCAAATCCCAGATGACATGAAATGGGCAGGGCAATTTCTGTTAGACCACATTTGGACCGGGGTCGCGATTCTCCTTGTGATGCTCATTATCTGGCTAGTGATCCTCTATGTGAGCTACTCTGCCAAAGCTGGCCTGATCCTGTCGGTCAAAAGTCTCGAAACGTCTAATAAGGAACTTGGTTTCAAAAAAGCATATCACGAAGGTCGTGAATTTGTCTGGAAGCTCTTCGGTCAGGATTTGATTATTGGCCTTTCCGTTATGCTCGGAGTATCTGCCCTCGTTTTCCTTTGTTTCCTGCCGTGGCTGCTGTCACACACTGAGAGTTCTATCTTATACGGGATTCTGCTTGGCGTCATCCTAGTTCTTCCGGCTATTGTCGCATCGCTCTACATAAGTATCCTAATCAAGGTTTCATCTCGAGCAATTGTGATCGACAAGATGGGGATTTTCGACTCTCTATCCCATGTTCACACTATGGTTCGCAAAAATCTTGGCAACTCGATCGTACTTTGGCTAATCCAAGTTGGCATCGCGATAGTTGTCTCATTCATTATGATGCTTTTTGTATTTGTCGTTGTAATTATAATGATATTAGCCGGAATCATTGCTGCGATTGCCTCCCCTGTCGCTGGCGTTGTTGTCGGCTGCATACTTGCTGTTGTCATGCTTGGTGGGGTCTACTTGGCGCTCAGCATTTTCAATACTTTCCTCTCATCTTATTGGACCATTTCATATCGTGCGCTTAGTTATTTGGCCGCCAAGAAGAAATAGCAAAATATTTTATAATAATTTGATCCAGAAGATTGAATTGTAATTTTAGGAGTTTCATGGACGAAAAGATAAAGATAGAAGAAGTTGCACCTATTTCAGGAACACCACCGGGTGTACCAACAGCTGACACAGTTTCGGGTGTAAACGGACCGATGCCGGCAGAGCTGCATGGCTGGAACTGGGGCGCATTTGGGTTGTCTTGGATTTGGGGTATAGCAAACAACAGCTATCTCGCGCTTTTGTGTCTCATACCATATGTAAATCTTGTCATGATTTTTGTCCTTGGCGTCAAGGGCAACGAATGGGCTTGGACACATCGCAAATTTGAATCAGTCGCACAATTTAGGGCAGTACAAAAGTCGTGGGCAATTTGGGGTATCATATTTTTTGTTCTAACCACCACCTTGCAGTTACTTCTTTTGGTGATTCTAATCATATTCCTTTCCCGAATGTCATAGATATGTAGCTTAGTCGCACCACACCATTTTTTAACAAATTAATTATTAGCGTCAATAGTAATTTAGGAGTTTCATGGACGAAAAAGAAAAAGTCGAGGAAGCAGCACCTACACCAGAGGTACCAGCAGGCGTGAAGAAAGAGGAAGCAATTCCTACATCGGCAGCACAGCCAACAGGCGTACCAGCAGCCGGAGGAATTTCTGGAGTAAATGGGCCAATGCCAGCAGAATTACATGGCTGGAACTGGGGCGCATTTTGTTTGACTTGGATTTGGGGAATTGCAAATAGCAGCTACCTCGCATTTTTGTGCTTTATCCCGTTTGTAAATGTTATTATGGTCTTTATTCTTGGCGCGAAGGGCAACGAATGGGCTTGGACACATCGCAAATTTGAATCTGTTGCACAGTTCAAGGCAGTTCAAAAAGCTTGGACAACTTGGGGCTTGGTAATTCTTGGCATAAATATTCTCCTGATAATCCTATCATGGGGCGCAATCATCGCTCTTGTTGCTAGCGGAAAAGCTGATTCAAGTACAGTGAACAACATGCCAATCGTTTACTAATTCGATCTTAAATAGACTTAATTTTAATAAGACCCGCGAAGTGCGGGTCTTATTTAATATGTAGCATATTTTGTGCAATATCTATCAGGCACTTGTGCCTGGAGCACTTGGAATTGGTGCTGGAGCTGCTTCTTCCTGTGTAGGCTCAGTAATAGCTTGAATTTCGTTTGATACTGCGGCCTCAACAAGTGGCTTCTCTTCTCCTGAGATAAAATCAGCAGGACTAGTAAATTTCCTTGGTTTGATCTCGTATTTTGCTTCAAACTCAGCTTCGGATAAATCGTCTACAACTTCTTCGGGAATACAGCCTTTAAAGTACTCTTTTGGCACGATTTTCCAAAGAATTCCTGCTTTTCGAAGAGGCCCTTTGATATAGTCGATCTTGGTATCTGTCCAAATGGTTATTGGCGAAGTCAGCGCTCGCTCTTGCAGCTTCTCAACCAAAGGCATGTTCACAACTTCATTTCCACCTTCATCTTTTGCAAGCAATGTGCCCTCGACATCAACAAATACGCCTGGCAATTCTTTGCCTACAAATTTTGACTCGACATTGGCCTTATCAGCACTGTCTACCTTATATGCCAAATCTTCAAAAATAGCTTCGCTGCCGCCTTCGGTTGGGATTTCTGGAACATTATTCGCTTTATTAATAGTCTCATAGTACTTCATCGCATCAGCAACCCATTTTGTTTTTGCTTCTGGGCCAGATCCAGCTCTACGAACGTTATCCAGACCATGTTTCAGGCTTGCAATCATAGTTTGCTCCATTTTGGCGTTGGAGAGCTCTATAGCCAGCTCATCTTTTGGCCTTTTGGCGCCGATTGCTTCTGCAACTTTAGCCTCAACATCCTTTGTTAGAGTGATCATGTCGCAATACGAAACATTTGGATATCCCATAGCCGCCTGAAAACGCCCTTCGTTCGCGAGAAAAGGTCCAGTGATCGAGCATAGCACGATCGCCTTATCAGGATTAGCAGCTGCTTCCGCAAAAACATAATCAAGACCAGTAAATTCTGAGCTAATGCCTTCACCCTCTGCCGAGACTATTTCGACTTCCCTATCCCCTGTTTCAATATTTTTCTCATCGATTATCTTTTGCAACACGCCTTCTATCGCCGCCTGGAATCCTACAAGCTTGATCATCTCCACTCCATTCTTTAGTATTATCAATTTGTCTAATTGTATCATAATTCTATATAAAAAATCCCCACTACCGAAGTAATGGAGACTGGCTTTGTTTCTTTTTCTTTGAACGAGGTATGCCTTGTGCACCAAGGACGATCGCATTCGTTATGGATTCCATAAACCATTCTTTCTTTTGAAAAGGTTCGTGCCGAGCCATAATATATCGCCCTGTCACATAGCTTTTCGCAAAGATTGTGATTTTTTCTGGCACGTCTGCCCAGAACTCTTCATTGATAATCACTCTGTGGGCATAAAGAACAACGTCTTCATCGCTCATTTCGATCAGCGTAATCGGGTATTTACCCTCTGGCAAATAGGCTACCATCGTATAAACTCGCGCAAGAAGATCTTTCAGCGCGCTACTTGCTGCGGTCAATGATTGCCTACCAGCGAATTGTCTGGCTGCAAAGTAAGCAAGAACTCCAATGCCGCAAAATATGATATCGACTAAAAGCCCAAACCAGCCTAGAGTCTTATAG